>NZ_JRJC01000032.1:0-70014 GCF_000762975.1 Enterobacter sp. UCD-UG_FMILLET
GGGTGGGGGTGAAGGGATTGTAAATAAAATAATGTGGGGAGGTAATCTTTAAGTGCGGCTCTTACAGATAATTCCTGGAGAATGTAATTGATAAATTGTTTTTTCAGATATGTTATAAGTGGGGTGGGGGCTTCTTATATTCACAAGATTTAGTGCGTATATTAATCAAAATATGTACATGATATGTTCAATCTTTACTTTTTTGAAACAATGCCGTTCTTTCCATGTTCTTGGGTATACATTCAAAACGCGTAAAAGTGGTTATGCTTTACATAAGACGTTTACTAACGTGACTTCCCCGGAAGTTTAAAAAAAGAAATGTCTGAACAGGAGGTTATCATGTACAGGAACCTTATCGGTGTTTCATTATTGATGTTAGCGGAAGGAAGTTCTGCCAACGATAACATAACTATTAATATGCTCGCTAACAATTCATCGACGCGAAACTGTGTTCATCAGATGGTGAAGGCGAATAAGCTGCCGACTTGGGTGCTCCGTAACGCATCGAATTATCCAACTCTCGAAATGACCATTCGTGAAGAGCGTTATTACGTCATGAAAGCCTGTAACCCTGATGACTGTGAACGCGAAAAAATCGTAATTGCTTACTCTCCTCTGCGTAATATTCTATCTGGCGTGTTCGCCGTAACTGACGCCCCTGAACAGCAGCAACTGAAGTGGCTTGGGATCAGTGATAAACTCCCGGACGGAAAGGCTCTGCTGTTTGCCGCATTGTCAGGGAGCCTTGAGAACCTATATGATAATTTTACAGGTATGAATATTGTGCCTCAGAAGGCGGCAGATTAACGCCAGATCCGCTTAGGTTTAGGGAGAAGCAAAATGAAGACGGCGGCAGAATAGCCGCCGCGTTTTGGGGCACTAGACGTTCATTGTTGAGCAGCATAAGCGGACAGTAACTCTGTAGCAGCGAGCCGCCCCAGAGAATTAGCGGCAAAAGGGCTGTCGCCGGTCAGTACGTTTCGATCTTTGTGAACTGAACCTGTGATGTCATCATTAACAATATTAATACCCATTTCGCACAGTTTTTCTCCAAAATACCATGTTAGATGTCCCGGCATATATCCGATATCGGGGGTTTGTCTATCCGCACTGTCCGGAAATGCACATATCGAGTAACCATGAAGGGGATTTATACCGTGCCTGAGCGAGAGGAAAGCGGCAGGTCCGTGACACAACGATATGACAAATATGCCATTACTCATCGCCCAACGAAGCGTTTCCGCTACCGCCTGGCTTTCTGACAGAGCAATTAGTGCACCATGGCCACCTGGTATGAAGATGGCTGCATAGTCACTTTGAGCTGTCAGACCCACACTTATATCCGCAAGCTTGCGAGGATGCCTGAACGCATCACGATAGCGTTCATAGAACGGCATAATTAACTTATCCTGAGAGGGCATCGCCCAGAATTCAAACTTGGCCATATTTCCGGAAAGTGTGGCTATCTCAAAATCAAACCCAGCAGCACGCATGTGATACATTGGAACCAGTGTTTCCACAGGATGATTTCCTGTCGAAAAGAGGGAGCCGTTGTCCGTAAGCAGATAGCGTTCGTCTGCTGCGATCACTAACACCTTCTTGTTTCCTTGGTAGTGTTCTGAATATTCATAGTCACTTAAATCGGTCACCGGGCTTGTAAATTCACTCAGGGAATAGTCAGACGGAAAAAACGCGTTTTCTTCAGCAGGATCAATTCTTGGGCTCTTGCTTTTCATTTCTTTCATAGGCGTATCCTAAGTCACAGTGAGTTAGAGTCATCAAACTATTTTAATCTATCCCTGTACTAGTGGCGCTGTTGTAGGCGTAAATCAGAATTTGCAGCGGTCTTCCAGCCTTATATGAAGATGTTTGTCATCCTTCGCGCTTCGGCTGCACCATATGGAGATCACGTGTAAAATTTAATACTGACTTACCTCGGCGTTTTTTTATGTACTTTCAAACTGATAATCTGCATTCTGTGTTCTTAATGCGTTGCAAAATCCGTGAGATACGTTTATAAATATACTGTATATGCATACAGTATTTTGTCGCGGAGGGAAAGTATGAAAATCGAGTTAGCCATTGATCGCATGAAGAAACTTCCTCATGGAGCAATACCTGCGCTCGAGTCAGAACTGCTCAAAAGACTCAGCAAACAGTTCGATGAATGCCAGCTTACGATTAAGCGTGCCACTAATGACGGTTTGACTGTTTTCGGGGGCGACAAGAAAGAGGTCGAACATATCGTGCAGGAGACCTGGGAAAGCGCGGACGAGTGGTTTTATTAATCGCGTGATTTTCACTGGAGCAGTTTCAAAGAGTATCGCTGTTTGCGTTCCCCTGGCTGTTCCCGATTACTGTTTACCGCGTCAATAAGTCGCTCTGGGGGAAATAGTGTGTAGTGCAGATGCCTTTAATGCAGATGATCAATGGTACGACGTGGTCAGAAGGGCCGATAAAGCAGTTATCTATAGCTTCCCGGCGGAAGGGAGATATCTGGTTTATCGAGTAAATGGAATAGTTTCATTACGACCATTACTCGAAGAGGAAGAAATCTTCACTCTCAACGGGTTTATGCAATTTGCAAAACGACTGGGGTACCGAGTTACACCACCGTCTGATATTATTCTTTCATAGGCCTGAACAACCTATACCTGATGCGCCACGGAGAGAACCATGGCGCTAGAATTACAACTTATCAAACACCACTCAGGAATACTGATCCCGGCAACGCCCGAGACCAGCGATATCCTGCAATCCAAAACCCGGCTCGGCGATGTTCTTGTTGCCGAGTTCAGGCGGGTACGAAACCCGGCATTTCACCGGCGCTTTTTCGCGCTCATCAATCTCGGTTTTGAATACTGGGAACCAACCGGAGGAGCTATCTCGAGTAACGAGAGGAAGCTGATCACCGGCTACGCCAAGTTCCTCGCTACTTATGGTGGGAATGAAGGGGCGCTGATCGATGCCGCTGAGCAGTATCTTGAGCAGGTTGCTTACCGGCGCGTCACGAATGGCATTAGTCTATGCAAATCCTTCGATGCTTACCGTTCATGGGTGATCGTCGAGGCAGGGCACTTTGATGCTATTCAGCTACCTGACGGCACACTCAAAAAGCATCCTCGTAGCATTTCATTCGCCAACATGGACGAACTCGAGTTTCAGCAACTCTATAAAGCTGCGCTCGATGTACTTTGGCGCTGGGTCCTGTCCAGTTCATTCCGCAGCCGTGACGAGGCCGAAAACGTCGCCGCGCAGCTGCTTGGCTTTGCGGGGTGATGGAATGAAGTATTCCTGGTTCCACCACACCGATTGCAGCACCGAACAGGCCGACGAACTGGTTAAGCGATACAAAGCGCGCAGCGTGCGAGTAGAGCGCAGCCTTAATCCGGATTACGTGACCTGGACTGTCAGTGCGTTCCTTCCGGCATCTAACACACCAGCGCGCCCGGACAGTCGCTGGCGAAACCGGATGTGGGGGGCAACGTGAAGACATATCAAATCACTTTGCCCTGGCCGCCGAGCAATAACCGGTATTACCGGCACAACCGCGGGCGCACGCATGTTAGCGCCGATGGCGTAGCGTATCGCTATGAGGTGGCCACTGTCATTCGAAGCGCCCGGCTTAATATCCGGACGGCCGCACCACTCAAAATCCGAATTGAATGTCACATGCCCGACTGCCGGCGCCGCGATCTGGATAACCTGCAGAAGGCTGCATTTGACGCTTTAACCAAGTCGGGATTCTGGCTGGATGACAGCCAAGTTGTGGATTATCACGTTGTGAAAATGCCTGTAGTTAAGGGCGGGAAGTTAGAACTCACCATCACCGAGCTGGAGACCGCATGAACCTTGAAAACACCCTCAAATATCACTTCGCCAAATCGACAATGATTAGTGATTCTCCGCGTGCAACGGCGTCAGACTCATTAACCGGGACGGATATTATGGCCGCTATGGGCATGACGCAGGAACGGGCCGCCATGGGTTACAGCGCCTTTCTCGGGAGGATGGGGATCAGCAACAACGACCGGGTGAGGGCGATCGAATTGCTGGCCCAGTACGCGCTGACCAAGTGCGACCGGGTTGCTGCACTTCGCAAACTGGATGCCAGGGTTAAGCCATTAGTGATGCACCAGCTGGCCACCTTCGCGTTTGAGGACTATTCCCGCAGCGCCGCCAGCGTGAAGCAGTGCGATGGCTGCAATGGGGAAGGGTTTATTGACGCTGAGGTTTTCAGCATGAAGTCTCACACTCCGGCAAAAGAGAAGAAATTCGTGAAGATGTCTTTGAATATAGGCGCGGAGGATATTCGTCCTTCTGAATATGAGGTGCATAGACAGATCAGGGAGGTAGCGCGCGTTCTCTGCCCTCAGTGTAAGGGGAAGAAGGTAGTAAGCTGTGCCTGTAAAGATTGTCATGGCCGCGGGAAAGCTGTTAATCAGGCTCTTACAGAGCAGCAGGGCGTTCCGGTACTGGCTGATTGCAAGCGCTGCAGTGGGCGGGGGTTTGAGCGAATTCCATCAACTGAGGCTTACGCAGCTGTATGTGGGATAACGGATGCAATCAGCCTCGATACCTGGAAGAAGTCAGTTAAGCCCTTTTACGATCAGCTAATCACCAAGTTTGACATCGAAGAGGCATGGGCTGATGCACAGCTTAAGCAGATAACAAAATAGGGCATTATTTTATCGTGAGCTATTTACTTTTCCCGAATCTGTGGTAATTTTGCTCTAACGATGGGTTATTGCCTTCGTTTAAAGCCCTGCGGTTAACCCCGTGGGGCTTTTTGCTTAATAGCGATTTAAGTATTACTAAAATCATCAATATTCATCGCCTCTTATAATCTCTATATCAAAGAGGAGGGGGAATGATGGAAGAAGGCTTTTACTGGATTCAACACAACGGCAGAGTACAGGTTGCTTACTTTAGCAATGGTGTTACAGAAGACCTTGAGACGGGACTTACTTTTAATGGTATTTGGCATCTGACACAGGGTGACGACATCTGCGACAACGGAGAGGCCGAGGTGATTGAAGGCCCTCTTCCTGTACCATTTAAATGAATATATTCATTTGATTACGTGGCAGATTCTTCATACTGCACATATGCTTCTTAAGCATCCTGCAGAATGGATGTTTCTGAAAGCGTTTTAGTGGTGGATCCCCCTAAGCGGAGGGGCGGTTCAGCAGGACATTTCTCCAGAGTGTCCAACCAGCGCGCGGGAATGAATGCTGTGATCATTTCCACCGGGAGGCACCCGGCACCACTCCCTCAGTTATTGCCAACTTAGCTATTTATGCCTGCTTGTCCGAGCAGGCTTTTTTTTGCGAATGTTGAATAGTATTGACCGGGTGAATGCTTCATGAGTAATTTATGCATGTGGTGAATCCTTTCTAAGCGAAAGGGCGTTCCAGTCAACTGCGCTCTGCAGGTATGCACGCGGCCTTGCTGACTGGGGTAGGGTCACCGGGAGGCACCCGGCACCATGACAACAACAATAAAAGATTAAAATTCCTTGAGAGCCTGCCATAAAACGCAGGTCTTTTTTTATGGCTTGGAAAACTACTGCTACTCTTTAAGTCGTGAGAAGTTACTGAATGCCCGGTGATTCTCCTGGACCGATAGTGAATCAGCCGATACAGCTTCACCTCTGAGCATAAGTCTTACTCACACCTACCTTACAAATAGTCAACTCATTAGCCCGCCTTCAAAAGCGGGCTTTTTTTATTCTCACGACAGCACCCGCATAGAGCGAGGTGAGAGCATGTATCGAATGGACAAAATAACTACTGGCATTTCCTACGGCGCATCGGGAGGTAGTGCCATTTACTGGTTTAGAAGACTTCTTGACGGTTACTCCCCAGAGCAGTGGGCGGCTATAGGTGTGATCGGTAGTTTACTGTTCGGCTTGCTCACCTTTCTTACCAATCTCTATTTCCAAATCAAAGCGGATCGCCGCAAAGCGGCCCGGGGTGAATGATGTCGAGTAAAGCAAAGCTCAGCGCAGCAGTGCTGGCGCTAATCGCGTCTGGTGCATCTGCTCCACTCATTTTCGACCAATTCATCAGCGAGAAAGAAGGCAATGCGCTGGTGGCCGTTGTTGATCCGGGTGGGGTCTGGTCTTTATGTCACGGCGTTACCTTTATCGATGGCAGACGTGTTGTTAGGGGCATGACAGCCACTGAGGAACAATGCCGGAAGGTTAACGCTATTGAACGCGATAAGGCATTAGCCTGGGTTGATCGCAATATCAAAGTGCCTCTGACAGAGCCGCAGAAGGTCGGTATAGCATCCTTCTGCCCGTACAACATTGGCCCGGGTAAATGTTTCCCTTCGACCTTCTATAAGCGGATCAACGCAGGTGACCGTAAAGGGGCATGCGAAGCAATCCGCTGGTGGATTAAGGACGGTGGACGTGATTGCCGCCTGACTAAAGGCCAAAAGAATGGCTGTTATGGGCAGGTTGAGCGGCGCGAACAGGAAAGTGCGTTGACGTGCTGGGGGCTCGACCAATGAAAATTAATCCGGGTATTATCGGCGTTGTCATTATTGCTGGCCTTTCGGTTGCCCTCGTTCGGAGCTGCTCGGAGGCCAGTAATCTTCAAAGCGAAAACGACGTTCTGCGAAGTGACAATTCTCTGCAGGGGCAGGTTATCGCTACCCAGGCATTCAACTTCAATCGATTCAATCAGGTTGCAGAACATGCCAATAGGCTCAACTCCCTGATTGATACCAGCACCGAAGAAACCGTAATCGAATACCGGGAGATTTTCCGCCGTGAAAAAACCTGTGATCTGCCTGTTCCTGCTGACATTGCTGGTGGGTTGCTCAAATACGCGCACCGTTTACGTGCCAGCGCCATGCACACCGATTCCAATGGACCTGACACAGCCGATGATCGTGCCGTTGCCACCAACTCCATGACGTACTGCCAGGCAGTATTGTGGATTAAGCCGCTACTGGCTGTAATAGAAAAGGGCAACAATAATTTCGCTGGCATAAGGCAGATCGAGTTGGAAAGAAAGAATTAGGGATGGCTCGTCCTTGAGCACACGGGTATTCCTGAACGACGGCTTTACCTGACATAGCAAAGCACTATTAAATTGTAGAAAAGACTCAATATTTAACAAGCGAAGCGCAGCATTGTAAAAAAATGCCCTCACAAGGAGGGCTACCAGAGTCTCAGTTTCACTTGCTCTTTTTATGGATGTTTCCCTGGAGTTGGCAAACTCCTCATCAGAGTCTTGAATAGTCTGGCAAGCAGTCCGTAATCAACAAGCATAAGCGGTAGCTATTAGGATGATTCTGAGTTAATCACTTGGGATAGGCAGTAATATGGAATCCTCTAGCTAACTGTAGGGCTGACATAGTAGCCGCTAAGGTATAGTGTTGAGATGTCTTTATGGAATGAGGATTAATATGAAAGGTAAAGTGTTTATCGCTGCTATGGCTTTTGTATCGTTCAGTGCTCTTGCCGCCGAGGGGCAGTATCTTTCTGATTTCGCCAGTGCAAAAAGCACGTCTAAAAGCTACTCCCAGCTGATTAGTAAAAACAAACTACCTGCATGGGTAAAAAGTGGTGGCACGAGCACGCCATCAACCGAAGTAACAGTTGCGGGCAAAAAGTATATTGCACTGTCAGGGTGTAAACCACACAGTTGTCCAGAACAGAATATTGCTGTTCTCTACTCACCTGATAGCGGTGATATTCATGGTGTGTTTTCTGATTTCAATGCAGAAAAGAATCGTGAGACATTGACCTGGTTAAACGTGGATCCGATTGATTCTAATGCGATGAAAAATGCGCTTTTCAATCGACTGTACGGCAATTAAATAACCCAAGCTTCAAACTGTAATCCACCAGTTTGAAGCTTCAAAACACAAATCAATCGCCACTTAGTGTGTTGATCGCTCACATCGCACCCTCATTCCGCTTAACTTTAGCAATGAATTCCTCTGTGATTGATAGACCCGCTATGATTTCCGAATTTAAGACGGAAGCTCCAAATTGGCTTACAAGGTCCAGAAGCGTTTCATATGTCTGGATGAGTTCCATTAGATCGGAAATCACTAATTGGTCATGCTCAGTGCGCAAATGAGACCGGGCAGAGGCTTGATGCACTATCCACTCGAGATTAGCCTTGATTTTCTGTACGTCATCGTAGTTATACATATTTCATAAGCTTAAATCCTCATTTCAAGATTTCTTTGAGAAAAATACTTCATTGCTTCAAATACTGAAGCTGTGAGTGACGTCTAAAGTTCATTCAGTTTAGAGGTAACAATGGCTAAGCCGGACTGGGGCGAGCTGCAGAAGCGGTTCCTGTCTGATCACGCTGCTACTGGCATATCCCCTAAGGAATGGTGCGAGGCACATAACCTTAATTATGTAACTGCTCGCCGCTATATCAAGAAAACTACTGCGCAAAATACAAAAATTTACCCGCGAAAGATAGTGCGCACTGCGCAGAAAGATAAAAGCGCAGAAGCGCTGGTGGACATAAAGCTAAGCGCGAAGGTAAAGCGCTTTATTGCTGAATATCTGAAGGACAATAACGCCACGGCCGCCGCTGCGCGTGCTGGTTATAGTGACCCAAACTACGGTCGTCAGCTCATAGCGAATCCTAACGTTGCGCAGGCTATTGCGCAGCAGCAAAAAGCGTCCATTGCACGCACGCTTGGCAGTGCCGATGAAGTCCTCGCGCAGATGTGGCAGCTCGCCACCTTCGATGCAAACCAACTCTCACAATACCGCCGCGGCGCGTGCCGTTACTGCTGGGGATTCGGCCATCAGTACCAGTGGCGCGATGCCGTTGAGTTCGAAGAGAAAAGACTCGAGGCGCTTGAGCGTGACAGACGTGAACCCGAAGATTCCGGCGGTTACGGTTACGACCACACCCGAGAGGCCAATCCAGAATGCCCGCGCTGTAATGGTGACGGCATCGGCCAGCCTTATTTCCCTGATACGCGCAAACTCCCGGCTGCTTCCAGGCTCGCATATTCAGGCGTGAAGGTCGGCAAAAATGGCGTCGAAATTACAGCAATCAGCCGTGAGCGCATGTTCGAAGCTGTTATGAAACGGCTTGGCCTGGCTGATAGCGAGTTCGCGCAGCGCCTGCAGCAGATTGAAATCGAACGCCGGCTGCTGGAGGTTGAGAAACTCCGCAAGGAGCTGGCCGGTGATGGTGATGACGATGAACCAACCCCAGTGCAGATCAATATCAACGTAGTGGATGCGAGGGCAGACGATGGGGATCAGCCCGACACTTAACATTCCTCAGGCGCGCTTCCTCGCGATGCAGCACAAGTTCAAAGCCTACGTCGCTGGGTTCGGTTCCGGTAAGACATGGGTGGGTTGTGGCGGCATCTGTAAGGGGATGTGGGAACACCCAAAGATTAACCAGGGTTACTTCGCGCCGACGTACCCGCAGATTCGCGACATCTTCTACCCGACGATTGAAGAGGTGGCCTTTGACTGGGGTTTGAACGTCAAAATCAATGAAGGGAACAAAGAGGTTCACTTCTACGAGGGGCGACGGTACCGCGGGACGACAATTTGCCGTTCGATGGAAAAACCCGGCTCAATAGTCGGCTTTAAAATCGGTAACGCGATGGTCGATGAACTGGACGTCATGGCGGCTGCTAAAGCGCAGCAAGCCTGGCGAAAAATTATCGCCCGTATGCGTTACAACATCCCGGGCCTGAGGAATGGCATTGACGTAACGACAACACCGGAAGGCTTCAAGTTTGTCTACCAGCAGTTTGTTAAGGCTGTGCGGGATAAACCGCAACTGGCGGCCCTGTACGGTCTGATTCAAGCCAGCACGTTCGACAACGCGAAGAACCTTCCCCCGGATTATATTCCCTCGCTGCTAAGTTCTTATCCTGATGAATTGATTCAGGCCTATCTGCGCGGGAAGTTCACCAACCTCAATAGCGGAACCATTTACCACACGTTCAACCGCAAGCTAAATAACTGTTCTGACGAGATTCAGGATGGGGATCAGCTGTTTATCGGTATGGACTTCAACGTTGGAAAAATGGCCGCGATTGTTCACGTTAAGCGTAATGGCCTGCCGCGTGCGGTTCGTGAGCTGGTGAAGGTCTACGACACGCCGGCGATGATTAAGCGCATTCAGGAAGAGTTCTGGCGCTACGAGGATGGACGCTACGTGAAGAGCCGGGAGATTTACATCTATCCGGATGCCTCTGGTGACTCACGCAAATCGCAGAACGCCAGCAAGACCGATATTGCTCAGCTAAACGATGCCGGATTCAGCGTCATTGTTGATGATGCCAACCCGCCGGTTAAGGACCGTATCAACTCGATGAACGCCATGTTCTGTAACGCCAACGGTGAACGCCGCTATCTGGTTAACGTTCAGAACTGCCCGGTTTACACAGAAAGCCTCGAGCAGCAAATCTGGGCGGCGAACGGCGAGCCGGATAAATCAGCAGATAACGATCACCCCAATGATGCTGGTGGGTACTTCATCGTGAAGGATTACCCGATCGTGAAACCGGCATACTCAATCACCATGGACACCACTTTCTGATATGGCAAACGACGACATCACCTGGGTTCGACCAGAACACCGGGCGGCTTCTGCTGCCTGGCGGAAATACAGGGACTTTTGCAAAGGAGCTGAGGCCGTAAAGGCAGCGGGTAATAAGTACCTGCCTTATCTCGACCCAACTGATAAATCCACTCGCAATCGCAAGCGCAATGAGGACTATCTGAGCCGCGCGGTGTTCTATGCCATTGCCGGTAATACGAAAATCGGCATGCTTGGGATGGCGTATCGCAAGGCCCCCACGTTTAACGGCCCTGAAAAGCTCAATTACCTGTTGGACAATGCTGACGGTGCCGGCACCAGTATTTATCAGCAGTCGCAACTGGTGGCCGAGAACGTGCTGGAAGTTGCGCGAGAGGGGCTTTATGTCGATTACGCAGAAGCCTCCGATGAGGCGATCATCCTCCGCTATCCGGCAGAGAACATTATCAACTGGCGAACAAAGCGAATTAACGGGCGCGATCAGCTGGTGCTGGTGGTACTGCGTGAATGCGTAGAAGAGCCGGATGGTTACGCTTATAAGGATGAAATCCAGTACCGCGAACTGGCGCTGGAAGAAGGCCGGTTCATCTGCCGGGTGTGGCGCCGGGCTGGTGGCACCGCGAGCGGAACCTACACTGTTGATAGTGAGTACCATCCAAAGCCGAAAGGAAAGGACTACTGGGACGAAATCCCGTTCACCTTTGTCGGTGCCCAAAACAATGATCCTACTATCGATGATTCGCCTCTGGCCGCGCTGGTGGAAATAAACCACGGACATTACCGCAACAGTGCTGACTATGAAGACAGCGTGTGGTTCTGTGGCCAGGTACAGCCGTATATGACCGGGCTTGATACCAACTGGCGCGATCACCTCGAGAAGAAGGGCGTGAAAATTGGTTCCCGATCACCGCTTTTACTTCCCAAGGAGGGCTCGTTTGGTTATGCCCAGGCGCAGCCGAACATGCTTGCTAAAGAGGCCATGGACAGCAAGCGCGATTACATGGTGCAACTTGGCGCCCGGCTGATTGAGCAGAACGCCACGGCGAAGACGGCAACCCAAGCGAGCGGTGAGCAAACATCCTCAACATCGGTGCTCGGTATCTGCGTTTCAAACGTTTCTGAAGCCTATACGCTGGCGCTTGGCTGGTGTGCGAAATACCTCGGCATCAAGGGCGAAACGACGAGTTACACCATCAATCAGGAATTCATTGCGAAGGTTGCTGAGTCGGGCATGGTGACGGCGATCGTCAACGCCTGGCAGTCCGGTGCGCTGCGCGATAGCGATATGATTCGCGCGCTGCAGAAGCTCGATCTCATTGACCCGGCAGACAGCCCGGACGAGGTTATTGATGCGCTTCGCAATCAGGCACCCACGTTGACCGGAGGCTGATATGGCCACCATTAACGAAAGCCTGCGCGATGAGTCGATCGCACATTCCGTCTGGTTAAGTCGCTACGCCACTGGTGTGGCAAACCGGATGGTGAAGTTGCTTAACGAGACGGACGCGGATCTGTCAGCCCGCCTGCTCGATGCGCTGGACAGATTGCCTCCTGAGAGCTTCACCGTTAATCGTCTGGAGAGTTTACTGGGCAGCGTGCGCGAACTTAACCATCAAGCCGTAGCGTCCATGCAGGCAGGGCTCGAAAATGAGCTGGTGGCACTGGCAAAGAACGAAGCCAGTTATCAGCTGAGCCTGTTCGACTCCCTTCTGCCATCACAGGTCCTGTCTCACTATCCGCTGCAGGGCATTACAGCCGATATGGTGTATGCCGCGGCGATGGCGCAGCCCTTTCAGGGGCGGCTGCTGAGTGAGTGGGCGGATAATCTGGAATCGGACAGGCTGGCGCGTATCGTGAACGCCGTCCGCAGGGGTTATCTTGCCGGCGACACGGTTGAAACTATAGCCCGCAATGTTCGTGGCCACGCCAACAAAGACTATCGCGACGGCGCGCTGCAGATGAGCAGGGCAAACGCCGCCAGCATCGCTAAAACAGCCGTTAATCATCTGGCTGCCACTGCACGCAACTGCTTCACCAGCGCCAACAGCGATATCGTGAAAGGTAAGCAGTGGCTGTCTACGCTGGACAATAAAACCAGCCACGACTGCATTATTCGTGACCTGCTGCGTTACACCCTGGATAACAAACCGGTCGGGCATAAGGTGCCTTACCTACAGGGACCCGGGAAGATTCATTTCTGCTGCCGTTCTACTGAAACCCTGATTCTCAAGTCATGGCGAGAACTTGACATCGATATCGACGAAATGGACGAAGGCACTCGTGCCAGCATGGATGGACAGGTACCAGCTAAAACCACGTATCTGGAATGGCTCGCGCGTCAGCCAGCACAACGCCAGGATCAGGTTCTGGGTGCCGAGCGTGGCCGTTTGTTCCGCGCGGGTGAAATCAACCTGGCTGATATGTTTACTGACAAAGGCGAATGGATCAGCCTGGAACGTCTGAAGAAGCTCTCAGGCACAGACAACTAACAACCACATCTTACTTCACGCCCTGGCATCTGCCGGGGCTTTTTTATGGGCGAGGCCCGGCAAAATCCCTAGGGGAAAATATGTTAATTCGAAACATGCTTCAGAAATTCTATGCACCAGAAAGCGGCGGCGAGGGCAGCGGTGGCGGTGGTATCGAAATCACCCCTGAAATCCAGAAGCTTATTGATGAGCGTGTGACCAGCGAAGTCACTGGCTTGAAATCAAAAAACTCAGAACTGCTGGGCACCATCAAGCAACAAAAAGAAAACCTGTCTCGCTTTGATGGTATCGATCCTGATGCAGTGCGCGGGATCCTCCAGCGTTTTTCCGACGACGAAGAGGCAAAGCTGATTGCCGCCGGAAAAATCGATGAGGTGCTCGACAAGCGCACCGAGCGTCTGCGTGCTGACGTTGATAAGCAGATTAAAGCCGCAAATGAACGCGCAGACAAAGCCGAAGCGTTCTCCAACAAATTCCGGGATCGAGTTCTGGGGGATGCAATCCGTGCAGCAGCGTCCAAAGCTGGCGCGCTGCAGGAAGCATCTGACGATCTGATTCTGCGTGCCAAAGGCACATTCCAGCTCAACGACGAAGGCGAGGCCGTAGCAGTTGATGCAAATGGCGATGTTCTGTTCGGTAAAGACGGCAAAACCCCACTAAGCCCGCTTGAGTGGGCGGAGTCTCTTAAGGAGACGGCTCCGCATCTGTTCCCACGCGCGGAAGGCACCGGCGCGGGCGGACACAAACCAAACGGTGGTGGCAGCCTCAAACGTTCCGAAATGAGCGCCAGCGACAAAGCGGACTATATCCGCAAGCATGGCCAGCAGGCCTTCCTCAAACTTCCAAAATAAGGGATTAACCCATGTCTACCACTGTTAATAGTGACCTGATCATTTATGACGACCTGGCGCAGACCGCTTTCCTTGAGCGACGACAGGATAACCTCGCAATCTTCAACGCCTCTTCCAACGGTGCGATCCTGCTGGATAACGAGCTGATTGAAGGCGATTTCCGCAAGCGTGCCTTCTACAAAGTGGGCGGCTCTATCGAATCGCGTGACGTTAACTCCACCGAAAAGGTGACGGGTAAGAAGATTGGCGCCGGTGAAGCCGTATCCGTTAAAGCGCCGTGGAAATACGGGCCATACGAAACTACCGAAGAAGCGTTCAAACGTCGCGGCCGCTCTGTAGACGAGTTTTCCGAAGTGATCGGCACTGATGTTGCTGACGCGACGCTGGAAGGCTACGTGAAATATGGCCTGAAGGCGCTAACGGCTGCTATTGGCGCCAACGCGGATATGGTGGTCACTGCCGACATTGAGACCGACGGTAAGAAGACCCTGACACGTGGCCTGCGTAAGTACGGCGACAAGTTCAACCGTGTCGTGCTCTTCGTTATGCACTCCGCTACCTACTTCGACATCGTGGATGAGGCGATCGCCAACAAAATCTATGAAGAAGCGGGAGTGGTGGTTTACGGCGGGCAGCCAGGCACGCTGGGTAAACCTGTGCTGGTGACCGACACCATGGACGCTGATGCGATCCTTGGGCTGGTAGCTGGTGCGGTTACCGTCACCGAGTCTCAGGCGCCGGGCTTCCGTTCCTACGATATCAACGATCAGGAAAACCTTGCGGTTGGCTATCGCGCTGAAGGCGTGGTGAATGTCGACCTGCTGGGTTACAGCTGGGATACCTCCAAAGGTGACAACCCGGACCTGACCAAAATCGGCACCGCAGGTAACTGGAAGAAGCACTTCACCAATAACAAATCTACGGCTGGCGTTCTGATTAAGCTAGGATCCGCAGCGGGGGAGTAACGCTGTCAGCGGATAAAACCTCCGCAACCGCTGACAGCACCGATGCGGTCACCATTTCCCTGAAGTACACCCTAAACGGCGCAGGTGTTTCCGGCAAAACCGTTGCATGGAATTCAACCGGCGGCACGCTCAGCACTGCCAGTTCTCAAACCGGCTCTGCTGGTGGGGCGACGGTCAAACTTACCTCTGATTCGGCAGGTACTTTCACAGTCACTGGTACTGTTGATGGTATTGCTAAATCAAGTGAGGAAATCACCTTCACCGCACCTGCAGCTGGCTAATCGATGGGGCGGAAGCCCCATTCACCGGATACTCAGATGATTATTACTGATATCACCGCCGCTGACGTTAACAGTTACGCCAGCGAAGATGAACTGGCGTCATTTGCCGCGCTGAGAGGGATTGAGCTGCCTGAAAAGCTCGCACCGTTACTGAGTAAGGCGATGGACTACCTGGAAGGGCTTGATTGGGTAGGTTTCAAAGCAGACCCTCGACAGCCGCTGGCCTGGCCACGCGCAAATGTCATTCTGGATGGACACGACTTCCCACCCGACCAGGTGCCGCGGCAGGTTATCACCGCACAATGCATGCTGGCTATCGAGGTAATTGATGGCGATTTGCTTTCAAGCGTTCGTGAGGCCGCGGTTAAAACCGAACGTGTCGAAGGCGCCGTAACCATGACCTATGCGGTTGCCGATGGTGAGGCGTTTACACCTTCTTACCCGGCGGTAATGGCTATTCTCGGCGACCTGGCTGGTGGGCGTGGATATGCAATCAATGCTTTCGCGGAGCGTGCGTAATGGCCATCAACTATCAGCGAATGCAGGCGACAACGACTCGTATGCTCAAGCAGAACGGCATTGCATACAACGTCACGCGTAAGGGCACGTTAATCGTCATCGGTGGTGTGGAGCATCGTTCCAAGGATATCCAGTTCACCGCCACAGGCGTGAAGACGGATTACGCGCCAGGCGAAATTGATGGGACCGTCATTGAAAACGGCGATGTTCGGATTGTCTTCACCGCTGAGAAGGAAATTAAAACCGGCGATCTTATCGACGTGGACGGCGTAAGGCATCGCGTGGTTAAGCCTAATCCGGTGAAACCGGGCGGTGTGGTGCTCTGCTACAAATCTCAGTTGAGGGCATAGCATGAGCGATAACAAGGCGTTCACGGCTGCCATCACCGCGTTTGTGGACAAAGCCAAAGCGAATCAGGAAGCAGTCGTACGAGCTGTCGGCATTCGGATCCTTAATCAACTGGTGATGATGTCACCTGTCGGCAACCCCGAACTCTGGGGCATCAACCAGACGGCAGCTTCTTACAATCAGGCGGTATACGCCCATAACGAAGCGCAAAAAGCGGACCCTGCAAACCTGACTAAAACCGGACGACTTAAGAAGAAGGCTCGACTGGTGGATGGGATGGATATCAAAGCGCCGCCGGGATATACCGGTGGACGGTTTCGAGGCAACTGGCAGGTGTCTTTTGATGCACCGACCACATATGAAACGGGTCGTGTAGATAAAACCGGAAATCTGACAAAAGCCGCAGGGAATTACACGCTGTCGCTGTTCAAAGTTGGGATGAAGGCTATTTATTTCTGCAACAACGTCCCTTACGCGTATCGACTGGAGATGGGGCACTCTTCCCAGGCTCCGGGAGGGATGGCACGCATTACTGCTGCTGAGTTTCAGCGATTTTTTGAGGAAGCAGTAAGGGAGGTGACTAAATGATTCCCGATATCGCGGCGGCGCTGGCCGCCAGGCTCGGCGAGTGGGCTGATGCTGAAGGGATCCCAGTTGCCTGGGAAAACGTGCCTTTCACACCGCCATCTGATGGGCTCTATCTTGCTGTCCATGACATGCCCGCCACGCCGCGTACGCTGGACCTTGGATTGCGCTGCCGCATTTATTCAGGTGTATACCAGATAAACGTTGTGGCCCCTGTCGGCACTGGTCGTACCGATGTTGTGGCCCTGGCAGACCGCGTGGCTGAATTGTTCCCCGAGGGGCAGGAGATTGAAGGCAGGGGTTTTACATGCTGGATAGATCAAACGCCTGGTGTTTTCCGCGGTATCACTACATCTGTCTCTTATACCGTTCCCGTTAGTCTCAATTATCGAGCTGATATCTCCAGCTAATCCTTGCAACCTTCTAAACCTGACCGGCTCTTTGCCGGTTTTCCCATTTCTAAAGGAGTAACCAATATGGGCTTTGCATTGCCTAACGGCGCTCATGTCTATCTGGCATCGGGTTATGGCCCAGCCATTACTTTCACCGGGGCGACGAACGCCGAAAATATGGTGATCACCGTGAGTGAAGCGGACGCACTCAAGGTGGGTGATATTGTTCATGTGAACTGCAACTGGTCCGGTGTTGATAACGTCATTGCAAAAATTGATGCGATTGCCGAAAGCGCCGTAACTCTTCGCAATATCAATACCACCAACAAAAACAAATATGCCTCTGGTGGCGGTATCGGTTCGATCCGCAAAGTGCTTGAATGGACCGAGCTGCCGCAAATTACCGAGGTGTCGAAATCCGGCGGCGATCAGAACACCACACAGATTCAGTTCCTGAGTGATGACCGCCAGCGAAACCTGAACACCTATAAATCCGCAGTCTCGCAGACCTACTCGATCGCGCATGACTCCACGCTCCCGGTATATCCATTGCTGCGCCAGTTGGACGAAGACGAAGATACCGTGGCGGCTTACATGTACGTGCCGAAGGCGAAGGAAAACCGTTACTGGGCGGCCACGGCGTCCTTTGACGACACGCCAACTACTGCGGTAAACGAGGTAGAGACAGTAAGTGTGGTGCTGAACCTGCAGTCACCGGCGATGACGTTCTACAAGGTGACTGACGCTGCAGCCTGACCCGTCAGCGCTTTCACTATTCCATGCCTCCCATCACGGAGGCTTTTTTTCGTTAAGAGGTATCAATGGCGACCAAATTCACCCTTCAGCCCAAACCTACATTCAAGGCCAATGTCTCGATCCCCCGCGCTGGCGATGAGGATGGCGTGCTGACGTTCACGTTCAACCACAAGCCACTTAAAGAACTGGCAGACCTCGAAAAACTCGAAGGTAAAACCGCCACTGATTTTCTGATGGAAATCATTGCTGGCTGGGCACTTCCCGATGCATTCAACGCGGAAAACCTGTCGGTGCTGCTGGAAAACTATCCGGCGGCGATGAAGGCCATCCCGGAAACCTACTACCGCGAGCTCCTGGGGCAGCGTGAAAAAAACTGATAGCGGTTGCCTCTGCGTTCTATACGCCTGAACCCACAGCGGCAGAACTGGCGCCTTACGGGCTTACGCCGGATGACTACGACGATCAATACATCGACGTCTGGCCAGATGTATGGCCTTCATTTCTGGTGTTTCAGGCTGTCAGTACGCAATGGCGAACGGGAATGGGCGGGCCATCCGGACTCGACTACAACGTTTTGCCCTGGTTAATGCGTCTGCACAACATTGACGACGAGGCAACCGCGCTTTCGGACATCCGAATCATGGAGAGCGCCGCACTAAAAGTTATGCATAAAGAGAGGGCGGAATGAGTAACGACATCGCCACGATTTCCCTGCGCGTAAATACCAGTGAGCTGGAGCGCGGTAATCAGGCACTTGATCGCTTTCAGGAGACTGCGTCCGCCGCGGCAGGTAAAGCGGATGACCTTAACAGTACGTTCCGCACCGGCATCGATAACCAGAAGAAGAACAGCGAAAGCCTGAAGCAGCAGCGTCAGGAACTGCAGAACCTGCTGAATAAAATTAGTCCGGTAAACAAGGCGCTGGATGAGCTGGACACTATCCAGGAGAGCCTGGCGAAATTTCGCGGTAAAGGGCTGGTGGGAGACGAGGACTTTACTCGTTACAACAGTGTGCTTGAAACAACGCGGGCTAAACTGGCACAGGTAATGGAGTCTGAGACCGCAGAGGGGCGGGCTCGCATTGAACAGGCTCAGGCAGCGCAGCGGGCAGCTGCAGCGGGCAAAACCTTTATCGATTCGCTGGAGGAGCAGGTCACAGCAATCGGAAAAACGCGCGCAGAACTGTTAGAGCTAAAAGCAGCCCAACTTGGCGTTTCCGATCGTGCTGCAGCGATGATCTCCCGACTGAAAGAGCAGGAGGAAGCGTGGAAGTCAGGAGCGATTAGCGCGGGGCAATACCGCAACGCGATGCGTTATCTACCAATGCAAATGACCGACATCGTAACTTCATTGGCGTCCGGTATGCCGGTTTATATGGTAGCCATTCAGCAGGGCGGCCAGCTGCGCGATTCGTTTGGCGGTGTAGGCAATGCTCTGAAAGCGATGTTGTCGATGGTGACTCCTGCCCGAGTGGCCATTGGTGGCTTGGCTGGTGCCGTTCTGATTGCGGCAAAAGCGGGAGCGGACTACTTCACCGTCTACGACGAAATTAACAAGGCCATTATCAGGACAGGCAACATTGCTGGCACTTCAGCGCTCCAGGTTATGGCTTCCTCCCAGTCTATTGCTGCCTCTACTGGCGCTACTGTAGGAACCGTTCAGAGTTTGATGACTGAGTTGGTTGGCATGGGATCGCTGACACAGCAGCAACTTGAAAAAGCAGCAGGCTCCACGGCGCTGGCGGTTCAGACCGGTATAGTCTCAGCGCAGGACATCACCAAAGCCTATAAGGACATCGAAAAAGACCCTGTTAAAGCCCTTCAGAGCCTAAACGAAGAATACAACTTCCTGACTGTTTCGCAGCTTAAGCATATTGATGAGCTGGTGAAGCAGAAGGACCAGACTGCTGCAGTTACACAGGCCATGGATTTGTTTGGCGACACAATGGCTGAGCGCGGAGAGCAGGCTTATGACTCGCTGACGCCGTTTGGTCGCCTGTGGCTGGATATCAAAGACTGGGCATCTGAGGCCATGCAGAATATCGGTCAGTGGGTAGCAGAGCTGGCATCAAACACACTGAAGGAATTCAACGCAATTTATTACAGCGTAGCGATCGTTTTCCAGAAGCTGAACCAGATCATTTCTTCCTCTATCGCTGCCGCGATTAATCTCGTTCCTGACTGGGCGAAAACAGATACTCTGCAGGGATGGCAGGACTATAACGAACAAATGGCCGGTGCTTATGGCGACAGCGTTTCTCAGCTGAAAAAAGACTGGGATGCCGCAGACATTAGTGCAAGTAAATACCTTGATACCACCCGCAAGATAAAAACCGCGACCACACAGAAGGATCGAGAAGAAGTCGCTGCTTTTGGCAAAAAGTCGAAAACCGGAAAGCAGGGCACTATATCGGCTGGCGATCGCAGCACGGATGCTGTTCAGGCCGAGTTACTGGCGCTTCAGGCACAGTTACGCGCGCTGCAGCAGCATAAAGGGTTGAACGACACCATCAGCCAGCAGCGCAAAGATCTGTGGACGACTGAAGCGAAATTTCAGGTGCTGGAGGAGGCCTTGCGTTCACGTTCACTGACAAAGCAGGAACAATCCCTGCTGGCGAGTAAAGACCAGGCGCTGCAGTTAGCGCGGCAGAAAGCCCTGTTGGGTGATCAGATTTCCGCGCAGGAACTGCTGAACAAGCGCATGGATACCTCGCAGAAATACGTCACGCAGATGGCTGAGAAACAGGCCGCATTACTGGGTGGCGCGGGGATGAGTGACCGCCAGGCGCAGCGAGAGCTGGCAAAGAGCCAGCTCGCCGCCGGCTGGAAAAATTCAGGTGGTTCGCTGGATGATGGCGGATATAAGAAGCAGCTTAAAGCGGCGAATGATTACTATGATGCAGAGGACAGGTTGCGTGGCGACTGGTTGACCGGCGCGAAAAAGGGCTGGGCTGATTTCGAAGACAGCGCGACCAATGTCTACTCCCAGGTGCAGACGGTTACCAGCAACGCATTCACCGGCATGGCCAGCACCCTGACTGATTTCTTCACAACAGGTAAATCTAACTTCTCAGATTTCCTTTCCACTTTCCTCAAGGGCATCGCCCAGATGCTGACCCAACTGGCTCTGGTTAATGGAATGAAGTCAGCGTTTGGTGGAACCGGTATCGGCGCGTTCTTTGGTTTCTCAGGTGGTGGTTTGGTCCCCGGTTTTGATGGAGGCGGCTACACGGGAGATGGCGGTAAATACCAACCGAAAGGCGTTGTACACGGCGGTGAGTTTGTGTTTACGAAGGAAGCGACAAGTGCATTAGGTGTTGGCAATCTCTATGCGCTTATGCGTGGAGCTCAGGGGTATGCAAACGGTGGTTATGTTGGCACAGCCCCAATGTATGGGCTGCAATCGAATGCAGCTGGCGGCGTAACCGTTCAAACTTCCGTGGTCGTTCAAAACCAGAACACTCACCAGCAGACTTCCGGCAATAACGATGCTATTTCTCGGGCTTACAAACAGACCATCGATCAGTCTGTTCGTACTGGAATTGCCAAACAGCTTCAGCCTGGTGGTCTAATCTGGAATGCGACGAGATCGAGATGATGAATAGTGACCGTTATTTGTTATATCCCTTTTTGGTAATCGTGCCATAAATAACCACCATCCGGGCATTTTGACTGGTATGATTATGTCACTGAAATTAATGGCTTAAGGGACACGAAATGGCTTCAGTTAAGGTGACGGCTCTATGGGTCGGGGATGAAAAATCGAGTATTTCATTCGTTTCTCCAGTTCTGAATGACAAAAAACTCAATTATGACAATGCTTCCTTCGGTTTTGGCGTTGTAGAAAACTACGAGGCATGGGGAGTCGAACGATACCCATTTGTAATGGAAGAATTTGGGAAAGGTTTAGCCCTTCTTGATTGGGGGTCAACAATCCACAAAAACATAGCCACAATTGATGTATTGGATGTCCCTCTAAATGTTGACGGCATCATTACATACAACGAAATTGACGAGAACGGATCGCAACGTGGGCCTTATGTCTACCGAATTTCGACTGTGGAATCGTTTTAATAATAAATAGGATCTCACGTGATTAACCCAGCCTTCGCTGGGTTTTTTTATGCCCGGAGGAAAGGTGGCGATCGAAACATTTACCTGGCGAACCCAGATTCAAGCGGGAATGGAAGGGGAGTTCACTTACGCAACACGCTCTGCATCCTTCGGAGACGGCTTTGAACAGATCGTCGGTGAAGGCATCAATCCTGGAAAACAGTCATGGCCGATGACCTTAACGGGAAAAAAGGCAGAGATGCTCGATGCGCTGAGTTTTTGCCGCAAGCACATCACAAAATCCTTTATCTGGACGTCTCCTGTTGGCGAAATCGGTTTATACCGGATTGAAGCTGATTCCATTAAAGCCCAGCCGCTATCCAGCAAAGTGATGACCATAAAAGCAACCTTCAAACAGGCATACGCACCATGATTACTGAAGATTATCAACGCCTCGAACCTGGTGAAAAAATACGTCTTCTTGAGGTAGACGGTTCTGTGTTTGGTCTGGACGACGTTCTGCGCTTTCACGCTTATAACCTCCCGCATACTGAAGAAGAGATTGCGGCTGCTGGTGGCGACGAATCAAAGTTAAAGGCGAAGAGTATCTGGTGGCAGGGCGAAGAGTATGGTGCCTGGCCATATAAGCTCGAGGGACTGGAAGCGTCAACCGATGGCAGTAGCGCCCAGCCGACGCTCACTGTTGCCAACATTGACAGCTCTATCACTGCGCTCTGTCTGGCCTATGACGATATGCTGCAGGCCAAAGTTACGATTCATGACACTTTTGCGCATTACCTGGATGCGCGTAATTTTCCTGATGGAAATCCAACAGCAGATCCCTTGCAGGTGAGGAAGCGGGTTTTCTATATCGACGGTAAAAATAGCGAGCTTCCCGGTGAAAGTATCGAGTTTGTTCTTACCAGCCCGATGGATCTGCAGGGATTAATGATTCCGACCAGACAGCTGCATTCCCTTTGCACATGGTGCATCCGGAATAGGTACCGCACCGGCGATGGGTGCGATTATGCCGGCACGCTTTACTTCGACAGAAACAACAATCCGGTAAGCGATCCCTCATTGGATGAATGTAGCGGCACGCTCACCGCCTGCAAGCTTCGGTTTGGTGAACACAATGAACTTCCTTTCGGTGGTTTTCCAGGAACATCTTTGATCAGGAGTTAACATGCGTCAGAAAACAATTCAGGACATCCTGGCGCATGCTGCGAAAGACTATCCCCACGAATGCTGCGGCGTGATAGCGCAGAAAAGCCGGGTGGAACGCTATTTCCCATGCCGTAATCTGGCTGCTGAACCAACGGAACAGTTTCACCTTTCACCAGAGGATTACGCCGCTGCTGAAGACTGGGGGACGATAACGGGAATCGTACATAGTCACCCTGACGCGACGACCCAACCAAGCGAACTGGACAAGGCTCAATGCGATGCAACGTTGCTGCCCTGGCATATTGTCAGTTGGCCGGAAGGAGACTTTCGTACCATTACTCCCCGCGGAGAATTGCCGCTGCTCGGGCGCCCGTTTGTGCTCGGACACTACGACTGTTGGGGGCTGGTGATGAGCTATTTCCGGCAGGAGCATGATGTCGAACTTCAGGATTACCGTGTTGATTATCCGTGGTGGGAGGACTCCTATCCGGATAATTTCTATCAGGATTGCTGGTACGAATGTGGGTTCCGAGAATTCAGTGGATCACCAATGCCGGGCGATTTAATCATCATGCAGGTGGAATCGAATAAGTGGAACCATTCAGGGATTTTACTGGAGGGGAACATGCTTCTCCATCATCTTTATGGTCACCTCAGTCAACGTGTGCCATATGGAGGTTACTGGATGGAGAGAACCATGAAAATTGTCAGGCATAAAAGCCTAATCATGCAGGAGGGATAATGTGCGAATCCGTCCGTACTGTTCGCCTATATGGTGTTTTGGGTACTACGTTTGGCCGCGAATTCCAACTTTCGGTTGCCTCACCAAAAGAAGCCATCCGCGCATTGTGCGTTATCGTGCCAGGCTTCGAGCGGTTTTTGAATACCAGCAAGCAGCGTGGGCTTACTTACGCTGTATTCAGTGGAAAGCGTAACCTGAACGATGACGAACTCTCTATGGATCAGAGTAGTGCTGATATCCGTATTGCGCCGGTTATCCTCGGGAGTAAACGTGGTGGAGTATTCCAGACCATCTTAGGCGTGGCTTTGGTCGCAGTTGGTGCTGTGGCGTCATACTTTGGCGGTGGTGCTGTCGGCGTTCCTCTAATGCAATTTGGCGCTGCGATGGCCCTTGGCGGTGTCGTTCAAATGCTTTCTCCACAGACAACAGGACTAGCCAGCAAGCAATCGGCAGACAATAAGGCCAGCTACGCATTTGGTGGAGTAACCAATACGACAGCCCAGGGTAATCCTGTGCCGCTCCTTTACGGCAAACGCCGCATCGGTGGAGCGATCATCTCCGCAGGTATCTATGTTGAAGATCAGCAGTAAGCATGCTGTAATGGGCTTACTTAATATGGGGTAACTTGAGCTTAGATTCAAAAATGAAAAAAATATCTACTCTTTTCCTTTGTACTTCCTTATTTTCAGGCATGGCTTTAGCTGATAACCATTACATACCTCTCCTCTATAATTTATCTACTATGTTTGATTTCAATCCAGTTAAAGGAGCTGTCAAATCATTAGATACTGATGTTGAAGAAAATGGTAAGGTCACTTATAAAATCGCCATCAGACTAGCTAAGAATGGTTGTGTCGAAAGCTTAGATCTTGATAACGTTTCGTCTGGTCATGAAACAAATCTAAAAAATAGCAATGGAAGTCTTGTTGGCCAGAGAGATGGTAAGCCTTTCTCTATACAGCTCGATGAAAAATGTAATATTTTGAGTAAAAATGAAAATGGTGACGAGTTGCGATATAGTCTTTACTCGAATGGCTTAATTAAAGATACCTATTATTTAGGTAAGAAAATATCTGAGCATTTTTATGATGATAATTCTAATTTGATACGTTCTGAGTTTTATGGTTCTGGAAAGGTCCTCTCTAAAAACGAAATATCTTATGTTGATAAAGACAGGAAGCCTCTTGATTATAAAATTATAAACACATCAGTTTACTCGGATGGTTATACAGCAACGAATACTTGTCATTATAGCGAAAAGCTTGTTCCTGAGATATGTAAAGTAAGAATGCAGAGCGCAGGGAATCCTGTGCCGAAGCCAGTACTAATGACAGCGAATACGAAAGTTGAATTCTACTAGATTAAACACATTTCAATAAGCCACCTCCGGGTGGCTTTTTTTATGGGCGCAATATGGCTATAGCAACCGCTATTAAAGGCCGCAAGGGCGGCAGTTCAAGCTCAAGAACTCCTACAGAACAGCCAGACGATCTGCAGTCAGTAGCCAAGGCAAAAATCCTTCTCGCGCTGGGAGAGGGGGAGTTTGCTGGTGGCCTTACTGCGCGCGATATTTATCTCGATGGCACCGCACTTGAGAACGCAGATGGTTCACAGAACTTCAGCGGTGTGGCGTGGGAGTTTCGTTCTGGAACTCAGGCGCAAAAATACATTCAAGGGATCCCGGGTACCGAAAATGAAATCAATGTAGGTTCCGACGTTTCCAGCTCTACAGCGTGGACGCGCACGTTCACCAACACGCAGCTTTCAGCTGTTCGCCTGCGTCTAAAATGGCCCTCGCTTTTCAAACAGGAGGACGACGGCGATCTGGTCGGTTACTCGGTTAATTATGCGATTGACCTGCAGACGGACGGCGGCACATGGCAGACGGTACTCAATACCAGCGTGACCGGCAAAACGACATCAGGTTACGAACGCAGCCACCGTATCGATTTACCTCAGGCTGGCAGCACCTGGACAATCCGCTTGCGTAAGATTACCTCTGATGCAAACAGCGCGAAGATCGGCGACACGATGACGCTGCAGAGCTTCACTGAGGTGATTGACGCCAAACTGCGCTATCCGAACACCGCGCTACTGTACATCGAATTTGATTCGAGCCAGTTCAACGGCTCAATACCGCAAATTTCCTGCGAGCCTCGCGGGCGAGTTATTCGTGTGCCCGATAACTATGACCCTGAAACACGAACGTACAGCGGCACCTGGACGGGCGCATTTAAGTGGGCATGGACGGATAACCCTGCGTGGATATTTTACGATCTGGTGGTCACTGACCGCTTCGGCCTTGGTAATCGGCTAACGGCAGCCAATATCGACAAATGGACGCTTTATCAGGTCGCTCAGTATTGTGATCAACCGGTACCGGATGGTAAGGGGGGGAGCGGAACTGAACCTCGTTACACCTGCAACGTATACATTCAGGATCGGAATGACGCTTACACCGTCCTGCGTGACTTCGCCGCCATTTTCCGAGGCATGACCTACTGGGGAGACGACCAGATTGTTGCCCTTGCAGACATGCCCAGAGATGTCGATTTTACCTACACGCAAGCTAATGTCGTTGACGGCAAATTTGTGTATTCCAGCAGCACAACCAAAAGTCGCTACACGAACGCTCTTGTATCCTGGTCTGATCCGGCAAATGGGTATGCTGATGCAATGGAGCCCGTCTTCGAGCAGGCTTTGGTGGCGCGCTATGGTTTCAACCAGCTTGAGATCACCGCCATCGGTTGCACCCGGCAGTCAGAGGCTAACAGAAAAGGGCGCTGGGGGATCCTGACCAACAATAAAGATAGGATTGTAACGCTTGAGGTTGGTCTGGACGGCAATATCCCTCAGCCTGGCTACATAATTGCTGTCGCTGACCGAAATATCTCTGGCCGAGATTTAGGTGGTCGATTATCCGCGGTTAATGGTCGCGTCCTCAAACTTGACCGGGTGCCAAGTGCTAAGGCCGGTGACAGGATAATGGTAAACCTGCCGTCGGGTATCACCCAATCCCGAACGATTCAGTCCCTGTCCGGCGAAATGGTTACCGTGACAACCGCCTTTAGTGAACCTCCGCAGGCTGAGGGTGTATGGGTTATTGAATCTGATGAACTCTATGCGCAGCAGTACCGGGTAATAAGTGTCACCGATAACAATGACGGGACATATACCATCACGGGTGCAAATCACGATCCGGATAAATACGCCCGAATCGATACGGGTGCCATCATTGACCAGCGGCCGGTTAGTGTGATCCCTCCAGGTAATCAGTCGCCGCCAGTCAACATCGCGATCAGCTCGTTTTCGGTGATTCAGCAAAATATCAGCGTCGAAACCATGCGCGTAAGCTGGGACAAGGCACAAAATGCCATCGCCTATGAGGCGCAGTGGCGCCGCAACGACGGGAACTGGGTTAACGTGCCGCGCAGCTCCACCACGTCATTCGACGTCCCGGGGATTTACGCCGGACGGTACCTAGTGCGCGTGCGAGCTATCAACGCAGCGGAAATTTCTTCCGGGTGGGGATATTCAGAAGAGAAGACGTTGACCGGCAAAGTGGGCAATCCGCCCAAGCCAGTGGGCTTTATGGCTACGGCCATCAACTGGGGTATTCGTCTGAACTGGGGGTTCCCGGGAAACACCGGCGATACACTCAAAACAGAAATCCAGTACACGGCCAACAGCGATTTTTCCGATCCGTTGCTGCTATCGGACGTACCTTATCCATCTACTGAATATACCCAGCTCGGGCTAAAAGCCGGGCAGGAGTTCTGGTATCGCGCGCAACTGGTAGACAGAACGGGTAACGAGTCCGGTTATACCGACTGGATCAGGGGGATGTCTAACGATAACGCCGATGATTATCTGGGTGAAATCGCAGACGATTTCCTTACCTCGGCCGACGGCGACCGCTTGACCAGCGATATTGATACCAATCTTGAAGCCACAATGCAGAACGCGCTGGCCAACCACGGAACAGTTGAACATCAATGGGCGCAATACGGAGAGGTTCGAGCCGATATTCTGGTTGTGAAAACGACTATTGCTGAGGTGGACAGGGCAATGGCCGAAATGTCGACACAGGTGCAGGCGCAGATCGACAACGTCACCGCGTCCCTGGAAGACAAGCTTACAGCCGTCGTCGATGCCTCCGGCGCTTCGGCAATCTACACCCTCAAAACAGGGGTAAGGATAAACGGCGTGATGTACAACGCCGGGATGTCGATTGCTGTGCTTGCTGAGGCCGGGAAACCGGTAGTTACCCGTGTTGGTTTTAACGCTAATCAGTTCGTGCTGATGAGTGGCAATGGTGATACCCAGTATTCACCTTTCGCGGTGGTTAATGGTCAGGTCTTTATCAGTTCTGGTTTTATTCAGGATGGCACGATCAGCAACGCCAAAATCGGCAACTTCATCCAGTCCAATAATTACGTTGCCGGACAATCCGGATGGAAACTGGATAAAGGGGGTACTTGGGAAAACTACGGCAGTGACGGGCAGGGCGCAAGAAAGACCACAAACGTTACTGACAGCATCAGGGATGCGAACGGCGTCCTGCGCGTACAGATTGGAAAACTGACAGGAGTATTCTGATGTCATGGGGAATACAAACATGGGATGCCAGCGGAAGGCCTAATAACTATGGCATTAAACCAGTATCGGTAGTAGGCCGCATTCCACTTGCAGCAGGTCAGAACTCAGGTTCCTGGAGTTTCACTGTACCAACAGGTTTTAAAGTTGGTTTTGTTGTTTCTCTTGATGAAGGAGGTAACAGCGTAGGGCGCAGAATAGTTGCAGCAGGTAACTCAATAACTGTGACGCCCGCATCTGACACTGGGCTTGGTAATTATCCAGCCTCAAAATGTGAGCTGATCATTTTTATGGAGAAGGCATAGTGTCTGACTTTGGCGCAATGATTTTAATGGATAATGGGAATCCCTTCGTCACTCCGCAATCAACGCCTTTCTGCCTCTACGGGAAATACTCATTTAATTCCTCAGCTAATGGCAGCTCCCAACAGGTGGCACAATATCTTTCGGTGCCTGCCGATTATCCGGTAATGGTGTTTATCAAAACTACTGATACGGCGCAGCCGACACCCGTCATGTCATATCGCATCGGAGGAAATGTCTATATTAGTGGCGTAAATCCCTATAACCAGAGCTTTACGCTTACAGCATATGTATTTGCAATATTTCCTCAAACACTTCCTGCGTGGGGATTTGCTATCTGGGATGCCTCCGGTAAGCTTGTTCTGACGAACGAATCAAGGGTGCTTTCTGATCTACAAACTGTGGGGAGTCCTGGTGCAAGTGGTGGGATTAACATTGACCAGACACTGTCCGGGTCGTGGGCTGTCGCTCCGGCTCAGCTTGGTCAGACGATTATCGTTAATAACTCCACTCAGCCCCCAACTATCTACACTATAAATGCCTATTCATCGTGTAGGTTTAATGGTGGCAGTACGAGAATAAACGCAGGTGGTACATCTACCGGAACTGGCTCACCAGGTGGAGGAACCAACACAGGAATTTCTTTGACCGCTATCAATACGGCTGCATTTGATTAAATGATCGTTTAAAACGATCGATGTATTGATATTGATCTGTTTAATCTATTTTCATTAATCTCCCCGTCAGGTTAATTTTTATAAAAATAATTACCTCAGGGCAAAATAATGAAAAAAATATCAGTCATGTTTCTTTTTTGCAGTCTTCTTTCTGCTTGCTCATCCAATCTCCTTGAGAAGCAGAATCCAGTATGTGAGGCCGTAATAGTTGTCGGTGGACAAGAACAGACTGTTCAGGTCTATGGTGTGAGGCGAGTAGCAAATCAGATTGAATACAAAGCTGGATATCCTTTCAACTGGCGATGGGTAAGTAAAAACAACTTTACCGGCTCGACCTGTACAAAATGAACAAAACAAGAACCCGCCGAGGCGGGTTTTTTATTATCTGAATTCAGGAGTATTTTATGTCGGCAGGCACCATCACCCTGACAAACGGGTCTGCTATTGTTGGCGGTTCCGGAACCTCATTCGCAACTGAACTCGCTGCAGGTGATTTTATTGTCTCCACTGTTGGCGGCGTGTCGTATACATTGCCCGTAAAATCGGTAGAGAGTAATGCGCAACTTACGCTGGTCAGCAACTTTACCGGGCCGACACAATCCGGAGCGGCCTGGTCAGCGGTCCCGCGCGTGGCGCTGAATATGGTCACTGCTGCGCTGGTGGCGCAAAGTGCTGAAGCGCTACGTGGACTGAATTACGACAAACAGAATTGGCAGCAGGTTTACAGCGCGGCCGGAAACATCACAGTGAAGCTGTCAGACGGCACTACCTTCACCGGCCCGTCATGGAAATACCTGTCTGACAATATGGCGACTAAGAGCGGCGGGGCAGTGCCTGTTAACCAGGGTGGTACCGGATCGACAACCGCATCAGGCGCTCGCACAAACCTCGGTTTAGGCACATTCGTTACCCAGGAAGATCAGAGCATCGTCTATGGCCCGTCGCAGGATCATGCGCTTGTCGTACGAAAAGACGAATGGGGCGTCGTTGTTTCGGATAATGGTAATCCGGTACCACTCGGAACCCGTTATGGTGGAACGGGTGCAACCACCGGAGATTACTGGGGGGCCTGTACTAACATTGGAGCCATAAGACAAAAGACAGCACGGTTTGCGCCTGGTGATACACCGACGAACATTTACTGGAAAAACAGCACCGGCTTCATTACTGGACAGGTTGAAGGTGGGGCCGTAGGGGCATGGATTGATATTACCTCTGCCGATGAAGCCGCCCGAATGCAGTTAATCGGTTTTTATGGCGACAATAATGGTAAACGTGGGTTCGGTTATAAGGTCTATAACCCCAACTCTCAGTCCTGGTACAATCTCGCCGTAGTGCGTGATACAAGCAACACAACCGTAGATAGCAACGGGTTTATCAAAATCGCGTCACCAATCGTGAAGATTTACGGTGACGGACGGTATGAAACTAACGATGAAACAGAAGGCGTTACGGTCACTCGTCTGGATGTAGGCCAATATCTCATTGATGGGTGCGAAGCACTCAATTCTGATGCTGTCTGGGGCGGCATTAATGGTGGTTTTGATATCCCCACAGACCGCAACAAACAGCCCCTGATCTGGCTGGATTATGAGGTTAATGCTGCCGGTTCAGTGTTAGTGAAAACCTATCACCGCACGCATCCAGACGCACCATCATTTGCCAGAAATGAAAAGGACGGAGTGAGTAATGGCGATCCTGTCGACATTCCGCGCGACCAGTTTGTGTCCGTTCGTGTCGAAATGCCGGCTGATTCCTTATACAACAAAAAACACAGAGCTGCAGAGCAGGCCCTCACTGCCGATAAAGTTGAATAAAGGTCGGTTTAGGAAACAGCGCGACCAGGGACGTTGGCGCAGCGGCGGGAACGGTCGCCGCCGGCGATGATTCGCGCTTAAATACTGTCGATCAGAAAGCGGGTGGGAAAATTACGAGCCCAATTACAGTCCAGCCAGGGATTAACGGTAACCCCGGATTTGCCATCAATTCTGGGGATAATGGTGGCGGTGGATTGATGAATAACGGCATCAGCCTGGTCGTTGCCAGTGGCTATAACCCAAATACAGGTAATTACGTCAACCTCATCAAAGGCACCTGGTATACAGGAGAATGGTCTTTCGGAGGAGCTCGTGGTGGCGGGGCTAATTTTGATAATGTCACACTGAACCTGAAAGGGTCGAATCAGGAGGGGATGGTCACTTGGGTTTTCCATTCCAATGGCGCTGCCACAGGCAATTGGGTAACAGCATCTGACGAGCGTATCAAAGAAAATGTAACGGTAATCGCTGATCCACTTATGAAAATGCAGCAGCTTCGAGGCGTTGAATGGGACCGCCTCGACACTCCTGCGCATGGGTATGGCTTCATAGCTCAAGAAGTTGAGAAGGCTTTTCCTGACGCTGTAAAATCTTATGGGAAAACAACCTTACGAAATGGAACAGAGATTGAGGATGTAAAATCTGTTGATACGTTTGGTGTTGCCGCGGCTCTTCACCATGAGGCGATCCTTGCTTTAATGGTGAAAGTTGAAAACCTTGAGCTTCAACTAGGAATATCTTAACTCGACCTGCCTTCGATTTTGTCGTTAAGTTCTTTAATGGCCTGGAGGCAAAGGGCGATAACACCTGCATATTCCACCGTATAGCTGCGCTTACTGTCATCTCTTTTTCTTGTCAGTTGCTGGGTGAATGTCACCTCACCAGCCTCATTAACTTCTTCAACGGACTCATACTGATCATGATCTTCAAATACTGACCCGACAGCCTCCGGCAGAACTTTGATGAGTTCCTGGGCAATAACCCCAGCAGATGGAAGACCGCTATCCTTCCAGTTGAATGTCACTCCACTTAAGCTCATTACTTTGTCGAGTGCGTTCTCGATGGCTTTGACATCGTCTTTTTTATCCGCATCTGAAGTCTGTGTCAGTGATGCGCAGGTGATATTTCCAGGGGTAATAAATCTATCTCCCCGCATTGCGAAATATTTTTCTGTGCCGGGTTTGGCTGCCTGGGTTGTGACAAATACCAGATCACCATAATTTTCGCAGAAGGAGTAGGACATACTATCCAGAGAGCCCGGATACTTGAACGCAAACACTCCGAAACTGCTGGACTGAGTAATGACATTTATTGAACCAGTGGCATTTAAAGCAGATGAAATCGTGCCTCCTGATTTTCCGTTCACCGTACCCAGCCGTGAATCATCTCCGGCAGCCACCGTTCCCGCCGCTGCGCCGACGTCCTTGGTGGAGCTATTTCCTAAACCGACGTTTTATAGATTGCTCTCGAGCAGCCTGGCCGATAACTTCACCTGATTTTTTTGCAGAAATAACTGGGTGAAAAACATGCAAATTGGCTATGTAAGGGTGTCAACAAATGACCAAAATACGGATCTTCAGCGGCAAGCACTCGAACGCGCAGGATGTGAACAGATTTTCGAAGAAAAAATGAGCGGAACAGTGGCGAACCGGCCAGCGCTCAAAAAGCTTCTTAGGACATTGACTGAGGGGGATACGCTGGTGGTCTGGAAACTGGATCTCCTTGGGCGCAGCATCCGTAATCTGGTGCTTCTGGTGGACGAACTACGGCAGCGCGGGATCCACTTTAAGAGCCTCACGGACAGTATCGATACATCCAGCCCTATGGGGCGCTTTATCTTTCATATCATGTCGGCCCTGGCGAAAATGGAGAGGGAGTTGATTGTGGAACGCACCCGGGCAGGTCTGGCTGCAGCTCGTGAGAAAGGGAGAATCGGCGGCAGGCGTCCTAAGCTTACCCAGGAACAATGGGACAAGGCGGGCCGATTGATTGCAAACGGCCTGGATAGGAAGCATGTAGCGATAATTTATGACGTTGCCGTCTGCACGCTTTATAAAAAATTCCCTGCTTCAAAACAGGTTTAAATCTGCTCACATAGAAGTGCGGCAATAAAATTTACAAAACTCATAATCCGAAGAGACATAGAAACTTAGAAACGAAACGGCGAAGCTTTAAACAGTCATGATAGGTCCTCTGTCTTGCATGGATACCCAAACGAAACTACTGTATGTAAAAACAGTGTTTGAGGTGTGCAATATGGAATTTATCAGGCCTGCAGAACTGCGAGAAATTATCGCTCTCCCGCTTTTCAGTGACTTAGTTCAGTGTGGTTTCCCAAGTCCCGCAGCTGATTACGTTGAACAGCGTATCGATCTCAATGAGTTACTTGTCGCTCACCCGAGCTCCACATACTTCGTTAAAGCCGCTGGCGATTCAATGATCGAGGCCGGGATCAGCGACGGTGATTTGCTGGTGGTGGACAGTTCGCGCACAGCTGAGCACGGTGACATTGTCATCGCCGCGGTGGAAGGGGAATTTACTGTTAAACGCCTGCAGCTGCGTCCAACTGTCCAACTCATCCCAATGAATAGCGCCTATAGCCCGATTGTTGTAGGCAGCGAAGATACGCTCGACGTTTTCGGCGTTGTTACTTTCATCGTCAAATCGGCGAGCTGAGTATGTTTGCGCTCTGTGATGTGAATTCGTTCTACGCATCATGCGAGACGGTGTTTCGGCCCGATTTGAAAGGGCGACCGGTTGTCGTTCTCTCGAATAACGATGGCTGTGTAATCGCACGCAGCGCCGAGGCCAAGGCCGCTGGAATTACAATGGGAGAGCCTTTCTTCAAGCAAAAGGACTTATTTCGGCGCGCTGGGGTTGTTTGCTTCAGCAGCAACTACGAGCTGTACGCAGACATGTCGAACCGGGTAATGACGACGCTTGAGGAAATGAGCCCCCGCGTCGAAATTTACAGTATCGATGAAGCTTTTTGCGACCTGACTGGCGTTCGCAACTGCCGGGACCTGACTGACTTCGGGAAAGAGATCCGCGCTACGGTTCTAAAGCGTACGCACCTGACAGTTGGGGTCGGCATCGCGCAGACCAAAACCCTCGCTAAGCTCGCAAACCATGCCGCCAAAAAATGGCAGCGGCAAACGGGCGGGGTAGTGGACCTATCCAATCTTGATCGCCAGCGCCGACTGCTTGCTCTGGTTCCGGTGGAGGACGTCTGGGGCGTCGGCAGGCGCATCAGTAAGAAGCTGAACGCCATGGGCATCAAAACGGCTCTCGACCTCTCAGAGCAGAGTACGTGGATTATTCGAAAGCACTTCAATGTCGTCCTGGAGCGAACTGTCCGGGAACTGCGCGGCGAACCATGTCTGGCTCTGGAGGAGTTTGCACCAGCTAAGCAGGAAATCGTCTGCAGCCGGTCATTCGGCGAACGCGTTACTGAGTATGAACAGATGCGCCAGGCTATTTGCAGCTATGCCGCCCGTGGTGCTGAAAAACTGCGGGGTGAACATCAGTACTGCCGCTTTATCTCTACGTTCGTGAAAACCTCTCCCTTTACGCTTAACGAGCCGTATTACGGTAACAGTGCGTCCATGAAGCTTCTCACCCCCACTCAGGATTCTCGCGACATCATCAACACCGCTGTAAAGTGTCTGAACAAAATTTGGAAGGATGGCCACCGGTACCAGAAGGCAGGGATCATGCTTGGGGATTTTTTCAGCCAAGGCGTGGCCCAGCTCAACCTGTTCGATGAGAACGCGCCGCGTGCTGGTAGCGAGAGGTTGATGGAAGTTCTGGATTATCTGAACGGGAAAGATGGAAAGGGAACGCTTTATTTTGCCGGGCAGGGCATACAGCAGCAGTGGCAGATGAAACGGGATATGTTATCTCCACGGTATACTACGAGGTATTCAGACCTAATAAAAGTTAGATGATCCTTTAAACGGTATATTCATTCGAACCTAATTATCGGCAATTATCGGCTATGAGTATTAAGATTAATATGTCTACTACTATGCTTTTGTAATGTAAATAAGCCCCTGCAATTATACAGGGGCTTATGGGTATGATGCCGGGTGCCTCCCGGTGAGTCATTGAACTAACCACTCGTGACTCGCTGCTTCAGAAATTCAGGATGAGCCGCTGGATATACAAATCATCAGGTTAATTAGCCCTGCCGCTGAGGAGGATTCATCATTAAACCGAATGTAACAGCAATGCTTAGCAAATGATACAATATTTACTGATGTGCCTCATGATTTTCTTTCGCAGTTTTCACGGTCACGGAATTTTCAGATGGTGAAGGTTAAAATATCGATGTTCATTTTTTTACTTTAAGTCTTGAGACAAAGGTTAAGGTTTTATCTTCTGGGCAAATCATTAGAAAAATTGCTGTGGGAGATTTTTCTAAACGTGTAATTCCATGCAGCATCTGGTAGAGTCTTTTTTTTAGTTTTTCTGCTCCATCTTTTTCAGACTCCCACTCTAAAACTGCCTGACCCTCTGAGCCAATGAATGCATGGGATGGAAGTTTGACACCTCGGTTTGACTTACTTGAATAGTTTCGGTCATGCAAGAGACCCAAGATAAGAGGGTTGATATTATTATCTGAGAATGGGGCTTCAAGAACTATTAATACTGTGTAATGCAGAATTTTCATGGAAGCCTTATGGTTGCCTCAGCAATAAAGTCATATTGCCATGGTGTTGGATGTACATGTCTTAATTATAAATGTTTGTGTGGGGGTAAAAAAAGCCTGCGTTAAGCAGGCTATAATAATTAAACGTAGTTATAATAATGATTTCATGAATGTCTGCGTTGAATCCCTAGCGTCAAAGATACTTCTGCGCCGCATCTAATATTTCCTGAGAGGTAAGCTCTCGATCTGATGCCACATGGACCACTTCATGGTCACCTGTTAAAGAGGGAAAACCTGCTGACATTATCTGAAGGTTTATCACTTCTCCATTAGGATATTCTTCGCGTATTGATGTCACACCTTTAAGCACAGTGATGACTTTACTTGGCTTACCATTAAAAAAAATGATTACTTTTTTCATATATCACCATGTATTTTGAGGGTTTCTAGCCCCTGCAGGTGGTCGAAAGAGTTCTGTTTGTTCATTTTTTTTGCCTCTTTCGAAATTAAAACAAGCATTATACTTTCTTAACGTGTACTGTAACGGTCCATTTGAACTGGAGAAGTCTATGTCTGCACGTAAAAACACTCAATTCCGCCGAAATTATTTAGTAAAATGTCCCTGTCCAAACTGCTCAAAAGATTCCGAACATAGTTACAATCGTGTACAAAAGGGGGCTCAGTTGGTGTGCCCATACTGCTGTGCTTTGTTCAAATCTTCCCAGCGCTTCTAAAAAAATTATTAAAAAAAAAGAAGTGATGCTTTTGGAGGCTGCCTAACCTCTTACGCACTTTAGTATTTTATAAGCAGTTAGCTTCTGCTTTGAGACTGTTCATGCAGCAGTCCTGCATTTCATCACATCGGTCAGCAAACTTGATGGTAAGTAAATATGCTGGCCTGTTGTAATGATGTGAGTAACCGAACATCACCTTTCACTGATAAAGTCATGCTGGCTTAAGCAAACCATCTAAAAATTATCTATCGCAAAGTGTTACATTGGCAGCGATTGGACCTTTAGTTCCAGCTATGATAGCGAATTTGACTTTTTGTCCTTCAAAAAGAGTATTAAATGTTTCTCCCAGCAGGGAAGAAGTGTGAACAAGAACATCTTTACTTCCATCGAGTGGGGAGATAAAGCCAAACCCCTTATCTTCGTTAAACCACTTAACAAGACCTATGATTTTAGATGACATACAAACTCCGTTTGAACATTTCAAACTGACAAGCAAGCTCATGATAAGAAACGTATGCTGGTATATGTATGGACTCAAGAGGAGGGATATCAGAGATAACACCTAGTTATGAGAACGGCTTTTGGAAAAGTTAGATTCATCATCGCACCGAATCAGCCAAACCATTAAGGCACGTGTTGAATGATTAAGCAAATTTTATCTTAGCCTTCTAGAAGGCCGTTAAAATAGTGTTAGCTATTATTAACTGATCCTGTATAGTGAAATCTGGATTACCATTAGGAAAATATTTGTCTCGTAAAATGACAGGAATTGTCAAAAGTTTTGACTTCAAGAGCGGAAAGGGATTGATTATCCCATCAGATGGCAGAAAAGATGTTTTTTTGCATGTTTCTGCGTTAAGTAATAGTGAAAGCCAAACGTTAAATCCAGGTGTTCGTGTTGAATTTTATCGTATAAATGGACTTAGTGGTCCGATGGCTGCAAATATATTTCTTTCTTAAAGTAAGATAATATTGAGCCAAATATAAAGTGCGCATCAAAAGAACTGCAGATTATATATCTGCTTGTTCTATCAATTTTCTCCCCTGATTTTTTCCATTTCCAACATCACGGGCCACCGCATGCCAGATAAACTTGTCGGTTGGTACAGCGCCGTCGGCCGCTATCTCTTGAGCTTCTTTCCCTCCAACGTCCTGACGCATCCATTCCCTTGCTGCTACTGCTGACAAAACCAGTGGCCGACGGTCATGAATATCCACCAGGCCTTTGTCAGCTGCAGATGTCACTATCAGGAAACCTTCAGATTCATCGCCGCGCTCGAACGGCGTGCTGCCGATTGCAGCCATGAAAATAGGCTGACCGTCTGCCCGGTGAATGAAGTAGGGCTGTTTCTTGTCGCCTTCTTTCTTCCATTCAAACCACCCATCGGCAAAGCAGATCGCCCGGCCATGTTGCCAGAGAGGTTTGAACATTCTACTGGTGGCCGCAGTTTCGACGCGCGCGTTAATCAATGGCGGCTTATCCCACCACCCGGGCGCGTAGCCCCAGAGCACCGGATCAGGATGCAACTGCTCGTCGCGTTCGCTCAACAGCAGTACTTTTGTGCCTGGCGCCACGTTGTAACGTCCGATCGGTTCGGGGTCATAGGCGATGTTGCGATCTGCTTCATCGGCCAGGTATGCCAGATATTCTTCACGGGTTTGGGCTTGGGCAAAACGTCCACACATAGAATCCTCCAGTCGGATGTCAGACTGAAAGTATAGGCACAGATAAGCACGCTAAATGGGGACCAATGTATTGCCTGCCTATCTACCTGCAGTTAAAGCATGGGTTCAACGATCGCTTTATTGAAAATTCCTGTTTCAATAACTTCACTGTGAAGGCTGTGAGGGACGATAATTGGAATTTTTATACCAGGATAAAGTTGAGTAAGAGCGAGGGTTCTGTGCCGACCATCCATAATTCGGAATGGCGAGGTCATCTCCGGATACTCGACCATACCGTTGGCAATGTAGCTTTTAACTTTGTGCCAGCGAATTGGGTCGATGTTAAATGCCTCATCCCCCATGCTTTCCAGAATTTTTAACCCATCGGCAAAAATGATGCATCCACCCTCTTGAGCAAACACAGGAGGTAGAATGAAACGAATGTCGCTGAACTTAGGGTAGACAAACGGTTCATCGTCTTTTGGGATGTCGTTAAAGGATCCAAATCTGAATTTACCGAGGTGAGTGTGGAGGAATTCCTCCGGAAGGCGAGAGAATAATTGTTTCATAGAAGTCCTTCTCAAATGTCATAAGGGGAGTGAAGTAATGCCATGCAAACACGCAGTAATCAAAAAAATAGCGCGCGCCGATTAAGTCATACAACTCATTCACGGTGATTATGCGGTTGGGAGTTGGGGGCAGTAAAGCAGGAGGTTTAAAAACGTTGAAACGTGTTCGCAAATCAGCTAGTCGAATCAGAATTTTGGGGGCAAATTTGGGGGCATTTTGAATGAAGGGACACCGATAGGGGCACAAAAAAGACCGTGTATGTCCGTAGATGTCCGTAAAACGTTTTGGGCTAACGCTTTGATAGTATAATAAATACAGCCATTTCAAAGGATTGCGAATTTTCTGCGCACTAAAACTGCACAAACAGCTTTTTCAATGGGTCTCACCGAAAAAACGCTTTGTGCAGAATATACGTGAAAACCCGTCGATATTTTCATGTCTGTGAAGCGTGTTACATGGCAATTGCGCTGTTTTTTACCTTGGCGATGAGTGTTTCCGTTATGGCCAGTCCTTCCGCAATGTGCATATCAATCACATCGGTACCGAATTCGTTAATCAAATCCAGAAGTATTTCGTAAGTCTGGATGAGCTCAAGGAGATCAAAGAGCGCTTTTTGATCGGCGCGTGAGGGGGAGGAATGGCTAAGCGCTGCCTGATTAACAATCCATTCCAGATTGGTTTTGATGGCTTCTACCTGACTGTAGCTATACATATTTCATGGGCTTAAATCCTCATTTCAAGATTTTATGGGAGAGCTATCGTGAGAGCTTCACGGTGAAAAAAGAGTCTGCATGTCGCCGGGGCAGTGCTGGCTGTAGAAAGGATGGATGAAGATTTAATTATGGGATAGTTCGCGTGCTTAGCAAGTTAATTGTTGCGCAAACGTAAAAATAAATGCGCGAAAGAGAGGGCATTGCTACGTAATACCTTCATTTCGCGCACGTTATGCTAGCCAGATAACGGAATCAGGTTTCCCAGGCGTGCGGGGCAAACAGATAACCCTTGTTACGCACGGTTTTAATGCGGTAGGGCTCGGTAGCGTTATCCTGCAGCTTTTTGCGCAGACGCGAAATCGCTACGTCAACGCTGCGGTCCATGCCGTCATAGCTCACGCCGCGCAGGTTTTTCAGCAGCGCGTCGCGGTCCATGATTTGCCCGGCGTGCGTTGCCAGCTCCCACAGCAGGTCAAAGTCTGCTGTGGAGAGGGCGATAAGCTCGCCGGAGAGCAGCACCTGGCGGTTAATGGGGTCGATAGACAGCGTACCGAAGCGCATCGCTTTGTGCGGCGTCAGTGACGGCGCGGGCGCTTCGCGTTCGACGCTGGCGTGCTGGCGCAAATGCAGGCGCAGGCGGGCAAGCAGGACGGCAGGCGGTGTGGTTTTCAGAATGTAGTCATTGGCACCCATCTCCAGCGACAAAATGTGGTTCATATCGCTGTCCAGAGAGGTGAGCAGGACGATAGGGCCTTCCCACCGGGCGCGCAGGTCGCGGCAAAGCGTCATGCCGTCTTTGCCTGGCAGCATGATATCCAGCAGCACCAGATCCGGGTTTTCACGGACGACCACCTCTTCGGCGCGATCGCCGCGAGGCTCAACAATGACGTCCATATCATGTTTACCCAGATAGGCCGCGATCAGTTGTCCGACTTCGGGTTCGTCTTCAACATAAACAATCTTATTCATACAGCGTCTGTTTTCGTGAAAAAAGCCAACATACACCGCGGAACCTTAACCTTCCATTAATCTTTCAAAATTAACGCCGGTTCCGTTATTCTGGCTCTTATTGTTACTTGATTGTTATAGGGAAAATATGGGGCTGGTGATTAAAGCCGCGCTGGGCGCGCTGGTGGTATTACTGATTGGCATTCTGGCAAAAACGAAAAACTACTACATTGCCGGGCTAATCCCGCTGTTTCCGACCTTTGCGCTGATCGCTCACTATATCGTGGCGTCTGAGCGGGGCACGGAAGCGTTACGCACAACCATCGTGTTTGGTATGTGGTCTATCATTCCGTATTTTCTCTACCTGCTTTCGCTGTGGTATTTCACCGGTTTTCTGCGGCTCCCCCTGGCGCTGAGCGGGGCGGTGGTCTGCTGGGCACTCAGCGCCTGGGTGTTAATTTTCTTCTGGAGCCGCTTTCACTAGCGCAGCGGGCGGCCGCCGTCCACGGCAAAGGTTCTGCCCGTGACATAGCAGCTGGTGAGCAGGTAATCCACAAGGTCAATCACCTCTTTTTCGCCTGGGGCAATTTTCATGAGCGACTTATTCAGGGCCTGCTGGCGATACTCCGCATCATCGTTTTCGTTAAACAAAATCATCGCCGGGGCGATGGCGTTCACCTTCACCTCGGGCGCGAGCTTGCGGGCAAACGAGCGCGTCATATTATCCAGAGCGGCTTTACTGGCCGCGTAGGCGATGTGCTTGTCGCTGCCGCGCTCCACCACATAATCGGTGAAGTGAATAATATCGCCCGCCGCGTGCCCATGGCCGCGCAGCAGATCCTGCAGCGCGTGGTTAAGCAGATAAGGGGCATTGACGTGGATCTGCAGCATGGCGGAGAGCGTTTCGCTGAGTGACGTACCGGGTTTTTCGGCTCGCCATGCGCTGGCGTTATGGATCACGGCGCGCAGTCCCGTCGTGGTGGCATTTACCTTTTCCGCGAAAGCCAGAATGCCTTCATCGGTCGAAAAATCAGCCTGAATGCAGACCGCCCCGGCTTTGCGTAATCCTTCAATCGACGGGTATTCCGTACGGTAGCTGACAATGACCGGATGGCGAAGGTTGAGAAAGTGATGGGCGAGGGCGAGGCCGATACGGCGGCCTCCACCGGTAATCAGTATTGGGCGAAGCGGTGCATTTCCCATCGTATTCTCCTTTACAGTTCAACAATGGGAAAGGCGATGCTATCCCATTAACATCCAGGTTGCCGGCAGGGCAGCAACCAGTAACAGTCCAATTAATGCCATTTCACGACGTTTCAGCGCGTTCTCCAGCTGATGCGTGCGGCGGGCATAGATAAACACCAGCAGACCCGGCGCGTACAGCACCACCGACAGCAGCAGATGCATAGGCCCGGAAGCATACAACAACCACAGGCCGTAAATACAGGCTCCGACACCCACGACATAATGCGCCGGGCGTGTGGCAATTTTTAACAGATACGCACCCACTAAGAAATAGGGTACCAGAATCATCTCCGAGGCGATGGTCAGCAGGGTGTTATAGTCTGAACCTGTGAGCCAGATCAGCACCAGACAGACCTGAACGCTGATGTTGGTCAGCCAAAGCGATGCCGACGGCGCGCTGTTTTGGTTTTGACGGGCGAACAGGCGTGGAAACGCCTTGTGCGTCGCGGCCAGGAACGGCACTTCAGCCGCCATGATGGTCCAGCTCAGGTAAGCGCCGCAGACGGAGACGATCAGCCCTGCGGCAATCACCACGTCGCCCCAGGGGCCGAGCATTTTCACCATCAGGCCTGCCATTGACGGGTTACGCATTTCAGCCAGCTCAGGCCGCGCCACCACGCCCAGCGACAGCAACGTCACCAGCAGATAGACCCCGAGCGCGGCCAGTACGGCCAGCAGCGTGGCGCGGCCCACATCGCGTTTATTCCTGGCCCGGGCAGAAACCACGACCGCGCCTTCAACGCCGATGAATACCCACAGGGTAATCAGCATCGTGTTTTTCACCTGCTCCCAGACGGGAACGCCCAGCGCAACGCCGCTAAAATCAAGCTTGAAAACGTCCATACGGAACGCAATAAAGGCCAGAACGATAAACAGGCCGAGCGGAACCAGTTTCGCCAGCGTCGCCACCAGGTTGATGCTGGCGGCCGTTTGTACGCCACGCAACACCAGCCAGTGGACGAACCAGAGCAACACCGAGGCGCCCACAATAGACTGCCAGGTATTTCCGTCGCCAAAGAGGCGCAGCTCAGGCGTATCGGTAAAGAAACTGAGTGCCGAGAAGACGATCACCAGGTAAGAGACGTTGGCGATAACGGCGCACAGCCAGTATCCCCACGCGGAACAGAAGCCAATCAGCTCGCCGAAACCTTCACGCGCATAGGTGAAAATGCCGCCGTCCAGATCCGGGCGAATGCGGGTGAGCAGCAGCATGGCGAAGGCCAGCAGCAGTATGCCGACACCCGTAATGCTCCAGCCAATGATGAGCGCGGAAGGGCTGGCGACGGCCGCCATATTTTGCGGCAAACTGAATACGCCTGCACCCAGCATTGAGCTTAAAACGAGTGCAGTCAGAGCACTCAGGCCAAGTTTCTTTTCCATTGGCTTCCTGTTATGAAAGGTCAAAATCCAGAATAATTATTTCGCTCAGGCGCATAAAAATGGTGGATCACACTAAGGCGCGGGATTTTACGGAGTGTAACGAATGCATGCAATGACGTGAGGCAGAAATTCAAAAAAAGTAACAAAAAAAGGCGGCATTGCGCCGCCTTTCGTCAACGATGTTGTTACTTGTACAGATCGGCGCTGATGGTCACGTTGTTACCACGTTCCTGCCACTGGCGGGTGATGTGGTAGTACTTCGCCCCTTTCTTCGCCGCACGCTTCGCGACCTGGTAAGAGACTTCCGTCATGTTGCCGTAGTTGCCGGTAAACTTGATGCTGTCGAACGGCACCATCTGCGCTGCAGTGGCGTTGTTCAGCTCTTCAATTTTGGTACCGTCCGGCAGCGTAACGGAATAACGGCCACCCTTCGTGGACTGCGTTTCGAAGAAACGGCCCACTTCAGCGCTTGGGGCAGCGGTCGTTGCTACGCCAGGAATTTCAACTTTCTTCGCTGCTTCGCCGCCTTTAGCGATTGCCGCGCGGCCTGCTTCTGAATTTGCCGGGATGGCATCCGGGCTCTGCAGAACACGTTTTTTCGCATCTTTTTTATAGATGAACGCGGTAATACGCTGGTTGCCACCCTGGTTAGCATCGACCTGACGCACGATGTAGAAAGAGTAGGCCCCTTTCTCTTTTGCGGCTTTGGTGATGGCATCGTTCACTTCAGGCTGGCTGCGATAGAAGCCCTGTACGGTGACGGTGTCGTAAGGTTCCAGCTCAATCGCCTGATCTTTCGGCAGTTCAACAACACCGTTGATCACGCGGTTTTTTGGTGCGTCAGCTTTTGGCGCATCGTCTTTGAACAGCGCGATGGTCACGCGCAGGTTACCGCTGTTGCCGTAATCGGACTGGTCAACGACATAAAACGAGGCCGCCCCGTTTTTATCAGCGGCTTTTGATGCAGCGGCGACGGCGTCGCCAATAGAATTATAACGACCCACAATGACCGTATGGTCAAAAGGTTTTAACGCTGCCGCTTGCTCCGGCATTAACTCTGTTGCGGCATTCGCAGACAGGGCGGTCGCGGAGAGAAGTGCGGACGCCAGGAGTGTGTTCTTAAGCTTCATAAAAATGATCCTTCGCCTTGCGCAAACCATGTACTGGTATTGTTGTTAATTTGAGACGGTCCCGATTATTGCATTTAAAACCCGTCGCTGTCTGCGCCATTTTTCACTGCCTGTGCTTACTGAATCACCGAATTCGATAACATTTAGTGATATGTTGAAAAAACACGCGTTTGACAAGTAAAACTGATAAAGCATATGACTTTTACAAGTTAATTTAATGTTAACAAGTTGTTCTGTTATGGCGCTATATCATGTTTTTACCGCTTCGCTTGCGCGTTTTATCGGTTCTGGCAATGAATTTAAGGTAAATATCACTGTCAGTGACGCCGATCGCTTATTTTTCACAGATAAAGTAAGAAATAGTGTTTTCTGGCGGTAGATCGCGGGCGCTATTTTCAGTAGGTTATAGACAGTTTGTTACTGTTTTATTTTCCGGGGTTAATCATCTCTCGTCGCTCGCGCGATGGCGAAAATTGATACAAACCGCGGGCATTTATCGATAAACCATCATCAAAAACCGATGGAAGGGAAAACTATGCGTATTGGGGTACCAAAAGAACGGTTAGCCAATGAAACCCGCGTAGCGGCAACACCGAAAACGGTGGAGCAACTGCTTAAACTGGGTTTTACGGTCGCGGTTGAAAGCGGCGCGGGCAAACTGGCGAGTTTCGATGACGAGGCCTTTATCCAGGCCGGTGCGGACGTGGTCGACGGTGCTGACGTCTGGCAGTCGCCGGTGATTCTGAAGGTCAACGCACCGGAAGAGAGTGAGATTGCGCTGCTGAATCCGGGAACGACCCTGGTGAGCTTCATCTGGCCTGCGCAAAACCCGGAGCTGATGGAGAAGCTGGCGGCCCGTGGTGTGACCGTGATGGCGATGGACTCCGTGCCGCGCATTTCGCGCGCGCAGTCGCTGGATGCCTTAAGCTCCATGGCAAACATTGCCGGCTACCGCGCCATTGTTGAAGCGGCCCACGAATTTGGTCGCTTCTTTACCGGTCAAATCACCGCCGCGGGTAAAGTCCCTCCGGCGAAAGTAATGGTGATTGGCGCGGGCGTGGCGGGCCTTGCCGCAATCGGTGCGGCAAACAGTCTCGGCGCTATCGTACGCGCCTTTGACACCCGTCCTGAAGTAAAGGAACAGGTCCAGAGTATGGGCGCCGAATTCCTTGAGCTGGACTTCAAGGAAGAAGCAGGCAGCGGCGATGGTTACGCGAAGGTGATGTCCGAAGCCTTTATCAAAGCCGAAATGGAACTCTTCGCCGCCCAGGCGAAAGATGTCGACATTATTGTCACCACCGCGCTTATCCCGGGTAAACCGGCGCCGAAGCTGATTACCCGTGAGATGGTTGACTCCATGAAGCCGGGCAGCGTGATTGTCGACCTGGCCGCCCAAAACGGCGGTAACTGTGAATATACCGTACCGAATCAGATAACCACGACCGCTAACGGCGTGAAGGTGATCGGCTATACCGATCTGCCGGGCCGTCTGCCAACGCAGTCTTCTCAGCTCTACGGCACCAACCTCGTCAACCTGCTGAAGCTGCTTTGCAAAGAGAAGGACGGCAACGTCACCGTTGATTTCGACGATGTTGTTGTGCGTGGCGTCACCGTGGTTCGTGAAGGTGAAATTACCTGGCCTGCGCCGCCTATTCAGGTTTCTGCTCAGCCTCAGGCGGCAACAAAAGCGGCACCTGAGCCAAAAGAACCCGCCAAACCGGCTTCTCCGTGGCGCAAATACGCGATCATGGCGCTGGTGATTATTCTGTTCGGCTGGCTGGCTGACGTTGCGCCAAAAGAGTTCCTCGGCCACTTTACCGTCTTCGCGCTCTCCTGCGTGGTGGGCTACTACGTGGTGTGGAACGTCTCCCATGCGCTGCATACGCCGCTGATGTCGGTAACCAACGCCATCTCGGGGATCATCGTGGTGGGGGCGTTACTGCAGATTGGTCACGGCGGCTGGATCAGCTTCCTGAGCTTCATAGCGGTGCTGATCGCCAGTATCAATATTTTCGGTGGTTTCACCGTGACTCAGCGCATGCTGAAAATGTTTCGTAAAGGCTAAGGGGTAGCATATGTCTGGAGGATTAGTGACAGCCGCATACATTGTTGCTGCAATCCTGTTTATTTTCAGTCTGGCGGGGCTTTCCAAACACGAAACGTCTCAGCAGGGAAATAACTTTGGTATCGCCGGGATGGCGATTGCGCTGATTGCCACCATCTTCGGGCCGGATACCGGCAACGTGGCGTGGATCCTGGTGGCGATGATCATCGGCGGCGCGATTGGTATTCGCCTGGCAAAACGCGTTGAAATGACAGAGATGCCGGAGCTGGTTGCTATTCTGCACAGCTTCGTGGGTCTGGCGGCGGTGCTGGTGGGCTTCAATAGCTACCTGTACCACGAACCGGGCCTGGAGCCGATTCTGGTGAACATCCACCTGACGGAAGTGTTCCTCGGTATCTTCATCGGTGCGGTGACCTTCACCGGCTCTATTGTGGCGTTCGGCAAGCTGCGCGGGAAGATCTCCTCTAAGCCGCTGATGCTGCCAAACCGTCATAAGCTGAACCTCGCGGCGCTGGTGGTGTCGTTTGTACTGCTGGTGGTCTTCGTGCGTACCGAAAGCGTGGGTCTGCAGGTGCTGGCGTTGCTGGTAATGACCATCATCGCGCTGGCGTTCGGCTGGCACCTGGTGGCGTCCATCGGCGGTGCGGATATGCCGGTGGTTGTCTCGATGCTGAACTCCTACTCCGGTTGGGCGGCAGCGGCGGCAGGCTTTATGCTGAGCAACGACCTGCTGATCGTCACCGGTGCGCTGGTGGGTTCTTCCGGTGCGATCCTGTCTTACATCATGTGTAAGGCGATGAACCGCTCGTTCATCAGCGTTATCGCCGGTGGTTTCGGGACCGACGGGTCTTCTTCCAGTGCGGATGAAGAAGTGGGTGAGCACCGTGAAATTTCTGCGGAAGATACCGCAGACATGCTGAAAAACTCGCATTCCGTGATCATCACTCCGGGCTACGGCATGGCGGTGGCACAGGCGCAGTATCCGGTTGCGGAAATCACCGAGAAGCTGCGCGCGCGGGGCATCAAGGTTCGCTTTGGTATTCACCCGGTGGCAGGGCGTCTGCCTGGCCACATGAACGTGCTGCTGGCGGAGGCGAAAGTGCCTTACGACATCGTGCTGGAGATGGATGAGATCAACGATGATTTCTCTGATACCGACACCGTGCTGGTCATTGGTGCTAACGATACCGTTAACCCTGCTGCACAGGACGATCCGGGTAGCCCAATCGCCGGTATGCCTGTTCTGGAAGTGTGGAAGGCGCAGAACGTAATCGTCTTCAAACGCTCCATGAATACCGGCTATGCCGGGGTTCAGAACCCGCTGTTCTTCAAAGAGAACACCCACATGCTGTTTGGGGACGCCAAAGCCAGCGTGGATGCGATTCTGAAAGCGCTGTAAGTTGCGTTGAAACGAAAAAACCGCCGAATTCGGCGGTTTTTTTATTGCCGGGTGGCGCTGGCATTAATCGTCTTCCGGATCGTCCAGCTCAACCGGCGTCTGGTAATCATCCGGCTTAATGACCAGCAGGTCGCAGCGCAGATGATCGATCACCTGTTCGGCGGTGTTGCCGAGGAAGGCGGCAGAAATACCGGTCCGGCCGATGGTGCCCAGCACCACAATCCCCGCCTGCAGGTGTTCCGCCAGATCCGGGATAACCTCTTCAGGCAGCCCTTTTTCCACGTGGGTCATTTTCTCATCGATACTGAATTTCTGGCGCAGCGCTTTCATGGCCAGCAGATGCTGACCGCGGATCGCGTCGTTGTACACGCTCGGGTCAAATTCAGGCAGCTCAATGGCAATGTTAATCGGGGTGACCGGATAGGCGCCAACCAGATGCACTTCGGTATGATTCACCTGGTCGGCAAGCTGGATGGTCTCCTTCACCAGCTTCTCGTTCAGGGAGTTGTGGTAATCCTCTTCGCTCGCGAGGTTTACCGCCACAACGGCTTTCCCGCCTTCAGGCCACGGCTGATCTTTCACCATCCAGACCGGGCAAGGGCATTTACGCAGCAGGTGCCAGTCGGTCGGGGTGAAGATCACGGATTCCAGCTTGTCGTGCTGGTGCGCCATCTTCAGCAGCAGGTCGTGCCCACCGGCGACAATCTCCTGGATGATGGCTTCGAAAGGTCGGTTATGCCAGACCACTTTAATATCAATGGGCACACCCGCTTCCAGGTAATACTTCGCCTGTTCACGGATCCACGCGGTACGCTGGCTGATGACGCCCTGACGCATAGCGGTGCGCTCGTCAGGCGACAGAAGGGTGGTCATCTCATACGAGAAGTCATAGATCGGCAAAAACGCTTTGATTTTGCCACCAATCCGTTGATGTAAATACACAGCACGTCGTAATGCCGGCTGATCGTCCTGATTCGGATCGATAGCTACCAGCATGTTTTGATACTTGGCCATACAGGTCTCCTTACTACTGTCACCACAGTCTGTAATTAAAAGAGTAACCTATATATCCTGAATGAAACAGAGGGGAGGTTTTGCCAGATCAATAATTCATGAAAATTTATCAGAGGAAAAGTACCGTCGTCGTCACCGCGATAAACGCAATAAACAGCAGCACCATCACCGCTATCGCAAAGGTCGTGGAGTCCTGGACGTAGGTTTTTTCCTCCCCCTTCATCGGGCCGACAAGCATGATCCAGATGAAGATAAAGGTCACAGAGGCAATCACGACTGAAACGAAAAACAAACTTTCTCTCAAATCATAACCTCAACGAGAACCTTTCGGGCGCTGTGTGGGGACGGGCTACGGTGAAAATTTCTTGAAACGGAAGTGATTATACCAGACCAATAAATCACAAGAATTTATCAGTCTGGTCATCAACATGCGGAGAGTTACGCCACGTTGCGGGCATGCCCGGCAAGAACGGCAAGCGCTTCACCGTTTTCGATAGTGATGTATTTACCTTTAACGGCCAGCATCCCGCTTTTCTGGAAACGGCCCAGCAGACGGCTGATGGTTTCCACGGTCAGGCCCAGGTAGTTACCGATATCGCCACGCGTCATCGTCAGACGGAATTCACGCGGCGAGAAGCCACGCTCGGCGAAGCGGCGGGAGAGGTTGTAGATAAACGCGGCCAGGCGCTCTTCTGCGTTCTTTTTAGAAAGCAGCAGAATCATGTCCTGATCGCCTTTGATCTCACCGCTCATCAGACGCATCATCTGCTGACGCAGGTTAGGCATCTTGCCGGACAGATCGTCCAGGGTTTCAAACGGGATTTCGCAAACCATCGAGGTTTCGAGTGCCTGAGCAAAGCTCGGGTGATGCCCCGTGCCGATGGCATCAAAGCCCACCAGGTCGCCCGCCAGATGGAAGCCGGTGATCTGCTCATCACCCTGTTCGGTGATGGTGTAGCTTTTGATGGTGCCAGAACGGATAGCATAGAGCGATTTCAGTTCGTCTCCCGCTTTAAACAGCGTCTGCCCTTTCTGAATAGGCTTTTTGCGCTCGATGATATTATCAAGCTGATCGAGTTCATGCTCATTCAGGGTAAACGGGATACAGAGCTGGCTGATGCTGCAATCCTGGCAATGGATAGCACAACCGCCAGACTGAATGCGTCGTATAATTCGCTTTTCCGGGATCATAGGTTTGCTCAAGCCTTAATTGATATTGGTCAATTTTAACATCTTTTTGGTAAGTACGTAAGCCTGACAAACCCTCAATAAGGACAAGAGACGGCAACGTGTCGCCATCTTCTTGAAATTCCACAGCTTGATTATGGATTTTTAGCCTAACCGGTAGAAAATTAAGCACAAAAAGCCTGGGCGCTAGAGCAGGAGATACCCTTCGTGACGCAGCAACCACTCTTTTCGCTGCACGCCGCCGGCATAGCCTGTCATGGTACCGTTGCGGCCAATGACGCGATGGCAGGGCACCACGATGCTGACCGGGTTAGAGCCGTTAGCGGCACCCACCGCGCGTGCGGCGCCTGCGCGGCCTAGCTGCTCCGCGAGCTGGCCGTAATGCATCACCTGCCCGCAGGGAATGGACCGCAGCGCCTGCCACACTTCGCGCTGAAAAGGCGTGCCTGCCGTGGCGGTCGGCAGAGTGTCGATGATGCTGAGATCGCCTTCGAAGTAGGCCGCAAGCTTGTCGCTCAGTCCGCCCGGGTTGGTGGCACGGATACGTTCATACCCCTGCGATCGGTAGTGAACATTGAGCAGTTCTTCCATCCGGTCGCTGTGCTCTTCCCATTCGACGGCGCGCAGGCAGAACTGCTCGTCCGCGATCACCCACAGCGGCCCGAGCGGCGTCGCAATCTTATCTTCGAGTAATCTCAGCATCCTCATTCCTTTAGTTCAGCCTCGGGTAGATCCCCGGCCCAATCGGCAGGCCGACAAGATACCATGCCACCAGCATCACCAGCCATACCCCTAAAAAGATAAGCGGGTAGGGTAAAACCAGCGAATAGTAGGTACCCAGTTTGGCCTCCGGTTTATAGCGCTGCAGGAAGCCTAAAAACAGCGGAACAAACGGCGAAACCGGCGCCAGCGGAATTACCGAGGAGTCCGCGATGCGGAACAGGATCTGGGCAAACGCCGGGTGGAACCCCAGCATCATAAACATCGGCACGAAGATCGGGGCCAGAATCGACCAGATGGCGGAGCCGCTGGCGATAAACATGCACAGCAGGGATGACAGCAGCGCCAGGCCGACAAACGCCGGTACACCGCTTAGCCCGGCAGCCTCCAGCGCGTCGGTCAGGCCCACGGCCATAAACTTGCCCATGTTGCTCCAGTTAAACATCGCCACAAACTGCGCCAGCGGGAACACCATCACGATAAAACCCGCCATCTCCTTCATCGGCTCGATCATCAGCTGCGGCAGATCGCCCTGGCGGCGGATTTTGCCGGTCGCGATACCGTAGGCGAGCGAAACGACAAAGAAAAAGAGGATAATCAGCGGCACAATGCCCTGAATAAACGGCGACGGCAGAACGGTATGTTTAACCGGATCGCGTAAAATCCCGTTTTCCGGCACCACCATCAGCGCCACCAGCGCGATAAAGGCCAGCGAAACGACGCCGGCCACGCGCAGGCCGAAGCGCTGCTCTTTGCTCAGCGTCTCCAGCTTTTCATTGCTACGGCCTTCCCATTTACCCAGGCGCGGCTCGATGATTTTATCGGTAATCAGCCCGCCAACAATCGTCAGGACAATCACCGAGCTGGCCATAAAGTACCAGTTGTCGATCACGCTGACGTGCATTGCCGCATCAATGGTCTTCGCCGCCTCCGTGCTGATGCCAGAGAGCAGCACGTCGGTGGTGACGATCAGCAGGTTGGCGGTAAAGCCACAGCCCACGCCCGCAATCGCCGACAGCAGGCCCGCCACGGGGTGACGCCCGACGGCGAGGAAAATCAGCGCGCCCATCGGCGGCATGATCACCAGCGCGGCGTCGGAGGAGATATGGCTGAAGAAGGCGATAAATAGCACCATATAGCTGGCGTAACGCGCGCTGACGTGAGAGGCCATTTTCACCATCAATGCGGGCAGCAGGCCCACGCGTTCGGCCAGCCCTGCTCCCAGCACCAGCGCCAGAATGGCCCCCAGCGGGGCGAAACCGCTGAAGTTCTTAATCACGTTGGGTAAAAACCAGTGCAGCCCGTCAACGCTGAGCAGATTTTTCACCGCCACCAGGCTACCGTCAGCCGGGCTGCGCACGCTCACGTCAAAGGCGGAGAGCACGGCGGTGGCGACCATTAAAATCACAATCAGATAGATAAACAGCAGGAAAGGGTGCGGCACTTTATTGCCGATCCTTTCAACCCAGCCATAGAGCTTACCGGATGGGGAATGCGAAGGTATGGATGACATACTCATGGGCGTTCCTCGGGAGTGTTGTGTTGTTGTGTTGTGTTTTTTATTTTAAAGGTGACGGTGTCACGTCTTGCGGGATCGGACACACGTACGGTTTTTCTTGTAATTGTTGTTCGAACTCTTCACGGCATTTTTTCAGCAGCGCCGCGTCCTGCAGAAGATTGAGCGCGGTCGCGCCCATCACTTTCCCGGCCAGCAGCATGCCTTTGTGAGCAATGGAGGTACGCCCCTGCGCCACCAGCTGCCAGGTGTGCAGCGGCGTACCGACGGTAAAGCAGGGGTTGAAGCACTGGGCGACCGGCATTTTCCAGCTGACGTCGCCCACGTCGGTTGAACCCGCCAGCACGTTGTCGGTGACGGCATAGGGCGCGACCTCATCCACCAGCAGCGTCTCCTGATGGCGCCGGGCAAAGGCTTTACCCGCGTCACCCCCCGTCGCGGCAATATTTTTCAGGCTGTTTTGCAGATCGTTGGGCGTCAGGGTGGCGCGGATCTCGCGGGCGAAGGCGCGTTCTTCCTCCGTCCAGGCCGGCGTGCCGTAGTGCTGCAGGGCGCGATACATCGCCGCTTCAAGCGTGCGGTTCGGCAGGTAGCTTGAGCAGGCTTTATCAAAGCGGCACTCGACGGTGGTTTCGGTCATCATCGCCGCGCCCTGGGCGATTTTTTCGATGCGTTCGTAGATCTGCTGCGCATCGGCCATCTCAGGGGCGCGGATCAGGTACAGCACCTCGGCCTGCGCCTGCACCACGTTGGGCGAGATCCCGCCGGTGTCGGTAATGGCGTAATGGACGCGCGCTTTCTCAATGATGTGTTCGTTGAGGAAGTTGGTGCCGGTGGTCATCAGCGTCACGGCGTCGAGCGCGCTGCGTCCCAGATGGGGGGAGTTGGCCGCGTGTGCCGCCACGCCGTGAAAACGCCAGGCGGCCTGAATATTCGCCAGCGTGCTGACGTTAAACATCCCGGCGTAGGCTTCCGGGTGCCAGGTGACGGCGGCATCAACGTCATCAAACAGGCCTTCGCGCACCATAAAGGTTTTCCCGGAGCCGCCTTCCTCGCCGGGACAGCCATAAAAACGCACCGTTCCGCTGCCGCCGTGCTGCTCCAGCCAGCTTTTCACCGCCACCGCTCCAGCAAGCGCCGCGGTGCCTAAGAGGTTATGCCCGCAGCCGTGGCCGTTGGCTCCCGGCGTGGCGGATTGCGCCGTCGCGCAGTGCGCCTGCTGGCTTAGCCCGGCCAGCGCGTCGTATTCGCCCAGCAGGGCGATGACCGGTTTCCCGCTGCCGAAGCTGGCAATAAAGGCATTTGGAATACCGCCGGCCTCGCGCGTCAGCGTAAAGCCCTCGGCCTCCAGCTCGCTGGCCAGCCGTTCGGCGGACCAGAACTCTTCAAAGCGGGTTTCAGGACGATCCCAGATCGCGTCGGCAATATCGGTTAACGTCCGACATCGCGTGTCGATCGCATCGGCAATAAAAGCGTAGTTCTCCTGCATTACACACCTCGCGTCCACGGGAAGTTGAGCGCAGTTCGCGCCAGCGTTTCAATGGTGATGGCCATAACCTGCTCATCGAAGTCGAATTTTTCATTGTGATGTCCGGCGCTCAAATCCGTGCCGAACACCATATAGGACGCCATGCCGCCGTTCTCCTGCACGCGGGCCATCATCAGCGTGGCGTCTTCGGAGCCTGCTGGCGCTTTCACCTTATCGATGGCGTGAATAACCCCGGAAACCTGGCTCGCCTGTTCGCGCAGGTAATCAACCCAGGCCGGCGTCGGCGCGCTGGAGGTGGCTGCACCCATCAGGCGCATCTCGGCGCGCACGCCGTAGAGCGCCGCTGCGCCGGTTATCACCGCCTGCGCGCGTTCAAAGACGTACTGATTAATCGCTTCGCTTTCGCCGCGCGTTTCAACCTTTATCAGGGCATTCGCGGGCACCACGTTGCGTCCGCTGCCCGCCTGCATCACCCCGACGTTCACCCGGGATGCGCCGTCGCTGTGGGGGGCGATGCTGTGCAGGGCGAGGGCGGCCTGCGCGGCGGCGAGCAGGGCGTTACGCCCGTCCTCGGGTTTACCGCCCGCGTGTGCGGCCACGCCGGTAAAGCTCACGTCAAACTTGGTGGTGGCCATAAAGTTATCGCTGCCGCAAATGACCGTCCCGGCAGGCACGCCGGTACCAATATGAATGGCCGTGAAATAGTCCACGTCGTCCAGCGCCCCGGCGGCAACCATGGCGCGCGCGCCGCGGGTGCCTTCTTCGGCAGGCTGGAAGATCAGCCTGATGGTGCCGTTGAGCTGCTCTTCATTCTGCTTAAGCACCTGCGCCAGCCCCAGGCCAATAGCGGTGTGGCCGTCGTGCGCGCAGGCGTGCATCATTCCCGGATTGCAGGAAGCAAACCCGTCGCGGAACGGGCGATGGCTTTCATCCAGCGCTTCGCTTAAATCAAGGGCATCCATGTCGACGCGAAACGCCAGCGTCGGTCCAGGGCGGCCGGTATTGAGGGTCGCCACAATGCCGGTAAACCCGCCTTCAAACGGCGCCAGCCATTTCTCTGGCGCGCCCTGCGCCCGCGCGCGGGCAAACTCTTGCGCCAGAGTAGCGGCATCGGGCAGCCCCATTCGGCTTTCGGCATCCACGACGTCGCGACCCATCGCCAGTTCATAACCCAGCGAGTCGAGGATTTCCGCGACTTTCGCGGCCGTTCGAAACTCTACCCAGCCGGATTCCGCGAAATGGTGAAAATCGCGACGCCATGCGCTCAGCTGCGGGGATAACGTCTGGATGTACTGCGCCAGTGTGTCCATATCTGTTCCTGTCATCATTAAAATATGTGAACTGCTTCACGCTGTGATAGTTTTTACTTATCACTAACCGATTTTTCACAGTTTTAACCGTTCAGGAATTACCCTCGCACATCCCTTTCCATTAAAGTAGATGACAGTTTCTTTACTCTGATAAACAACGGTTATCGGTCGGGCTATGACATTCCAGATTAAATTTCATCAAATCCGGGCGTTTGTTGAGGTTGCGCGTCAGGGCAGCATTCGCGGTGCCAGCAGGACGCTGAATCTTTCGCAGCCGGCGCTGACCAAATCCATTAAAGAGCTGGAGGAGGGCATGGCGGCGCAGCTTTTCGTGCGCAGGAGTAAGGGCGTCGCGTTGACCGAATGCGGTGAGGGCTTTTACCAGCGCGCCAGGTTGATTCTGGAAGAGCTGCGCGCGGCGCAGGATGATATCCGTCAGCGGCAGGGGGAGCTGGCCGGGCAGATCAACATCGGGATGGGGGCCAGCGTTTCACGCACGCTTATGCCCGCCGTTATCACCCGCTTCCATGCGCAGCATCCGCAGGTCAAGGTGCGGATTATGGAGGGGCAGCTGGTGTCGATGATCAATGAATTACGCCAGGGCGAGCTGGACTTCACCATCAACACCTATTATCAGGGGCCTTACGACCAGGAGTTTACGTTTGAAAAGCTCTTCGAAAAACCGTTTGCGGTATTTTGTCGGGAAGGTCACCCGGCAATGGGGGCAACGTCAATTAATGAACTCCTGCATTATAACTGGACAATGCCGACGCCGCGTGGAAGTTATTATAAGCAATTAGAGGAGGTATTTAGCGATCGTTCGCAAATACCGCGAATTGGTGTGGTTTGCGAAACATTTTCTTCCTGTATTAGCCTGGTTGCGCAAAGTGATTTTTTAAGCATATTGCCGCAGGAGCTAGGGTGTGACCCGCTGCTGGCGCACCGGCTGGTCATGCTGCCGGTTGTCGAATCGCTTCCAAAAGCAACCTATTATTTAATTCAGCGCCGTGATTCACGTCAGACTCCCCTTGCTGAGTCATTAATTACGCAGTTCAGAAGGGAAGCCAGAAAAATAGTCGTCGCGTGACAGATATATAAAAAAACAGGATCTGTCCGACATCAAACAGACCCTATAGTACACACAGCAGTGCGTCCTTTCGCCAATCCTGAGTATTATATCCATGAGGCAGGTATATTTAGGTATAACACCTTTTGCGAAAAATGAAAGGCAGGCGAGTGATTGATTTAATGAATTTTTAACATAAATCACGTAATTTAACTTTGCTGAAGTTTTAGTTAAGTGTGGTTTAACTTTATTTAATAATGACTATATATATTCATCAGGTTAATATTATTGCCACGTATCGCCCTGTAACGGTGATTGAGGCCGGTCTCTGGCGCAGGTATAGTACAGTCCTCAGATGTAGCCGGAGGATGTCCATGAACCCTGACGACAAATCATTTTTTCTTGACGCCATGGAAGATGTCCAGCCCCTGAAGCGCTGCGCGGATATTCACTGGCAGCCCAGCCGCAATACGCGGGCGCGCGAGGAGGTGGATAGCGAACAGCTGGATAACTTCCTGACGCTGGATTTTCTTGACGTGCTTCCCCTGGAAGAACCGCTGGCGTTCCAGCGCGAAGGGGTACAGCAGGGCGTTATTGATAAGCTGCGCGCGGGTAAATATGCCCGCCAGGCCAGCTTAAACCTCCTGCGCCAGCCCGCCGAACGCTGCCGTCAGATGCTCTATTCTTTTATTCGTCAGGCCGGACGCGACGGGTTACGCAATCTGATCATCATTCACGGGAAAGGGCGCGAGCAGAACTCGCATCCCAATGTGGTGCGCAGCTATCTGGCGCGCTGGCTAACCGAGTTTGAGGAAGTGCAGGCCTTCTGCGTGGCGCTGCCGCATCACGGCGGCAGCGGGGCATGTTATGTTTCACTGCGAAAATCGGATGAAGCAAAACAGGAAAACTGGGAGCGGCACGCCAAGCGCAGCCGCTAGCGGGCGATATCCTCGCCCGCCGGTGAATCAGAACGTTTCCCAGTTGCTGTCGGTAGAGGCGGTAGTCGTCGCCGGGCGCAGCAGCTGTGGCGTTTTCAGATTGACCTGGCGTGGGGCGACCGCTTTTTCTTTGCCGTTCAGGCGAAACGCCGCTACCGCCTGGCGCAGCTGCTCGGACTGATCTTCCAGTGCCGCAGCCGCCGTGGCGGACTCCTGCACCAGCGCGGCGTTTTGCTGCGTCACGCTGTCCATCTGCGAAACGGCCAGGCTCACCTGCTCAATACCACGGCTCTGCTCGTCAGAGGCAGATGAAATCTCACCCATGATATCGGTCACGCGGGTGACGGCGGCGACAATTTCCTTCATGGTGGTGCCAGCCTCGCTGACCTGCTCAGAGCCGGTATTCACGCGGCTGAAAGAGTTCTCGATAAGCCCTTTGATCTCTTTCGCCGCCTGCGCGCTGCGGCTCGCCAGCGTACGGACTTCGCCTGCAACAACCGCAAAACCACGGCCCTGTTCCCCGGCGCGTGCCGCTTCCACCGCGGCGTTAAGCGCCAGAATGTTGGTCTGGAACGCAATGCTGTCGATCACGCCGGTAATATGCGCAATTTGCTGCGAACTGTCGGCGATTTCGTTCATGGTGCGAACCACGTTATCCACGACGTGACCGCCGCGCGCGGCCGTCTCAGAGGCGTTTTTCGCCAGCAGCGTGGCCTGACGGGCGTTATCGGAGTTCTGTTTAACCGTTGCGGTCAGCTCTTCCATGCTTGCGGCGGTCTCTTCGAGCGAGGCGGCCTGCTGCTCGGTGCGGGCGGAAAGATCGTTGCTCCCCGCGGCAATTTCGCCTGCGCCGGTGTAGATGGAATCGGTACTTCCACGTACGGCGCTGACGGTGGTCACCAGCGACTGCTGCATCTCATGCAGGCCAGCGGCCAGCTGACCCATCTCATTGCGACCAGAGATTGCGATCTCCTGCGTCAGGTCGCCCCCTGCAATAGCGCGAATATGGTTCATAATGGAGTGGAGTGGTTTTAACAGCAGGTGTTGTAAACCCTGCCAGATGACCACCAGAACCGCGATAACGGCCAGCAGAATAGCCGCCAGCGTCCACTGCATCTGCGTGAAGCTGCTCTGGTTCTCTTCGGTTGCGGCCTTCAGCAGGGTGTTGTTTTCGGCGCGCCAGCGGTTATAGACCGCTTCCATATCGTCCTGCGCCTGCTGGGCGTCCAGATCGCCATAGGCCTGGTAGTTGTCGGCGCGCAGATACTCAATCGATAAGCGCATCACTTCGTGCATCTGGTTCCAGGATTTCTGCATCTCGTCGGTCAATGCCGCCTGCTGGCCGTTAACCTGCGGCAGCTTCTGCCACTCTTTGTTATAGGCTTCGGCTTTTGCCAGCGAGTCGCCCGCGGTGCCCAGCAGTTTATTGATCGCCGCAAGGGAAGCCGGGTCACGCTGGTTTTTCAGATAGCGGATCGCCACGCGGGTGACGGTGACGCGCGTTTTCACCAGCGTGTTTACGCTGTCGCTCAGGCTTTCCTGCTGGGCATTGAGCACGCCGGAATTCTGGAAGTTATGGCGATCGTTGCTGACGGCAGAGTAGAACAACCCTCCCGTGACAACTTGCAGCAGACAGAATATGGTGAGGGCAAAGATAATACCGGTAATCACGTGCAGATTTTTCAGCATAGCGGTCGTCCGTTAGAAAGGATGCAGAGGTACACCAATACTATCGTCGTATAGAATTTAAACTTTAATTTAACTCGCGCTTAACTAAGGGCTCCGGTGAGGAACCTGTTGTAAATCCGGATCATTTTTATGAGGAAGGTTAACATGAGCAGCATTGATAAAAGCGGGACGTACGCGCTCGGGACGCGGACGGTTAAACGACTGGGCTACGGTGCGATGCAGCTCGCCGGACCGGGCGTTTTTGGCCCACCGAAGGATAAGCAGGCCGCGCTGGACGTGCTGCGCGAAGCGGTGGCGGCCGGGGTGAACCACATTGATACCAGTGATTTTTATGGTCCTCATGTCACTAACCAGCTGATTCGCGAGGCGCTTCACCCTTACCGGGACGATCTGACGCTCGTCACCAAGATTGGCGCCCGTCGCAACGACAAAGGCGCCTGGCTACCGGCCTTTTCCGCGCAGGAACTGACGCAGGCGGTGCATGACAACCTGCGTAATCTACAGCTGGACGTGCTGGACGTGGTGAATCTGCGGATCATGTTTAGCGCACACGGGCCGGCGGAAGGGTCGATTGCTGAACCGCTCACCACCCTGGCCGAATTACAGCAGCAGGGGCTGGTGCGTCATATTGGCCTGAGCAACGTCACGGCCACCCAGGTTGCGGAAGCCCAGAAGATGGTGCCAGTGGTGTGCGTGCAGAACATGTACAATATTGTGAACCGGGGGGATGACGCGCTGGTGGATCTGCTGGCGCAGCAGGGGATCGCGTATGTGCCGTTCTTCCCACTGGGAGGCTTTACGCCACTGCAATCTTCCGGGCTGCAGGCCGTCGCGGATTCACTGGGCGCAACGCCAATGCAGGTCGCGCTGGCATGGCTGCTGCAGCGTTCACCGAATATCCTGCTGATCCCTGGCACCTCTTCCGTGGCGCATCTGCGGCAAAACCTCGCGGCGGGGGAGCTGCAGCTGCCGCCTGACGCGCTGGAAACATTGAATACGCTGATGGACTGATCCTCACAGGCGCAAAGCCGTAAGTGTGCTTCCGGGCTTTGCGCGTTTTAAATCTTCTGACACTTCAACGCGTTTGGGTTCGCCTCCGGAAATGACCTTGATCCCTGGCCATAATCCGTAATACTGTATTTATATACAGTATCTGGCGAGAAAGGCATTATGGACACTCTCTTTTCTTATCACCCAAAACAAGTCATTGAATTACCTTTGTTTTTAGAACGCGTTGCCTGTGGTTTCCCCAGCCCGGCGCAGGATTATGTGGAAGATCGTCTCGATCTTAACCGGCTGGCAGTCAGACACCCCAGTGCGACCTATTTTATCAAGGTGAGTGGAGACTCCATGATTGGGGCGGGGATCGGCGACGGCGATCTGCTGGTGGTCGATCGTTCGTTAAATGCCGACCATGGGGATATCGTCGTGGCGTCGGTCGCCGGTGAGTTTACGGTGAAAGAGCTACAGACCCGTCCGGTTCTGAGACTTCTGCCGCATAATGCCCGCTATCAGCCGATTACCTTTCAGTCCGAAGAGGAGCTGCAGATCTTCGGCGTCGTCACCCACACGCTCAAAACGCATAAACATGTTCGCGCTGGTTGATGTGAATAGCTTCTACGCCTCCTGCGAGAAGGTATTCCGCCCCGATCTGGAGGGGAAACCCATCGTGGTGGTGTCCAATAACGACGGCTGCATTATTTCGCTGTCGCGGGAGGCAAAGCAGTTCGGCATAAAAATGGGTGAGCCGTATTTTAAATTCAAAGAGAAGCGGTTTCCGGAACGGGTTTACGTCTTCAGTTCGAACTATGCGCTGTATGCCGATCTCAGCAGTCGGGTCATGCAGACGCTGACCGATCTCGCCCCGGCAATAGAGATTTACTCCATCGATGAGGCGTTCGTGAACGTTTCAGGGGTCAGCCACTGCCTGTCGCTGGAAGCGTTCGGTCACCAGATGCGCACGCAGGTCTTTAAAAATACGGGCCTAACCGTTGGCGTCGGTATTGCTCCGACCAAAACGCTGGCGAAGCTGGCCAACTATGCGGCGAAACGCTGGGCCAGCACAGGCGGCGTGGTCGATCTCTCAGGCCGCGAGCGGCAGCGTAAGCTGCTGGAAAAGGTTCCGGTAGAGGAGGTGTGGGGAGTAGGGCGGCGCATCACGAAAAAGCTCAACGCTATGGGCATCACCACGGCGCTGGAGCTGGCGGAAGCGTCGTCCTGGGTCATCCGCAAACATTTCAACGTGGTACTGGAGCGGACGGCCCGCGAGCTGCGCGGTGAGCCCTGTCTTGATCTGGAGGAGTTCACCCCCACGAAGCAGCAAATCATCTGTAGCCGTTCGTTTGGACACCGTATTACCCAATATGAAGAGATGCACCAGGCCATTTGCGCCTACGCGGAACGCGCTGCGGAAAAACTGCGCGGCGAGCATCAATACTGTCGTTTTATCAGCGTATTTGTGCGCACCAGCCCGCACGCGGACAACGAAATTTATTACGGCAATCAGGCTTCCGTCACCCTGATGACGCCCACCAATGATTCGCGGGATATCATCCGCGCCGCCACGGAGGCGCTGGGGCGTATATGGCTTGACGGATATCGCTATATGAAAGCCGGGGTCATGCTGGCGGACTTTTTCAGCAGCGGCGTCGCCCAGCTTAATTTGTTTGACGATAATCGTCTGCGCGCCAACAGCGCGGCGCTGATGGAGATGATGGACAGCGTAAATCATTCCGGCAAAGGGAAGATATGGTTTGCCGGGCAGGGTATTGAGAAATCCTGGGCGATGAAGCGTGAGATGCTGTCACCGGCCTATACGACGCGGTACGCCGATTTGCCGGTGGCGAAGTAGAAGATGGTTGCGTTATTTCTTTTGCACCAACCAGGTTGCCGCAGCCGTCAGCACGCCGATCCACGGCATTTGGCCCGCACCGGCCAGGAAGTTGTGGCGATCGATCTCGTTATTTTTACGGATATCGGCAAGGCGGGTAAGCGCCTCTTTTTCATCCGCGGCGCCAATCTCCTCAAACTGTTTTTCAAACCCCTGAGCGATGAGCTGAGCGGCCGCATCGATGTTTGCGCTCTCGATCGCAATCAGGTTCGGGCCTTTTTGGAAAAAACGGTAATCCGGCATAAGTGCTCCAGAAAGAGGAGGATACGGTAAAAACACTCTATTCCTGGCGGTTAAAAAATGCACGTGATTTCAGGGGGAGCAATCAGTTTTTCTTGAGTATTTCAGGCAGTAACTGCTCTATTACGCTGACGACCTTTCTGACGCGCTGCGGAATAAAGCGGGCGTCAGGATAGACGGCATAGAGGAAGCGATCGGGTAACCGCCAGTCGGGCAGCACCGGTACCAGCGTGCCCGCCTGCAGCGCCCCGGCCACGAGCGGTCGCTGCATGCCGCCGATACCCATGCCGGATTCCAGCGCCTGCAGCAGCGCGTCGCTGGTGTTGGCACGGAAAACGGTATTCACGTTGACCTCGACCGTTTCCTCGTCAGAAATCAGGCGCAGGGGGGCATCCAGCGGAATACCGCTGAACCGTACGTGTGGCAGCGTGGTCAGTTCGCTGACGGCGTGTACCGCCTGAAAACCGGGAGCGGCAAACAGCGCGGCTTCAATCCGCCCCAGTACGCGAGCCGCGTGCGCCTGCGGAGGCTCACTGCTCAGCCGTATCGCGACATCCACGCCCTCCGTCACCAGATCGGCAAGGCGGTCATCCAGGGAAATCATCAGCTGCAGTTCGGGATGCAGACGCTGTAGCGCCAGCAGATGCGGCAAAATGATCTGCCCCAGGCCGCTCGGTAACTGGACATGGACGCGCCCCTGAACGCGATGATCGGCAGGATGCAAACGCCTCTCCGCTTCCCCCATAGCGTCCAGCACAAGCTGCATATCACGCCGGTAACGTTCACCCTGTTCGGTCAGCTTCATCGTACGCGTCGTACGGTGCAGCAGCACCACGCCAAGCTCATCCTCAAGTGCTGCGATCTGCTGACTGACGGCGGACTGCTTAATACCGGTCTGCCGGGCGGCCGCCGAAAACGAGCCCGCTTCAGCGACGCGTAGAAAGGTAGAAATGGCGGTGAGCTTATTATTCATTTAATGATTCTGCTTATAAGTGCCATCGGTTTCAGGGTATATCTTCAGAAAAAATAATAGATCACACTGCGTCTGTCACCCCTTCCGGAGAAACACCATGAATAAGATGCAGCAACACAACGTCGCCCTGGTCGCGGGCGCCAGCGGCATTGTCGGCAGACAGCTGGTCAACACCCTTCTGCACCATCAGTGGGAGGTGATCGGTCTCAGTCGCCACGCGGTAACCCACCCGGACGGCATTCCCATGGTGAACGTCGATTTACTGGATGCGCAGGATACCGCGCGGGCGCTGGACGCCCTGGACGGTGTCACCCATATCTTTTACAGCGCCTGGGCGAACGCGGCGAACTGGACGGACATGGTTGAGCCGAACGTCACCATGCTGCGTAATCTGGTCAGCACCCTCGAAAAAACGGCACCTTTGCAGACGGTAAGCCTGATGCAGGGGTACAAAGTCTATGGTGCGCATCTGGGGCCGTTTAAAACCCCGGCGCGGGAAAGCGATCCCGGCGTGCCGGGGGCTGAATTTAACGCCGCGCAGCTCGCGTGGCTCAGCCAGTTTCAGCGGGGGAAAGGCTGGCACTGGAATGCCGTCAGGCCGGGCGTGGTGGGGAGCGCGGTACCGGGCAATGCCATGAACCTTGCGCTGAGTATCGCCCTGTACGCCTCCCTGTGCAGGGCGCAGGGTTTACCGCTGCGTTTTCCCGGTTCGGAACAGGCCTGGCACAGCATCGTCGATCATACCGACGCCGGGCTGCTGGCCGAGGCCACGCTATGGGCCGCCGCGTCACCTGCGGCACAGAATCAGGCGTTCAACGTGAACAATGGCGATATCTGGCGCTGGAGCGAGCTGTGGCCGCGCATCGCACGCTGGTTTGAACTGGACTCTGCGCCGCCGGTGAGGCTGTCATTTCATCAGCTGTTTAACGACTATCGCGGCGTATGGCGCGAGCTTGCCGAAGAGGGGCTGGCGGAAGCGGATATTTTGCAGCTGAGCGACGGGCATTTTGCCGATTTTGTCTTTGGCTGGAATTACGACATGTTTGGTGACGGGAGCAAGCTGCGCAGGGCGGGCTTCACGCAAATGCAGGCCACCGATGAGATGTTTTTCCGCCTGTTCGCGCAGCTGAGAGCCGCGCGGATTATTCCCTGATGAGCCTGGGCGTCCTGGTGCAGGCCAGGACGCCGGGTGCTTACTCAACCGTTAACGCATTCACAACCTCGGCCACGCTTTTCACGCTGTGAATATTCCCAATCCCCGTGCCGAGCGCGATATAGCCTTCATCGGTGTTATCTTCCAGCATGCCCAGGCGCAGGCCCCGCAATCCTCCCATCGCCTTGCCCAGCGCGTCGTTGCTTGCGCCTGCTTTATCCATCGCCGCTAGTTTTTCCGCCAGCCTGCCGGGAAGAGCGCGGTAGTAGTGGGGCACGGTGCGGAAAAGCAGCAAATCGAGACCGTTGGCGGCAACGATTTTCTCTTTGACCCCCTGCGGCACGCGGCTTTCTTCCGTGCTGATAAAGACCGACCCGGCAAACACGCCTTCCGCGCCCAATGCATGGGCCGCTCTGGCGGTGCGATTGTCGGTAATGCCGCCCGCGGCCATCACCGGAATGTGCTTCACGGCATCGGCAATCAGCGGCACGATGGAAAAGGTGCCAAGCACCGTTGCGGGTAACGTCCCGCCCTCATCAAAACCGGTGGCGACGATAATGTCAGCCCCCATTTCTTCTGCGAGGCGGGTGTTCTCAGGCGTTGGGTTGATGTCGCGGTAGATAATGGCGATACCCGCTTCTTTTAACTCGCGGAACAGCGCGGGAATAATGCTGCCTTCCCCATAGCCCGTATACACCACGGCCCTGACGCCTTCGTCTTTCACCACCTGAAGAATAGGCCCAGTCCAGACGTCATTAACGGCCGTGGGGATCAGGTTCACGCCAAAGGGTTTCTCGGTCAGTCGTTTGGTTTTACGAATTTCTTCGCGCATTTTTTCGGCGGTCTCTTCCGGCGTGGAGACCGCGGTGTCGGCGGTTAAACCGGCATTGGGTCCCAGCACGCCGAGCCCTCCGGCATTGCTGACCGCTGCGACCAAGCGGGCATCCGTGAGCCAGGATAACGGCCCCTGAATAACAGGTTTTTCGATGCCCAGGATCTGACAAATACGGTTATTTTTCATAGCAGACTCTCCCTTACGTTTGAATGGGGAAGAGTGTAGGGCGCAGGATTGTTAGGAAAAATAGCCAAAAATATTCATCACTGTTATAAAATTAATAACAATCATATTATCCTGCTCGCGGCAAAAGCATTCCTTATGCAAATAAACCTCTTTGAATCTATTCGAATTTTTATTGAAATTGTCGAGTCAGGCAGCCTTAGCCAGGCGGCGGAGAATCTGCAGATCCATCGCCCGGCAGTCACCAAAGCGTTACAGCTTCTGGAGCAGCACAGCGGCACCCGGCTACTGCAGCGCACAACGCGTCGGATTAGCCTGACCCCGGATGGGGAGGCCTTTTATCGCCGGAGTAAACCCCTGCTGGCGCAGGCGGACGAATTACTGGAGTCGTTTGGTACGGACCGGGCAATACACGGCCAGCTGCGTGTGGATATGCCGGTCTCTTTTGCCACGCTGCGGGTCATACCTAATCTGCCTGATTTTTATCGTCAGCATCCTGAGATCGACATCATTCTGAGCAGCTCTGACCGCCGTCGGGATATGCTGCGGGATGGCCTGGACTGCGTGCTGCGCGTGGGAGAGCTGGAGGACGGTGACTACATCGCGCGCAAAATCGGGAACATCAAAATCACGACCTGCGCCAGCCCGGCCTGGCTGGCAAAACACGGTGCGCCAGAAACGCCGGATGATTTACGCAAACATCAGGCCATCAACTGGATTAATAACCGCAGCAGACAAATTCATCCGTGGACGTTTACCACGCCAGAAGGCATCGCGGAAATTACCTTGCCCGGTAAGCTTGTCGTGGATAACTCCGAGGCCTACATCGCGGCAGGTCTGGCCGGGCTGGGGTTAATGCAGGGGATGAATCTCTTTCTTCAGCCTTACATAGACCGTGGTCTTCTGGTTGAAGTCCTGCCGGACTATCGCTCGCCGGACCGCAAGCTGTCACTGCTCTATCCACACCGCCACCTCTCCCGGAAGGTGCGGGTCTTTACCGAGTGGCTGGAGAGTCTGGTGTGAAAGCGGCCAGCTCGTGACACAGCGCGCCAATCTGCTCCACGGCGTTCAGCAGGCGGGGCGTAGGTTCGTTTGCGCAGTTCAGCCGCAGAAAGTGCGTTAACTCTGCGGCAGGGGAAAACAGGGGGCCAGGGCTGACGCCAATGCCCAGCGCCAGCGCGCGACGGTGCACCTCCAGCGCGTTGACCCGCTGAGGCAGTTCAACCCACAGCAGGAAACCGGCAGCGGGTACGTTAACGCGCGTACCGGGCGGAAAGCTCGCCTTGACCTGCTCCACGACGGCGTGAACGCCCTCCGCGATCCGGCGCTTCAGCCGCCGCAGATGGCGATCGTAGTCGCCGCTCGCCAGAACCTCGCTCGTCGCCGCTTCCAGCAGCGGGGCGCCAGCCCATTCTCCGGCCATGCGCGCCTGTAAGACCTGCGGGGAGTAGCGTCCGGCGGCGATCCAGCCGATTCGCCATCCGGGCGCAAGCGTTTTAGACAGGGAACTGCAGTAGATCACATTCCCGCTCTGGTCGAACGCCTTGCAGGCCGGAGGGCGTTGCCCCTCGCCGACCAGGTCACCGTAAACATCGTCCTCAATCAAGGGAATACCTGCCTCTTCCAGCAGGGCAACCAGTTCCTGCTTGCGCGCGACGGGCATGCTGGCACCCAGCGGGTTTTGCACGGTGGGCGAGGCCAGAACGGCCGCAGGGCGGTGGCAGCGAATGGCGTCCGCCAGCGGTTCCAGCAGCAGGCCTTCCACAGGGTCGGTGGGGATCGCTAAGGCCTTCAGGCCTAAATCCTCCAGCAGCAGGAGCGTGCCAAAGTAGGCTGGCTGCTCAATCGCCACGACGTCACCCGGCTGGCACACGGCCCAAAGAGCCAGGCGCAGCGCCTGCGTCGCGCCTGCGGTAATAATGAGATCGTCCGCGCCGAACCGGGCTCCCCACTGGGCAGAGCGCGCGGCAATCTTGCTTCGCAAATCCCGCCTTCCCGGAGGCAGGCTGTAGCTCTGTCCATGCGCGTCCAGACGACGGCCCGCAGAGTGCAACGCCCGCTGCAGCGCATCTCCCGGCAGCCACGCGGGATCGGGCAGGGCGGCGCCCAGCGGGATCAGACGGGCTTCTGCACTGCTGAACAGCGACCGGGCCACGGCGGATAGGGTGACGGGGACCGGGCCCGGAGAGGAACGCGCGGGCTCCGCATGCGCAGGCTGGCTGGTCTGACGGATGTAATAGCCTGAACGCGGGCGCGCAACGATCAGCCCTTCAGCCTCCAGGCAGCGAAGGGCCTCCAGCGCCGTCGGAAGGCTAACGCGCTCGCGTTCGGCCAGTTTGCGCGCGGAGATCATCCTGTCACCGGCGCGCAGCGCGCCGGACGTAATGGTAAGACGCAGCATATCCGCAATACGGCGATAGTGAGGAGAGGACTGGGACGGGGCAGACATGGGTAACTGTTCAGGCTAATTTTCGATAAAACTGACTATACAGCCAATGATGCGCGCCATCTATAGTGTCCGGCATGTTCAGGACAAGGAGGCATTATGCACAGCGATAACTTCAACATTTCCACCTATTTCAAACGCATAAAATACACCGGACCGGCGGCTGCCGATACGGCCACACTGCATGCGCTGATGCGCCATCAGCTCTTTTCCGTTCCCTTTGAAAATCTGGACGTTCAGGCGGGTAAAATTGTCTCGCTGGCGCCGGACGACATTGCCGATAAGGTGTTAACGCAGGGGCGCGGCGGCTACTGCTATGAGGTAAACGGGCTTTTTGCCATGGTGCTGGCGGCGTTAGGGATCCCTTACCGTTTCGTGGCGGCGCGCCCGATGTTCTACCCCGTGCGGCGGCCGAAAACCCACATGGCGATCGTCGCTGAGGTAGATAGCCGACAGTGGCTTTGCGACCTCGGGTTCGGCAGCTACGGCATTCGTGCGCCGTTGGCGCTGGACACGCTTGATGTGGATATCACGCAGGATTTCGACACGTTTCGGCTAAGCCGCAGCGCGGAGGGCGAATATCTGCTTGAGGCGAAGGTTGAGGGAGAGTGGGCCCGGCAGTACGGCTTTGATCTCACCCCTCAGGAATGGATTGATTTCGTCCCGGCCAACTACCTTAACTCCACGCACCCGGATGCCATCTTTGTGCAGAAGCGGGTAGTGGTGCAGCACAGCCCGGAGGGACGCCAGATTTTGCTGGGCGATGTGCTGAAAACCATCACGGCGAACGGCACTGAAACGCGGAAACTGGCGGAGGATGAAATCCGCCATGTCCTGAAAGACCGTTTTGCGCTGACCGCCGCGTAATCTACTTGGGAACGGTGGAGCCTCAGCGCAGTACGTCTTTTGCGGCGTTGCGCTGAGCGCCCCACCGTAACAGCAGGCTAAACGACGCGGGTAACACGGTCAGCGTCACCAGCGTCGCGACCAGCAGCCCGCCGATAATCGCATAGGCCATTGGCCCCCAGAAGACCTGATGAGAGATTGGGATCATGCCCAGGATGGCGGCGCAGGCGGTCAGGCAGATGGGTCTGGCCCTGTGCTCTGCAGCCGCCATAATCGCGGCATCGTTTGCCATCCCCTGAGCAAGATTGCTGTCAACCTCGCTAATCAGTATCACCGCGTTGCGCACGATCATCCCCGCCAGGGCGATGACGCCCAGCAGCGCGACAAACCCCATCGGCGTGCCGCCGGGCAGCATAGCCAGCACGATCCCCGGCAAGCCAAACGGGGCCATCAGGAGGGCCAGCAGCATCCGGGAATAACGCCGCAGCTGGAGCATCAGCAGCAACAGCATGATGATCAGCGTTACCGGAAGAACGGTAAAGACGGAGCTGTTCCCCTTATCCGATTCGGCAACCGCGCCGCCTTCTTCAATGCTGTAACCAGCGGGCAGGTTCGCGCGCAGCTTGTCGACCGCCGGACGCAGCGCCGCGGATACCGCTTCAGCCTTCAGCCCCGGGGCAAGATCCGTTTGCACCGTGATGAAGGGCACGCGCTGCCGACGCCAGACGACCGGATCGTCCACGCCCCAGACCGGCGTCGCGACGGCGCTGAGCGGAATTTTTTTACCGTCATTCCCCTGAATCGTGAGCGAGGAGAGGGTGGCGGTGCTGTGACGTGCATCGTCCGTGGCCCGCAGCACCACGTCGACAAGGCGGTCATTATCCCTGATGGAGGTGACAACGCTGCCGGACCAGACGGTGTTCAGCGTGCGGGCGAGGCTTTCTGACGATATTCCCGCCGCCCTGGCCGCCGTCTGATTTACCTTTAAGGTAATGACCCTCTCCGGCTCTCCGGCCATCTGGTTAACGTCGCGTGAGAGCGGAGACCGGCCAATCGCGTCCGTGAGACGGTCCGCAAACACCCGGACCTGCAGATAATCAGGCCCGCTCACCCGGTATTTGATGGGCCAGCCGACGGGCGGCCCCAGCTCAAGGGGCGACACGCGCGTGATGATGTCGCTAAATTGCGTCGCCAGGATCCTGTTCAACTGGGCATGCAGACGATCCCGCGCCGCAAGATCCTTCGCGACCACAACCATCTGGGCGATGTTTTCATTTTCCAGCAGCACGTCCATCGGCAGGTAAAAACGGATGGAGCCGGACCCGACGTACGTCGAATAGCGATCGATATTGCTGTTTCCGGCCAGCGCTTTTTCCAGCTTTTCCACCTCTCTTAGCGTTTCCGGCTGCGACGCGTTGGCCGGAAGCGTCAGGCTGACCAGCAGCTCTGGCCTGTCCGAAGCGGGGAAAAACTCGCCCTGCATAAACGTCGTGCCGTACGCTGACAGCCCCAGCGCGGCAAGCGCAATCAGCACGGTAGCCACTCGGTGACGCAGTGCCAGGCGTAAAAGTCGTCCGTACCCGCGCGCGATCCTGCCGGGGCCTGCCGCGTGATGTCTGACTTTTTCCGGCAGCAGCCACGTGCCCGTCAGCGGCGAAAACAGGATCGCGACAGCCCAGGAGCAGAGCAGGGCAATGAGCACCACCGCAAACAGGGAAAAGCAGTATTCACCGGCGCTGGAGGCCGCAAAACCAACGGGAATAAAGCCGGCAATCATCACCAGAGTCCCGGTGAGCATCGGGAAGGCCGTCGTTTTGAATGCATGGGTGGCCGCGTGCCGACGGGAATCCCCCGCTTCCAGCCGGGAGACCATCGTTTCGACGGCGATCATCGCGTCATCCACCAGCAGGCCCAGGGCAA
>NZ_JRJC01000033.1:0-598 GCF_000762975.1 Enterobacter sp. UCD-UG_FMILLET
GGCGTCCCCCTGCAGGAGAGCATCACCCGCCCGCGCTGGCTGCTGGGGCGCACCTGGGGACAAACCTCGGACACGTTAAAGCTGGAAGGACGCTTTACCGCTGAGACGGTCTCACGGCTTCAGGCGCTCGGACACGAGGTGGAAATCTTCCCTGACTTCAGCGAAGCGATGGGCCACGCGGGCGCGATTGTCCGCCACCCCAACGGGCTGTTCGAAGGGGCATGTTCGAAGGGGCATTTGACCCGCGCAGCAACGGCGCGGCGGGCATCGTCCAGCGTCACGTCGAGCACGGACTCCATTTGCGCCAGATACGCCTGCCAGTCGGGTTGTTGTGTCGTCATTGTTTTCTCCTCAGAATCCGGCGGCCGCGCCGAGCTACAGGTGCAGTTCAGCCGCATTGCAAGCATGGCCGCCCCTCTGATGGAGCTGCCGCTCGACGACCGTCTGGAGATCGCAGGAGTGTACAAAGCATGAGGCTACACGAGATGAGTATCAGCGCGATCCAGCATGCGCTGGGCGCGGGCGAGCTGAGTGCCCAGGAGATAGCCCGCCAGACGCTGGAGGCAATTGCGCGCGTTAACCCGCAGATCAATGCCTG
>NZ_JRJC01000035.1:0-84768 GCF_000762975.1 Enterobacter sp. UCD-UG_FMILLET
GAAGTGAAACATCTTCGGGTTGTGAGGTTAAGCGACTAAGCGTACACGGTGGATGCCCTGGCAGTCAGAGGCGATGAAGGACGTGCTAATCTGCGAAAAGCGCCGGCGAGGTGATATGAACCTTTGACCCGGCGATGTCCGAATGGGGAAACCCAGTGCAATTCGTTGCACTATCGTTAACTGAATACATAGGTTAACGAGGCGAACCGGGGGAACTGAAACATCTAAGTACCCCGAGGAAAAGAAATCAACCGAGATTCCCCCAGTAGCGGCGAGCGAACGGGGAGCAGCCCAGAGTCTGAATCAGCTTGTGTGTTAGTGGAAGCGTCTGGAAAGTCGCACGGTACAGGGTGACAGTCCCGTACACGAAAGCACACAGGCTGTGAACTCGAAGAGTAGGGCGGGACACGTGGTATCCTGTCTGAATATGGGGGGACCATCCTCCAAGGCTAAATACTCCTGACTGACCGATAGTGAACCAGTACCGTGAGGGAAAGGCGAAAAGAACCCCGGCGAGGGGAGTGAAAAAGAACCTGAAACCGTGTACGTACAAGCAGTGGGAGCACCTTCGTGGTGTGACTGCGTACCTTTTGTATAATGGGTCAGCGACTTATATTCTGTAGCAAGGTTAACCGTATAGGGGAGCCGAAGGGAAACCGAGTCTTAACTGGGCGTTAAGTTGCAGGGTATAGACCCGAAACCCGGTGATCTAGCCATGGGCAGGTTGAAGGTTGGGTAACACTAACTGGAGGACCGAACCGACTAATGTTGAAAAATTAGCGGATGACTTGTGGCTGGGGGTGAAAGGCCAATCAAACCGGGAGATAGCTGGTTCTCCCCGAAAGCTATTTAGGTAGCGCCTCGTGAACTCATCTTCGGGGGTAGAGCACTGTTTCGGCTAGGGGGCCATCCCGGCTTACCAACCCGATGCAAACTACGAATACCGAAGAATGTTATCACGGGAGACACACGGCGGGTGCTAACGTCCGTCGTGAAGAGGGAAACAACCCAGACCGCCAGCTAAGGTCCCAAAGTCATGGTTAAGTGGGAAACGATGTGGGAAGGCACAGACAGCCAGGATGTTGGCTTAGAAGCAGCCATCATTTAAAGAAAGCGTAATAGCTCACTGGTCGAGTCGGCCTGCGCGGAAGATGTAACGGGGCTAAACCATGCACCGAAGCTGCGGCAGCGACGCKTATGCGTTGTTGGGTAGGGGAGCGTTCTGTAAGCCGTTGAAGGTGKSCTGTGAGGSWTGCTGGAGGTATCAGAAGTGCGAATGCTGACATAAGTAACGATAAAGCGGGTGAAAAGCCCGCTCGCCGGAAGACCAAGGGTTCCTGTCCAACGTTAATCGGGGCAGGGTGAGTCGACCCCTAAGGCGAGGCCGAAAGGCGTAGTCGATGGGAAACAGGTTAATATTCCTGTACTTGGTGTTACTGCGAAGGGGGGACGGAGAAGGCTATGTTAGCCGGGCGACGGTTGTCCCGGTTTAAGCATGTAGGCGGAACGATTAGGTAAATCCGGTCGTTTTTTAACGCTGAGGTGTGATGACGAGGCACTACGGTGCTGAAGTAACAAATGCCCTGCTTCCAGGAAAAGCCTCTAAGCATCAGGTAACACGAAATCGTACCCCAAACCGACACAGGTGGTCAGGTAGAGAATACCAAGGCGCTTGAGAGAACTCGGGTGAAGGAACTAGGCAAAATGGTGCCGTAACTTCGGGAGAAGGCACGCTGATATGTAGGTGAAGCCCCTGCGGGTGGAGCTGAAATCAGTCGAAGATACCAGCTGGCTGCAACTGTTTATTAAAAACACAGCACTGTGCAAACACGAAAGTGGACGTATACGGTGTGACGCCTGCCCGGTGCCGGAAGGTTAATTGATGGGGTTAGCGGCAACGCGAAGCTCTTGATCGAAGCCCCGGTAAACGGCGGCCGTAACTATAACGGTCCTAAGGTAGCGAAATTCCTTGTCGGGTAAGTTCCGACCTGCACGAATGGCGTAATGATGGCCAGGCTGTCTCCACCCGAGACTCAGTGAAATTGAACTCGCTGTGAAGATGCAGTGTACCCGCGGCAAGACGGAAAGACCCCGTGAACCTTTACTATAGCTTGACACTGAACACTGGTCCTTGATGTGTAGGATAGGTGGGAGGCTTTGAAGCGTGGACGCCAGTCTGCGTGGAGCCGACCTTGAAATACCACCCTTTAATGGCTGGTGTTCTAACGTAGACCCGTWACCCGGGTTGCGGACAGTGTCTGGTGGGTAGTTTGACTGGGGCGGTCTCCTCCCAAAGAGTAACGGAGGAGCACGAAGGTTAGCTAATCCTGGTCGGACATCAGGAGGTTAGTGCAATGGCATAAGCTAGCTTGACTGCGAGAGTGACGGCTCGAGCAGGTGCGAAAGCAGGTCATAGTGATCCGGTGGTTCTGAATGGAAGGGCCATCGCTCAACGGATAAAAGGTACTCCGGGGATAACAGGCTGATACTGTTCGGGTTGTCATGCCAATGGCACTGCCCGGTAGCTAAATGCGGAAAAGATAAGTGCTGAAAGCATCTAAGCACGAAACTTGCCCCGAGATGAGTTCTCCCTGACTCCTTGAGAGTCCTGAAGGAACGTTGAAGACTACGACGTTGATAGGTCGGGTGTGTAAGCGCAGCGATGCGTTGAGCTAACCGATACTAATGAACCGTGAGGCTTAACCTTACAACGCCGAAGGTGTTTTGGCGAAGAGACGACACGATTTTCAGCCTGATACAGATTAACAGAATTTGCCTGGCGGCTTTAGCGCGGTGGTCCCACCTGACCCCATGCCGAACTCAGAAGTGAAACGCCGTAGCGCCGATGGTAGTGTGGGGTCTCCCCATGTGAGAGTAGGGAACTGCCAGGCATCAAATTAAGTAGTAAGCCGGTGCATAAATCCGGTGGTTAGAGCAGTCTTCGGTGGAGCGGTAGTTCAGTCGGTTAGAATACCTGCCTGTCACGCAGGGGGTCGCGGGTTCGAGTCCCGTCCGTTCCGCCACTTATTAAGACATTAAGCCTGCCTAATTGGCAGGCTTAATGGCAAAAAAACTTTAGGGGCGTAGCTCAGTTGGTAGAGCACCGGTCTCCAAAACCGGGTGTCGCGAGTTCGAGTCTCTCCGCCCCTGCCATATATAATCCTTTGCTTCGGCAAAGGATTTTTTTTTGCCTGAAACACTGCAGAAAACTCTCTTCATAATATTCAGCCAGCATTCCTGCTGGCTGATGCATCAATCCATTATATTGATTTTTAATAGATCTTTTATCTGCGCTTGCTTATCACTGTTTTGCAGCCAAATTGCATACAGCGGCCTGGTAAGCGTGGTGGAATCCATCACGGTGTGCAGCCCTGCTTTAGTGTCTGCCCAGCGAACAGGTAACCAGGTACAACCTTTCAGCAGGGACAGCTGCTGACAGGCGATCTCTGCAGAGCTGGTCGTTAACTGCGGAACATCATCAGGCGCAATTAGTCCCGTCTCGTGCTGCTGAAAATCTGGCCCCCATTCCAGGCGTAAATAGGTCAGGTCTGCCTTCATCATCGAAGGTTCAGACGCATAAAGCGCCAGGCCAAACTGGCCCACGATCTGGCTGCTAAATTCGTCCATCTTGGGGGCTTCGGTTGTGATCAGAAGATCAAGCTGGCGCTCATGAAGTTGCTTAACCAGCGACTGCCGTTGCGCAATCCTGGCTTCAAATTGCAGGTGGCCGTGTGAATTATACAGCCGGGTAAGCCACTGACTTAGCATACATTCCCACAGAGAAGCGCTGGCCCCTATCGAGAACTCATTATGCCTCGAAGTATGCGCCACCTCTTTACGTGCTGCCTGCCAGGTATTCATGAGCGTTTCTGCGTACGGCAGCAGTTTCTCACCGGCCGGCGTTAAGCGAATATTGTTGCGATGGCGGGTAAAAAGATTCACACCCAGTTGATTTTCCAGCTGTCGAATACGAAAACTGACTGCTGACTGCGTCAGGTAAAGGGCCTCAGCTGCTCGCCCAAAGTGGCGTGTTCTGCTCACTTCAAGGAAAGTTTTAAGCAATTCCGTATCCACATCTTTCTCCGCAAAATTATTTGTCGTTATGATTTAAATGTTTTGTTTTACACTCTGTCAAGCGTAACTAATACTCCGCGCCATAAATAGCTCGGCCAAAGAATTAGGAGCGTGTAGGATGGCGGAAAGCTTTACGACGACTAATCGTTTTTTCGACAATAAACATTATCCGCGCGGGTTCTCTCGTCACGGCGATTTCACCATCAAAGAAGCTCAACTGCTTGAGCGCCATGGTTATGCCTTTAATGAGCTGGATCTGGGTAAGCGTGAACCTGCAACCGAAGACGAAAAACAGTTTGTTTCTGTTTGCCGTGGTGAGCGTGAGCCGGAGTCTGAAGCGGAACGTGTATGGATCAAGTACATGGCGCGCATTAAGCGTCCAAAGCGCTTCCATACGCTTTCTGGCGGCAAGCCGCAGATGGAAGGTGCAGAAGACTACACCGAGTCTGATGACTAAAATGAAAAGAAGGGGCTACGGCCCCTTTTTTTTATGCCAGCAATTTCTGCAAATGCAGCAGCAAACGATCGATAGCGCGGTAGCTCAGCGCCTCCTGCAAATGTTTCCTCTCAATGTCAGTGCACCCCTCTACGTCAGCAATGGTTCTGGCCACCTTCAACAAACGCTGCCACGCCCGTATGGACAGCCCGAACCGCGTCAACGTCTCCTCCAGCCATCCCGCATCCTCAACGTTAAGAGAACAAAATTGCCGGATCCCGGCATTATCCAGCCGTGCATTCAGCCTGTTTTGACGAGCGTACTGCCGCGTCTGGGCCGCAATCACCCGTTCGCGTACCTCCGCTGAGCTTTCACCCGTTATGCTCGTTTGCCTGAGCAGACCCGGCGGGGGAAGGGGGATTTCGAGGGATAAATCGAAACGGTCGAGGAACGGGCCGGATAACTTACCCAGATAGCGTAGCGTCTGCTCTGGCGTACAGCGGTTATGGTTTCCCTGGTAGTGACCCGTCGGGCTGGGATTCATCGCCGCGACCAGCTGAAACTGCGCGGGATAGCTTATTTTCGCCCGCGTGCGTGAGATATGTATCTCACCGGATTCAATGGGCTCCCTCAGTGCATCCAGCACGCGGCGCTCAAACTCCGGCAGCTCGTCAAGAAACAGAATGCCATTGTGTGCCAGCGAGATCTCACCCGGCCCGGGGATAGACCCGCCGCCAACCATTGCCGTCAGTGAAGCGCTATGATGCGGCGAACGAAAAGGACGGCGGCGCCACTGTTTTTGCAACGAGGCAGAGCTGATGAGGCTATATATGGCGGCGCTTTCCAGCGCTTCATGGTTGTTGAGCGGTGGAAGCAACCCACTCAGCCTGCTCGCCAGCATCGTTTTCCCCGTACCCGGCGGGCCAATTAACAGAAGATTGTGTCCACCTGCCGCCGTAATCTCCAGCGCCCGTTTCCCTTGCTCCTGTCCCATAATCTCGCTGAGATCCTCTGGTGCATCCGCTATAACATCATCACATTCCTCCGGCTCGGACAGTTCATGCCGTCCTTCCCAGCCACGCACAAACTTCCTGTAAATGCCCGGCGATGAGACACCCCTTCTCGGCAATAAGACTCACTTCTGATGCATTTTCATTGGCGACAATGATTTGCCGCCCTGCTCGTATGGCTTCCAGCGCTCCCGATATCGCACCGGGAACGCCTCTTAACGCGCCTGTGAGCGCGAGTTCGCCAACAAACTCATACGAGCCTAGCCGTGTCGTATTTAGCTGCTCAGAAGCCGCGAGAAGGGCAATTGCGATAGGTAAATCGTATCGTCCCCCCTCTTTAGGCAGATCGGCGGGGGCAAGGTTGATGGTGATCTTCTTCGCGGGGAAGGTATAACCGCTATTTATTATTGCGCTGCGAACGCGATCCCTGGCCTCTTTAACCGTCGTTTCAGGTAACCCGACAAGCGTGAGTCCGGGTAGCCCATTGCTCAAATGAACCTCGACGGAAATAAGCGGTGCCTTTACCCCGAGAGCCGCACGCGTGTAAACAACTGACAGTGACATTTGCACTACCTCCTGGTGTGACTATGCCAGCGCCTTTTTTGCCTGTTTAGCGTCGTTTTGCGAATTTACGCCGCCTGTTCAGAGATTTTAAGCGCACACTGAAACCCTTGCATAATCGTGGAAGCCTCCTCGCAGAATGTAAAAAGCCCCGTTTTGACGGTAAAAACCGCAGTGAAAAAATGAAAAATATTCATTTTCTAATTTCCGTATATAAAACAACGCTTTTAAGAAATATGATTCGCTGCCTAATCAAATCCGTCATAAATAAATCTTGTGTTTGATTTAAAAACTGTGATAACTCTTTAGGTATTCCTTCGAACAAGATGCAAAAAGAACTGAAAATGACAGCCCTTCTACGAGTGATTAGCCTGGTCGTGATTAGCGTGGTGGTGATTATTATCCCACCGTGCGGGGCTGCACTTGGACGAGGAAAGGCTTAGAAATCAAGCCTTAACGAACTGAGACCCCCGCACCGAAAGGTCCGGGGGTTTTTTTATGACTAAAAAACGTAAATGAGGAGCAGAGAATGACGACTAGCACAAAATTCTGTTTCTCCCGATTTATGACGGGGAACTAACTATGAATGGGGCACAGTGGGTAGTACATGCGTTGCGCGCGCAGGGAGTCGAAACCGTATTCGGTTATCCGGGTGGCGCAATTATGCCGATTTACGATGCACTGTATGACGGCGGCGTGGAACATCTCTTGTGCCGACACGAGCAGGGCGCAGCGATGGCAGCCATCGGCTATGCCCGAGCGACGGGTAAAACTGGCGTGTGTATGGCGACGTCAGGCCCGGGCGCAACTAACCTCATCACCGGCCTGGCTGACGCGCTGCTGGATTCCGTTCCCGTTGTCGCCATCACCGGGCAGGTGGCGTCGCCGTTCATCGGTACCGATGCTTTTCAGGAAGTGGACGTCCTCGGTTTATCGCTGTCCTGCACCAAACACAGCTTCCTCGTCCAGTCTCTGGAAGAGCTGCCGCGCGTAATGGCAGAAGCGTTCGACGTGGCAAGCTCCGGCCGTCCTGGTCCGGTTCTGGTCGATATACCGAAAGATATCCAGGTGGCACTCGGCGATCTGGAACCTCACTTTTCCACCGTTGAAAGCGACGATGCGTTTCCGGATGCGGAAGTTGAAGAGGCTCGTCAGATGCTGGCGCAGGCGAAACAGCCGATGCTGTACGTCGGAGGTGGCGTCGGCATGGCGCAGGCCGTTCCAGCCCTGCGTGAATTTATCGCAACAACGCAGATGCCAGCGACCTGCACGCTGAAAGGTCTCGGTGCAGTCGACGCGGATTTCCCCTACTATCTGGGCATGCTGGGGATGCACGGCACCAAAGCGGCAAACCTGGCGGTGCAGGAGTGCGATCTGCTCATCGCCGTAGGTGCCCGTTTTGACGACCGCGTCACCGGCAAGCTGAATACCTTTGCGCCGAACGCCAAAGTCATCCATATGGATATCGACCCGGCGGAAATGAACAAGCTGCGTCAGGCGCATGTCGCCTTGCAGGGCGATCTCAACGCGCTGTTACCGGCATTGCAGCAGCCGCTGGATATCAACGCATGGCGTCAGCACACCGCAGATATGCGCGCCGAGCACGCCTGGCGGTACGACCACCCCGGCGAGGCCATTTACGCGCCGCTGCTGTTGAAGCAGTTGTCCGACCGTAAACCGGCTGACAGCGTCGTCACCACCGACGTAGGCCAGCACCAGATGTGGTCCGCGCAGCACATGACCTACACCCGCCCGGAAAACTTCATCACCTCCAGCGGGTTAGGGACGATGGGCTTCGGTCTGCCAGCCGCCGTTGGCGCGCAGGTTGCCCGCCCGAACGATACCGTTATCTGTATCTCCGGTGACGGCTCCTTCATGATGAACGTTCAGGAGCTCGGCACCGTTAAGCGCAAGCAGTTGCCGCTGAAGATCGTGTTGCTCGACAACCAGCGTTTAGGGATGGTTCGCCAGTGGCAACAGCTGTTCTTCCAGGAGCGCTACAGCGAAACGACTCTCACCGATAACCCCGATTTCCTCACCCTGGCCAGCGCCTTCGGCATCCCTGGCCAGCACATCACCCGTAAAGATCAGGTTGAAGCGGCGCTCGACACCATGCTGAACAGCGATGGGCCTTACCTGCTTCATGTCTCAATCGACGAACTCGAGAACGTCTGGCCGTTGGTACCGCCTGGTGCCAGTAACTCACAAATGATGGAGAAATTATCATGATGCAGCATCAGGTCGCCGTACAGGCTCGCTTCAACCCGGAAACTTTAGAACGCGTTTTGCGCGTGGTGCGTCATCGTGGTTTTCAGATTTGCTCTATGAATATGGAGACTGCCAATGACGCCCGGAATATCAGTATCGAATTAACCGTTGCCAGCCCGCGGTCGGTCGACTTACTGTTTAGTCAGTTATCAAAGCTGGTAGACGTTGCCCATGTTGCCATCTGCCAGAGCACAACCACATCACAACAAATCCGCGCTTAAGCGTGACAGGACGAAAAAATGACGACAAAAAAAGCTGATTACATTTGGTTCAACGGTGAGATGGTTCGCTGGGAGGACGCGAAAGTTCACGTCATGTCCCACGCGCTGCACTACGGTACCTCCGTATTTGAAGGTATTCGCTGCTACGATTCTCACAAGGGGCCAGTGGTGTTCCGCCATCGCGAACACATGCAGCGTCTGCATGACTCAGCCAAAATTTATCGTTTCCCGGTTTCACAAAGCGTTGATGAGCTGATGGAAGCCTGCCGCGACGTGATCCGTAAAAACAACCTGACCAGCGCCTATATCCGTCCGCTGGTCTTCGTGGGTGACGTCGGTATGGGCGTGAACCCGCCAGCGGGCTATACCACAGATGTGATCATTGCCGCGTTCCCGTGGGGTGCTTATCTGGGTGCAGAAGCCCTGGAGCAGGGGATCGACGCAATGGTCTCTTCCTGGAACCGCGTTGCGCCAAACACTATCCCGACCGCCGCGAAAGCAGGCGGTAACTACCTTTCTTCCCTGCTGGTCGGTAGCGAAGCGCGCCGCCACGGCTATCAGGAAGGTATCGCCCTCGACGTAAATGGCTACATCTCTGAAGGTGCGGGCGAAAACCTGTTTGAAGTGAAAGACGGCATTTTGTTCACGCCGCCGTTCACTTCGTCCGCGCTGCCGGGCATCACCCGTGACGCCATCATCAAGCTGGCGAAAGGTCTGGGTATCGAAGTACGCGAGCAGGTACTGTCCCGCGAATCCCTGTATCTGGCGGATGAAGTGTTTATGTCCGGTACGGCGGCTGAAATCACGCCGGTACGCAGCGTGGACGGTATCCAGGTGGGCGAAGGCCGCTGTGGCCCGGTCACCAAACGTATTCAGCAAGCGTTCTTCGGCCTCTTCACCGGCGAGACGGAAGATAAATACGGCTGGTTGGATCAGGTTAATCACTAAGCATAAATTTGGGACGGCACGCACCGTCCCATTAAATAGTCAGACGGGAGTCAATAAAGCATGCCTAAGTATCGTTCAGCCACCACCACCCACGGCCGTAATATGGCGGGAGCCCGCGCGCTGTGGCGCGCCACCGGAATGACCGACGCCGATTTCGGCAAGCCGATTATCGCCGTGGTGAACTCCTTCACCCAGTTCGTACCGGGCCACGTGCACCTGCGCGATCTCGGCAAGCTGGTTGCCGAGCAAATTGAAGCCTCCGGCGGCGTGGCGAAAGAGTTCAACACCATTGCGGTGGATGACGGTATCGCGATGGGGCACGGGGGTATGCTCTATTCACTGCCGTCGCGCGAGCTGATCGCCGACTCCGTAGAGTATATGGTTAACGCCCACTGCGCCGATGCGATGGTCTGTATCTCCAACTGCGACAAAATCACCCCGGGGATGCTGATGGCCTCCCTGCGCCTGAACATTCCGGTGATCTTCGTCTCCGGCGGCCCAATGGAAGCGGGGAAAACCAAGCTCTCCGACAAAATCATCAAGCTCGATCTGGTCGATGCGATGATCCAGGGCGCGGATCCAAAAGTCTCTGACGAGCAGAGCGACCAGGTGGAACGCTCCGCGTGTCCGACCTGCGGCTCCTGTTCCGGTATGTTCACGGCAAACTCCATGAACTGTCTGACCGAAGCGCTGGGTCTGTCTCAGCCGGGCAACGGCTCGCTGCTGGCGACCCACGCAGACCGTAAGCAGCTGTTCCTCAACGCCGGTAAGCGCATCGTTGAGCTGACCAAACGCTACTACGAGCAGGACGACGCCAGCGCGCTGCCGCGCAGCATCGCCAGCAAGGCCGCGTTTGAGAACGCGATGACGCTGGATATCGCCATGGGCGGCTCCACCAACACCGTTCTGCACCTGCTGGCCGCCGCACAGGAAGCCGAAATCGACTTCACCATGAGCGACATCGACAAGCTGTCCCGTAAAGTGCCGCAGCTGTGTAAAGTCGCGCCGAGTACCCAGAAATATCATATGGAAGACGTACACCGCGCGGGCGGCGTACTGGGCATTCTGGGCGAGCTGGATCGTGCGGGCCTGATGAACCGTGAAGTGAAAAACGTACTCGGCCTGACGCTGCCGGAGTCGCTGGACCAGTACGACGTAATGCTGACCAAAGATGACGCGGTGAAAAAGATGTTCCGCGCCGGCCCTGCCGGTATCCGCACCACGCAGGCGTTCTCGCAGGATTGCCGCTGGGATACCCTCGACGATGACCGCGCCGAAGGTTGCATCCGCTCGCTGGAACACGCCTACAGCAAAGACGGCGGTCTGGCCGTGCTGTACGGTAATTTCGCGGAAAACGGCTGCATCGTGAAAACCGCAGGCGTGGACGACAGCATCCTGAAATTCACCGGTCCGGCGAAGGTATACGAAAGCCAGGATGAAGCAGTAGACGCCATTCTCGGCGGCAAAGTGGTGGAAGGCGACGTGGTTGTCATTCGCTACGAAGGGCCAAAAGGCGGTCCCGGCATGCAGGAGATGCTCTACCCAACCACCTTCCTGAAATCTATGGGACTCGGTAAGGCCTGCGCGCTGATCACCGACGGACGTTTCTCCGGCGGCACCTCCGGCCTCTCTATCGGCCACGTTTCGCCGGAAGCGGCAAGCGGCGGCAACATCGCCATCATCGAAGACGGTGACCTGATCGAAATCGACATTCCGAATCGCGGCATACAGCTCAAGCTGAGCGACCAGGAAATTGCGGCCCGTCGTGAAGCGCAGGAAGCCCGCGGCGATAAAGCCTGGACGCCGAAAGACCGCCAGCGTGAAGTCTCCTTCGCCCTGCGCGCCTACGCGAGTCTTGCCACCAGTGCAGATAAAGGCGCTGTGCGCGATAAATCGAAACTTGGGGGCTAACGATGGCCGAGTCGCAACCCTTATCCGCCGCCCCTGAGGGGGCGGAATACCTGAGAGCGGTGCTGCGCGCGCCGGTCTATGAAGCCGTGCAGGTCACACCCCTGCAGAAAATGGAAAAACTCTCTTCGCGCCTCGACAACGTCATTCTGGTGAAGCGCGAAGACCGTCAGCCGGTGCACAGCTTCAAGCTGCGCGGCGCCTACGCGATGATGGCCGGGCTGACCGACGAGCAGAAAGCGCGCGGCGTAATTACCGCGTCGGCGGGCAACCATGCTCAGGGCGTGGCGTTCTCGTCTGCCCGTCTGGGGCTGAAAGCGCTGATCGTGATGCCGGTTGCTACCGCAGACATCAAAGTCGATGCGGTCCGCGGTTTCGGCGGCGAGGTTCTGCTCCACGGCGCCAACTTTGACGAAGCGAAAGCCAAAGCGATCGAGCTGGCGCAGCAGCAGGGCTTTACCTGGGTGCCGCCATTCGATCACCCGATGGTGATTGCCGGACAAGGCACGCTGGCGCTGGAACTGCTGCAGCAGGATGCCCATCTCGACCGCGTCTTCGTCCCGGTGGGCGGCGGTGGCTTAGCCGCAGGCGTGGCGGTGCTGATCAAACAGCTGATGCCGCAGATCAAAGTCATCGCCGTGGAAGCGGAAGACTCTGCCTGCCTGAAAGCGGCGCTGGATGCCGGGCATCCTGTGGACCTGCCGCGCGTCGGGCTGTTTGCCGAGGGCGTGGCGGTGAAGCGCATTGGCGACGAAACTTTCCGCCTGTGCCGGGAATATCTCGACGATATCGTCACGGTGGATAGCGACGCCATCTGCGCGGCGATGAAGGATCTGTTCGAGGATGTGCGTGCGGTGGCGGAACCGTCAGGCGCGCTGGCGCTGGCGGGGATGAAAAAATATATCGCGCAGCACAACATTCGCGGCGAGCGTCTGGCGCACGTGCTTTCCGGCGCCAACGTGAACTTCCACGGTCTGCGCTACGTTTCCGAGCGCTGCGAGCTGGGCGAACAGCGTGAAGCGCTGCTGGCGGTGACCATTCCGGAAGAGAAGGGCAGCTTCCTGAAGTTTTGCCAGCTGCTGGGCGGCCGTTCGGTGACGGAGTTCAACTACCGTTTTGCCGATGCTAAAGACGCCTGCATTTTTGTCGGCGTGCGTCTGAGCCGCGGTGTGGAGGAGCGCAAAGAGATCCTCAACCTGCTGCATGAGGGCGGCTACAGCGTAGTCGATCTCTCTGACGATGAGATGGCGAAGCTGCACGTGCGCTATATGGTCGGCGGGCGTCCATCTAAGCCGCTCAGGGAACGTCTGTTCAGCTTCGAGTTTCCGGAATCGCCGGGCGCGCTGCTCAAATTCCTGCACACGCTTGGCACGCACTGGAATATCTCTCTGTTCCACTACCGCAGCCACGGCACCGACTATGGCCGCGTGCTGGCGGCGTTCGAACTGGGCGAGCACGAGCCTGATTTCGAAACGCGGCTGAACGAGCTGGGCTATGAGTGCCACGATGAAACCCATAACCCGGCGTTCAGGTTCTTCCTGGCGGGCTAGTGGTTCGGCAATATCTGCCAGAACGCATCAATAAGCGGCTCATGCAGCCGCTTTTTTTGTGCGCACACGCCAAGCTCAAACGGCGTCTTCTCGTCGCTGCGTTCCAGAATCATCACGCGATTGCGCACCGGTTCGGGGCTGTTTTCCAGCACTACTTCCGGCAGCAGCGCCACGCCGCAGCCCAGCGCCACCATCGACACCATCGCCTCGTGGCCGCTGACCGTGGCGTAAATCGACGGATTGCTGATTTTCTGACGACGGAACCACAGCTCGATACGGCGGCGCACCGGCCCCTGATCGGCCATGATAAACGGCACCGTCGACCAGTCCGGTTTTTCCACCGACACCTGGTTACGCACCGGGCAGGGCAGCGCCGGGGCAATCAGCACCACCGCCAGATTCTCAAGCATTGAGAATGCCACCGCGCCCGGCAGGGTTTCGGGTTTCCCTGCTATGGCGAGATCCGCTTCGCCCGTCACCACTTTTTCCATTGCGTCGGAGGCGTCGCCGGTGGTGAGCTTAATTTCAACCGACGGATGCGCCGCGCGGAAGCGGTCAAGGATGGGTGGCAGATGGCTATAGGCGGCGGTGACGGAGCAGAAAATATGCAGTTCGCCGGAAAGTGACGGCCCCTGCTGGTCAATCGAGTGCCGCAGCTGCTGGTACTGCAACAGCGTCTGCTGGGCAAAAATGCGCAGCTCTTCACCCGCTTCCGTGAGGGTGACGGTGCGATTATCGCGCACGAACAGCGGCTGGCCTAGATCTTCCTCAAGGCGCTGGATCTGGCGTGAAAGCGTTGAGGGGCTAACGTGCATCGCCCGGGCGCTGCGGCCAAAATGGCGGCTTTCCGCCAGGTGCAGGAACATTTTCAGATCGCGTAAATCCACTGATTCCACTCCCTCTTTTTATATTGCAAAAATTGCAATATGACGTTGTGAATATATCAATTTCCGCAATAAATTTCCTGTTGTAATGTGGGTACATTCTCGCTGAAACGCGAACCGAACAATAAGACACACAACATCACGAGGTATCACCCATGGCTAACTACTTTAATACACTGAACTTGCGCCAGCAGCTGGCGCAGCTGGGCAAATGCCGCTTCATGGCGCGCGACGAATTTGCCGATGGCGCGAGCTACCTTCAGGGTAAAAAAGTGGTCATCGTCGGCTGTGGCGCACAGGGTCTGAACCAGGGCCTGAACATGCGTGACTCCGGTCTGGATATCTCCTACGCCCTGCGTAAAGAAGCGATTGCCGAGAAGCGTGCTTCCTGGCGTAAAGCGACCGAAAACGGCTTCAAAGTGGGCACCTACGAAGAGCTGATCCCGCAGGCGGATCTGGTGGTTAACCTGACCCCGGACAAACAGCACTCTGACGTTGTGCGTTCCGTACAGCCGCTGATGAAAGACGGCGCCGCGCTGGGTTACTCTCACGGCTTCAACATCGTTGAAGTGGGCGAGCAGATCCGTAAAGACATCACCGTGGTGATGGTGGCGCCGAAGTGCCCGGGTACGGAAGTACGCGAAGAGTACAAACGTGGCTTCGGCGTGCCGACCCTGATCGCGGTTCACCCGGAAAACGATCCGAAAGGCGAAGGCATGGCGATTGCCAAAGCGTGGGCAGCGGCGACCGGCGGCCACCGTGCGGGCGTGCTGGAATCTTCTTTCGTTGCCGAAGTGAAATCTGACCTGATGGGTGAGCAGACCATTCTGTGCGGCATGCTGCAGGCCGGTTCTCTGCTGTGCTTCGACAAGCTGGTGGAAGAAGGTACTGACCCGGCCTACGCGGAAAAACTGATTCAGTTCGGCTGGGAAACCATCACCGAAGCGCTGAAGCAGGGCGGTATTACGCTGATGATGGACCGTCTGTCCAACCCGGCAAAACTGCGTGCTTACGCGCTGTCTGAACAGCTGAAAACCATTATGGCACCGCTGTTCCAGAAACACATGGACGACATCATCTCCGGCGAATTCTCTTCCGGCATGATGGCGGACTGGGCGAACGACGATAAAAACCTGCTGACCTGGCGTGAAGAGACCGGTAAAACCGCGTTCGAAACCGCGCCGCAGTATGAAGGTAAAATCGGCGAGCAGGAGTACTTCGATAAAGGCGTACTGATGATCGCGATGGTGAAAGCAGGCGTTGAGCTGGCGTTCGAAACCATGGTGGATTCCGGCATCATCGAAGAGTCTGCGTACTACGAATCTCTGCACGAGCTGCCGCTGATCGCGAACACCATTGCCCGTAAGCGTCTGTACGAAATGAACGTGGTTATCTCTGATACCGCAGAATACGGTAACTATCTGTTCTCTTACGCCTGCGTACCGCTGCTGAAAGAGTTTATGACCACTCTGCAGACAGGCGATCTGGGTAAAGCGATTGCGGAAGGTGCCGTGGATAACGCGCAGCTGCGCGATGTGAACGAAGCGATTCGCAGCCACCAGATCGAGAAAGTGGGTCACAAACTGCGTGGCTACATGACCGATATGAAGCGTATCGCGGTAGCGGGTTAACACCTGGCGCGGGCTGATGCCCTCACCCCGGCCCTCTCCCACGGGGAGAGGGGCAAACATTCAAGGCCTTCTCTTAGAGAAGGCCTTGAATGTTTATTTCCGATACAATACTTTAATAATGTGATACCCGAACTGCGTGTGCAGCGGGCCGGTTGGCTCCAGCACCGGGCAGGAGAACACCACTTTATCGAACGCCGGAACCATCTGACCCTGGCGGAACTCACCCAGGTCGCCGCCGCGCTTGCCTGACGGGCAGATGGAGTGCTTCTTCGCCAGCTTGCCGAAGTCGGCACCGTTTTTAATCTGCTCCAGAAGATCCAAAGCCAGTTTCTCTTCTTTAACGAGGATGTGCACTGCTGCTGCTGTTTTTGCCATGATCGTGCCTTGAATAGGTTGAAATAAATCGGGGCGCAATATACCACGCGTCAGCGGCGATAAAGCACCTTAATGATATGGTAGCCAAATTTGGTTTTTACCGGGCCGTAGGGCTTCAGAAGCGGGCAGCTAAAGACTGCCTGATCGAACGGGCCGACCATCGCACCTTGTTGAAACTCGCCGAGATCCCCGCCATTGCGTCCGGACGGGCATTTAGAATAACGCTTTGCCAGATGATCAAAGCTGATGCCACGCTCCAGCTTGGCCAGGATCTCCTGAGCCAGTTTCTCCTCTTTTACCAGAATATGCAGGGCTGCTGCGGTCTTTTTCATGGTTCTGCTCTACGGGTTAAACGCGATTTCTCCACTTTATCATTAGCCGGTAAATCTGCGCCCGGCTTTCTGCTACAATCCACACCCCGTTCGAAGATTGAGCAACACTCCCATGCGTTTAAACCCTGGACAACAACAAGCGGTCGAATTCGTTACTGGACCATGCCTGGTGCTGGCAGGGGCCGGTTCGGGTAAAACCCGCGTGATCACTAACAAAATCGCCCATCTGATCCACAACTGCGGATATCAGGCGCGACACATTGCGGCGGTCACCTTTACCAATAAAGCGGCGCGCGAGATGAAAGAGCGCGTCGGTCAGACGCTGGGCCGTAAAGAGGCGCGCGGCCTGATGATCTCCACCTTCCACACGCTGGGGCTGGATATCATCAAACGCGAGTATGCGGCGCTGGGAATGAAGTCCAACTTCTCGCTTTTTGACGATACCGATCAGGTGGCGCTGCTTAAAGAGCTCACCGAGGGGCTGATCGAAGATGACAAAGTGCTGTTGCAGCAGCTGATCTCGACGATCTCGAACTGGAAAAACGATCTGATGACGCCGGCCCAGGCCGCGGCGATCGCCAAAGGTGAACGGGATCGGATCTTCGCCCACTGCTACGGTCTGTACGATGCGCATATGAAAGCGTGCAACGTGCTGGACTTTGACGACCTGATCCTGCTGCCCACGCTGCTGCTGCAGCGCAATGACGAGGTGCGCGAGCGCTGGCAGAATAAAATCCGCTACCTGCTGGTGGATGAATATCAGGACACCAACACCAGCCAGTACGAACTGGTAAAGCTGCTGGTGGGGCAGCGCGCGCGTTTCACCGTAGTAGGCGACGACGACCAGTCAATTTACTCCTGGCGCGGCGCGCGCCCACAAAACCTGGTGCTGCTGAGCAAAGATTTCCCGGCCCTGCAGGTGATTAAGCTAGAGCAGAACTACCGCTCCTCCGGGCGTATCCTGAAGGCGGCAAACATCCTGATTGCCAATAACCCGCACGTGTTTGAGAAGCGTCTCTTCTCCGAACTGGGCTACGGCACGGAGCTGAAAGTGCTCAGCGCCAACAATGAGGATCATGAAGCGGAGCGCGTGACGGGCGAACTCATCGCTCACCACTTCGTCAACAAAACCGAATATAAGGATTACGCGATCCTCTATCGCGGTAATCACCAGTCGCGCGTCTTTGAAAAGATGCTGATGCAGAACCGCATTCCGTACAAAATCTCGGGCGGCACGTCGTTCTTCTCACGACCAGAAATCAAAGATCTGCTGGCCTATCTTCGCGTGCTCACTAATCCGGATGATGACAGCGCGTTTCTGCGCATCGTGAATACGCCTAAACGCGAGATTGGCCCGGCGACGCTGCAAAAGCTCGGCGAGTGGGCGATGACCCGCAACAAAAGTATGTTTACTGCCAGCTTCGACATGGGGCTGAGCCAGACGTTAACCGGACGCTGGTATGACTCGTTAACCCGCTTCACCCACTGGCTCGGCGAAGTGCAGCGTCTCGCGGAGCGGGAGCCGGTGGCGGCCGTGCGCGATCTCATTCATGGCATCGACTATGAGTCCTGGCTGTATGAAACCTCAGCCAGCCCGAAAGCGGCTGAGATGCGCATGAAAAACGTTAACCAGCTCTTCAGCTGGATGACCGAAATGCTGGAGGGCTCTGAAATCGACGAGCCGATGACCCTGACGCAGGTGGTCACTCGCTTTACCCTGCGCGACATGATGGAGCGCGGCGAGAGCGAAGAAGAGGCCGATCAGGTTCAGCTGATGACGCTGCATGCGTCAAAAGGGCTGGAGTTCCCGTATGTGTATCTGGTCGGCATGGAAGAGGGATTGTTGCCACACCAGAGCAGCATTGATGAAGATAACGTCGACGAGGAGCGTCGCCTGGCCTACGTGGGGATCACCCGCGCGCAGAAAGAGCTGACGTTCACGCTGTGTAAAGAGCGCCGCCAGTATGGTGAACTGGTACGCCCGGAGCCGAGTCGTTTCCTGCTGGAACTGCCGCAGGATGACCTGATCTGGGAACAGGAGCGCAAAGTGATTACCGCAGAAGAGCGGATGCACAAGGGTCAGGCTAACGTGGCGAACATCCGCGCTATGCTGGCAAAAGCCAAAGAGAAAGGATAAGTCCGTAGGGACCTGTAGGCCGGGTAAGGCGAAGCCGCCACCCGGCAATGTTCAGCGTATTACTTCACCTCAAGCACCCAGTGCACATAGCTCTGCCACTGGCACTCCTGTTCGATCATTTCTGCCCCTAACGGGTGACGATCAATCCAGTTCTCCGGCAGCGTCAGCGAAAGCTTCTCGTCATCGGCCACCAGATTAATGGCTGGCAGCAAATCATCGCGGCGGCGGCTGGCAAACAGGATCGCCAGACGTAGCAGGCGGCACAGATGCTCGGCCACGCGCGGCGGGACGGCGTTTTGCTGATGCAAAGAGGAGAGATCGACGGCATTGGTCTGGTTCAGCAGCAGCGTGGCCAGCAATTTTTTCTGCGCAGGCGTATAGCCCGGTAAATCCAGGTTTCGCACCAGATACGCTGCATGAGCCGGTGCCTGCTTAAAATCAATGCTCAGCCCGATTTCATGGAGCGCGCAGGCGCTCAGCAATAAATCCCGGCTCAGATGATCAAGATCCCAGACGTTCGCGACCCTATCGGCGAAGCGTGACGCCAGCTGCGATACGCGTCCTGCCTGATCGATATCAACCAGAAAACGACGCTGCACGTTGCGCAGGGTACGGCTGCGGATATCCTGATCGACCGACAGATGCAACATCCCGTAGACCAGACCTTCGCGCAGCGCGCCGCCGGCCAGGGTCATACACTGGATGTTCAGCTCGGTGAAAATGGCGATAAGAATGGCCAGCCCGCTCGGGAAGACCAGCGCGCGTTCCAGCGTCAGGCCTTCAATTTCCAACTCTTCCAGGCGTCCGCACTGAATGGCGCGCTGTTTCAGCTGCTGAAGTTTGGCAAGCGTAATTCGCTCGTCCATTCCCTGCGCCATCATGATTTCCTGCAGAGCCTGCACGGTACCCGAGGCACCCACGCAGACTTTCCAGCCGTGATAGCGTAGCTCGTCCATCACCGGGCGTAACACCTCGCGCGCGGCGTTTTCTGCCTCGTCGAAGTTCTCTTTCGCCAGGTTCCGATCGGTAAAGTAGCGCTCAAGCCAGGTCACGCAGCCCATCGACAGGCTGAACAGCGACGTTGCCTGCGCGCCGGTGCCGGTCACAAGCTCGGTACTGGCACCGCCGATATCCACCACCAGGCGGCGATCGTCACCTCCCGTGGTGTGCGCAACCCCCTGATAAATCAGGCGAGCCTCTTCTTCACCGCTGATAACCTGTACCGGACAACCGAGAATTTCCTGCGCTCTGGCAATAAAATCCACGGCGTTGACCGCCAGGCGGAGTGTCGCAGTGGCGACCACGGTGATTTGGGCGTGCGGGATATCCTGCAGACGCTCGGCAAAGAGCCGCAAACACTGCCAGCCACGTTCCATGGCTTCAGGGGAGAGGTGATTATCGCTGCTCAGGCCCGCCGCGAGGCGGACCTTGCGCTTGATGCGCGTCAGCGTTTGTATGCTTCCCGCCACCTCGCGCACAACCAGCATATGAAAACTATTCGAACCGAGATCAATTGCCGCATAAAGCGAGGTGGAGCTGAGCATATTTTCTTAACCTGAACGACGACGATTACGCGGCGCGCCGCCTGAACGACGCGGACCATTGCCGGAGCGTGGGCGGGTTAGACGCTTAGGCGGCGGCAGTTCGCTTAACAGTGCTTCCGGATTGTATTTGCTCTGCGGAATAGAGTGACCGATATACGTCTCAATGGCCGGGAGATTCAGCGCATACTCTTCACACGCAAGGCTAATCGAGTGACCGCTTGCGCCCGCACGACCGGTACGACCGATACGGTGTACGTAGTCTTCGCAGTCGTCTGGCAGATCGTAGTTAAAGACGTGCGTCACGGCCGGAATGTGCAGACCACGAGCGGCAACGTCGGTTGCGACCAGAATATCGAGATCGCCGCGGGTGAATTCTTCCAGAATACGCAGGCGTTTTTTCTGCGCCACGTCGCCGGTCAACAGGCCAACACGGTGACCGTCTGCAGCCAGATGGCCCCAGATGTCTTCACAGCGGTGCTTGGTGTTCGCGAAGATAATGGCGCGATCTGGCCACTCTTCTTCAATCAGCGTTTGCAGCAGACGCATTTTCTCTTCATTGGAAGGATAGAAAAGCTCTTCTTTAATGCGGTGACCCGTTTTCTGCTCCGGTTCCACTTCTACATATTCGGCGTTGTTCATCTGTTCGAACGCCAGCTCGCGTACGCGATAAGAAAGGGTAGCGGAGAACAGCATATTCAGACGCTGATTGGCCGGCGGCATGCGGCGGAACAGCCAGCGAATGTCTTTAATGAAGCCCAGATCGTACATGCGGTCAGCTTCATCGAGCACCACAACCTGGATTGCGCCGAGGTTAATGTGGTTCTGTTTGGCGTAATCGATAAGACGGCCGGTGGTACCGATCAGGATATCCACACCGCTTTCCAGCACTTTCAGCTGTTTATCGTAGCCGTCGCCGCCATAGGCCAGGCCAAGCTTCAGGCCGGTAGACTGTGCCAGGGGTTCAGCGTCTGCGTGGATCTGTACCGCCAGTTCTCGCGTCGGGGCCATAATTAGCGCGCGCGGCTGGTTAACTTTGCGGTCTGCAATCGCTGGGTGAGAAAGTAAATAATGAAACGTTGACGTTAAAAACGCCATCGTTTTGCCGGTACCGGTTTGCGCCTGCCCGGCAACATCGCGACCGGCCAGCGTCAGCGGCAGCGCGAGGGCCTGAATGGGCGTGCAGTTATGAAACCCTTTATTTTCAAGGGCTTCAATCACCTTCGGGTGCAGCGCGAAGTCGGAAAACTTCTGTTCTGTTAAATGTGTTTTGCTCATAGTGTGGTAGAATATCAGCTTACTATTGCTTTACGAAAGCGTATCCGGTGAAATAAAGTCAACCTTTAGTTGGTTAATGCGACATCAACACGTCGTTGGTGGAGACAAAACCAACGTACCAGGCTTATTCCTGTGGAGTTATATATGAGCGATAAAATTATTCACCTGACTGACGACAGTTTTGACACGGACGTACTTAAGGCTGACGGGCTGATCCTCGTCGATTTCTGGGCTGAATGGTGTGGTCCCTGCAAAATGATCGCCCCGATTCTGGATGAGATCGCCGACGAATATCAGGGCAAACTGACCGTTGCCAAGCTGAACATCGACCAGAACCCAGGCACCGCACCAAAATACGGTATCCGTGGCATCCCGACCCTTCTGCTGTTCAAAAACGGCGAAGTGGCGGCGACCAAAGTGGGCGCGCTGTCCAAAGGTCAACTGAAAGAGTTCCTGGACGCTAACCTGGCGTAAGGTTTCTCCGCTGTGCGTTCAGAGCTCCCGGCTAAATGATGTGGAACTCTGGACGCCCGGCTGAAGTCGTGCTAAGTTAGCTATGACTTCGTTTTAAACATATCTTGTTGTTTGAATCTTGTTTTACCCGATACTTCCCGTTGTTAACATGAACAGTGCGTGAAGTGGCTAAATTCCGGGCTTGTCACTCAATCCGTCTTGTCGTTTCAGTTCTGCGTTCTTTCCCTGTGACCAGACAGCGAACAGACATGAGTCGATGGCCGCTAAACAGGCATGGATGACCCTGCCATACCATTCACAACATTAAGTTCGAGAATCACCCCGAGTTTAAGAACCCACACCATTATGAATCTTACCGAATTAAAGAATACGCCGGTTTCTGAGCTGATCACTCTCGGCGAAAATATGGGGCTGGAAAACCAGGCTCGTATGCGCAAGCAGGACATCATTTTCGCCATCCTGAAGCAGCATGCTAAGAGTGGCGAAGATATCTTTGGCGACGGTGTGCTGGAGATATTGCAAGACGGATTTGGTTTCCTCCGCTCTGCAGACAGCTCCTATCTCGCCGGCCCTGACGACATCTACGTATCCCCCAGCCAAATCCGCCGTTTCAACCTCCGCACTGGTGACACCATTTCAGGTAAGATTCGTCCTCCTAAAGAGGGTGAACGCTACTTTGCGCTGTTGAAAGTCAATGAAGTTAACTTCGACAAACCGGAAAACTCGCGTAATAAGATCCTCTTTGAGAACTTAACGCCGCTGCACGCGAACTCTCGCCTGCGCATGGAGCGTGGTAACGGTTCTACTGAAGACTTAACCGCGCGTGTTCTGGATCTGGCATCACCAATTGGTCGCGGCCAGCGTGGTCTGATTGTGGCACCGCCAAAAGCGGGTAAAACCATGCTGCTGCAGAACATCGCGCAGAGCATTGCCTATAACCACCCAGACTGCGTGCTGATGGTGCTGCTGATTGACGAACGTCCGGAAGAAGTGACCGAGATGCAGCGTCTGGTTAAAGGTGAAGTGGTTGCTTCTACCTTCGACGAACCGGCATCTCGCCACGTTCAGGTTGCGGAAATGGTTATCGAGAAGGCGAAACGCCTGGTTGAGCACAAGAAAGACGTGATCATCCTGCTTGACTCCATCACCCGTCTGGCGCGTGCCTACAACACCGTGGTTCCGGCGTCTGGTAAAGTGCTGACCGGTGGTGTGGATGCTAATGCCCTGCATCGTCCGAAACGCTTCTTCGGTGCCGCACGTAACGTGGAAGAGGGCGGCAGCCTGACCATCATTGCGACGGCGCTGATCGATACCGGTTCTAAAATGGACGAAGTGATTTACGAAGAATTTAAAGGTACAGGTAACATGGAACTGCACCTTTCTCGTAAAATCGCTGAGAAACGCGTCTTCCCGGCTATCGACTACAACCGTTCCGGTACCCGTAAAGAAGAGCTGCTCACCACGCAGGAAGAGCTGCAGAAAATGTGGATCCTGCGCAAAATCATCCATCCAATGGGTGAAATCGACGCGATGGAGTTCCTCATTAACAAACTGGCGATGACCAAAACCAACGACGATTTCTTCGACATGATGAAACGCTCGTAACGTAAATAAAGCCAGCGAACGCCACGTTTTTACGTGGCGTTTTTCTTTTATGGACTATACGCTAGTACCACCTACTCCCAATTTTGACCGGTCGGTGCGACAATAGGGCCGTTTGTGCAGCTAAAGAAATAATTGATTGAAAAATATACAAAGGAAGTGGTGAGAAGCCATCTTTATTACTTCTGAGGCTGTGGCTTCATGGTTATACTTCCGGGACTAACATTTGTTGAGAGCAATCCATTGTGAATCTATTCACCGCCGTTACTGAACTGATCAGTATTTTTTTATTCACAACCTGTTTTTTGTTCATTGCGCGAAAGGTGGCAAAACGAATAGGGTTGGTGGATAAGCCGAATTTTCGTAAACGCCATCAGGGACTTATTCCTTTAGTCGGCGGGATTTCTGTTTACGCAGGGATTTGCTTCACGTTTGGAATTGCCGACTATTATATTCCGCATGCCGCCCTCTACATTGCCTGCGCCGGTGTCCTGGTGTTAGTCGGGGCTCTTGATGACCGATTCGATATCGCGGTGAAAATACGCGCGACCGTTCAGGCGGCCATTGGCGTGGTGATGATGGTTGTGGGCGGACTGTATCTGCGAAGCCTCGGCTATGTATTTGGCCCCTGGGAGTTAGTCCTGGGTCCATTTGGCTTCTTCCTGACACTCTTTGCCGTCTGGGCGGCAATCAATGCTTTCAACATGGTGGATGGCATTGACGGCCTGCTCGGTGGGTTGTCATCCGTCTCGTTTGCCGCTATCGGCATTATTTTATGGTTTGATGGCCAGTACAGTCTGGCAATGTGGTGTTTTGCCATGATTGCCGCCATTCTGCCTTATATCCTCTTAAACCTCGGAGTGCTGGGCCGTCGCTATAAAGTCTTTATGGGAGACGCGGGCAGTACGCTGATTGGTTTTACGGTTATCTGGATCCTGCTTGAAACCACACAGGGTCAAACCCATCCGATAAGTCCCGTAACCGCGCTGTGGATTATCGCGATTCCATTAATGGATATGGTGGCGATTATGTATCGCCGCCTGCGCAAAGGAATGAGTCCTTTCTCTCCTGACCGCCAACACATTCATCATCTCATCATGCGTGCGGGTTTTACTTCTCGTCAGGCGTTTGTGCTGATTACTCTGGCCGCCGCTATTTTAGCCGCGATTGGTGTAGCTGCAGAATATTCCCATATTATTCCTGAGTGGGTTATGTTGGCATTATTCTTGCTGGCATTTTTCCTGTACGGCTACTGCATTAAACGCGCATGGAAAGTGGCGCGATTTATTAAACGTCTTAAACGCCGGATGCGTCGTAACAGTGGCAAAAACACAACATTAACTAAGTAAAACCGGGACTATGATGACTCAACCGTTGGCGGGAGCGAAATCAGTGGTAACTGAGAATGAACTGGATATTCGGGGTTTGTTTCGCGTGTTATGGGCAGGCAAACTTTGGATTGCGGGGATCGCGCTGGGGTTTGCACTGTTAGCGCTGGCCTATACGTTCTTTGCAAAACAAGAGTGGAGCGCCACGGCAATTACAGACAAGCCAACGGTTAACATGCTCGGGGGATACTATTCCCAGCAGCAATTCCTGCGTAACCTGGATATTAAAGCCAGTCTTGCAACGCCAGACCAGGCTTCCGTTATGGATGAAGCCTATAAAGAGTTTGTGATGCAGCTGGCTTCGTGGGATACCCGACGCGATTTCTGGTCCCAGACGGATTACTACAAGCAGCGCCGGGTTGATAATACAAAAGCCGACGCCGCCCTGCTGGACGATCTGATTAACAATATTCAGTTTATGCCGGGCGACGCGCTGCGTAACGTGAATGACAGCGTCAAGCTGATTGCAGAAACCGCGCCGGATGCCAACAACCTGCTGCGTCAGTACGTCGCGTTTGCCAGCCAGCGTGCCGCAAGCCATCTTAACGAAGAGCTTAAAGGCGCCTGGGCTGCCCGCACCATCCAGATGAAAGCCCAGGTGAAACGTCAGGAAGAGGTGGCGAATACCATTTTCGGTCGCCGCGTGCATAACATTGAGCAGGCGCTGAAAATTGCGGAACAGCACAATATTTCCCGTACTGAGACGGACGTGCCCGCCGATGAGCTGCCTGACTCTGAAATGTTCCTACTTGGTCGCCCTATGCTGCAGGCGCGTCTGGAAAACCTTAAAGCCGTTGGGCCTGATTTTGACCTCGATTACGATCAAAATCGCGCGATGCTCAATACGCTTAATGTAGGTCCGTCCCTGGACCCGCGTTTTCAGACCTATCGTTATTTGCGAACGCCTGAAGAACCTGTAAAACGCGATAGTCCGCGTCGTGCATTCCTGATGATTATGTGGGGGATTGTAGGCGCACTGACGGGCGCTGGCGTGGCGTTAACGCGTCGTCGCAAAAACTAAGAACGCCGTCTACGATGAAGGCTGCGGCCTTCATCGCCTAATCGAAGAGAATCGATGTGAAAGTACTAACCGTATTTGGCACCAGGCCGGAGGCCATTAAGATGGCACCTCTGGTTCATGCGCTGGCCTGCGATCCCGATATTGAAGCGAAAGTGTGCGTCACTGCCCAGCACCGTGAGATGCTCGATCAGGTTTTAACGCTCTTCTCCATCGTCCCGGATTATGACCTTAATATTATGAAACCGGGGCAAGGATTAACGGAGATAACCTGTCGCATTCTGCAAGAGCTTAAGCCGATCCTGGAGTCATTCAAGCCTGACGTCGTGCTGGTACACGGTGACACCACTACTACCGTGGCGACAAGCCTGGCCGCGTTTTACCAGCGAATTCCCGTGGGGCATGTTGAGGCGGGTCTGCGTACCGGCAATCTTTATTCGCCGTGGCCGGAGGAGGCCAACCGCACGTTAACGGGCCATCTGGCGATGTACCACTTTGCGCCAACTGAAAACTCGCGTCAGAACCTGCTGCGTGAAAATATCGCCGATAACAAAATCTTTGTGACCGGCAATACGGTCATCGATGCGTTAATTTGGGTACGTGACCGCGTCCTCGCAAACGACGATCTCAAGAAAGAGCTCGCTGCCCGCTATCCGTTTCTCCACAACGGCAAAAAAACCATTCTGGTTACTGGCCACCGTCGCGAAAGCTTTGGCCGGGGTTTTGAGCAAATCTGTCACGCGCTGGCTGAAATCGCCGCGCAGAATGACGATGTGCAAATTGTCTATCCAGTACACCTTAACCCTAACGTCAGCGAGCCGGTTAACCGGATCCTGGGCCATGTCGAAAATGTCCTTCTGATTGAACCTCAGGACTACATGCCGTTTGTCTGGCTGATGAACCACGCCTGGCTGATCCTCACCGATTCCGGCGGCATTCAGGAAGAAGCACCATCCCTTGGCAAACCGGTGCTGGTGATGCGTGAAACGACCGAACGTCCGGAAGCCGTCAAAGCCGGTACGGTGCGTCTGGTTGGCACCAACGCGCAGCTCATCGTCGAAGAGGTCACGCGCCTGCTGCATGACGATGAAGCGTATCAGGCGATGAGCCGGGCCCATAATCCGTACGGAGATGGGCAGGCTTGTGGCCGTATTTTGCATGCACTTAAACACAATCGGGTATCGCTATGAGTTTTACTACCATCTCTGTCATCGGTCTTGGCTACATTGGCTTGCCTACTGCGGCCGCGTTTGCCTCTCGTCAGAAACAGGTTGTCGGTGTGGATATCAACGCACGGGCGGTAGAAACTATCAACCGTGGCGAGATTCATATTGTGGAGCCCGATCTTGACCGCGTGGTGAAAGAGGCGGTGGAGGGGGGCTTCCTGCGTGCCAGCACGACGCCAGTTGAAGCGGATGCCTACCTGATTGCCGTCCCTACCCCGTTTAAAGGCGACCACGAGCCCGACATGGCGTTCGTCGAGGCGGCGGCAAAATCCATCGCGCCTGTGCTGAAGAAAGGGGCGCTGGTGATCCTGGAATCAACCTCTCCGGTCGGCGCTACCGAGCAGATGGCACAGTGGCTGGCCGACGCGCGCCCTGATTTAAGCTTCCCGCCGCAGGCGGGTGAGCAGGCGGATATTAACATCGCCTACTGTCCGGAGCGCGTGCTGCCGGGCCAGGTGATGGTCGAACTGATTAAAAACGACCGCGTCATTGGCGGTATGACGCCCGTCTGTTCCGAGCGTGCCAGCGCGCTGTATAAGATTTTCCTGGAAGGTGAGTGCGTGGTGACCAACTCCCGCACAGCCGAGATGTGCAAGCTGACGGAAAACAGCTTCCGCGACGTCAATATCGCCTTTGCGAACGAACTGTCGCTGATCTGTGCCGATCAGGGGATTAACGTCTGGGAGCTGATTAGTCTGGCGAATCGCCATCCGCGCGTGAACATTCTCCAGCCAGGCCCGGGCGTGGGCGGACACTGTATCGCCGTCGATCCGTGGTTTATCGTGGCGCAAAATCCGGCGCAGGCGCGTCTGATTCGCACCGCGCGTGAAGTGAACGACAGCAAGCCTCACTGGGTGCTCAATCAGGTTAAAGCGACGGTAGCGGATTGCCTGGCAGAGAGCGGCAAGCGCGCCAGCGAGCTGAAAATTGCCTGCTTTGGTCTGGCATTCAAACCCAATATTGACGATCTGCGTGAAAGCCCGGCGATGGAAATTGCCGAGATGATTGCCGAATGGCACAAGGGTGAAACGCTGGTGGTTGAGCCGAATATCCATGAATTGCCGGCAAAACTGGCGGGGCACTGCACGCTAACGGCGCTGGACGACGCGCTGGCGACGGCGGACGTGCTGGTGCTGCTGGTGGATCATAAAGAGTTTAAAGCGACGTCCGGCGATGCCGTTCGTCAGCAGTATATTGTTGATACCAAAGGTGTCTGGCGTTGAACAGTCTGAATGGGGTGCTCGAGTCCCTGCAGTGGGAGAGTGCCTTTTTCGGCCTGCCGTCGGCCATCGTGCGTCTGAGCGATGACGCGCCGGTGCTGGCTGAACCGGATTTTATCGCCTGGCAACGGGTGCAGGCTAAGATCCCGGCGGAGCGCGCCGATCTGCTTGACGCGCTCCAGCAACACGGCTTTCAGCTGGTTGAAGGTGAGGTAGACCTTTCCATTACCCTTACCCGGCACGATGCATCCGGCGCGGAAATTGCAAACGAACTGGACATCCCCGTGCTGCGTCAGATGGCGGCCCAGGCATTTGCACAGAGTCGCTTTCGTGCGCCCTGGTATGCACCTGACGATAGCGGACGTTTCTATGCCCAGTGGATAGAGAATGCGGTCAAAGGCACATTTGACCACGTCTGCCTGGTTTTCCGTGCAGGGGACGGTCAAATCCAGGGGTTCGTCTCGCTGCGTAAGCTCAACGAGCGCGAGGCGCGTATCGGCTTATTAGCCGGGCGCGGCATGGGTGAAAAACTCATGCAGGCGGCGCTGCACTGGGCTCAGCAGCAACAGCTTGTGACGCTGCGGGTCGCGACCCAACTGGGCAACACCGCCGCGCTTAAACGTTATATTGCGAGTGGTGCCAACATCGACGCCACCGCCTACTGGTTATACAGGTGACAAGATGATTCCATTTAACGCACCACCCGTTGTCGGAACTGAACTCGACTATATGCAGTCTGCCATGGGCAGCGGCAAACTCTGTGGTGACGGCGGTTTTACCCGTCGCTGTCAGCAGTGGATGGAACAGCGTTTTCGCAGCGCCAAAGTGCTGCTGACCCCGTCCTGTACGGCATCGCTGGAAATGGCGGCACTGTTGCTGGATATCCAGCCCGGTGATGAAGTGATTATGCCGAGCTATACCTTCGTTTCCACGGCGAACGCCTTTGTCCTGCGCGGAGCGAAAATCGTCTTTGTGGATATCCGCCCGGATACCATGAACATTGATGAGACGCTGATTGAAGCGGCGATCACTGACAAAACGCGCGCGATCGTGCCGGTTCACTACGCGGGCGTGGCCTGTGAAATGGACACCATCATGGCCATCGCCAAAAAACATAATCTGTTCGTGGTGGAAGATGCCGCGCAGGGCGTGATGTCCACCTACAAGGGACGCGCGCTGGGCACTATTGGCCACATCGGCTGCTTTAGCTTCCACGAAACCAAAAACTACACGGCGGGCGGAGAAGGTGGCGCGACGCTGATTAACGACCGGGCTCTCGTGGAGCGTGCGGAAGTTATCCGCGAAAAAGGCACCAACCGCAGCCAGTTCTTCCGGGGTCAGGTAGACAAATACACCTGGCGCGATATCGGCTCCAGCTATCTGATGGCGGATCTGCAGGCGGCGTACCTGTGGGCGCAGCTGGAAGCGGCGGAACGTATCAACCTTCAGCGTCTTTCCCTGTGGCAAACGTATTACGATGCGCTTGAGCCTCTGGCCAAAGCCGGGCGTATTGAGCTGCCGACCATCCCGGCGGATTGCGTCCACAACGCGCATATGTTCTACATCAAGCTGCGCGATAACGACGATCGCAGCGCGCTTATCGCCTGGCTGAAAGAGGCCGAAATTATGGCGGTGTTCCACTATATCCCGCTGCACTCCAGCCCGGCCGGCGAAGCGTTTGGCACGTTCGCGGGTGAAGATCGTTACACCACGAAAGAAAGTGAGCGTTTGCTTCGCCTGCCACTGTTCTACAACCTCGCGCCTGTTAACCAGCGTACGGTGATTAATACCCTTCTGAGTTATTTCGGCTGATATGTCTCTGGCAAAAGCATCGGTGTGGACCGCCGCGTCCACGCTTGTAAAAATTGGCGCCGGGCTGCTGGTCGTCAAGCTGTTAGCCGTCTCATTTGGCCCCTCTGGCGTGGGGCTGGCGGGTAATTTCCGCCAGCTTGTCACCGTTCTTGGGGTGCTGGCCGGTGCCGGTATCTTCAACGGCGTCACCAAATACGTTGCGCAGTATCAGGATGATGCGGCTCAGCTGCGCAGGGTGGTGGGCACCTCTTCGGCGATGGTCACGGGTTTTTCGACCCTGATGGCGATTGTCTTTCTGCTGGCAGCGGCGCCCATCAGCCAGGGATTGTTCGGGCATACCCATTATCAGGGGCTGGTGCGTCTGGTCGCGTTGGTTCAGATGGGCATTGCCTGGGCTAACCTGCTGCTGGCGCTGATGAAAGGTTTTCGTGATGCCGCCGGAAACGCGCTTGCCTTAATCCTGGGCAGCGTCATCGGCGTGATTGCCTATTACTTCTGCTATCGCCTGGGCGGCTATGAAGGCGCGCTGCTGGGGCTTGCGCTGGTCCCGGCGCTGGTGGTTGTGCCTGCGGCATTGATGCTGATGCGTCGGGGCGTCATCCCTTTGAGCTACCTGAAACCGCAATGGGACACGATGCTTGCCAGCCAGCTGGGCAAATTTACCCTGATGGCGCTCATCACCTCCGTCACGCTGCCGGTAGCCTACGTGATGATGCGAAACCTGCTGGCGGCGCATTATAGCTGGGATGAAGTGGGGATCTGGCAGGGCGTAAGCAGTATTTCCGACGCTTATCTCCAGTTTATTACGGCTTCCTTTAGCGTTTACCTGCTGCCAACCTTATCGCGTCTGACGTCCAGACAGGATATTACCCGTGAGATTTTCCGATCGCTGCGCTTTGTGCTGCCGGCCGTCGCGGCGGCCAGCTTTACCGTCTGGTTACTGCGCGATGTCGCCATCTGGCTGTTGTTCTCGGCGAAGTTCACCGCCATGCGCGATCTCTTTGCCTGGCAACTGGTGGGTGATGTGCTGAAAGTGGGTGCTTACGTTTTCGGCTATCTGGTGATCGCAAAAGCGTCCCTGCGGCTGTATATCCTGGCGGAAATTAGCCAGTTTGCGTTACTGACAGCATTTTCACACTGGCTGATACCCGCGCACGGTGCGCTGGGGGCGGCTCAGGCCTATATGGCAACCTATATCGTTTATTTCGCCGCCTGTTGCGGCGTATTTTTATTGTGGCGTAAACGCGCATGACTGCACTGATTCACATCCTGGGATCGGATATCCCACACCATAACCAGACCGTTTTGCGGTTCTTCAACGACGAGCTGGCATCGGGTAATCCTGATGCGCGTGAGTTTATGGTTGCAGGTCAGGATAAGGGCCTGAGCGAGGCGTTTCCGGCGCTGACGATTCGCTTCTGGCCGGATAAGGCCGCGCTGGCGAAGGCGGTCGTTGCCAGAGCCAAAGCGGATCGTAAGCAACGTTTCTTTTTCCACGGGCAGTTCAATACCGGCCTGTGGCTGGCGCTGCTCAGCGGGGGGATTAAACCCTCCCAGTGCAGCTGGCATATCTGGGGAGCCGATCTCTACGAAGTCTCCCGCGGCTGGAAATTCCGTCTTTTCTATCCGCTGCGCCGCATGGCGCAGGGGCGCGTGGGCTGTGTGTTTGCCACCCGTGGCGATCTCAACTATTTTGCTAAACAGCATCCGAACGTGCGCGGAGAACTGCTCTATTTCCCAACCCGCATGGATCCGGCCCTGAACGCCATGGCGAATGACGCGGTGCGTGAAGGCAAGCTGACGATCCTGGTGGGGAATTCCGGCGATCGCAGTAACGAACACGTCGCAGCGCTCAGGGCTGTGCATCAGCAGTTTGGCGACACGGTGAACGTGGTGGTGCCGATGGGCTATCCCGCCAACAACGACGCCTATATTGCTGAGGTTCGCCAGCAGGGACTTGCGCTATTTAGTGCAGAAAATCTGCACATTCTCAGCAATAAGTTGGAATTTGATGACTATCTTGCGCTGCTGAGAAAATGCGATCTTGGCTATTTCATCTTTGCCAGACAGCAGGGAATCGGCACGCTGTGTCTGCTGATTCAGGCGGGTGTACCGTGCGTGCTCAACCGCGACAACCCGTTCTGGCAGGACATGGCCGAGCAGCATATTCCGGTGCTGTTTACCTCAGACACGCTGAATGTTGAGGTGGTACGGGAAGCCCAACGCCAGCTCACGTTGGTGGATAAAAATAGCATCGATTTTTTCAGCCCGAACTACCTCACGCCGTGGCACCGCGCGCTGCGTATCGCTTCAGGAGACAAAGCATGAGTCAGTTGCAATTCAGCGGCTTACTGGTTGTCTGGCTTCTGAGCGCCCTGTTTATCGCCACGCTCACCTGGTTTGAATTCCGTCGGGTGCGCTTCAACTTTAACGTCTTCTTCTCGTTATTGTTTCTGCTGACCTTCTTTTTCGGCTTCCCGCTCACCAGCATTCTGGTCTTCCGTTTTGACGTGAGCGTCGCGCCGCCGGAAATCCTGCTCCAGGCGCTTCTGGCGGCAACCTGCTTCTATGCGGTCTACTACGTCACCTATAAAACGCGTCTGCGTTCAGCGCAGGCTGCTGTCCCGCGTCGGCCGCTTTTTACTATGAATCGGGTGGAAACCCACCTGACGTGGGTGATGCTGATGACCATCGCCCTGGTCAGCGTCGGTATCTTCTTCATGCATAACGGCTTTCTGCTGTTTAAGCTCCACTCCTACAGCCAGATTTTTTCGGCCGAAGTCTCGGGCGTGGCGCTTAAGCGTTTCTTCTACTTCTTCATCCCGGCGATGCTGGTGGTCTTTTTTCTGCGCCAGGACAGCAAAGCGTGGCTGTTTTTCCTGGTCAGTACCGTCGCGTTTGGCATTCTGACCTACATGATTGTGGGCGGCACGCGCGCGAACATTATCATCGCCTTCGCCATCTTCCTGTTTATCGGCATCATCCGCGGCTGGATCTCGCTGTGGATGCTGGTTGCGGCAGGCGTGTTTGGCATTGTCGGGATGTTCTGGCTGGCGCTGAAGCGCTACGGGATGAACGTGGCGGGCGATGAGGCGTTTTACACGTTCCTCTACCTGACGCGCGATACCTTCTCGCCGTGGGAAAACCTGGCATTGCTGCTGCAAAACTACGACAAGATTGATTTCCAGGGGCTGGCGCCGATTGTTCGCGACTTCTACGTCTTTATCCCTTCCTGGCTATGGCCTGACCGGCCTGGCGTGGTGCTTAACACGGCAAATTACTTTACCTGGGAAGTGCTGAACAACCATTCCGGTCTGGCAATCTCGCCGACGCTGATTGGTTCCCTGGTGGTGATGGGGGGCGCGTGGTTCATTCTGCCCGGTGCAGTTGCCGTTGGGCTGATTATCAAGTGGTTTGACTGGCTTTATCTGCGCGGCAACGAAGAGACCAACCGCTATAAAGCCGCCATTTTGCACAGTTTCTGCTTTGGTGCCATTTTCAATATGATCGTTCTGGCGCGCGAAGGGCTGGACTCGTTCGTGTCGCGCGTGGTGTTCTTCATGGTCGTTTTCGGCCTCTGCCTGTTGCTCGCCAAACTGTTGTACTGGCTGTTTGACAGCGCAGGGCTCGTGCACAAGCGCGAGCGGCAGGGCAGCACAACGCTGTCGCAAGTCTGAGTAAGGATAGTAATGACTGATAATATTTCTGCACCGCGCTATGCGCTACGTGGCCTGCAGCTTATTGGCTGGCGCGACATGCAGCACGCGCTGGACTTTCTGTTCGCCGACGGCAAGATGAAATCCGGTACGCTGGTGGCCATCAACGCGGAAAAAATGCTGGCGGTTGAGGATAATGCGGAAGTCAAAAGCCTGATTGAAGCGGCTGAATTTAAATACGCGGACGGGATCAGCGTGGTCCGCTCTATCCGTAAAAAGTATCCTGACGCTAATGTATCCCGCGTGGCGGGGGCCGATCTCTGGGAGCAGCTTATGGCCCGCGCCGGTGCGCAGGGTACGCCCGTGTTCCTGATTGGCGGAAAGCCGGAGATACTGGCCCAGACGGAGGAGAAACTGCGTCGTCAATGGAATGTTAATATTGTTGGCAGCCAGGATGGTTACTTCAAACCGGAAGATCGACAGGCTCTGTTTGAGCGCGTTCGTGACAGCGGGGCGAAAATTGTCACCGTGGCGATGGGCTCCCCGCGCCAGGAGATCCTGATGCGTGACTGCCGTCTGGTCTGTCCTGATGCCCTTTACATGGGCGTCGGCGGCACGTACGACGTCTTTACCGGCCACGTTAAGCGTGCGCCTAAGGTCTGGCAAAATTTGGGGCTGGAGTGGCTGTACCGCCTGCTATCGCAACCGACGCGCATTAAACGACAGATCCGTCTGCTTCGCTACCTCGGCTGGCATTACACCGGGAAAATGTAATCAAAATGTAGCGCGATATGCTATTCGCGCTGCAACTCGCCTGCAAAACTGCTGATAATCTGTGCAATGCATTCATTTTTTTAATGCATCGTTTGCCATTTGGCAGATTTTAGGAAACCATTCGCTCCGTATTTTAGTACCCCTAAAAAACAATACCCGGTATTAAGCCGGGAAACAGCAAACACAATCGAGGATCTATGGCAGAGAAACAACCGGAGCTACAGCGTGGGCTGGAAGCTCGTCATATTGAACTGATAGCGCTGGGCGGCACTATCGGCGTGGGCCTGTTTATGGGCTCCGCAAGCACGCTCAAATGGGCAGGCCCTTCCGTATTACTGGCGTACATTATCGCCGGGCTGTTTGTTTTCTTCATTATGCGTTCCATGGGCGAAATGCTCTTCCTGGAGCCGGTAACCGGCTCTTTCGCCGTTTACGCGCATCGCTATATGAGCCCCTTCTTCGGCTACCTGACGGCCTGGTCATACTGGTTTATGTGGATGGCGGTGGGCATCTCAGAGATCACCGCGATAGGGGTCTACGTCCAGTTCTGGTTCCCGGACATGGTCCAGTGGATACCCGCGCTCATTGCCGTGGGGCTGGTGGCGCTGGCAAACCTGGCAGCCGTGCGCCTTTACGGTGAAATTGAGTTCTGGTTCGCAATGATCAAAGTCACCACGATCATCGTGATGATTGTCGTCGGCCTGGGCGTGATTTTCTTCGGCTTTGGCAACGGTGGGCACGCTATCGGCTTTGGCAACCTGACCGAAAACGGCGGCTTCTTCGCCGGCGGCTGGAAGGGCTTCCTGACGGCGCTGTGTATCGTTGTGGCCTCGTATCAGGGCGTGGAGCTGATCGGTATTACCGCCGGTGAAGCGAAAAACCCGCAGGTCACGCTGCGTAGCGCGGTGGGCAAAGTGCTGTGGCGCATCCTGATTTTCTATGTGGGAGCGATCTTCGTCATCGTGACCATCTTCCCGTGGAACGAAATTGGCACGACGGGTAGCCCGTTTGTATTAACCTTCGCCAAAATTGGTATCACGGCGGCGGCGGGTATCATCAACTTTGTGGTCCTGACGGCAGCGCTGTCAGGCTGTAACAGCGGGATGTACAGCTGCGGGCGTATGCTCTATGCGCTTTCGAAGAATAACCAGCTGCCTGCGGCGATGAGTAAAGTCTCACGTGCCGGCGTACCGGTGGCGGGTGTGGCTGTCTCCATTGTAATCCTGCTGATTGGCTCTTGCCTGAATTACATCATTCCTAACCCGCAGCGCGTATTCGTTTACGTCTACAGCGCCAGCGTACTGCCGGGCATGGTGCCGTGGTTCGTTATCCTCATCAGCCAGCTACGTTTCCGCCATGCGCATAAAAAAGCGATCGAAAGCCATCCGTTCCGCTCAATTCTGTTCCCCTATGCGAACTATTTGACGATGGCGTTCCTGATTTGCGTATTAATCGGCATGTACTTTAATGAAGATACCCGCATGTCGCTGTTTGTCGGGATGATCTTCCTGGCGGCTGTGACGGCCGCATATAAGCTTTTTGGCCTGGGTCGCCGCGCCACCACGCATAAAGTGGAGGAATAAGCGGCAAAATGTGCAAACCATAACCAAACGCGCATTTTTTTCAAAAAAGCACTAGACAGCGGGGACGGAGGTACGTAATATCCAGCCCCGCAACGGCGCTAAGCGCCCGTAGCTCAGCTGGATAGAGCGCTGCCCTCCGGAGGCAGAGGTCTCAGGTTCGAATCCTGTCGGGCGCACCATTAACCCGGTGCTGGAGCTGCGGTGGTCTGAGAAGTAGTCAGTACCGCGTGAAAGAATACAGTGGTGGCTATAGCTCAGTTGGTAGAGCCCTGGATTGTGATTCCAGTTGTCGTGGGTTCGAATCCCATTAGCCACCCCATTATTTGAAAGAGTTGTGAATTGCGAAGGTGGCGGAATTGGTAGACGCGCTAGCTTCAGGTGTTAGTGTCCTTTGGATGTGGGGGTTCGAGTCCCCCCCCTCGCACCACGACTTTTTAAATGAATTGAACTAAAAATTCAAAAAGCAGTACATCGGCGAGTAGCGCAGCTTGGTAGCGCAACTGGTTTGGGACCAGTGGGTCGGAGGTTCGAATCCTCTCTCGCCGACCAATTTTGAACCCCGCTTCGGCGGGGTTTTTTGTTTTCTGCGGCTTCTCACCCCTGTAGTCATGCCCCGACAGCGCCCTTTTTCTTTGTCGCAATCCAGCGACATGCAACTCATTGAAAATTAAATAAATAACTATTTATGGGTTTTGCTGTCTCCTCCTGGCGACATATTCCCGCCTTTTACCGATATGTTGTAGAGCCTAAGACGGCGCATAGCAGCATAATTTCCTTTTATCTTAAAATGTTGCGTTATGTAAAAGATCTGGGTGTCATGTTGGCACGTTACGTGCAATAATATACGTGTAGATGCTCATTCCATCTCTTATGTTCGCCTTAGTGCCTCATAAACTCAGGAATGACGCAGAGCCATTTACGGTGCTTATCGTCCACTGACAGATGTCGCTTCGGCCTCATCAGACACCATGGACACAACGTTGAGTGAAGCACCAAATATGTTGTCTTACAGACCTGTTTTAACGCCTGCTTTTATAGCAGGCGTTTTTTTATGCCTTATTCCCGATACAGGCGCATGATCAGGGCAACCATCAGCAGGGCCGATGCAGAGACAGCATAGAGCGCCTGTACTGAGCCAAACCCTGAAGCCACCGCCGCTGCAATGCCGGTGAAAAGAGAGGCGCTGAGCGTTTGCCAGCGCCAGGCTTTACCGCTGGCCGAAGCGGTTTGCGTGATAGGAAAACTGCTGAGTACGCCAAACGTGCCCGCTGCGAAGAGAATATTTGAGGCCAGATGCGCGATAAAGATCATCCCCAGCGCGCATAACGTCCACCCGGACAAAAACGGCAGCATGCCATAAGCGGCCAGAAAGATGCTCAGGCAAACGATTATTCGCGGCGTGTAGGCCGCGATGCGCGTCATGCTCTCTTTTTTTAGCAGCAGGGGGCCACAAAGCTGCCCCAGACTCCTCGCAAAAAGCAGAGGCAAAGCAAGGCCCGCCGCATCCTGAGGACGAAGCTGCTGCGCCAGTGCCGGAAGCAGCGCCATCGCCGGTGACCCGACGGCGGCCAGCGCCGGCAGGATGAGCAGGCTGCGTTTTTGCCGAACGGTCAACGCCTGCCAGCGTAATGTTGCAGAAGCTCCCCTTTCCAAAGCAGTGGGATGTGGTGCTGGAGAAAACCGGCGCCCAGCCAGCCATAGCAGTAACAGTGACCCAAAAAAGCTGGCGGCATCAATGGCCAGCAGGGTAAACACAGATGTCTTCTGAAACAGCACCACGCCCAGGCCGGTCCCTAACAACACCTGAGAAGCAAAAATCACATTTTCCAGACAGGTTGCAGCGGGCAACTCCGCTTCGCTAAGTCCGCGCTTAAAGAGCAATGTCAGCGCGGGCCAGCTCATCCCGCTGAGCAGCGCCTCGGTGGATTGTACGGCGAGCAATGCGGCAACGCTGTGGTAACCCACGCCAAACAGGGGAAAGAGCAGGGCGAGCAGGCCCAGCCCCTCGGTCAGTATCAGCAGGGATATCGGTGAAAAGCGCGAGCACAGCTTTTCGCCGAAGATACTGCCGATGAATCCTGGGACCGTAGCGAAAAGAAAAGCGAGAGTGAGCAGAGCGGGCGGGGCTGACCACGCTAGCAGCAAACCGAAGACTACAACCTGAGTTAAACCATTCCCCAGTGAAGAAAAGATAAAAGCACAGGCAAGCAGGCGCAGCCAGCGGTGGCAGCGCAGCGCCTGAATAAGCGCATACAAAAGCGAGTTCATGGAGATTTCCTTTCAAAAACGATTTAGTCCACGCTGCAAAATGTGCGCGTGTGTGAAAAAAGGTTAATGAAAAGACATCGTTACATTGGCGGATTCGTTTGCGGATGTGGGTGAAAAGAATGTAGCAGGAGAAGGGCGATAAAAAAAGGAGGCCCTCTGGCCCCCTTTTTATTTACTGCTGCGTACCGTTATTTTTCAGCGTTAACAGCAACCCATCACGACGCATGGCGGCCGCCTCTTCCGGCTTATGCTGCTTGTCCAGCGTATCGGCAAGCCAGGCGTAGTCAAATGCGTCCGGACGCTGCTTCAGCGCCGCGCGGAAGGCGAGGCTCGCCTCCTGCCATTCGCCGTGCTTCATCAGCGACTGACCGAGCGTGCTCCACAGCAGCGGGCGGTCACCGACGGTTTTAATCTGCTGACGTAGCACTTTTTCGATTTGCTCTGGATTATTGGTTTTCAGGCGTGGGATCACCATCACCAGACGATCGTCATACTGGCGCTTCAGGCCGTCGAGGAGGATCTCCTGAGCCGTGTCATGATCGTCACATTCAATAAGATGTTCCGCCATGGCGACCTGCAGAGGAACCTGCTGGCGCGTCTTACGGCTCTGATTCTTCCACCACGTTTTCAGACCGTCGCTGCCCAGGTCGGCGCGCGCCTGATCCATCAGGCCAATCCATGCCAGACGCTGAAGTTCATCACGATGTTCATCGTCGCCCACCTCGGCCTTCGCCATCGACGGAATGATGTCCAGCAGCGAACCCCAGGCGCCGGTACGAATATACGCCTGCTCGGCAAGACGCAGCACTTCCGGATGACGTGGCGCAACTTCCAGCAGGCGATCGATACCGTGACGCGCCGCGTGATTCTCATTACGTGCAAGCTGCAGACGAACGCGCGTAATTTCTACCGGAATCGGGTCGCCGTGAGCCAGCTCAGCCGCCCGCTCCAGATGCTGATTGGCGCGGGCTTCGTCACCGCGCTGCTGCGCCGCTTCGGCAGCGAGCAGATAATTCACCACCGGCTGTTCGGCATGGTCTGCGTTTTTCGACATCAGCTTTTCAACCTGCTGATAGTCACCCTCGGCAAGCTTAAGCAGCGCCTGTTCGGTCTGCTTGCGGGCGCGGCGGCGTTTACGGCCAACGAACCAGCCGCGCGTGTGGGCACCGGTGCGGAAAATACGGCGCAGGATCCACTCGATCGCAAACAGCACCACCACGCCGAGGATCAGAATGATCGTCAGGCCGGTTACGCTGGTTTCAATGTTGTAGTTATCCGTCTGGATCAGGACGTAACCCTGATGACCCGCAAGCATGGGCCCCAGCACGATCCCGGCGATCAGCAGGATGAAGAGTAAGAGAACTTTTAGCATCATTACTCTCCTTGTGGTGCGCTTTCAGGCGCCGGAGCCGGAGCTTGTGCCGGAGCTGGTGCCGCTACGCCCGACGGCTCTGCCGGCACGCCCGGCTGCGCCAGCAGGTTACGCACGCGCGTCTGCATCAGCTTCTCCAGAATCGGCTGGCTGGCCAGCTTATCCGGAACGTTCATGGTGATGTTCTGCTGGCTCAGCTTATCAATGTCTTCGAGGAAGGCGGTGGTCGTCGCATCATCGGTGTTGTAGTAGGCGCGTACCCACGTCGAGACGTTATCCAGCGCCTGTTTGTAGGTCTCTTCCTGATGACGCGGCACGGCCTGAGCCGCCACCAGCAGGCGGGAACGAATGTTCTCGCGCAGATAGATATCCTGGTTCGGTGCCAGCAGCGGCACGGCGGTTTCGTCGCGACGGCGGATAGTGATGAAGCTGTCCATAAAGTTCTGCCAGCTTTTCTGCAGGTTTATGCGCCATTCGCTCAGGGAGCTGGAAAGCTCGGTACCGTCGGAATCCATCGGGGAGTCGTCGTCGTTGTTATCCGCCAGCTGCAGGTTATCAATCTGATTCGACAGCTGGTTCACCTTGAGGATAATGCCGTCGTAATCCACCTGCGAGACGGCGGAGAGACTGGCGATGTCTTCGGTGATCGCGCGACGCGCGGTGATAAGGCTCGGGTCGTTCATGTCTGCCAGGCTCGCATCGGCGCTTTTCAGCAGCGCGGCGGCAGTGGTGACGTCCTGATCGCTCCAGAGCTTACGTCCGGCGAGCTTCACCAGGAAGTCAGCCTGCGAGAGCAGCCAGGTTTTGGCATCGGTGCCGGAAATCGTGGCGACTTTCTGCTGCACTTCGCCCAGCTGTTTAGTCAGCTCTTCCTGTTTGCTGTTCGCCTCGGCAAGCGCGGCGGCCTGCTGCTTAATCACCGTTTCCAGCTCGGTTTTCTGCGTCTCCTGCGCTTTTTGCAGGGCAGTGAGCTGATTCACCAGCGCATCGCTGGTGGACGTCTGGTTAGCGCCCTGTTGCTTCACCAGACCGTACAGGCCAACCCCTGCTGCCAGCGCAATGGCGATGGCAATCGCGCTCAGCGCGAGGCTCGTTTTGTTGCTGCCGTTTTTCTTCTCAGCGGTTTTCTCTGTCGTCTCTGGCTGTGGCGTCGTTTCCACAGTCTCCCTGGTCTCTTCAACCACGGCGGAGGATTTGTCGTGTTCCGTCATTATGGCTTCCCATTTGAGAGTTATTGTAATGCGCGCAGCAGCGCATCGTTGTCGGCGTTATCAGCGATCCGAATATCCTGCCAGCCCAGTTCCCGGGCCTGGTTCGCCAGACGCTCACTGACGACCAGAAGCCGACAGCGGAGTAACCAGTTTTCGCGATACCAGAGCGGTATCAGCGACCAAAGCTGTTGTAACATTTCACCGCTGGTGACCACCAGCGTATTAATGCCGCGCGCTTGCCAGCGCATCGCCTCTTCCGCGCCATCGTAGTGTTTTGCACAGCGCTGATAGCACTCAATGAACGTCACGTCTGCACCGCGTTCACGCAGCGTTTCGCCCAGCAGCTCGCGACCACCGTTGCCGCGCAAAATGAGCGCACGCTTTCCGGCAATAGTTTGTAATTCAGGTAATTGTAGCAAGACTTCGCTGATTTCCCGATCTAACGGGTAACGAACGTCCGCGCTGCTTACGGTATGCAGCGCCAGTGCCGTTGTGCGGCCAATCGCGAAATAGCGGGGAGCGGCTGGCCAGGTCAAACCCTGCTGTTGCAGCTGTGCGTGGGCAAATTCCACGGCATGTTGCGACAGCGCAAACAGCAGGTCGCCTTCCTGAAGGGTATTCATCTGGTCGGCGAGCGCGGAGAGCTCCCGACCGGGGGAGAATTCAATGAGCGGAAAACTCCAGGCCACCTGCCCCAGTGTGCGCAGACGGCTCACTAACTGCTCTCCTGCGGGAGAAGGGCGGGTGACAAGAATACTCATGCAGGGGGCTCTCCATTATAAACGTCAGCCAGAATCTCGCGGGCGCCGTTATCCAGCAGCTCTTCCGCCAGCGACACGCCAAGCTGCTCGGCATCTTGCGCTTTACCGCGACGTTCGCCGCGTACCATCTGCGAACCGTCCGGAGCGCCCACCAGCGCACGCAGCCACAGTTCGCCATCTGTTAATTCAGCATAGCTGCCAATCGGTACCTGACATCCCCCTTCGAGGCGGGTATTCATCGCACGCTCGGCTTTTACGCGAATAGCGGTCTCGTCATGGTTCAGCGGTGCGAGCAGTTCGCGGGTACGCGCATCGTCCAGACGGCACTCGATGCCGACGGCGCCCTGGCCAACGGCCGGGAGCGACAGCTCTGGCGGCAACGCCACGCGAATGCGCGACTCCAGCCCCAAACGCTTCAGGCCGGCAACGGCGAGGATAATGGCATCGTAATCGCCGTTATCCAGTTTGCCCAGACGCGTGCCGACGTTACCGCGCAGCGAGCGAATGATCAGGTCAGGACGGCGCTCTGCCAGCTGACACTGACGGCGTAAACTGGACGTGCCAACCACGCTACCCTCCGGCAGCGCGTCGAGCGAGTCATAGCGGTTGGAGACAAACGCATCGCGCGGATCTTCGCGCTCGCAGATGGTCACCAGCCCCAGCCCTTCCGGGAACTCGACGGGCACGTCTTTCATTGAATGTACGGCGATATCGGCGCGGTTCTCAAGCAATGCCAGTTCCAGTTCTTTGACAAACAGGCCTTTGCCGCCCACTTTCGCCAGAGGCGTATCGAGGATCACGTCACCGCGCGTGACCATCGGCACCAGCTCGACGCGCAATCCACTGTGGCAGGCTTCAAGGCGCTGCTTCACATAATGTGCCTGCCAGAGCGCGAGGGGGCTTTGGCGTGTGGCAATTCTCAAAACATTGTCTAACATGCTTGTTACCGTCATTATCAATCGCTAACCATCCTAACATTGTTGACTCTGGGATGGCAGTTTTACGGTTGATGAAGCGTGAGAGGGACAAGGCGGCGTATTCGTCAGCCATAGCCGTATTCAGGAATTTACACGTACAGAACGGTGCTACACTTGTATGTAGCGCATCTTTCTTTACGGTCAACCGGCAAGGTGTTAAATTGATCACGTTTTAGACCATTTTTTCGTCGCTACCACCAAGAATGATAAGGGCGAAAAAGGGTAACGGTTATCTTTTTGAAATACTGCGGGTCCGCTGTTATTCGTGTTTTGAATAGCTTGCGACACCCGGAAACATCAGGCGATACGTCTTGTACCTCTATATTGAGACTCTGAAACAGAGACTGGATGCCATTAATCAACTGCGTGTGGATCGCGCGCTTGCTGCCATGGGCCCTGCTTTCCAGCAGGTATACAGTCTGCTGCCGACATTATTGCACTATCACCATCCGCTAATGCCTGGCTACCTTGACGGTAACGTTCCCCAGGGCATTTGCCTTTTCACGCCTGATGAAACCCAACAGCATTACCTCAACGAACTTGAACTCTACCGCGGCATGCCGCCACAGGAGTCTCCAAAAGGTGAACTGCCGATTACCGGCGTTTACTCTATGGGGAGCACCTCATCGGTAGGGCAAAGCTGTTCTTCGGACCTGGACATCTGGGTCTGCCATCAGTCCTGGCTCGATAACGACGAGCGTCAGCTGCTGCAACGCAAGTGCAGCCTGCTGGAGAGCTGGGCGGCCTCGCTCGGCGTGGAAGTAAGCTTCTTCCTGATTGATGAAAATCGTTTCCGCCATAATGAAAGCGGCAGTCTGGGTGGTGAGGACTGCGGCTCGACTCAGCACATCTTACTGCTGGATGAATTTTACCGTACTGCCGTGCGTCTGGCCGGGAAGCGTATTCTGTGGAATATGGTCCCTTGCGAAGAAGAAGAGCATTACGATGACTACGTCATGTCGCTTTACGCGCAGGGTGTACTGACGCCAAACGAATGGCTGGACCTCGGCGGCCTGAGTTCTCTGTCAGCAGAAGAGTACTTCGGCGCAAGCCTCTGGCAGCTCTATAAGAGTATCGACTCGCCGTACAAAGCGGTGCTGAAAACGCTGCTGCTGGAAGCCTACTCCTGGGAATACCCGACGCCGCGCCTGCTGGCGAAAGACATCAAGCAGCGTCTGCACGACGGGGAAATCGTCTCCTTCGGGCTCGACGCCTACTGCATGATGCTGGAGCGCGTGACCGAATACCTGAAAGCCATTGATGACACCACGCGTCTTGACCTGGTGCGTCGATGTTTCTATCTCAAAGTCTGTGAGAAATTGAGCCGCGAGCGCGCCTGCGTGGGCTGGCGTCGTGAAGTGGTCAGTCAGTTAGTCAAAGAGTGGGGATGGGACGAAGCGCGTCTGTCCATGCTCGACAACCGGGCCAACTGGAAAATTGATCAGGTGCGTGAAGCGCACAACGAACTGCTCGATGCGATGATGCAAAGCTACCGTAACCTGATCCGCTTTGCGCGCCGTAACAACCTCAGCGTTTCCGCCAGCCCGCAGGACATCGGGGTATTAACCCGTAAACTGTACGCCGCGTTTGAAGCGCTGCCGGGTAAAGTCACCCTGGTTAACCCGCAGATTTCGCCAGACCTGTCAGAACCAAATCTGACCTTTATCTACGTGCCGCCGGGCCGCGCGAACCGCACCGGGTGGTATCTGTACAACCGTGCGCCAAGCATGGATTCCATCATCAGCCATCAGCCGCTGGAGTATAACCGCTACCTGAACAAGCTGGTGGCCTGGGCCTGGTTTAACGGCCTGCTGACCTCGCGCACGCGCCTGTTTATCAAAGGCAACGAGGTGGTCGATCTCGCTAAGCTGCAGGAGATGGTCGCGGATGTGTCGCACCATTTCCCGCTGCGTCTGCCTGCCCCAACGCCGAAAGCGCTCTACAGCCCGTGCGAAATTCGCCATCTGGCGATTATCGTCAACCTGGAATACGACCCGACGGCGGCCTTCCGCAATCAGGTGGTTCACTTTGACTTCCGCAAGCTGGACGTCTTTAGCTTTGGCGAGCAGCAAAACTGCCTGGTAGGCAGTGTGGATCTGCTGTACCGCAACTCCTGGAACGAAGTGCGTACCCTGCACTTCAACGGCGAGCAGGCGATGATCGAGGCGCTGAAAACCATTCTCGGCAAGATGCACCAGGATGCCGCACCGCCGGACAGCGTTGAGGTGTTCTGCTACAGCCAGCACCTGCGCGGTTTAATTCGTACCCGCGTGCAGCAGCTGGTCTCTGAGTGTATCGAACTGCGTCTCTCCAGTACTCGCCAGGAAACCGGGCGCTTTAAGGCGCTGCGCGTCTCCGGTCAGACCTGGGGCCTGTTCTTCGAACGCCTGAACGTGTCGGTACAGAAGCTGGAAAACGCCATCGAGTTCTACGGCGCGATTTCACACAACAAGCTGCATGGCCTGTCGGTGCAGGTGGAAACCAACCACGTTAAGCTCCCGCAGGTGGTGGACGGATTCGCCAGCGAAGGGATTATTCAGTTCTTCTTTGAAGAGTCGGGCGACGATGCCGGGTTCAACATCTACATTCTGGATGAAACCAACCGCGCCGAGGTGTATCACCATTGTGAAGGCAGTAAAGAGGAGCTGGTGCGCGACGTCAGCCGCTTCTACTCCTCTTCGCATGACCGTTTCACCTACGGCTCAAGCTTTATCAACTTTAACCTGCCGCAGTTCTACCAGATTGTGAACGTCGACGGTCGTACGCAGGTGATCCCGTTCCGCACCCAGGCCGTCACGCCTGCCGCGCCTGCCAATCAGGACACCGCGCCGCTGTTGCAGCAGTATTTCTCCTGAGTCTTTTCGCCGGGTAAGCGCAGCGCCTCCCGGCACCAAAACTACCTGAAACTCACTTCCTCACCCGCCTGCGCGGTCGCCGCCTGTTCCAGCAGATCCCAGAACGTGACGCCGCTGCGGTCGCAAACCCATTCCCCGTCTTTCAGATCGAAATGATAGCCGCCCTGTTTCGCGGCCAGCCACACCTGGTGAAGCGGCTCCTGGCGGTTAATAATAATTTTGCTGCCATTTTCGAAGCTCAGGGTCAGAATGCCGCCGTTGATTTCACAATCGATATCGCTGTCGCCGTCCCAGTCGTCAAGACGCTCTTCGATGGTCATCCACAGGTTGTCGGCAAGGCGATGGAATTCACTGTCGTTCATGGTTTTGTTCCTGTTTTTCGTGATGCCGGCAGTATAACCCTAAATAATTCCCGTTGCAGGAAAGCGGCAAACTCTTGCTTTTGTGTCTTCTCCTGCGATGATAGAAACAGATTTGAACTTACGGGCAACTTTATAATGAAAAACGCTTTCCGAACGCTTGCCGTTCTCATCACGCTGTTTAGCCTGACTGGCTGCGGACTGAAGGGACCACTGTACTTCCCGCCTGCGGATAAAACCGCACCGCCGCCGACGAAACCCGTGCAAAGCGGCATTGAGTCTACCACGCCAACTACTAACGATCGTGGCGACAACGGTGGCCCGACTCAGGTTAATCTCTGACGACAACGTTCTGTACCCGCGCAATGGAGCAAATGATGCAGTTCTCTAAAATGCATGGCCTTGGCAACGATTTTATGGTCGTCGACGCGGTAACGCAGAATGTGTTTTTCTCCCCGGAACTGATCCGTCGCCTGGCGGATCGGCATCTGGGCGTGGGGTTCGATCAGCTGCTGGTGGTCGAGCCACCGTACGATCCCGACCTCGATTTCCACTACCGTATTTTTAACGCGGACGGCAGCGAAGTTAACCAGTGCGGCAACGGCGCGCGCTGTTTTGCCCGCTTTGTCCGCCTGAAAGGGCTGACCAACAAGCGTGATATTCGCGTCAGCACGGCCAATGGCCGCATGGTGCTCAGCGTCACCGATGATGAGCTGGTGCGCGTGAACATGGGCGAGCCTAACTTCGAGCCCTCCGTCGTGCCGTTTCGCGCAAACAAAGCGGAAAAGACCTATATTATGCGTGCGGCCGAGCAGACAGTATTGTGCGGCGTCGTCTCAATGGGTAACCCTCACTGCGTGATTCAGGTTGATGATGTGGAAACTGCCGCGGTCGAAACGCTCGGCCCGGTGCTGGAAAGCCACGAACGTTTCCCGGAGCGCGCGAACATCGGCTTTATGCAGGTGGTGAAGCGCGAACACATTCGCCTGCGGGTTTACGAGCGCGGCGCGGGCGAGACGCAGGCCTGCGGAAGCGGTGCCTGTGCAGCGGTGGCCGTGGGCATCGCCCAGGGGTTACTGGCTGAAGAGGTTCGCGTGGAATTACCGGGCGGTCGGCTTGATATCGCCTGGAAAGGACCGGGTCATCCACTGTATATGACTGGCCCGGCGGCACATGTCTATGACGGGTTTATCCATCTATGAAACAACCAGGGGAAGAACTGCAGGAAACAGTGACGGAACTGGACGACAGAGCTGTTGTTGATTATCTGCAGCGCAATCCTGAGTTTTTTATTCGCAATGCACGCGTCGTCGAAGAGATGCGCGTGCCGCATCCGGTTCGCGGAACCGTGTCGCTGGTCGAATGGCACATGGCGCGCTCGCGCAACCACATCAATCAGCTTGAAGAGAATATGACGCTGCTGATGGAGCAGGCCAGCACCAACGAAAGCCTGTTCTATCGTCTGCTGCATCTGCAGGCGCGTCTGGCGTCGGCGCACAGCCTTGACGAGTTCCTCAGCCGCTTCCACCGCTGGGCGCGCGAGCTGGGGCTGGCGGGCGCAACGATTCGTCTGTTCCCTGACCGCTGGCGCATTGGCGCGCCGTCGGGGTTCACCCATCTGGCGCTGAGCCGTCAGGCGTTTGAACCGCTGCGCATTCAGCGTCTGGGCCATGAGCACCACTATCTGGGGCCGCTTAACGGACCTGAGCTACTGGTGGTGTTACCGGAAGCCAAAGCGATTGGCTCGGTGGCGATGTCGCTGATGGGGCGCGATGGCGATCTGGGCGTCATATTATTTACCAGCCGCGACGCGCATCACTATGAGCAGGGGCAGGCCACGCACCTGCTGCAGGAGATTGCCCTGATGCTGCCCGAGCTGCTGGAGCGCTGGATTGAGCGCGTATGACGGACGGACTGCTCGCCACTGACGTCTCGCGCTTTCTGCGCTATCTGGGCGTGGAGCGTCAGCTTAGCCCCATCACCCTGCTCAACTACCAGCGTCAGCTTGATGCCATCATGCAGATCGCCGAGGAAATCGGCCTGAAAAGCTGGCAACAATGTGACGCTGCGACGGTACGCGGGTTCGTCGTGCGTAGCCGTAAAAAAAATCTCAGCCCGGCAAGCCTGGCGCTCAGGCTCTCAGCGCTGCGCAGTTTCTTCGACTGGCTGGTCAGCCAGGGCGGCCTGAAAGCCAACCCGGCGAAAGGGATCGCCACGCCGAAAGCGCCGCGCCATCTGCCTAAAAATATCGACGTTGACGACGTAAACCGCCTGCTGGATATCGACCTTAACGACCCGCTCGCCGTGCGCGACCGCGCGATGCTGGAGGTGATGTACGGTGCCGGGCTGCGTCTGTCCGAGCTGGTAAATCTTGATATCAAACACCTCGATCTGGAGTCCGGTGAAGTGTGGGTAATGGGTAAGGGCAGTAAAGAGCGCCGCCTGCCGATTGGCCGCAATGCGGTTTCCTGGATTGAGCACTGGCTTGACCTGCGCGGGCTGTTTGGCAGCGAAGAGGATGCGCTGTTCCTGTCGAAGCTCGGCAAGCGGATCTCGGCGCGTAACGTGCAGAAGCGCTTTGCGGAGTGGGGCATTAAGCAGGGGCTGAACAGCCACGTGCATCCGCACAAGCTGCGCCACTCCTTTGCGACACACATGCTTGAGTCGAGCGGCGATCTGCGCGGCGTGCAGGAACTGCTTGGCCACGCGAACCTGTCGACCACTCAAATCTATACCCACTTAGACTTCCAGCACCTTGCCTCGGTGTATGACGCGGCGCATCCACGCGCCAAACGGGGGAAATAATGCGTTTTTACCGCCCACTCGGTCAGATCTCAGCCCTGACGTTTGACCTTGATGACACTCTTTATGACAACCGCGAGGTGATCCTGCGTACCGAGCAGGAGTCGCTGGCGTTTGTGCAGAACTACCATCCCGCGCTGAAGGCGATGCAGAACAAAGACTTTCAGAAGCTGCGTCAGTCCCTGCGGGAAACCGAGCCGGACATTTACCACGACGTGACCGAATGGCGTCGTCGCGCGGTTGAGCAGGCGATGCTCAATGCCGGCCTGAGCGCGCAGGATGCGGCTATCGGGGCGGAAGCGGCCATGGAAAACTTCGCCAAATGGCGCAGCCGTATCGACGTGCCGCAGGAAACCCACGACACGCTGGCGAAGCTTGCCGAAAAGTGGCCGCTGGTGGCCATCACCAACGGCAATGCCCAGCCCGAGCTGTTTGGCCTCAGCGATTACTTTGAATTCGTGCTGCGCGCGGGCCCGCACGGGCGCGCGAAGCCATTTAATGATATGTACCATCTGGCGGCAGATAAGCTTAACCTGCCGCTGGGTAACATTCTGCACGTGGGAGATGACCTGACCACGGACGTGGCCGGTGCTATCCGCTGCGGGATGCAGGCCTGCTGGATCAAGCCGGAAAACGCTGACCTGATGATCGCCTCCGATAGCCGTCTTCTGCCGCACGTGGAAATTTCGCGGTTGGCATCCCTCACGACGCTGATATAATCATCAATTGTTCTGTATAAATTAACAGGGTTTTGGCGAGTGGAAACATTCGCCTGCCCGACATGACGTGACGGTGCCAATGGACGTTTCTTACCTGCTCGACAGCCTTAATGACAAACAGCGTGACGCGGTTGCCGCCTCGCGCACCAACCTGCTGGTGCTGGCTGGAGCGGGCAGTGGTAAGACGCGCGTGCTGGTTCACCGTATCGCCTGGCTGCAGAGCGTGGAGAACTGCTCCCCGTACTCCATCATGGCGGTGACGTTCACCAACAAGGCGGCGGCAGAGATGCGCCACCGTATCGCCCAGCTGATGGGCACCAGCCAGGGCGGCATGTGGGTTGGCACCTTCCACGGCCTGGCGCACCGCCTGCTGCGCGCGCACCATATGGACGCCAACCTGCCGCAGGATTTCCAGATCCTCGACAGCGAAGACCAGCTCCGTCTGCTGAAGCGCCTGATCAAGGCGATGAACCTCGACGAGAAGCAGTGGCCGCCGCGTCAGGCGATGTGGTACATCAACGGCCAGAAGGACGAGGGGCTGCGTCCGGACCATATTCAGAGCTTCGGCAACCCGGTCGAGCAGACCTGGCAGAACGTCTACAAGGCCTATCAGGAAGCGTGCGATCGCGCCGGTCTGGTGGATTTTGCCGAGCTGCTGCTGCGCGCTCACGAGCTGTGGCTCAACAAACCGCACATCCTGCAGCACTACCGCGAACGCTTCACCAATATTCTGGTGGACGAATTCCAGGATACCAACAACATTCAGTACGCGTGGATCCGCCTGCTGGCCGGTGATACCGGCAAGGTGATGATCGTGGGCGATGATGACCAGTCGATCTACGGCTGGCGCGGGGCGCAGGTGGAGAATATCCAGCGCTTCCTCAACGATTTCCCCGGCGCGGAAACCATCCGTCTGGAGCAGAACTACCGTTCAACCAGCAACATCCTGAGCGCGGCCAACGCCCTCATTGAGAACAACAACGGGCGTCTGGGTAAAAAGCTGTGGACCGACGGCGTCGACGGCGAACCGATTTCGATCTACTGCGCCTTCAACGAACTCGACGAAGCCCGCTTCGTGGTGAACCGCATCAAAACCTGGCAGGATAACGGCGGCGCGCTGGAGCAGTGTGCCATTCTCTACCGCAGCAACGCCCAGTCGCGCGTGCTGGAAGAGGCGCTCCTGCAGGTGAGCATGCCGTACCGCATTTACGGCGGTATGCGATTCTTCGAACGTCAGGAAATCAAAGATGCGCTGTCGTATCTGCGCCTCATTGCGAACCGCAACGACGACGCGGCGTTTGAACGCGTGGTCAATACGCCGACCCGCGGGATTGGCGACCGCACGCTGGACGTCGTGCGTCAGGCCTCGCGCGATCGCCAGCTGACGCTGTGGCAGGCGTGCCGCGAGCTGCTGCAGGAAAAAGCCCTCGCTGGACGCGCCGCTAGCGCATTACAGCGCTTCCTTGAGCTGATTGACGCTCTGGCGCAGGAAACGGCCGACATGCCGCTGCACGTACAGACCGACCGGGTGATTAAAGACTCCGGCCTGAGAACCATGTACGAGCAGGAGAAAGGTGAGAAGGGCCAGACCCGTATTGAGAACTTAGAGGAACTGGTCACGGCAACGCGCCAGTTCAGCTACAACGAAGAAGACGAAGACCTGATGCCGCTGCAGGCGTTCCTCTCCCACGCCGCGCTGGAAGCGGGTGAAGGGCAGGCGGACACCTGGCAGGATGCGGTTCAGCTGATGACCCTGCACTCCGCCAAAGGCCTGGAGTTCCCGCAGGTGTTCATCGTCGGGATGGAAGAGGGGATGTTCCCGAGCCAGATGTCGCTGGATGAGGGCGGACGTCTGGAAGAGGAACGTCGTCTGGCCTACGTGGGCGTGACGCGCGCGATGCAAAAGCTGACGCTAACCTACGCCGAAACCCGCCGTCTGTACGGTAAAGAGGTTTATCACCGTCCGTCGCGCTTTATCGGCGAACTGCCGGAGGAGTGCGTGGAAGAGGTGCGTCTGCGGGCGAGCATCAGCCGTCCGGTCAGCCATCAGCGTATGGGCTCGCCGATTGCGGAAACGGACACTGGCTACAAGCTGGGCCAGCGCGTGCGCCATTCGAAGTTTGGCGAAGGCACCATTGTGAATCTGGAAGGCAGCGGCGAGCACAGCCGCCTGCAGGTGGCGTTCCAGGGGCAGGGGATCAAATGGCTGGTGGCGGCCTACGCGAAGCTGGAAACGGTCTAACATTCAGAAAAATATCATTATTTTGTAATAATCTGCTAGCCTTATACAGTGAAGGTCAATTAATGCCCTTCAGCGTTCCGTTGCGTGTTGACGCCACAGTTATAGCTGGCGTAACATGCGCGCACGATTACGCTAAGAGGACATTCGCCTTGGACACACCCAGTAGATACTGGCTCAATTCCCTGTCATCCAGGAACAACTCCTAAGGCTATCTCCTCTTGCTGATGGCCTTAGTGGTTGTCAGCGACCTGCATTATTCCCGTCGCGCTGAGTCAGGCTGTTTAATGGTCTGAAACCCAATTTGTTTCTGTGTGCCCACCGAACTGTCCGATATTTTTTGCATTGGGAGTCCCGGTCATGTTGAGCGCATTTCAACTCGAAAATAACCGACTGACTCGGCTTGAAGCCGAAGAGTCACAGCCCCTCATTGATGCCGTATGGGTGGATCTGGTCGAGCCGGACGACGATGAACGCCTTCGCGTACAATCTGAACTGGGGCAAAGCCTGGCAACCCGCCCGGAACTGGAAGACATCGAAGCATCCGCGCGTTTTTTTGAAGACGAAGACGGTCTGCATATTCACTCCTTCTTCTTCTTTGAAGATGCGGAGGACCACGCGGGTAACTCCACCGTGGCGTTTACCATTCGCGACGGCCGTCTGTTTACCCTGCGCGAGCGTGAGCTGCCGGCATTCCGCCTCTACCGCATGCGCGCCCGCAGCCAGGCAATGGTGGACGGTAACGCTTACGAACTGCTGCTCGATCTGTTCGAGACAAAAATTGAACAGCTGGCGGACGAAATTGAAAACATCTACAGCGATCTGGAAAAGCTGAGCCGCGTGATCATGGAAGGCCATCAGGGCGATGAGTACGACGAAGCGCTCTCCACGCTGGCGGAGCTGGAAGATATCGGCTGGAAGGTGCGCTTGTGTCTGATGGATACCCAGCGCGCGCTGAACTTCCTGGTGCGCAAGGCGCGTCTGCCGGGCGGTCAGCTGGAGCAGGCGCGTGAGATCTTACGAGATATCGAATCCCTGCTGCCGCACAACGAATCCCTGTTCCAGAAGGTGAACTTCCTGATGCAGGCGGCGATGGGCTTTATCAACATCGAGCAGAACCGCATCATCAAGATCTTCTCGGTGGTTTCCGTGGTGTTCCTGCCGCCGACGCTGGTAGCCTCCAGCTACGGGATGAACTTCGAGTTTATGCCGGAGCTGAAGTGGAGCTTTGGCTACCCGGGGGCGATTATCTTTATGATCCTCGCGGGGCTGGCGCCATATCTCTATTTCAAGCGCCGGAACTGGCTGTAAGAGCGAGGCGAATTCCCTCTCCCTGTGGGAGAGGGTTAGGGTGAGGGCAACTTTACAGCCCTTTACGCCCCCTGCGTTGGGTATAAATCGCATCGGCGACGAAAATCGCCAGCGCCACCCAGATAAAGGCGAACGTCACCATCTTATCCGCCCCCGGCACTTCGCCGTAGAACACCACCGCCAGCAGGAACATCAGCGTCGGGCCAATGTACTGGAAGAAGCCCAGCGTGGAGAGACGCAGGCGCGTCGCTGCACCGGTGAAGCACAGCAGTGGAATGGTGGTTACCACGCCCGCCGCCATCAGCATCAGGTTCAGCGACCACGGGTTGCTGCCCATGTGGCTGGTTGGGCTGTCGGCGATGCCGAAGAGATAAATCGCCGCTACCGGCAGCAGCCACAGGGTTTCAAACAGCATCCCCGTCTGTGCTTCAACCGCAATCTTCTTACGCACCAGGCCGTAGAACGCAAAGCTGAACGCCAGGCCGAGGGCAATAATCGGCAGCGAGCCGAAGGTCCAGAGCTGCACCAGTACGCCGCAGAAGGCCAGAATCACCGCCACCCACTGCATCCGGCGGAAGCGCTCCCCGAGGAAAATCATCCCCAGCACGATGTTCACCAGCGGGTTAATGAAGTACCCCAGGCTCGCTTCGAGCATGTGATGATTATTCACCGCCCAGATAAACAGCAGCCAGTTGCCGCCAATCAGCACCGCTGAGAGCGCCAGCAGGAAAATCTTTTTCGGGGTTTGCAGCAGCGTTTTGACGCCCGACCACTGACGGCTGAGGCTCATCAGCGCAATCATAAAGAAGAATGACCAGATAACGCGGTGAGTCAGGATCTCATCGGCCGGAACGTAGGCGATAAGCTTGAAATACGCCGGGGCGATACCCCAAATAAAATAAGCGGCAAGGGCGAGTAAAACGCCCTGCCGCGTCTGTTTAGCATCCATCGGGAAAATCCGTTACAAAAAAGTGAATTAATTTTACCCGATTTTGCCGCCTCAACCCACCATATAAGTGGCGGTTGCGCTGGCGATATACACCTGTTCTTCATTGTGTAATTCAACGCGCGCCACGGCAACTTTATTCCCCGCGCGCAGCAGGCTGCTGGTACAGGTAAAGCGATTTCCGCGCCCCGGGCGAAGATAGTCGACGCGCAGATCAATGGTGCCCATGCGCGCCAGACGCTGCCGGAGTTCGTCTTCGTTGATGGTGTCATGGCGGGTCAGCGTACTGCCCACGCAGACCAGACCTGCCGCCACGTCCAGCGCGGAGGCAATCACGCCGCCGTGCAAAATGCTTTGCGCCCAGTTGCCCACCATCATCGGCTGGTTGTTGAAGCTCAGCTGGGCAAAGTCTTTCTCGTAACGCTCCAGCTCCAGTCCCAGCGCGCGGTTAAACGGCATATGGTAAACAAAAATCTCGCCCACGAGTTTTAACACTTCTTCGGCGGTAAGCATGGCTGACATGAGGCATCACATCCTTATTGTTAACGAAATGTTGATTTTATGCCTCGGCAACAAGGAATTCCACTTTCAGAAACGAGGATGCAGCAGTTGTCGCAGAAGTCTGTAGAATGTTCGCCACATAACTATTCAGCTAATTTTACTCTTTTGCAGGAGAACACCACCGATGCGGACGTATCTGGCCTGGTTACTGGCGGCGGTTGCGCTGCCCCTCACAGCATATGCGCAGGAAGCGACGATCAAAGAGGTGCATGATAAACCTGCCGTTCACGGTAGCATTATCGCGAACCTTCTTCAGGAGCATGACAATCCGTTCACGCTCTATCCGTATGACACCAACTATGTGATTTACACCCAGACCAGCGATCTCAACAAAGAGGCGATAAGCTCCTATAACTGGTCTGATAATGCGCGTAAAGATGAGGTGAAGTTCCAGCTCAGCCTCGCGTTCCCGTTCTGGCGCGGTATTCTAGGCCCGAACTCGGTGCTCGGGGCGTCTTACACCCAGAAATCCTGGTGGCAGCTCTCTAACAGCGGAGAGTCCTCGCCGTTCCGTGAAACCAACTATGAGCCGCAGCTGTTCCTCGGTTTTGCAACGGATTATGAGTTTGCGGGCTGGACGCTGCGCGATGTCGAAGTGGGCTTTAACCACGATTCCAACGGTCGCTCTGACCCGACATCCCGCAGCTGGAACCGTGCCTATACGCGTCTGATGGCGCAGAACGGTAACTGGATGGTGGAAGTGAAGCCGTGGTATGTGGTCGGCAGTACGGATGACAACCCGGATATCACCAAATATATGGGCTACTACCAGCTTAAAGTCGGCTATCAGTTAGGCGATGCCGTGCTCAGCGCCAAAGGCCAGTACAACTGGAACACCGGCTACGGCGGTGCGGAAGTGGGCTTAAGCTATCCAATGACGCAGCATGTCCGCATCTATACTCAGGTATACAGCGGTTACGGCGAGTCGCTTATCGATTACAACTTCAACCAGACCCGCGTCGGCGTGGGCGTGATGCTGAACGATATTCTCTAGGCTGTTCGAATGTTTTTGCGTTAAACGTTGAAGTTTCTCTCTCAGGCGCTGAAAATAGCGCCTGTTTCATTTCTGGCATATGGGGTTAACGTGGCGCAGGCGGAAGTATTGAATCAGGAGTCGCTGGCTAAACAGGTTTTGCATGAAACCTTTGGCTACCAGCAGTTCCGCCCCGGCCAGGAAACCATCATTGAAACGGTGCTGGAAGGTCGTGATTGCCTGGTGGTAATGCCGACCGGTGGCGGCAAGTCCCTCTGTTATCAGGTGCCCGCGCTGGTGCTTAACGGCCTGACGGTCGTGGTATCCCCCCTTATTTCTCTGATGAAAGACCAGGTTGACCAGCTGCTTGCCAACGGCGTGGCGGCGGCCTGTCTCAACTCGACCCAAACCCGGGAGCAGCAGCAAGAGGTGATGGCCGGGTGTCGCACCGGACAGATCCGCCTGCTGTATATCGCCCCGGAACGCCTGATGCTGGATAACTTCCTCGATCACCTGGCGCACTGGAACCCGGTTCTGCTGGCGGTGGATGAAGCGCACTGTATTTCCCAGTGGGGACACGATTTCCGCCCGGAATACGCGGCCCTCGGCCAGCTGCGTCAGCGCTTCCCCGAGCTGCCGTTTATGGCGCTTACCGCCACGGCGGATGACACCACCCGTCTGGATATCGTTCGCCTGCTGGGGCTAAACGACCCCTATATTCAGGTCAGCAGCTTTGACCGCCCTAACATCCGCTACATGCTGATGGAAAAGTTCAAGCCGCTGGATCAGCTCCTGCGCTACGTCCAGGAGCAGCGCGGCAAGTCCGGCATCATCTACTGCAACAGCCGCGCGAAGGTGGAAGACACCGCCGCGCGTCTGCAAAACCGCGGCTTTAGCGCCGCCGCCTATCACGCCGGATTAGAGAACCACATCCGCGCCGACGTGCAGGAAAAATTCCAGCGTGACGACCTGCAGATCGTCGTCGCGACAGTGGCGTTCGGAATGGGGATCAACAAGCCCAACGTGCGCTTTGTGGTGCACTTCGACATCCCGCGCAATATCGAATCCTACTATCAGGAAACCGGCCGCGCCGGGCGTGACGGGCTGCCTGCGGAAGCGATGCTGTTTTACGATCCGGCCGATATGGCGTGGCTGCGCCGCTGTCTGGAAGAGAAGCCGCAGGGACAGCTGCAGGATATCGAGCGCCACAAGCTCAACGCGATGGGCGCGTTTGCCGAAGCGCAAACCTGCCGTCGTCTGGTGTTGCTCAACTACTTTGGTGAAGGGCGCCAGGAGCCGTGCGGCAACTGCGATATCTGCCTCGATCCGCCAAAGCAGTACGATGGCCTGATGGACGCGCGTAAGGCGCTCTCGACCATTTACCGTGTGAATCAACGCTTCGGGATGGGCTACGTGGTGGAGGTGCTGCGCGGTGCCAACAACCAGCGTATTCGCGATATGGGTCACGACAAGCTGCCGGTCTACGGTATTGGCAAGGAGCAGAGCCACGAGCACTGGGTGAGCATCATTCGCCAGCTGATCCACCTCGGCTTCGCCACGCAGAACATTGCTCAGCACTCCGCCCTGCAGCTGAACGAGGCGGCGCGTCCGGTCCTGCGCGGTGACGTTGAGCTTAAGCTCGCCGTGCCGCGCGTCATCGCCCTGAAGCCACGCGTGATGCAGAAATCCTACGGCGGCAACTACGACCGCAAGCTGTTCGCCAAACTGCGCAAGCTGCGTAAAGCCATCGCCGACGAAGAAAACATCCCTCCTTACGTGGTGTTCAACGACGCGACGCTGATCGAGATGGCCGAGCAGATGCCGCTCAGCGCCAGCGAAATGCTCAGCGTCAACGGCGTGGGGACGCGCAAGCTGGAGCGCTTCGGTAAAGAGTTTATGGCGCTCATCCGCTCTCACGCCGATGGTGATGATGAGGAGTAGTCAGCCGGGCGAAAAAGTGCCAGGATGATGACTCACTGAATTATTTCCTCGCGAGCTAATTATGTTAATGCTATTTCTCACCGTGGCGTTAGTGCACATCGTTGCGCTGATGAGCCCCGGCCCGGACTTTTTCTTCGTATCACAAACGGCCGTCAGCCGCTCCCGCAAAGAGGCGATGATGGGCGTGCTCGGTATCACCATGGGCGTTATGGTCTGGGCGGCGGTCGCGCTGCTCGGTCTGAACCTTATCCTGGCGAAGATGGCCTGGCTGCATAACATCATTATGGTCGGCGGCGGTCTGTACCTGTGTTGGATGGGCTACCAGATGCTGCGCGGGGCGCTGAAGAAAGAAGAGAAAAAGCCGGAAGAGCCAAAGGTGGAGCTGGCAACGGGCGGCCGCAGCTTTGTAAAAGGGCTGCTGACCAATCTGGCGAACCCGAAAGCCATTATCTATTTCGGCTCGGTGTTCTCGCTGTTTGTCGGCGATAGCGTCGGCGCTGGCGCGCGCTGGGGCATCTTCCTGCTGATCGTCGTTGAAACCTTTGCCTGGTTTACTATCGTGGCCAGCCTGTTCGCCTTACCGGCGATGCGCCGCGGCTACCAGCGTATCGCGAAGTGGATTGACGGCTTCGCCGGCGCGCTGTTCGCCGGCTTCGGCATTCATCTCATCATTTCTCGCTAAGCGTGACGCGCTGACGCAAGCAGCGCGCCAACCAGCATAAACAGCGAGCCAAAGACTTTATTCAGGGCCTTCATCTGCTTAGGCCCTTTAATCCACGCCGCAATTCGCTGCGCCAGCGTCGCATAACCAATCATCACGATGATATCGACGATAATGGTGGTCGCGCCCAGCACCACGTACTGCATCACCTGGGGCTGATGCGGAACGATAAACTGCGGGAACAGCGCGGCGAGGAAAACGATGCTCTTCGGGTTGGTCAGGTTGACGAACACCGCGCGCTTAAACAGATGGCCGCGGTTTTGCGTCTGAGCCAGCGTATTCAGGTTAATGGAGCCTGCCGCGCGCCACTGCTGGATGCCGAGCCAAATCAGATACGCTGCCCCGGCCCATTTCAGCACCTCAAAGGCCAGCACGGAGCGGGAGAACAGGGTCCCCAGACCGATCCCGACCAGCACAATATGAATGCCCAGCCCGGTCTGCAAACCGGCAATCGACGCCGCCGCGCCGCGGTTGCCGTGATTGATGGAGGTGGTCATGGTGTTAATAGCACCCGAACCCGGAGAAAGGCTGAGGATAATGGATGTCAGCAGGTAGGCGAACCACCATTCGAAGGTCATTTGAAACTCCCGAACCGTCTATTTTTATGCCACAATACGCTATTATTGAGTCATTTTGTGACCGGTGACGAAAAAAACGATATTCCCTGGATTACGTGAGTGGAAACCCAATGTTTCAGCAGAAAAAGGACTGGGAAACACGAGAAAACGCCTTTGCTGCTTTCTCTATGGGGCCGCTGACCGATTTCTGGCGGCAGCGTGAGGAAGATGAGTTTACGGGCGTCGGGGGCGTCCCGGTGCGTTTCGTTCGTTTCCGAAATGAAAAAAATGACCGGGTGATTGTGGTCTGCCCCGGGCGTATTGAAAGCTACGTTAAATACGCCGAGCTGGCCTATGACCTGGTCCATATGGGGTTCGATGTCCTGATCATCGACCATCGTGGACAGGGGCTGTCCGGACGTATGCTGCCGGACACGCACCGCGGGCACGTCGATCGCTTCAGCGATTACGTCGACGATTTTGCCGCGTTCTGGCAGCAGGACGTGCAGCCCGGCCCCTGGCGCAAGCGGTATATTCTTGCGCACTCCATGGGCGGCGCCATTTCGACGCTGTTTTTGCAGCGTTATGCGCACCAGTGCGACGCCATTGCGCTCACCGCGCCGATGTACGGTATCGTCATCCGTTTTCCTGACTGGATGGTGCGCCATCTTCTTGACTGGGCTGAGGGCCATCAGCGCATTCGTGAAGGTTACGCCATTGGCACAGGACGCTGGCGCGCGCTGCCGTTCGCCATCAACGTCTTAACCCACAGCCGGCAGCGTTATCGCCGTAACCTGCGCTTTTATGCCGATGAACCGCGCTTGCGCGTCGGCGGCCCGACCTGGCACTGGGTGCGTGAGGGTATTCTGGCCGGTGAGCAGGTGCTGGCGGGCGTAGGCGATGATGACACGCCGACGCTTCTGATCCAGGCGGAAGAAGAGCGTGTGGTGGATAACCGCATGCATGACCGCTATTGTGAACTGCGCGCTGCAGCCGGTCACCCTTGTGAAGGGGGTAAACCGCTGGTCATTAACGGCGCGTTCCATGAGATCCTTTTTGAAAAGGACGCTATGCGCTCAGTCGCGCTTAACGCCATTGTTGAATTTTTCAACAGGCATAATTGATTCTTGTTTTCCACCAGAGGTTGAAATCCCTATGTACCAGGTTGTTGCATCTGATTTAGATGGCACGCTGCTTTCCCCCGACCACACCCTGTCGCCTTACGCGAAAGAGACCTTAAAACTCCTGACTGCCCGTGGCGTGAACTTTGTGTTCGCCACCGGCCGCCACCACGTGGACGTGGGGCAGATCCGCGATAATCTTGAGATCAAATCGTACATGATCACCTCCAACGGTGCGCGCGTGCATGATACCGACGGCAACCTGATCTTTACCCATAACCTGGATCGCGATATTGCCGCCGATCTGTTCGGCGTGGTGCATAGCAACCCGGCTATCGTCACTAACGTTTACCGCGACGACGACTGGTTTATGAACCGCCACCGCCCGGATGAAATGCGTTTCTTCAAGGAAGCGGTATTCAACTACTCCCTTTACGAACCTGGCCTGCTGGAGCCGGAAGGGATCAGCAAGGTGTTCTTCACCTGCGACAGTCACGAAGAGCTGCTCCCGCTGGAACAGGCGATCAACGCCCGCTGGGGCGATCGCGTTAACGTGAGCTTCTCAACCCTGACCTGTCTGGAAGTAATGGCGGGTGGCGTCTCCAAAGGTCACGCGCTGGAAGCGGTTGCGAAACGTCTGGGCTTCGGGCTGAAAGACTGTATCGCCTTCGGTGACGGCATGAACGACGCCGAGATGCTTTCGATGGCGGGCAAGGGCTGCATCATGCAGAACGCGCACCAGCGTCTGAAGGATCTGCACCCTGAGCTGGAAGTGATTGGCTCTAACGCTGACAACGCGGTACCGAAGTATCTGCGCAAACTGTTCCTTGAATAATCTTCATTCGATTATTTATTGCTCAGTTGTCAACTAAAGAGTTCGCTACAATGCCTCTCCTTCTTTCTGAGAGACAAGCATTGTGGCGCTACTCATTATCACCACTATCCTGTGGGCCTTCTCCTTTAGCCTGATTGGCGAATACCTTGCCGGTTCGGTCGACAGCTACTTCTCGGTGCTGATGCGCGTGGGGCTGGCGGCGCTGGTGTTCCTGCCGTTTCTGCGCACGCGCGGGCAATCGCTGAAAACGATTGTGCTGTACATGCTGGTGGGGGCGATGCAGCTCGGCATCATGTATCTGTTCAGCTTCCGGGCTTACGTCTACCTGTCCGTCTCCGAATTCCTGCTCTTTACCGTGCTGACGCCGCTCTATATCACGCTGATTTACGACCTGCTCAGCAGGCGCCGCCTGCGCTGGGGATACCTGCTGAGCGCCGCGCTGGCGGTGATCGGCGCGGCGATTATTCGCTATGACAAAGTCAGCGATCACTTCTGGACCGGGCTGATGTTCGTCCAGCTCGCCAACATCAGTTTTGCCATCGGCATGGTGGGCTACAAACGCCTGATGGAAACCCGTCCGATGCCGCAGCATAACGCGTTCGCCTGGTTCTATATGGGCGCCGCGATTGTCGCGGTGGCGGCGTGGTTTATGCTCGGTAACCCGCAAAAACTGCCGACCACCACCGTGCAGTGGGGTGTTCTGGTCTGGCTGGGCGTGGTGGCGTCAGGGCTGGGGTACTTCATGTGGAACTACGGCGCTACGCAGGTAGACGCCGGTACGCTGGGGATCATGAACAACGTGCATGTCCCGGCAGGGCTGCTGGTCAACCTCGCCATCTGGCAGCAACAGCCGCACTGGCCGAGCTTTATTATTGGGGGAGCGGTGATCCTGGCTTCGCTGTGGGTCCATCGCCGATGGGTCGCTCCGCGCTCCGCACAAACGGAAGATGGTCGCACGCGTGGTTCCGCGCTGAGCGAATAAACGCCTCCGTAATCGGCTGACGCTGCTCGCCATCGCGCACGGCGGCGTACAGTCGGCTCCACAGTCCTTCACCCAGGGTTTTGGTCTGCACCAGACCCTGGCGTTCAAAACTCTCCACCACCCAGTGTGGCAGCGCCGCGATACCCATTCTGGCCGCCACCATCTGAATCAGCAGCAGGGTGTTATCCACGCTTTTCAGCTGCGGGCTAATGCCTGCTGGCTGCAGGAAGTGGCGCCAGATATCCAGGCGGCTGCGCTGCACCGGATAAATCAGCAGCGTCTCTGTCGCCAGGTCTTCCGGCGTGATGCGCGTTTTGGCCGCCAGCGGATGGTCCGGCGCCAGCACCAGGCGCACTTCATAATCAAACATCGGCGAATAGTGCAGGCCGCTGCGCGACAGGATGTCAGAGGTCATGACCAGATCCAGCTCGCCCTGCTGCAGCGACGGCTGCGGGTCAAAGGTCACGCCGGATTTGAAGTCCATCTCCACCTGCGGCCACTTCTGGCGGAAGTTCTCAAGCGCGGGGGTCAGCCACTGAATACAGCTGTGGCACTCAATGGCGATGCGCAGTTTGGTCTGCTGCGGTTCGTTACACGCCTGCAGCGCGCTGGCGATTTGCGGCAGTACCTGATTCGCCAGCTGAAGAAGAATTTCACCCTGCGGCGTAAAGCGTAGCGGCTGGCTCTTACGCACAAAAAGACGGAAGCCGAGGCGTTGTTCCAGATCGCTGAACTGGTGAGAAAGGGCAGACTGGGTCTGGTGCAGCGTGGCCGCAGCCGCCGCGAGCGAACCGCAGTTCCGCAACGCTTGTAGCGTTTTCAGGTGTTTAATCTCGATCATGAAAGTCCTTCACTTCGCCATGAACATATTGCGCTTGAGGAATATACAGTACCTGCCAATTATAGATGTGTAAACATCTGGACGTCTAAATAACGAATTTCACAAGGGGCACACCATGACAATCCGCAATCACACTCTCGGTTTCCCTCGCGTCGGCCTGCGTCGCGAGCTGAAAAAAGCGCAAGAAAGCTACTGGGCGGGTAATGCCACCCGCGAAGAACTGCTGGCGGTGGGGCGCGAGCTGCGCGCCCGCCACTGGGATCAGCAAAAACAGGCGGGCATTGACCTGCTGCCGGTGGGCGATTTCGCCTGGTACGACCATGTTCTGACGACCAGCCTGCTGCTTGGCAACGTGCCGGCTCGTCATCAGAACAAAGATGGATCGGTAGATATCGATACTCTGTTCCGCATCGGCCGTGGCCGCGCGCCAACGGGGGAGCCAGCGGCAGCGGCGGAAATGACCAAGTGGTTTAACACCAACTATCACTATATGGTGCCGGAGTTCGTCAAAGGCCAGCAGTTCAGGCTGACCTGGACGCAGCTTCTGGACGAAGTGGATGAAGCGCTGGCGCTGGGCCACCAGGTGAAGCCGGTGCTGCTCGGGCCGGTAACGTACCTGTGGCTGGGCAAAGTAAAGGGCGAGCCGTTTGACCGACTCAGCCTGCTGAAGGATATTCTGCCGGTCTACAAACAGGTGCTGAGTGAGCTGGGCAAACGCGGCATTCAGTGGGTGCAAATCGACGAACCGGCGCTGGTGCTTGAGCTGCCGCAGGATTGGCTCGATGCCTTCAAACCGGCGTATGACGCGCTCACCGGTCAGGTAAAACTCCTGCTGACGACCTATTTTGAAGGCGTGACGCCGAACCTGAAGACCATTACCGCGCTGCCGGTGCAGGGCCTGCACGTTGACCTCGTACACGGTAAAGACGATGTCGCGGAACTGCATAAGCGTTTGCCAGCGGACTGGCTGCTCTCCGCCGGGCTGATCAACGGCCGTAACGTCTGGCGCGCCGATCTCACCGAGAAATACGCGCAAATCAAAGACATCGTCGGCAAACGCGAGCTGTGGGTGGCCTCGTCCTGTTCGCTGCTGCACAGCCCGATCGATCTGAGCGTAGAGACCCGTCTGGATGCTGAGGTGAAAAGCTGGTTTGCCTTCGCCCTGCAAAAATGTGAAGAGCTGACGCTGTTGCGCGACGCGCTGAACAGCGGCGACACGGCGGCGATTACCGAATGGAGCGCCCCGATCCAGGCGCGTCGTCACTCGGCGCGCGTGCACAACCCGGCGGTGGAGAAACGCCTGGCGGCCATCACCGCCCAGGACAGCCAGCGCCAGAGTCCGTACGAGGTGCGCGCCGAAGCACAGCGCGCCCGCTTTAATCTGCCTGCGTGGCCGACCACCACAATTGGTTCTTTCCCGCAGACTACGGAAATCCGCGGCCTGCGCCTGGACTTTAAAAAGGGCAATCTGGATGCGAATCACTACCGCACCGGCATCGCGGAACACATCAAGCAGGCGATTATCGAGCAGGAACGCCTGGGGCTGGACGTGCTGGTGCACGGTGAAGCCGAGCGTAACGACATGGTGGAATACTTCGGTGAGCACCTGGACGGCTTCGTCTTTACCCAGAACGGCTGGGTGCAGAGCTACGGCTCCCGCTGCGTGAAGCCGCCGGTGGTTATCGGTGACGTCAGCCGCCCGGAAGCGATCACCGTGGAGTGGGCGAAGTATGCCCAGTCCCTTACCGACAAGCCGGTAAAAGGGATGCTCACCGGTCCGGTGACCATTCTCTGCTGGTCGTTCCCGCGTGAAGACGTGACCCGTGAAACCATCGCCAAACAGATCGCCCTGGCGCTGCGTGATGAGGTGGCGGATCTGGAAGCGGCAGGCATTGGCATTATCCAGATTGACGAACCGGCCCTGCGCGAAGGGTTGCCGCTGCGCCGCAGCGACTGGGATGCCTACCTGCAGTGGGGCGTGGAGGCGTTCCGCATCAACGCCGCGGTGGCGAAGGACGACACCCAGATCCACACCCACATGTGCTACTGCGAATTTAACGACATCATGGATTCGATTGCCGCGCTGGACGCCGACGTGATCACCATCGAGACCTCGCGTTCAGACATGGAGCTGCTGGAGTCGTTTGAAGAGTTCGACTACCCGAATGAAATCGGGCCGGGCGTGTACGACATTCACTCCCCGAACGTGCCGAGCGTGGAGTGGATTGAAGCTCTGCTGAAAAAAGCGGCCCAGCGCATACCGGCGGAGCGCCTGTGGGTGAACCCGGACTGCGGACTGAAAACCCGCGGCTGGCCGGAAACCCGCGCGGCGCTGGCCAACATGGTGAAGGCGGCGCAGAACTTGCGCCAGGCGTGATGAATTGTAGGCCCGGTAAGGCATAGCCGCCACCGGGCTTTTTTTATTACGCTTTCTTACCGCCGTACTGGCTAAACCACGCCAGCATCCTCTGCCAGCCATCTTTGGCTGATTCTGCGTGATAGCTCGGACGATAATCGGCGTTAAACGCGTGCCCGGCATCCGGGTATACCACAATCTCCGCCTTCGCATTTGCCGCGCGGAGCGCATGGCGCATGGTCTCTACCGAATCCAGCGAAATACCGGTGTCCTGGCCGCCGTAAAGCCCTAACACGGGGGCGTTCAACTCCGTGGCGATATCGACCGGATGTTTCGGTGAATTCAGCGTTTTTTCACCCACCAGCTTGCCGTACCAGGCGACAGCGGCTTTGAGCTGCGGGTTATGCGCGGCATACAGCCAGCTAATGCGTCCGCCCCAGCAGAAACCGGTGACCAGAAGACGATGCGGATCGCCGCCGTTGCGCGCCGCCCAGCTGGCGACGTGATCGAGATCGGCCAGCACCTGCGCGTCCGGGACTTTGCTGACCAGGTTGCTGAGCAGTGTTGGAATATCGCTGTAGTCGTTCGGATCGCCCTGACGGAAGTAGAGCTCTGGCGCAACGGCCAGATACCCTTCCAGCGCCAGCCGACGGCAGAGGTCGCGAATGTGTTCGTGAACACCAAATATCTCCTGAATCACAATCACGATGGGCAGCGGACCGTCTGCCGATTTTGGCCGTGCGTGATATGCAGGCATATTCTCCCCCTGCGAGGGAATGGAGGTCTCGCCCGCGGTAATTGCCGCTTCTGGCGTCGACACGATGGTTGAAGCATGGGGGGCCGCAGCAGGTGCAAAACCGGTTTTTTCAGTCATGGCATTCTCCGTACCAATGAGTTAGCGCAAAGGTAAATATAGACACCAGGTTAACAACTCACAGTGCCTTAAACGGTCTATCTTTTGTGCAGCACCTGGCGATATAACTTGTTAATGTGATGTGAATCACTTTTTTATGGAAATTCAATGTAATCATTTTCATTCATGGTGAGGTGTGTCACGAAAATATGCTTACTGCTTCTGTAAAGTACCGTTTTACTTCTTCTGACTAACCGACCCACAGAGGAGTCACCTATGTCTAAGTCTGATGTTTTTCATCTCGGCCTCACCAAAAACGATTTACAAGGGGCTACGCTCGCTATCGTCCCTGGCGATCCTGAGCGTGTGGAAAAGATCGCCGCGCTGATGGATAAGCCGGTCAAGCTGGCTGCCCATCGTGAGTTCACCACCTGGCGCGCAGAGCTGGATGGCAAAGCGGTGATCGTGTGCTCTACCGGTATCGGTGGTCCGTCTACGTCTATTGCTGTGGAAGAGCTGGCGCAGCTGGGCATCCGTACTTTCCTGCGTATCGGCACCACCGGCGCTATCCAGCCGCACATCAACGTCGGTGACGTGCTGGTCACGACCGCGTCCGTTCGTCTGGACGGCGCAAGCCTGCACTTTGCACCGATGGAATTCCCGGCAGTGGCTGATTTCGAATGCACCACCGCGCTGGTTGAAGCCGCGAAATCCGTAGGCGCAACTACCCACGTGGGCGTCACCGCCTCTTCCGACACCTTCTACCCGGGCCAGGAGCGTTACGACACCTTCTCAGGCCGCGTGGTAAGCCGTTTCAAAGGCTCAATGGAAGAGTGGCAGTCCATGGGCGTGATGAACTACGAAATGGAATCCGCAACGCTGCTGACCATGTGTGCAAGCCAGGGTCTGCGTGCCGGTATGGTGGCGGGCGTGATCGTTAACCGCACCCAGCAGGAGATCCCGAACGCCGAAACCATGAAGCAGACCGAAAGTCATGCAGTGAAAATCGTGGTGGAAGCAGCGCGTCGCCTGATCTAATCCTCACTTCCGAAATCAAAGGCCGACGCGTTCGGCCTTTTATTTTTTGCGTAGCGCCTCGCAGGAAAACCCTTTCAAACTGGACGTTTATACAGCACAATTCTATTTTGTGCGGGTAATACGTTGATGCAGGGGGCATTGTGGATATCTCAATCCTGATTTACGCGGTGATTGCGCTGGTGGGCTTAGGGATTGGCTGGCTGATTTCCAGCTACCAGCATGCGCAGCAGAAGGCCGACCAGCTGGCCGAGCGAGAAGAGATGGTCGCCGATTTAAGCGCGACAAAACAGCAGCTTGCGCTGAGCGAACACTGGCGCGACGAGTGTGAATTGCTCAATAACGAGCTGCGCAACCTGCGCGATATCAACACGTCACTGGAAGCCGATCTCCGCGAAGTGACCACCCGCCTTGAATCCACCCAGCTGCATGCGGAAGACAAAATCCGCCAGATGATCAACAGCGAGCAGCGCCTTAGCGAACAGTTTGAGAACCTCGCTAACCGAATTTTTGAGCACAGCAACCGCCGCGTTGACGAACAGAACCGCCAGAGCCTGAACAGTCTGCTGACGCCCCTGCGCGAACAGCTTGACGGTTTTCGCCGTCAGGTGCAGGACAGCTTTGGTCAGGAAGCCCGCGAGCGTCACACCCTGGCGCATGAGATTCGCAATCTCCAGCAGCTCAATGCCCAGATGGCGCAGGAAGCGGTTAACCTGACCCGCGCGCTCAAAGGGGATAACAAAACCCAGGGCAACTGGGGCGAAGTGGTGCTGACCCGCGTCCTGGAAGCTTCTGGCCTGCGGGAAGGGTACGAATACGAAACGCAGGTGAGTATCGAAAACGACGCCCGCTCACGCATGCAGCCGGATGTGATCGTGCGGCTGCCGCAGGGCAAAGATGTGGTGATTGACGCCAAAATGACGCTGGTGGCGTATGAACGCTACTTTAATGCGGACGATGACTACACCCGCGAGTCTGCGCTGCAGGAGCACATTGCCTCCGTGCGTAATCATATTCGCCTGCTTGGCAGAAAAGACTACCAGCAGCTGCCGGGTCTGCGCTCGCTGGACTATGTCCTGATGTTCATCCCGGTAGAACCTGCGTTCCTGCTGGCTCTCGACAGACAGCCTGAACTTATCACCGAAGCGCTCAAAAATAACATTATGCTGGTCAGCCCCACCACGCTGCTGGTGGCGTTACGCACCATTGCGAACCTGTGGCGCTACGAGCACCAGAGCCGCAACGCGCAGCAGATTGCCGATCGTGCCAGCAAGCTGTACGACAAAATGCGCCTCTTCGTGGACGACATGTCTTCAGTCGGGCAGAGCCTGGATCGTGCGCAGGATAACTACCGCCAGGCGATGAAAAAACTCGCCTCCGGACGTGGCAATCTGCTGGCACAGGCCGAATCATTCCGCAGCCTGGGGGTTGAGGTTAAACGCGAGATTAATCCGGAATTGGTCGAACAGGCCACCGCACAGGACGATGAGTTTCGCCTGCGAGAAGGTGCGGGCGAACAAAAGACAAACAGTGAAGACAACACGTTAGCGGCGGATTTATCATCAGACGAGACTCCAGCGCGTTTCTTTCGCGGTGGTTGAAACGTAGGGCAAACGCGCCCAATCTGTTACACTTCACGAACATTTTACTGATAAGCAGGCTCTGAGATGGCTGACGATTCACAAGACACAACGCACTTTGGCTTTCAGACTGTCGCCAAAGCGCAGAAAGCTGACATGGTGGCCCACGTATTTCATTCCGTGGCGGCGAAGTACGATGTGATGAATGACCTGATGTCGTTCGGCATTCATCGCTTGTGGAAGCGCTTCACCATTGACTGCAGCGGCGTACGTCGTGGACAAACGGTGCTGGATTTAGCCGGCGGCACGGGCGATTTAACCGCGAAATTCTCCCGTCTGGTGGGCGAAACCGGTCGCGTTGTTCTCGCCGATATTAATGATTCCATGCTGAAAATGGGACGCGAAAAGCTGCGTAACATCGGCGTGGTGGGGAATGTGGAATATGTGCAGGCAAACGCCGAAGCGCTGCCATTCCCGGACAATACCTTTGACTGCATCACGATCTCTTTCGGTCTGCGTAACGTGACCGATAAAGAAAAAGCGCTGCGCTCCATGTACCGCGTGCTGAAGCCGGGTGGACGTCTGCTGGTGCTCGAGTTCTCTAAACCGATCATTGAGCCGCTAAGCAAAGCCTACGACGCCTATTCCTTCCACGTGCTGCCGCGTATTGGTGAGCTGGTGGCTAACGACGCTGAAAGCTACCGCTATCTGGCGGAATCTATCCGTATGCACCCGGATCAGGACACATTAAAAGCCATGATGCAGGACGCGGAATTTGAGAACGTTGAATATTTCAACCTGACGGCCGGTGTCGTCGCGCTGCATCGCGGTTACAAATTCTGAGTGGAGGTGTCCCGTGCCCTTTAAACCCTTAGTCTCCGCAGGCATCGAGAATGTACTGAACGCTTTTCTGTATCGCGCCCCTGCGCTGAAAGCTGCACGTCAGCGGCTTAACGGAAAGGTATTACGCATTGTTTTAAAAGAGTTCTCGACGCCGCTTGTGCTGGTATTCAGCGAACGCCAGCTTGACGTTCTGGGGGCGTGGGAAGGTGAAGCAGACTGCTCGGTCATCACGCACATGAGCGTGCTGCCAAAACTGCGCGATCGCCAGCAATTAACGGCGCTTATCCGCAGCGGTGAGCTGGAAGTGGAGGGCGACATTCAGGTCGTGCAGAACTTCGTTGCGCTCACCGATTTGGCAGAATTCGATCCGGCAGAGCTGCTCGCGCCTTTTATCGGCGACATTGCCGCCGAAGGCATCGGGAAAGTCCTTCATGGTGGCGCCTCCTTTGCGCGTAAAAGCCTCCAGCGCCAGCAACGCTATGCGACGGAAGTGCTGACTGAGGAGTGGCGAATGGCGCCCGGGCCACTGGAAGTTGCATGGTTTGCGGAAGAGACCGCTGCTGTTGAACGTGCGGTGGATGCGTTAACCAAACGGCTGGAAAAACTGGAGGGCAAATGACGCCTGGTGAAATTCGGCGCCTCTATTTTATTATTCGCACCTTTTTGAGCTACGGGCTCGACGAGCTTATCCCCAAAATGCGTATCACGCTGCCGCTTCGTATCTGGCGGCGGATGCTCTTCTGGATGCCCAATCGCCATAAAGGTCAACCGCTGGGTGAGCGTCTGCGCCTCGCGCTGCAGGAACTCGGCCCGGTATGGATTAAATTCGGGCAGATGCTGTCTACCCGCCGCGATCTCTTCCCGCCTCTCATTGCCGATGAGCTCGCGATGCTGCAGGATCGCGTCGCACCGTTTGACGGCGCGCGCGCGAAAAAGCAAATTGAAGAGGCGATGGGAAATGTACCCGTCGAGACCTGGTTTGACGATTTCGACATTAAGCCACTGGCGTCGGCCTCTATTGCGCAGGTGCACACCGCGCGTTTGAAAGAAAACGGCAAAGAAGTCGTTATTAAGGTCATTCGTCCGGACATCCTGCCAGTCATCAAAGCGGACATGAAGCTGATTTATCGTCTGGCGCGCTGGGTGCCACGCCTGCTGCCGGACGGGCGTCGCCTTCGTCCACTGGAAGTGGTGCGGGAATATGAAAAAACGCTGATTGATGAGCTTAACCTGCTGCGCGAATCGGCAAACGCCATCCAACTGCGTCGCAACTTTGAAAACAGCCCGATGCTCTATGTACCTGAAGTCTATTCTGACTACTGCAGCCAGAACATGATGGTGATGGAGCGTATCTACGGTATTCCGGTTTCGGATGTGGTCGCTCTGGAGAAACAGGGAACGAACATGAAGCTCCTGGCCGAGCGTGGCGTTCAGGTCTTCTTTACCCAGGTGTTCCGCGACAGCTTTTTCCATGCGGACATGCATCCGGGCAATATCTTCGTAAGCTACGAGCATCCTGAGGATCCGAAGTATATCGGTATCGACTGCGGAATTGTGGGTTCACTGAACAAGGAAGATAAACGGTATCTGGCTGAGAACTTCATCGCGTTCTTCAACCGCGACTACCGTAAGGTGGCCGAGCTGCACGTCGATTCCGGCTGGGTGCCGCCGGATACCAACGTCGAAGAGTTCGAGTTCGCGATCCGGACCGTTTGTGAGCCTATTTTTGAAAAACCGCTGGCGGAAATTTCCTTTGGGCACGTGCTGTTAAACCTGTTCAACACGGCTCGCCGTTTTAATATGGAAGTTCAGCCACAGCTAGTTTTACTTCAGAAAACATTACTTTACGTTGAGGGTGTAGGCCGACAGCTCTATCCTCAGTTAGACTTGTGGAAGACCGCGAAACCTTTCCTTGAATCCTGGATTAAGGATCAGGTTGGCATTCCGGCGCTGGTGCGCTCGCTGAAAGAGAAAGGCCCGTTCTGGATAGAAAAAATGCCTGAAATTCCTGAACTGGTTTATGACAGTTTGCGTCAGAGCAAGAACCTTCAGCACAGCATGGATAAAATCGCCCGCGAACTTCAGTCCAGCCGTGTTCGCCAGGGGCAGTCACGCTATCTCTTTGGGATTGGCGCAACGCTGCTGCTGAGCGGTACGCTGCTGCTGATCAACCGTCCGGACTGGCAGATGATGCCCGCCTGGCTGATGGCTGGCGGGGTGGTAGTCTGGCTAGCCGGCTGGCGAAAAACGCGCTGAGCGTGCGTCGCTATCGACGGGTCGCACACGTATAATGCGACCTGACTCATTAATCATCTATCCCTGAGGAACATGTATGGGTGGTATCAGTATCTGGCAATTAGTCATTATTGCCGTCATCGTCGTGCTGCTGTTTGGCACCAAAAAGCTCGGTTCTATTGGTTCCGATCTGGGCGCGTCTATCAAAGGCTTCAAGAAAGCGATGAGCGATGATGAGAGCAAGCAGGATAAAACCAGCCAGGACGCTGACTTTACTGCTAAATCCATCGCCGACAAGCAAGAAGAAGCCAAAAAGGAAGACGCTAAACGCCACGATAAAGAGCAGGTGTAAGTCGTGTTCGACATTGGTTTTAGTGAGCTCCTGCTGGTCTTTGTGATTGGCCTGATTGTGCTGGGGCCGCAGCGTCTGCCGGTGGCAGTGAAAACCGTTGCGGGCTGGGTTCGTGCGCTGAGATCGCTGGCATCGACCGTTCAGAATGAGCTGGCGCAGGAGCTTAAGCTGCAGGAATTTCAGGAAAGCCTGAAAAAGGTCGAGAAGGCGAGCATGGATAACCTGACGCCGGAACTGAAAGCGTCAATGGATGAGCTGCGCGAAGCGGCGGAATCCATGAAGCGCTCTTACAGCGTCAACGATCCTGAAAAAGCGAGCGATGAAGCGAACACCATTCATAACCCGGTGGTGAAGGGCAGCGAGGAGCAGCGCGAGGGCGTTACGCCTGCCAGCGCTGAACATCAGGCTGCCGCGCCGGAACAGACGCCTCAGGAAACCGAAGTGAAAAAACAGGCGCAGCCGGAAGAGCCGGTAGCAAAAACGGCGGAAGTGAAGCCCGTTGCGCCCGTTTCCGAATCATCCCCCTCGTCGAGTGATAAAGCGTAAACATGGCAGTAGATGATACTCAACCGCTGATTACGCACCTCATTGAGCTGCGTAAGCGCCTGTTAAACTGCATTATTGCGGTTTTACTCATATTCCTGTGCCTGGTCTATTTTGCCAACGATATTTATCAGGTGGTCTCTGCGCCGCTGATCAAGCAGATGCCGCTGGGCGCAACGATGATTGCAACAGACGTTGCTTCGCCGTTCTTTACCCCCATCAAGCTGACCTTCTGGGTGTCGTTGATTGCCTCTGCACCGGTCATTCTTTACCAGGTGTGGGCGTTTGTGGCGCCAGCGCTGTATAAGCATGAACGCAAGCTGGTGATCCCGCTGCTGGTGTCCAGCTCGCTGCTGTTCTATATCGGCATGGCGTTTGCCTATTTCGTTGTCTTCCCGCTGGCCTTCGGCTTCCTGACGCATACCGCGCCGGAAGGGGTGCAGGTGTCGACGGATATCGCCAGCTACCTCAGCTTTGTGATGGCGCTGTTTATGGCGTTTGGCGTGGCATTCGAAGTGCCGGTGGCCATTGTGCTGCTCTGCTGGGTAGGAGTAACGACCCCGGATGACCTGCGTAAGAAGCGTCCGTATATCCTTGTGGGCGCATTTGTTGTCGGCATGCTGCTGACACCGCCGGATGTGTTCTCGCAGACGCTGCTGGCCATACCGATGTACTGTCTGTTTGAGGTCGGCGTTTTCTTCTCGCGTTTCTACGTGGGTAAAGGACGTCGAGCGGATGACGAAGACGATACGTCCGACAAGACCACTGAAGAGTAAAACCAGCCGCCCGTCAGGGCGGTTGTTATATGGGGATTTGCATGTTTGATATCGGACTCAACCTGACCAGCTCGCAGTTTGCGAAAGATCGTGATGAGGTGGTTGCGCGTGCGTTTGCCGCCGGGGTGAAAGGACTGCTGCTGACGGGCACCAACCTGCATGAGAGCGAGCAGGCGCAGCAGCTGGCGCAACGTTACGATCGCTGTTGGTCTACCGCTGGCGTGCATCCTCACGACAGCAGCCAGTGGACCGCGGAAAGTGGCGACACCCTGTACAGGCTGGCGAAGACGCCAGACGTTGTAGCGATCGGCGAATGCGGTCTCGATTTCAACCGTAACTTTTCCACGCCTGAAGAGCAGGAAAAGGCGTTTACTGCCCAGCTTGCGCTGGCGGCAGAGCTTGGAATGCCCGTGTTTATGCACTGCCGCGACGCGCATGAGCGTTTCCTGGCGCTTCTGGATCCGTGGCTGGAGAAACTGCCCGGCGCGGTACTGCACTGCTTCACCGGTTCACGGCAGGAAGCGCTGGATTGCCTGGCGCGAGGGCTTTATCTGGGTATTACCGGCTGGGTGTGCGATGAGCGCCGCGGGCTTGAACTTCGTGAGCTGTTGCCGGTAATCCCGGCTGACCGGTTGCTTCTTGAAACCGATGCGCCTTATCTGCTACCGCGCGATATGAAACCCAAACCGGCATCGCGGCGCAATGAGCCCGCATATCTGGGGCATATTGTGGAGAGCGTTGCGAAGTGGCGCGGAGAGGATCCGCACTGGCTTTCGGCGCAGACGGATGACAACGTGCGTAATCTGTTCGGGATAAACGTTTAAAGCTTGCGGAAGTCGGTGTTTTTAACGCTCTGCAGCACCTGCTTGTTCAGCAGATTGAGCAACAGCATAGAGCGGGCTTCCCCGTCCGGCTCGGCAAAAATCGCCTGCAGGCCTTCGAAAGCGCCTTCGGTAATCACGACGCTATCGCCCGAGTAAGGAGTTTCGGGGTCGGTGATCCCTTCAGGCTGTTGATAAATCGACAGCTGATGAATGACCGTCGAGGGAACCGTTGCCGGGTGGGCACCAAAACGAACGAAGTGGCTGACGCCGCGCGTTGCGCTGATGGTGGTGGTGTGGATGACTTCCGGGTCGAACTCCACGAAGAGGTAGTTCGGGAACAACGGCTCACTGACGGTTGTGCGCTTCCCGCGCTGCATTTTTTCAAGCGTGATCACGGGTGTCAGGCAATTTACAGACTGACGTTCAAGATGTTCCTGCGCGCGCTGAAGTTGCCCGCGTTTGCAATACAGTAAATACCAGGCCTGCATAATCACTCTTTCCCTTAGTTCGGGGCGCAAGCATATCAAAACCCTGGCGGGATCGCTAAGTTGATTATAATGGGGGAAAATGGAACAGAACGCATAAGTTCACGCTTATTTAACAAAATTACAGCATCAAGCAGGCTTACGCCGTATAATGAAGCGCTTACAGAGAGGCCATGATTAACTGCATGAAATACCACGATCTCCGCGACTTCCTGACGCTGCTGGAAAAGCAGGGTGAACTCAAACGTATTACATTTCCTGTCGATCCTTATCTGGAAATGACAGAAATTGCTGACCGCACCCTGCGTGCCGGTGGCCCCGCATTACTGTTTGAAAATCCGAAAGGTTACTCCATGCCGGTGCTGTGCAACCTGTTTGGCACCCCGCGTCGTGTTGCACTGGGAATGGGGCAGGAAGACGTCTCTGCGCTGCGTGAAGTCGGTAAACTGCTGGCGTTTCTGAAAGAGCCGGAGCCACCGAAGGGCTTTCGCGATCTGTTCGACAAACTGCCGCAGTTTAAGCAGGTGCTGAATATGCCCACCAAACGCCTGCGCGGCGCGGCGTGTCAGCAGAAAGTGCTGGAAGGCGATGCGGTAGATCTGACTAAAATCCCTATTATGCAGTGCTGGCCTGAAGATGCCGCGCCGCTGATTACCTGGGGGCTGACCGTTACGCGCGGCCCGCACAAAGAGCGGCAAAACCTCGGTATTTACCGTCAGCAGTTGATTGGCAAGAATAAACTTATTATGCGCTGGCTGTCGCATCGCGGCGGCGCGCTGGATTTCCAGGAGTGGTGCGCTGCGCATCCGGGGGAGCGTTTCCCGGTGTCTGTCGCCTTAGGCGCCGATCCGGCCACCATTCTGGGAGCCGTCACACCCGTGCCGGATACACTCTCTGAATATGCATTTGCAGGCCTGCTGCGCGGAACGAAAACCGAAGTCGTGAAGTGTATCTCTAACGATCTCGAAGTGCCGGCCAGTGCGGAAATTGTGCTGGAAGGTTACCTCGAGCAGGGTGAAATGGCGCCAGAAGGCCCCTACGGCGACCACACCGGCTATTACAACGAAGTGGATAACTTCCCGGTGTTTACCGTGACGCATATTACGCAGCGTGAAGATGCGATTTATCACTCCACGTATACCGGACGTCCACCGGATGAACCGGCGGTGCTGGGCGTGGCGCTGAATGAAGTGTTTGTGCCGATCCTGCAAAAGCAGTTCCCGGAAATTGTTGATTTTTATCTGCCGCCTGAAGGATGCTCGTATCGCATGGCGGTGGTCACGATGAAGAAGCAGTATCCTGGTCATGCTAAACGCGTGATGATGGGCGTATGGTCTTTCCTGCGCCAGTTTATGTATACCAAATTTGTTATTGTCTGCGATGATGACGTTAACGCCCGCGACTGGAATGACGTAATCTGGGCCATCACCACGCGAATGGATCCGGCGCGCGATACGGTGTTAGTCGAAAACACGCCGATAGATTACCTGGATTTTGCCTCGCCGGTTTCCGGTCTTGGCTCAAAGATGGGACTGGATGCCACAAATAAATGGCCTGGCGAAACCGACCGTGAATGGGGTCGCCCGATCAAAAAAGATCCTGCTGTGACCGCGCGCATTGACGCGATCTGGGACGAGCTGGCCATAATGAATAACGGTAAACCCTGAGCTGACCGTTAAGCCCTATAGACTTCCCGACAGAGAGAGCGAATGACAACCTTAAGCTGTAAAGTGACCTCGGTAGATGCCATCACCGACACCGTATATCGCGTCCGTTTAGTGCCAGAAGCGCCATTCTCTTTCCGCGCGGGTCAGTACCTGATGGTCGTGATGGATGAGCGTGATAAGCGTCCTTTCTCCATGGCCTCCACGCCAGCGGAGCAGGAATTTATTGAGCTTCATATTGGTGCGTCAGAGCTTAACCTGTATGCGATGGCGGTCATGGACCGCATTCTGAAAGAGCGCGAGATCGTAGTGGATATTCCGCACGGCGATGCGTGGCTGCGCGATGACGAAGACCGTCCGCTGATCCTGATCGCTGGCGGTACGGGCTTCTCTTACGTGCGCTCCATTCTGCTGACCGCCCTGGCGCGTAACCCTGACCGCGACATCACCATTTACTGGGGTGGCCGCGAAGAGAAACATCTGTACGACCTGTCTGAGCTGGAAGCGCTGAGCGTAACCCATCCTAACCTGCGCATTGAGCCGGTGGTTGAGCAGCCGGAAGAGGGCTGGCGTGGTCGTAGCGGTACGGTGCTGACGGCGGTGCTGCAGGATCATGGCACGCTGGCAGGGCACGATATCTATATCGCTGGCCGTTTTGAGATGGCGAAAATTGCCCGCGACCTGTTCTGCAACGAACGTGACGCGCGTGAAGACCGCCTGTTTGGCGATGCGTTTGCCTTCATTTAAATAAAAAACCCGCCCCTGACAGGCGGGAAGAACGGCAACTAAACTCTTTCTCTTCGCCAATGACGCCATAACTGCGTTGGCTGCGTTCGTTCTGACGCCATTGGCTTTGAGATACTTTTCCTGATTTACACTCTCTCAAACACCGTCGCGATACCCTGACCCAGCCCGATACACATCGTTGCCAGGCCAAACTGGGCATCTTTGCGTTCCATCAGGTTGATAAGCGTCGTGCTGATACGCGCTCCGGAGCAGCCCAGCGGGTGACCGAGGGCGATCGCGCCGCCGTTGAGGTTAATCTTCTCGTCGATCTGCTCCATCAGCCCCAGATCTTTAATGCACGGCAGGATCTGCGCGGCGAACGCTTCGTTCATTTCAAACAGGTCGATGTCGCTGGCGGTTAATCCCGCTTTTTTCAGCGCCAGCTTCGAGGCCGGAACCGGGCCGTAACCCATGATTGAAGGATCGCAGCCCACGACCGCCATCGAACGTACCCGAGCGCGAGGAGTTAAGCCCAGATCGCGGGCACGACTTTCGCTCATCACCAGCATCGCGGCGGCACCGTCGGACAGCGCCGACGAAGTACCTGCCGTTACCGTACCGGTGACCGGATCAAACGCAGGGCGCAGGGTAGAAAGTGCTTCTACGGTGGTTTCCGGGCGGATGACTTCGTCGTAGCTGAACTGCTTCAGTACGCCGTCAGCGTCGTGGCCGCCGGTCGGGATGATCTCATTCTTAAAGGCACCGGACTGCGTCGCCGCCCATGCGCGAGCGTGAGAGCGTGCGGCAAAGGCATCCTGCATTTCACGGCTGATGCCGTGCAGACGAGAGAGCATCTCGGCGGTCAGGCCCATCATCCCAGCGGCTTTCGCCACGTTACGGCTCATGCCAGGATGAAAATCGACCCCGTGGCTCATCGGCACGTGACCCATGTGCTCAACGCCACCCACCAGGCAGGCCTGCGCATCACCGGTCATGATCATGCGCGCCGCGTCGTGCAGCGCCTGCATTGACGAACCGCACAGGCGGTTGACGGTGACGGCCGGAACCGAATGCGGGATCTCCGCCAGCAGCGACGCGTTACGGGCGATGTTGAAACCTTGCTCCAGGGTCTGCTGCACGCAGCCCCAGTAGATATCGTCCAGCGCAGCAGGATCCAGCGCCGGGTTACGCGCCAGCAGGCTACGCATCAAATGCGCGGAGAGGTCTTCCGCACGCACGTTACGGAATGCACCGCCTTTTGAACGGCCCATCGGGGTGCGAATCGCATCAACAATGACAACCTTTTCCATTGTGACTCCTTAAGCCGTTTTCAGCTCGCCAACTGGACGGGCTGGCTCAACTGCTGGATAGTAGGGTTCGTTATGGCGCGCTTTGTTACGCAGCCCTTCCGGCACCTCATAAAGCGGGCCGAGGTGCTGATACTGCTGAGCCATATCGAGATAGCGGGCGCTGCCGAGCGTGTCCAGCCAGCGGAACGCGCCGCCGTGGAACGGAGGGAAGCCCAGGCCGTACACCAGCGCCATGTCGGCTTCTGCCGGGCTGGCGATGATGCCTTCTTCGAGGCAACGCACCACTTCGTTGATCATCGGGATCATCATGCGGGCGATGATTTCATCGTCGGTGAAGTCACGTTTTGGCTGACTGACGTCGGCCAGCAGGCCGTCCACCACGGCATCTTCTTCTTTCTTCGGTTTGCCTTTGCTGTCTTCTTTATAGCGCCAGAAGCCCAGGCCGTTTTTCTGGCCGAAGCGGTTAGCGTCGAACAGAGCATCAATGGCGTCGCGATAATCTTTCTGCATACGCTGCGGGAAGCCTGCCGCCATTACCGCCTGAGCGTGGTGGGCGGTATCAATGCCGACCACGTCCAGCAGATACGCCGGGCCCATCGGCCAGCCGAACTGTTTTTCCATCACTTTGTCGATTTTGCGGAAGTCCGCACCGTCGCGCAGCAGCTGGCTGAAGCCTGCGAAGTAAGGGAACAGCACGCGGTTGACGAAGAAGCCCGGGCAGTCGTTAACAACGATCGGCGTTTTGCCCATCTTGCTGGCCCATGCCACCACTTTAGCGATGGTTTCGTCAGAGGTTTTTTCCCCGCGGATCACTTCGACCAGCGGCATACGGTGTACCGGGTTGAAGAAGTGCATCCCGCAGAAGTTTTCCGGACGCTTCAGCACGCTCGCCAGTTCGCTGATTGGAATGGTGGAGGTGTTAGAGGCCAGCACGGTCTCAGGACGAACTTTATCTTCCGTTTCTGCCAGCACCGCTTTTTTGACTTTCGGGTTCTCGACGACGGCTTCGACTACTACGTCCACACGGTCGAAACCGCTGTATTCCAGCACGGGCTGAATGGTGGAGATCACACCTGCAAGCTTCAGCCCGTCAATTTTTCCGCGCTCCAGCTGTTTATTCAGCAGCTTGGCCGCTTCGGTCATGCCCAGCGTCAGGGATTTCTCGCTGATGTCTTTCATCACTACCGGCACGCCTTTCCAGGCCGACTGGTAAGCGATGCCGCCACCCATAATGCCCGCGCCGAGTACCGCCGCATGTTTTGGCGTCTCAACGTTTTTGGTCAGCTGCCTGGCTTTACCCTTCACAAACTGATCGTTGAGGAAGATACCGACCAGCGCGCGAGCTTCATTGGTGTGCGCCAGCGGGACAAAGCTTTGATTTTCGAGCTTCAGCGCTTCATCGCGTCCGAGACGAGCAGCCGCTTCAATGGTTTTCACCGCCGTGATCGGCGCCGGGTAGTGTTTACCCGCCGTCTGCATCACCATGCCTTTGGCGATGGTGAAGCTCATGGTGGCTTCAATCTTGCTGAGTTTTAACGGCTCCAGCTTCGGCTGGCGTTTGGCTTTCCAGTCGAGATCGCCGTTAATGGCCTGACGCAGAATGGCGAGTGCGCCTTCAACCAGTTTCTCAGGCTTCACGACGCCGTCGACCAGGCCGATTTTCTGAGCCTGTTCTGCACCAACATCTTTACCTGCCGCAATGATTTCCAGCGCGCTGTCGGCACCGAGCATGCGCGGCATACGGACGGAGCCGCCAAAGCCCGGCATGATGCCCAGCTTGGTTTCAGGCAGGCCGATGCGCAGGTCCGGTGTCGCCAGACGGTAGTCGGTCGCGAGTACGCATTCGCAGCCGCCGCCCAGCGCGTAGCCGTTAACGGCGGAAATGGTCGGGACAGGCAGATCTTCCAGACGATTAAAGACGCTGTTGGCAAAGTGCAGCCACTGGCTCAGCTGTTCTTCCGGGACCAGGAACAGCGAAAGAAACTCGGTGATATCGGCACCGACGATAAAGGCCGCTTTGTTCGAACGCAGCAACAGCCCTTTTAATTCAGGTTGTTTTTCAAGAACATCTAGCGCCTGGCCAAGACTGGCCACCGTCGCGGTATCAAGCTTGTTCACTGAGCCGGGGGCATCGAACACCAGTTCGGCAATGCCGTCTTCCAGCCAGTTGAGGTACAGGGTGTCGCCTTTGTAGAGCATGTCAGTCTCCTGAATCCAGCAATTGGATCTGGTCATACCAGATGAATCGGAGTGTGGGATTTATGTTAATAAAATGCAAATTACTCATTAAGAAATTGCTGCATTGATCACGGTCGGTGGAAATCACGCAGCCGGAGTGAGGTGTGCTAAGATGCGATGACTTGAGGTCAAAAAAACGAAAGGAAGAATGATGGACTCACTGGCTTCGCTTTATAAAAATCATATCGTTACCCTACAGGAACGTACCCGCGATGTACTGGCCCGCTTTAAGCTGGATGCGCTGCTGATCCACTCCGGCGAGCTGATGAATACCTTTCTGGATGACCACGCTTATCCGTTTAAGGTGAACCCGCAGTTTAAAGCCTGGGTGCCGGTGACTCAGGTTCCAAATTGTTGGCTGCTGGTGGATGGCGTGAACAAGCCGAAGCTGTGGTTCTACCTGCCGGTCGATTACTGGCACAACGTAGAGCCGCTGCCGACCTCTTTCTGGACGGAAGAGATTGATGTGATTGCACTGCCGAAAGCGGACGGCATTGGCAGCCAGCTGCCTGCCGCGCGGGGCAACATCGCCTATATTGGCCCTGTTCCGGAGCGCGCGCTGGGTCTGGATATTCCGGCAGACAAACTCAATCCGAAAGGCGTGCTGGATTACCTGCACTATTACCGCGCGTATAAAACCGACTACGAACTTTACTGCATGCGTGAAGCGCAAAAAACGGCGGTGAACGGTCACCGTGCCGCGCATGAAGCGTTCCAGTCGGGGATGAGCGAGTTCGACATCAATCAGGCCTATCTGACCGCGACGGGCCACCGTGATACCGACGTGCCGTACAGCAATATCGTCGCGCTGAACGAGCACGCGTCCGTGCTTCATTACACCAAACTGGATCACCATGTTCCGTCGGAGATGCGCAGCTTCCTGCTTGACGCAGGCGCCGAGTACAACGGTTACGCGGCCGACCTGACCCGTACCTGGGCGGCGAATGCGGATACCGATTTCGCGCAGCTGATTAAAGACGTGAACGATGAACAGCTGGCGCTGATTGCCACCATGAAGGCGGGAACCAGCTATGTGGATTACCACATCCAGTTCCATCAGCGCATCGCAAAACTGCTGCGTAAACATCAGATTGTGAAAGACATGAGCGAAGAGGCGATGGTCGAAAACGATCTGACCGGGCCATTTATGCCGCATGGTATCGGTCACCCGCTGGGCCTGCAGGTTCACGACGTTGCGGGCTTCATGCAGGATGATACCGGCACGCACCTGGCGGCACCGTCTAAATATCCTTACCTGCGCTGCACCCGTATTCTGGAGCCGCGTATGGTGCTGACGATTGAACCGGGGATCTACTTTATCGAATCTCTGCTGGCGCCGTGGCGTGAAGGCCAGTTCAGCAAGCACTTCAACTGGGAAAAAATTGACGCGCTGAAGCCGTTTGGCGGTATTCGCATCGAAGATAACGTGGTGGTTCACGAAAACGGTATCGAGAACATGACGCGAGACCTGAAGCTGGCCTGATGGAAAGCTGGCTGATACCGGCTGAACCGGTCACCTTTGTTGAGGAAATCAAGAAAAGCCGCTTTATTACGCTGCTGACGCATACCGACGGCGTAGAGGCGGCAAAGGCGTTTGTCGAATCCGTTCGGGTTGAGCATCCTGACGCGCGTCACCACTGCGTGGCGTGGGTGGCAGGGCCGCCGGACGATTCACAACAGCTGGGGTTTTCCGACGACGGTGAACCGGCGGGCACGGCCGGTAAACCCATGCTTTCGCAGCTGATGGGCAGCGGCGTGGGTGAAATTACCGCCGTGGTGGTGCGCTACTACGGCGGCATCCTGTTGGGCACGGGTGGGCTGGTAAAAGCCTATGGCGGCGGAGTTCAGCAGGCACTGAATATGCTCACAACTATCCGCAAAACGCCGCTCACCGAATATACTTTGTTGTGCGATTACGCTCAGCTATCGGGCATTGAAACGCTGCTCAAACAGTTTAACGGCGTCATCGCGCACAGTGATTACCAGGCAATGGTGCAATTACGCGTGGCGCTTCCGCAGGCGGAGCTGGCTGCTTTTTCAGCAAAACTGGCTGATTTTAGTCGTGGTTCGTTGCAATTGCTGCCGATTGAAGAATAATCCCCACCTCACTTTTATGAATACCAAAGGAAGCGGCAGAGATGCATTTTCGTGCCATAACCCGAATCGTTGGACTGCTGGTCATACTCTTTTCCGGGACGATGATTCTCCCAGGACTGGTGGCGCTTATCTATCGGGACGGCGCGGGGCGGGCTTTTACCCAGACCTTTTTTGTCGCGCTGGCGATCGGCTCGCTGCTGTGGTGGCCAAACCGTCGTCAGAAAGGTGAGCTGAAATCTCGCGAAGGATTTCTGATTGTGGTCCTGTTCTGGACGGTGCTGGGGAGCGTCGGTTCGCTGCCCTTCATCTTCTCTGAACAGCCTAACCTGAGCATCACGGATGCCTTTTTTGAATCGTTCTCCGGTTTAACAACCACCGGGGCGACGACGCTGGTGGGGCTGGATTCACTCCCGCACGCCATTCTCTTTTATCGCCAGATGCTGCAGTGGTTCGGGGGGATGGGGATCATCGTCCTAGCAGTGGCTATTCTTCCTATTCTGGGCGTTGGCGGCATGCAGCTTTATCGCGCCGAAATGCCCGGGCCGCTGAAAGATAACAAGATGCGTCCGCGTATTGCCGAGACGGCGAAAACCCTCTGGCTTATCTATGTATTACTGACGGTGGCCTGTGCGCTGGCGCTATGGTTTGCCGGGATGCCGGCTTTCGACGCCATCGGACACAGCTTTGCGACGATTGCTATCGGCGGGTTTTCCACCCACGATGCCAGCGTCGGATACTTCGACAGCCCAACGATTAACACCATCATTGCCATTTTCCTGCTGATTTCGGGCTGTAACTACGGTCTGCACTTCTCTTTACTGAGCGGGCGCAGCCTGAAGGTGTACTGGCGTGACCCTGAGTTCCGCATGTTCATTGGCGTCCAGCTTACGCTGGTGATCATCTGTACCCTGGTGCTGTGGTTCCATAATGTTTACAACTCCGCGCTGACTACGTTAAATCAGGCGTTCTTCCAGGTGGTATCGATGGCGACTACCGCCGGGTTTACCACGGACAGCATCGCGCGCTGGCCGCTGTTCCTGCCGGTGCTGCTGTTATGCTCTGCATTTATCGGGGGCTGTGCGGGGTCTACGGGCGGCGGTCTGAAGGTGATTCGTATTCTGCTGCTGTTTAAGCAGGGGAACCGTGAGCTGAAGCGCCTGGTCCACCCTAACGCGGTTTACAGCATTAAGCTGGGGAACCGCGCGCTGCCGGAACGTATCCTCGAAGCGGTGTGGGGATTCTTCTCGGCGTATGCGCTGGTCTTTATCGTCAGTATGCTGGCGATTATCGCGACGGGGGTGGATGATTTCTCCGCCTTTGCGTCCGTCGTAGCAACATTGAATAACCTCGGGCCCGGCCTGGGCGTTGTGGCGGATAACTTTGCCAGCATGAACCCGGTCGCGAAATGGATCCTCATCGCCAATATGCTGTTTGGTCGTCTTGAGGTCTTTACGCTGCTGGTGCTGTTCACCCCTACATTCTGGCGCGAGTAAGGAGCCGTTGATGAAAACATTGATTCTTTTCTCTACGCGAGACGGGCAAACGCGTGAGATTGCCGCTTATCTGGCGTCGGAATTAAAAGAGCTGGGTATTTACTCTGATGTGGTGAACCTGAACCGTGCGGAGCAGATAGCCTGGCAGGAGTACGATCGCGTGGTAATTGGCGCGTCAATTCGTTACGGGCATTTCCATCCGGCGCTGGATCGCTTTGTGAAAAAGCACACGGCGGTACTCAACAAATTGCCCGGTGCGTTTTACTCGGTCAACCTGGTCGCACGTAAAGCCGAGAAGCGTACGCCACAAACGAACAGCTACACGCGCAAGTTTTTACTCGGCTCGCCGTGGCAGCCAGACCTGTGCGCCGTCTTTGCCGGCGCGCTGCGCTATCCTCGCTACCGCTGGTATGACCGCTTTATGATCCGCCTGATTATGAAGATGACCGGGGGTGAAACCGATACGCGTAAAGAAGTGGTTTATACCGACTGGTCGCAGGTGGCCAGTTTTGCGCGGGAAATCGCACATTTAACGGGCGATTCGCGACATAAATAAGCGTTAAGTTTGAAAAGTGAGCGAACGAAAAGTTTTTTGTATTTTATGCTTGTCACGTCGGAATAACTCCCTATAATGCGCCTCCACTGACACGGAACAACGGCACACACGCCGCCGGGTCAGGAGAGAAAAGCGAAATTAATTACTTGACTCTGAAGCGGGAAAGCGTAATATGCACACCCCGCGCCGCAGCGAAAAGCGAAGCGGCACTGCTCTTTAACAATTTATCAGACAATCTGTGTGGGCACTCAAAGTGACATGGATTCTTAATGTCTTCGGACAATAAATGAATACTCAAGTCTCTGAGTGAACATACGTAATTCATTACGAAGTTTAATTCACGAGCATCAAACTTAAATTGAAGAGTTTGATCATGGCTCAGATTGAACGCTGGCGGCAGGCCTAACACATGCAAGTCGAGCGGTAGCACAGGAGAGCTTGCTCTCCGGGTGACGAGCGGCGGACGGGTGAGTAATGTCTGGGAAACTGCCTGATGGAGGGGGATAACTACTGGAAACGGTAGCTAATACCGCATAACGTCGC
>NZ_JRJC01000036.1:0-838849 GCF_000762975.1 Enterobacter sp. UCD-UG_FMILLET
CGCCGCAGTACGGTCTGTACACCTCGGCCGTTGCCGGGATCGTCATTGCCCTGACGGGCGGTTCGCGCTTCAGCGTCTCCGGCCCGACCGCCGCCTTCGTGGTGATCCTCTACCCGGTTTCGCAGCAGTTTGGTCTGGCAGGCCTGCTGGTCGCCACCCTGATGTCCGGCGTCTTTTTGATTTTGTTTGGTCTGGCCCGCTTTGGTCGCCTGATTGAATATATTCCCCTTTCCGTGACGCTGGGGTTCACCTCGGGGATTGGTATTACCATCGGAACCATGCAGATCAAAGATTTCCTCGGCCTGCAGATGCCCCACGTACCGGAGCACTATCTGCAAAAAGTGGGGGCGCTGTTTATGGCGCTGCCGACGGCCAACCTGGGCGACGCCGCCATCGGGATTGTGACGCTGGGCACGCTGATCGTCTGGCCTCGCCTCGGTATTCGTCTGCCGGGCCATCTGCCCGCGCTGCTGCTGGGCTGCGCGGTGATGGCGATCGTCAATATGCTCGGTGGTCACGTCGCGACTATCGGCTCGCAGTTCCACTATGTTCTGGCGGACGGTTCACAGGGTAGCGGTATTCCGCAACTGCTACCGCAGCTGGTGCTGCCGTGGGACATGCCCGGCTCCAGCTTCACCCTAAGCTGGGATTCCCTGCGAGCCCTGCTTCCCGCCGCGTTCTCTATGGCAATGCTGGGGGCGATTGAATCCCTGCTCTGCGCCGTCGTTCTGGACGGCATGACCGGCACCAAACACAAAGCCAACAGCGAACTGGTCGGTCAGGGATTAGGCAACCTCGTCGCGCCGTTCTTCGGCGGTATTACCGCAACGGCAGCCATCGCCCGTTCTGCGGCCAACGTGCGCGCGGGGGCAACGTCACCCGTTTCGGCGGTTATCCACTCCGTGCTGGTGATTCTCGCCCTGCTGATCCTCGCCCCGCTGCTCTCCTGGCTACCGCTTTCCGCCATGGCCGCCCTGCTGCTGATGGTGGCCTGGAACATGAGTGAGGCGCATAAGGTGGTGAACCTGCTGCGACGCGCGCCGAAAGACGACATCATCGTGATGCTGATCTGCATGTCGCTGACCGTGCTGTTCGATATGGTCATCGCCATCAGCGTCGGGATCGTGCTGGCATCCCTGCTGTTTATGCGCCGCATCGCGCAGATGACGCGCCTTTCCCCGGTTAACGTCGAGGTGCCTGACGATGTGCTGGTGCTGCGCGTGATTGGCCCGCTGTTCTTCGCCGCGGCGGAAGGTTTGTTTAGCGATCTGGAATCCCGCATCGCGGGCAAACGGGTTGTGGTGCTGAAGTGGGATGCCGTACCGGTGCTGGATGCAGGCGGCCTGGATGCCTTCCAGCGCTTTGTGAAACGTCTGCCGGAAGGCTGCGAGCTGCGGGTGAGTAACCTGGAGTTTCAGCCGCTGCGCACCATGGCGCGCGCGGGCGTGCAGCCGATCCCTGGCCGACTCTCCTTCTACCCTAACCGTGAAGCCGCGTTAGCGGATCTGTGAGTGACCTGATGCAGAGAAACGTCTCTGCATCATCACCCCGATCGCCTGCTGGAGCCATGCAAGCACGGCAGGCGTCATCCAGGTTCCTTTCATCAGGTGCGGCTCCTGCTGCATGGCAGCGCGAAACTTTTGCTGAGTTTCCGGGCTGGTGCCCGCGTAAGACTGGAACAATGCCAGCCAGTTTTCAGCCAGCTTTTGCGCCTCCTCCGAGGCGGGATCGGTATTTTCCCGCTGAGCCTGATGCAGTTTCGCCACCAGCGGCGGCCACTCCATCATACGGTCAAAGTAGTGTGCACGGGTAAAGGCTATCTCTTCGGCAGTGAGATACTTCTCCCATATGCAGAGCTTAGACTCCGCAAACGCGCGCGTGATGTAATCCGTCATCTCCGGCGTGATGCCGGTCTGCGCCTGCATCTGCGGTTCAACGCTGTGCATCTCGTTCAGCCGGGTGAGAAACTCCGGCTTGCCCGCCGTGTCTTGCTCCAGGCGTTCCATCCAGCGCGTCGCCAGATCCATCGCCCGCACGTCCGTAGCGGGTATGCGCTGCTCCAGTAGCGTGTTGGCCTCTGCAACCAGCCCTGACCAGATAGCCGCCAGCGCATCCTTATGCACCGCAAACGGCAACTGCTGTAACTCTTCTTTGCTAAACCAGCGATCGTACATATTCATTAACTCCAGAGTCTGTAGCCAGGATTCCAGATCCGGCGTCGCATCGTCGAGAAGCCCGGTTCGCAGCTCCACCAGCCGGTCGCGCAGCGTATGTATGCTGCGCAGCTGTTTATCCAGCAGCGTGATTTGCGCATCGAGTAGCTCGGTTAACGACAGCGACTCCTGTTCCAGGAAATCCCTGATTTCAGCAAGTTCCAGCCCTGCTTTTGCCAGCGCCTGGATCATATGCAGACGCTGGACATCCGCCAGGTTGTATAGCCGGTAACCTGCCGCGCTTCTGGCAGAAGGCAGCAACAACCCTGTTTGCTCATAGTGGTGCAATGTCCGCACGGTGATCCCGGCGCGTTTCGCCAGCTCACCCACCTGAATCAACATAACTGCTCCTTTTTCTTTGCCAGTGGCGCCACTCTGGAGCCTTACGTTACGTGAGGGTCAACCCTTGATGCAAAAAAAACGACTCCCTCGGGAGCCGTTTCGGCGTTCTTTATCAGGCACTAGCTGTGCTTGTGCTGATCGCGACGACAGCGTTTGTCGTAGTGGCGCACCCACCAGTATTTATCGCAGACCTCCTCATGTCCGCTCACGCGCGCCCCGGCGAGCCACAATACCGCACCAACGAAGATGCTCAATATCGCGCCATGCGCGAAGTATTGCGGGAGGTCAATCTGAGGTAACTGGTTTAAAATGGAATAACCTACGCCGGCTACCATCACGAACAGCCCCAACCCCATCAGCACGTTACCGAGTAACGAAGCGTTTTTGCGTTTCATGTGTCACCTCCGGAACTTTGGGTTGTCAGGGGAAAAGCCCCTAATCCTTGTGTGTAAAGTATAGACAACGCCCCTTTTATGAGTTGCGTGAATGATCACAATTACAGATAAGTCCCAAACAAAAGTTTACAAATAAGACTTTGAACAGCTTGAAATTCTAATTGTTCAAATAAGTAATTATTCGTATTTCGCTGCGACGATCGCAGAATTTTGTCAAGCGGCGCGCCAGACAGTAAACTACGCGCCAGATCTGGAACCCATTAGGAATTGAATCGTGACGATTAAACTGATTGTCGGCCTCGCCAACCCGGGCGCAGAATATGCGGCCACCCGCCACAACGCCGGGGCATGGTACGTCGATCTGCTGGCCGAGCGGTTACGTGCTCCCCTGCGTGAAGAACCTAAATTCTTCGGGTATACCTCTCGTATCAACCTTGCTGGCGCGGACGTTCGTTTACTCGTGCCCACCACCTTTATGAACCTGAGCGGTAAAGCCGTGGCGGCAATGGCAACGTTTTATCGCATCAGTCCGGATGAAATTCTGGTGGCTCACGATGAGCTGGATCTCCCGCCCGGCGTGGCAAAATTCAAGCTGGGCGGCGGGCACGGCGGCCACAACGGCCTGAAAGACATCATTAGCAAGCTGGGCAATAACCCGAATTTCCACCGTTTGCGCGTTGGAATAGGCCATCCGGGCGATAAAAACAAAGTTGTCGGTTTCGTACTCGGTAAGCCCCCGGTTTCTGAGCAGAAACTAATTGACGAGGCGGTAGACGAAGCGGCGCGCTGCACCGAAATCTGGCTGAAAGATGGGTTAACCAAAGCGACAAACCGCTTACACGCTTTCAAAGCGCAATAATCCGCCCGATCCGGCTTTTTTACCGCGCGTCATGCGGGTTACGTGTATAATAGGCGTAGTTATTTACTTTTCATCAGTCGGTTATCGTTAACGGATTGATTATCAAGATATTAAGGTGATTTAGAAATGGGATTCAAATGCGGTATCGTCGGTCTGCCAAACGTGGGCAAATCCACCCTGTTTAACGCGCTTACCAAAGCGGGTATCGAAGCGGCGAACTTCCCGTTCTGTACCATCGAACCTAACACCGGCGTTGTGCCAATGCCGGACCCGCGTCTGGACCAGCTTGCGGAAATCGTGAAGCCACAGCGCATTCTGCCAACCACCATGGAATTCGTGGACATCGCGGGCCTGGTAAAAGGCGCATCCAAAGGTGAAGGCCTGGGTAACCAGTTTCTGACCAACATTCGTGAAACCGAAGCGATCGGCCACGTTGTACGCTGCTTCGAAAACGACAACATCATCCACGTTAACAACAAAGTGGATCCGGCTGACGACATCGACGTCATCAACACCGAGCTGGCGCTCTCTGACCTCGACACCTGCGAACGCGCGATTCACCGCGTGCAGAAGAAAGCCAAAGGTGGTGACAAGGACGCGAAAGCGGAACTGGCTGCGCTGGAAAAATGTCTGCCACAGCTGGAAAACGCGGGCATGCTGCGCGCGCTGAAAAACCTGACTGAAGAAGACAAAGCGGCAATCAAATACCTGAGCTTCCTGACCCTGAAGCCAACCATGTACATCGCCAACGTTAACGAAGACGGTTTCGAGAACAACCCGTACCTCGACAAAGTGCGTGAAATCGCGGCGGCTGAAGGTTCTGTGGTTGTGGCGGTTTGCGCTGCCGTTGAATCCGACATCGCCGAGCTGGACGACGCTGACCGTGAAGAGTTCATGGCCGAGCTGGGTCTGGAAGAGCCGGGCCTGAACCGCGTCATTCGTGCAGGCTATGAGCTGCTGAACCTGCAGACCTACTTCACCGCTGGCGTGAAAGAAGTGCGTGCGTGGACCATCCCTGTAGGTGCAACTGCGCCTCAGGCGGCCGGTAAGATCCACACTGACTTCGAGAAAGGCTTTATTCGTGCGCAGACAATCGCGTTTGAAGACTTCATCACCTATAAGGGTGAGCAAGGCGCGAAAGAAGCAGGCAAGATGCGTGCGGAAGGGAAAGATTATATCGTTAAAGATGGCGACGTAATGAACTTCCTGTTTAACGTCTGATTCGTCTTGAATGAAAAAAATCCACGCCCTGGCGTGGATTTTTTTATTCCGGGGTTAAAACACATTTTCTAATAGTTCTGTTTTCATGCTGGGTTCAAAGGGAATGATTTCAACAGTCGCAAGCTTTAACGCCTGAAAAGGATCCTCGCGCAAGCGCTCCTCAAGAGAGGCAAGACTCTCACACTTAGCGAGAATGACCCCACCGTTTCTTGGGTTCCGTCTACCGGACGCCAGGAAAATCCCCTCTGCGTACCTTTTTTTAAGCCACTCAACATGAGCAGGTATCGCTGCGTCAATCTCTTCGAGTGGTTTGATATAAGTTAAAATGACAATGTAAACCGCGCTCATCCTTTGCCTCTTAGCTCTGTTTTAAACCGCTTGTTGGAACTGCTTATGCAGCCCTCTTTTGCCACCGGTTATTGTTATGATTTTTTGGTGCTTTTGATGTTAATACGCAGGGCCCGATAGAGACAACGCGTTACGCTTCATATCCAGGAATAAAACCAATCATGCCAGCCGTTTTGCTTTTCCGCATAGCTACAGACCACAAGCACTTGCTTTGACAGGTTGAAAGTTAAGTAATAGAAAGCTGCACCTTCAGGAGGCGCAGACCAAAATAGTTTTTCACCCTGCGCATTGAAGATGGTCAAAACGGTTGGTAATGGCTTTGGCTCGCTTAACGCAAAGACTAACTGGCGTGTCGAGTCGACCATTGTATAGTCTAAAAATGGCATACTAACCAGTATGTTACGTTCACCACATGCCCATTGAAGCAGGTCATTTTCTTTAATACAAATGAGATTTTCAATCATTGATAAACCTCAAATTACTTGATAACTATAAACCTGCGGGTTACCATCGAGTTTTACAAAGAAATCAACTCTATAATAATAGTCAACGCACTAAATAAAACGATAACTTTTTTCAAATATTAAAATCTAGAAAAGTTTCAATTTTAAATGAAAGAGCATTGTTTAACATTAAATTAATTAACTTTCCACGCACTATAATAAGATATTATCCTTATGAAAAGAAAGGCTTGTTTTTTCCTTCTCTAGTCTGAGTGGCTATAATAACCTCATAAGCATCATTTTCACTTTTCTGTGCTTTCAATGCCTCTTCCGGAGTAATTTTCGACTCCTTTTTAATCATAGCAATAGTTCCGGTATCATATTGGATAAAATATTCACCATTTCTTTTGATTATGTCAACACCAAAATCTGTAAAAATAACTTCATTCATTTTTCACACCTCTATTTATTTATAATTGGTGTAATCAAAGCATCACCGATAGGTGTTTAATCTATTACGGCCTCAGGGATGCCTCCCGACGTCTTACCACCAGGAATCCAAAAATCTTTGCCAGTTGTTGATTTAATATTTTATTGCCATACATTGAACAACTGCTTCCATATCTGCTGTTCCTCAATTGTAGGGACTCTATAATCCTGAGTCTTTCGCCTATATTCCATAAAACATGAATCTATAGCTCGAATAGCCACCATTTTTTCTTTTCGACAATCATCTAAAATAGATTGCATATCCTGTAGACAATTAGAATCAAGAATATATTTTTGAAAAAACAGTTCCAGAAAATCTAACACTTCATTATAAGATTGTAAATTTATCATGGTTCCTCTGGCAGAATATCAATCTTGTCGAAATTAATAACTCTATTTTCAGCATGCAGCTGTTGAACATTACCTTGGCCGTATTCAGGGTATGCCTTAGTAAACGGTTCAAGTGGCGCTCCTGGTCTATCGCCGAACATTCTCGGGGTTCGCACTTGCGGAACACCATTTTCATATAATTGAAGCGTATCAAACTCAGCTCTAAGACGTCCATCACTCCATGATTTATCCAAAGGATCAAGTGGATTCAATTTATCTGCTCCTTTGATCTGGAATGCATCTCTTACTGTGCGACCGGAGTCTAATTTATCAAAACCAAAACAAGTGACTGGTGCGGATTTGGATTCAAATGTTTTAGGCACCCATGCGTTAATAGTACCGTCATCCTCAAGATACCTCAGATGTCATAGCGCCAGCGAATGCCGTTCAGCTGCGTCAGGCGGTTCTGTGTGACCTTCTCAGCAGACCCTTCCAGCGGGTTACCGGCAGCGTCCCGTCCTAAACGAGCAGGCGCCCGGCGCTGTCGTACTGCCAGCGGTACCAGCTGAAAGGGTTACCGTCCCGCTCTTCCCGGACCAGGTTATTGCGGTAGTCGCAATCCGAGCAGAGAAACCAGCGGCGCATCGCTGGGTGCGAAAGGTAAAGATTACATCATTAAAAATTACGATGTGATGAACTTCTTTTTTTATGTTCGATTTGTTTGAAAGAAAAAAATCCACGATTTAACGTGGATTTTCCCAATATACTGAACTAAGTTGTTTAATAAATAAAAAATTATAGCATAAATATGCTATTACTTTCTTTATCCATGTCTAGGCTTCCTAACGCTCCAAGATCTAAAGAATAAATCTCATCAGTACCTTTGCGCAAATTCAAAAAGTACCCAAGATCACCATCTTGACCAATCAATAAAACGTCAGGCTCAACCTCTTGAATTGTATATGTATTATTTCTTTCAAGTAAATCAAAACAATTGAAAACATAAAGCTGGTCACCATTTGCTCGTTGAATTTCATAAGAGTCAGTGTCCTTGACGTTTTCAATCATAAAGCGCTTATATTCAGAAGGTAAAGACATGCGCATGAGTTTTTCAATTTCATTTAGCTGAACAATTAAATCCTGTTTTTCCATATCAACTTACCTTTAAGCCAATAAGTTATATATAAAATAAATATTATTGCTATTAGACTCTCTCTATTGATCGAAATATTTATACGAATCCCTAATCGATTTTATTGCCTGCTGTTTTGGAACACCTGAATCAATCATTTCTTAGTAACTGATATGAAACTCTTGTTTCAGCGTTGCATCCTAATCTCCAGGCGAAGCTCCACGGGTTCGCTGAGTAGAACATATATTAGCATATAGACTACCTGATGCGGATTTAAGTAACTTGATTGTTGCGAACCCGCGGCTGGGCGATGATTTCCGTCAGGCGGTTGTGCGTGACCTTCTCTTCAGATCCTTCAAGCGGGTTACCGTCCCGCTTTTCCTGTACCAAGTTATAGCGGTAGCAGTAATCCCTGCGGCTGATCCCCGCAGCGATGCCGTCGCCCAAGGCGGTCTTACTCGCTGCGGGGATCAGCCGCCACTGGGGGCTTTTCTCAGGGTAGAGTTGTTCGTCGCGATTATACTGACAGCTTATTGAAGACAAGGGTAAGCAAGGCGCGAAAAAAGCAAGCAAGCAAGATGCGTGCAGAAGGAAAAAAGAATAGTGTTAAAAATGACTACGTGGTGAACTAATTAATTATTTAACATTTTTTGGGATGAAAAAATCCACGCCAGGGCGTGGATTTTCATTCAGAGATAAACACCCTCTTCTAATGAGTTTTCAGTAAACGTTGCTTTTGTAAAGGAAATTAGCACATCTGAACCATGCTTTTTATATTTAACCTCGTAACTACCTGGCTCTAAAGTAATAAACTCGCCTGAAATAGCATCTGAATCATCTGGCTCCAGATCTCCGCCAGTGACATCTTCTCCCGCCCCTATGAAAACCTTTCCCGTAGGTACGTTTAAAAATAACGATCCGGTATATTCACCAATATCATTTTTAATATCAACTTTATAGTTACCATCATCTCCAAGATTGAGAAATAACACATTCCCTTTATTTATTTCTTCAACTTCATCTTCTGGAAGACTCCACCAATCTGCATCATCATTTATCCTATGCTTTAATGACATCAAATCATAAATTACTAATGTGGCAGTATCCGTCTGTATATTAATGGATTTATTCATTTTACCCCCCTACTGAAATATTATTTCACTGATGGCGTCTCCGGGCTGAAGCCCCGCCTTTCTGCCTGCATTTTTCAAAGAACTACCGACACTTTTATTAATAGTTTCATTTAGCATTTGTAATCTTTGTGTAGGCGAACCTCCAACAATTAAATCAACAGGATGATCAGCGTTTAACTTACTTAGATCAGGTGCTGAGCCAAACATTTTTTCAAAGCGCGCAGAAACAGCCTGCCTGTAAGAACTTTGCAAAGATGAAATCCTAACCTCATGGGTGCCCGGAGACCAAACTAACTCTCCTCGTTGAGCCGCTCGGTTTAAGACATTCATTTTTTTCATAAACTGTCTTTCAAGGAATTTTCTCTCGGTTGAAGACAGCTTTGTGCTGCTTAAAATCTTCGGTTTATTGACAGTTAAGCGGGTACCTCCAGAACACCTACTCAACCCCCACGGATCCACCCACCCCAGCGCATTCGGCGCATACTGGTAAAGGTTTATCCCCCCCGCCAGCCCTATCGGGTCCTGCTGCGTAAACCGCCCGCAGTCCGGGTCATAATACCGGAACAGATTGTAGTGCAGCCCTGTCTCACGGTCCAGGTATTGCCCCTGCATGCGCAGGTTCTGAGAATATCCTGATACCTGCGTCTCGCTTTCCCGCAGCAGCTTGCCCCAGGCGCTGTTTACCCCTTCCCAGCGCACCTGCCCTTCGATATCCGTCATCCGCTCCGGCGTGCCGTTGGGCTGGCAGTGGAACCAGAAGATCTCCGGAGCATCCACGCCATCAATACGCGCCAGCGGATCGAAGCTGTCCTGATCGCTGTAGACGTAGGTCAGCGGCACATCCCCGTGCACCTCCTGCAGCAGGCGGAAGCCTTCCCAGACAAACCGGGTGGTGACCGGCTTGCCGGTTGGCTGTCCGCCCAGCATCTGCCGTCGCGTTTTGCTGATGCGGCGACCAAGCGGATCGTAGCGGAAGCTTACCTGCGTCTGCGGTTTGTTGCGGTCCCGCGGCTGGCTGATGACCTCCGTCAGGCGATGTTCGCCGTCGTAGCGGTAGTGCCAGCGGGTCTGGCTGTTATCTTTCTCCACGGTGCGGCCGTGGATGTCATAGCGCCAGCGAATGCCGTTCAGCTGCGTCAGGCGGTTGTGCGTGACCTTCTCAGCAGATCCTTCGAGAGGGTTACCTGCAGCATCCCAGCGCCACTGCTCCTGGCCGGGCAGCGTACCGTCCTGAACGAGCAGGCGCCCGGCGCTGTCGTACTGCCAGCGGTACCAGCTGAACGGGTTANTCGTCCCGCTCTTCCCGCACCAGGTTATTGCGATAGTCGTAATCCCAGCGGCGGGACCAGCGGCGCGGCGACGGGCGCTGGGCATTGCCGGTAAAGACGTCCCGGCGGTGCAGTCGGCCGAGGCGGTCGTACTCGCTGCGGGTGGTCAGCAGCCACGGGGGCTATTCTCAGGGGGGGATATTCGTCGCGAGTATAACGACCGCTAAGGGTAAGCAATGTGCAAAAAAAGCAAGCAAGATACGTGCGGAAGGGAAAGATTAAGTCGTTAAAGATAGCGATGTGAAGAACTTCTTGTTTAATGTTTGATTTGTTTTGAATGAAAAAAATCCACGCCTTGGCGTGGATTTTTTGCGCGTGATCTATCAATAGATGACTAGTTTGCCCGCTGGCCAAGTACCTGACCATCCACAGGGCATATGCCCAGCTTCATAAACATTAATTAATCCGTCAAAAAAGAATGGCTCTTGAAGAAAATTACTATACGCATCTTCAAGCAAGTAATTCACAAGATCCCATTTTAACGTCTCAGTCATTGAGCCTTTCACTGACTCCGGGAGGGTTATTTTTGGGATAATATCATTCTCTACAACATTCTTGGCTTCTTTGACCAAAGAATTCCAATATTGATATTTGTTAGTGTGTTTTTTTGCGAGATAACCCGTTATTTCATTACCAACCGCCAGGGTGGCTCTTTCCCATTCATCGCTATTCAGCCCTTTTATAAATAAGCTAAAGGACTGAACTTGTATAACACCAGTGAGTGTCGTTGCCACACCAAGATTAACAAACCAATTAATATTATTTAACCTATATATTGCTAACCAGGATATCTTCATATTTTAACCTGATTTATTTTACCTAGGAACCTAGGTATGTTCATAACTCCAAGCAGCCATGCTGCTTTATAATAAAGCTCTATGAACTGCGTCACAGAGCTTTATTAACAATATGAATATCAAAATAACAGCAATCGAATTAAATAAATCGATTAAATTTTTAAGTGTACTTTAAGAAAGATCCTCTTCTGCTACTAATTCGTTAACAAAGTTAGCAAATGAATTTGTCAGATATCTTTGAAGTTTTGTGTGATTCTCGTGCATAGTCAAATCCTCATCAAAAGAATCTGTAGCAAAATATACAATTGAGTAATTATCTAAATTCAGGCAGAAGAAATTCCCTCCCCAATCATTTGCGAAAGGAAGCAGGTTTTTAGGAATCACTTCCCTATCCACCATGCTGATATAGCAACCGTCAATTAAAGAGCCAGGGGCATTATTTGTATGACTATTATAAACAAACGGCTTAAACGCAGCCACCTCTATTGGCTCAAAATCTTCATCACCGTCCCACCAACTTTTCTCTGGGGTGCCACCATTAAATTGCAGATAATGTGAGACAAAATCATCCGGAAGAGTAATAGATAATTTATCTTCCGCTTTAGCAATATCTGCACGTCCAATATTTTTTTCACAGTTACTGAAATGATTCATTGATTTATACCTCACTGGTGACAGTTTGCACGCAATTTTTTCGGGACTCGCCCCTTCAACCAGCCTTTAGAATGAGAAACAGCAATGGCTTCTTGGGAACCATATTTTACGCCAAAATATTTCTCGAATTGTGAGACTGAGCCTTTATGTGGGAAAGTAGCTTCATGCGCAGAAGTTTTTACTAATTGCATTGTTGTCCTTCCTGTGGCTGGGTCAAAATCATCGACATGATGCCATGTATATCCGGTTGCTTCGCTTTTAGAAATACCGGCTGCCTTGAAAGCCTCGGTGAAATCTCTATCTCGAGTTCCTTGCATTGTAATAGATACAATATTCTGTTTCGTTCCATTGATAGGGAAAAGATCTGGACTTCCTGTAAAGTCAACTCCCTTTAATGCTAACCCCCACGGATCCACCCACCCCAGCGCATTCGGCGCATACTGGTAAAGGTTTATCCCCCCCGCCAGTCCTATCGGGTCCTGCTGCGTAAACCGCCCGCAGTCCGGGTCGTAATACCGGAACAGATTGTAGTGCAGCCCTGTCTCACGGTCCAGGTATTGCCCCTGCATCCGCAGGTTCTGAGAATATCCTGATACCTGCGTCTCGCTTTCCCGCAGCAGCTTGCCCCAGGCGCTGTTGACCCCTTCCCAGCGCACCTGCCCTTCGATATCGGTCATCCGCTCCGGCGTGCCGTTGGGCTGGCAGTGGAACCAGAAGATCTCCGGAGCATCCACACCATCAATACGTGCCAGCGGATCGTAGCTGTCCTGATCGCTGTAGACGTAGGTCAGCGGCACATCCCCGTGCAGCTCCTGCAGCAGACGGAACCCTTCCCAGACAAACTGGGTGGTGACCAGCTTACCGGTTGGCTGTCCGCCCAGCATCTGGCGTCGCGTTTTGCTGATGCGTCGCCCGAGCGGATCGTAGCGGAAGCTGACCTGCGTCTGCGGTTTATTGCGGTCCCGAGGCTGGCTGATGACCTCCGTCAGGCGATGCTCACCGTCGTAGCGGTAGTGCCAGCGGGTCTGGCCGTTATCTTTTTCCACGGTGCGGCCGTGGATGTCATAGCGCCAGCGAACGCCGTTCAGCTGCGTCAGGCGGTTGTGCGTAACCTTCTCTGCAGATCCTTCGAGCGGGTTACCGGCAGCGTCCCAGCGCCACTGCTCCTGTCCGGGCAGCGTGCCGTCCTGAACGAGCAGGCGCCCGGCGCTGTCGTACTGCCAGCGGTACCAGCTGAACGGGTTATCGTCCCGCTCTTCCCGCACCAGGTTATTGCGATAGTCGTAATCCCAGCGGCGGGACCAGCGGCGCGGCGACGGGCGCTGGGCATTGCCGGTAAAGACGTCCCGGCGATGCAGTCGCCCAAGACGATCGTATTCGCTGCGGGTGGTCAGCAGCCCCTGAGTGCGGCTGGTCTCCCGGTGGAGTTCGTCGCGGGTAAAATCGGAGACCGACAGCTTATCAAGAACAATGCTGAGCAGATGCCCGCTGCCGTAGTAAAACTGCTTGAGCTCGCGGCCGTCGGGCAGCGTGACGGAGGTCCGGTTGCCCAGCGCGTCATACTCCCACGCCAGCTCGCCGTGCTCGCCCGCCTCGCGCGTGACGCGACCGAGCGCGTCATACTCAAAGGCGAGCTCCTGCTCTGCTTCGGTGGTCCACGCGTCGGCTGCAAGCGCAGGATGCAGCCCAATCCGGCTTAACAGCCCGGACGGCGTGTAGTGATAGCGGGTCTTCCCCTCCGGCGTGGTGCGGGCGACCAGCTGGCCGCTCGCGCTCCAGGCGAAGGCGTGGGTGATGGCCTCCGGATGACCGGCGGCAAACGTGCGCGCTATCGTGCGCCCGCAGGCGTCGTAGCGATACTGCGAGGCTACGCCATCGAGCCCTACCTCTTCCAGCAGCAGCGAGTCCGCGCCCCAGCGGAACTGATATGCTTCGCCGTTTTCGTTTTCCAGGGCAATCAGACGCCCGCGGCTGTCCCAGCGGCGGCGTACCTCTTCACCCTGCGTATTACGGGTGGCGGTTAAGCGCCCTGCCTCATCATATCTGAACTCACTCTCTTTACCGTCGGCGCCCGCATGCTTCACCGGCAGGCCACGTTCGTTCCATTTGAGCGATTCCGTCCAGCCTTCCGGGCGATCGAGCTGCACCGGACGCCCTGCGGCGTCGTAGCGATAACGGGTCTCTTCCCCGTCGGCGCCAGTCTCGGCCACCAGCCAGCCCAGCGGATGGTAGCGGTAGCGGGTAATACGCCCGGAACAGTCCGTCGAACGAACGATCTGCCCGGCCTCGTTATACTCCTGGTAGCGGCTCTTTCCGGCGGCATCAACCTCTTCAACGACCTGGCCGAACGCGTCCCGGCGCAGCTGCGTGGTCTGCCCCATCGGGTCCACCACGCGCTTCAGCCCGTGATGTTCGTCGTACCAGAACCGGGTGGCGCTGCCGTCGGCTTCGATAATGGCCGCGGGAAGCGCGCGGTGCTCCAGCCAGGCGGTGGTGCGGGTATTGCCGTCAGCGTCGATCTCCTGAACCCGGTTACCCATTTCGTCGTAGACGAAGGTAACGGCATTGCCGAGCGGATCGATGCGGCGCGTCAGAAGCTCGTTGTCGTCCCACTCGTAGCGCCAGTTTTCACCGCGCTCGTCAACGTAGCGGACAATCAGATTCTGCGCGTTCCAGTAGTGGCGGCGCGTCTGGCCGTCGTAGTGCTCGACGGTCGTCAGCCCGGCGGCTAAATCGTAGTTAAAGCGGCACCCGTCGCCGGTGCTGGTGCGGTTTTCCACCACGCGCCAGTGATCGAATTTTTTCCAGCGGTATTCGCTCTCCAGACCGCCAGGCATCCGGTGCCAGACCATCAGCCCGTGCTCGTTATAGCGGTATTCACGCGTCACCACGCCGGAGGCATCCGTCGCGCTCGCCAGCTGTCCGCGCGCGTCATAGCCCCACTGCATCAGCGGCCAGGTTTGGCTGCCGTCGAAATGGCTGGCAGCGGTAACGCGCTGCGGGAAACGTTCATCGTCATAGCGCAGGGTGACGTCTATCGCCCGCGGCTCGTCGTGAAGGCCGACCAGCCTGCCGTGCTCGTCCCACTCTATCAGCAGCGCGTTGCTGTATTCGTCGCTGAGGGAGGCCAGACGCAGGATAGATGGATTCGCCCGGGTCGGTTTATACAGACGCCACACCGCACCGTCATCGTCGGCAATCGCCACGTCGCCGTTCTCATTACGGCGGATGATAATGCCTTCGCTGATGCTGTAAAACGCACGGTCGACAGGCGGCAGTTCAAAGCTCAGCTCGCGCCCGGTTTCATCGAACCAGGTCGCATTGTTATCTTCCAGCGTGAGATAGCTGTCAAAGATCGTTGCCCAGCCCAGGCCGAACAGCCCTTCGCGGGTGGTCAGGCTGTTGTAGCTGCGCTGCCAGCGAAGCGGGAAGCGCCCCGGCAGCGAGAAATCGAGCTCGTCGTCGTCATTCAGCACCTTCACGCCGGTGGCGGCGTGAACCGGGTGCGAGGAGCCAAACACGGCATTCACCGCCATATCGGCCAGCATCCCGCCGCCGGCCGCCGCCAGCGCACAAGGCATGTTTTTCAGGATCTTACCCGGACGCCCTCGCAGCAGGGAGAGCGCAATCATCCCCAGCGCCAGACCCGGCGTTTTACCGCTTTTGATATCGCGGACCGTGAGCGTGTCCCCGCCGATGATCACGTTCGGGGAGACGTCGTCGGAAACGGTGCCTTCGCAGGTGGTGCGATCTTTCGCGCGCACCGCGGGCTGCCCGTTGATAAAGACACTTTTAGAGCCTTCCGCCAGATACTGCGGCCCGGAGTGCTTTTCGCACGCCACCTTGTCTTCTTCCAGCGGTGAGGTTCCCGCGGCGGCAGAGGCCACGCTCGGCTGCCACATTTCGCTGCCAAACTGTCCGGCGGCGGAAAGCAGCATGCCCGCGTAATCGGCAAAGCTGCCCGGCGACTGCGGCTCAGGGGACGGCGTATCGGCGGGCGTCAGCGTGCCTGCCGCCCGCGCGGCGGGGATTGCGTTGGTGAGAACGTTGCTGGAACCAGTAGTGATTTTACCCGCAGGCGACGGCGGGAAAAGCGCATTGCCTAACCCCTCAGCGGCGTTGCTGATATCGTCGGTGATCCCCGCCACGTTCGCCAGCACGCCACCGATAATCCCGCTTAACAGACAGCTGGATCCAATTGCTGCCACGCCTGCAGCTGCTGCCCCGGCCCCCAGCAATGGCGCCGCTACGGTTGCTGCTGCGCCTACCGCCGCGCCGATCACCGCATAGGCGGCACCTTCCGCCACAATGCTGGTGATGTCAGCAAAAATGCTGGAGTGAATAATCTCGTCGCCCTTACGGGCCGCGTTGTTATCGCTCATGCCTTACACATTCCGGTTGTCGTTTAGCGTCAGACTCTGCTTAAGCGCGCTCCAGCGCACCTCGTCCTCTTCGGTGAACGCCCTGAGTGCCGAGAGGGTAAAAATCATCAATACCGGTTTGCCCGGCGTCTGCACGGCCAGCTGTTTTTGCCACAGGCGCTGCCCGTTACGGTCAAAGGTGGTCTCAACTTCCAGCCCGTTAATTTTTCCGTCAGGCCCGGCTTTTACGTTCCGGAATTCGCTCTGGGCAATTTCGCCCATCTGCGGACGCAGCACATCCCACTGGCGGTGGAACTCTTGTTCATAGTCGCTGCCATCGGGGATAACGCCGCGACTGACCACCACGGACAGCCCGCTTTCGTCATCGCGAATAATATTCATGCTGTTATCCTGCCAGGCAGCAGGAAAAAGGGAAAACGAACCTTCCTGGAGGGTGTATTTCATAAGTGAACTCGGGATGATTAATATTGTGAGAAACAAAAAGGCCAATCCATGCTGGCCCTTTGGCTGGCTGTTTTATTATTTACGCCATTGACCTGACTGTTCGACTAAAACCTGGCTGCCTTTGCTGACAACCAATTTCGCGGGTGCATACGTCACGGTGTAAGCGATATCGCCATTCTTGTACGTTGAGCCGATTATTTTACCTGCAGAGTCGTGCAACGTTTTTCCCTTTAAGGAGATCGTACTGTTATCACTTTTGCGCACGCCGAGATAAACCATCTGGTCACATTCGCTATCGAAATGGCCGCACCTGTTAATAAGAGAAATAGCGAACTTTTCGGTGTCGAGCTTTCTGGTTTCAGCGTTATGAACCGAAGCGGCTTTATGTAACGTATAACGCAGCGGAGCATAGTAATTTCCATTTTGAGGAGGAGTGGCTAAACGCCATTCCATTTCATCCCCCTTTATTTCCAGAACAGCACGTCCGCCTGTGCCGCCAAACGATGAGTTGAATTCAATATTGGCACGATTGCCATCGATCGTACCGGTAAGATTACGCTCATCATCTTCCGGGCAATCTATGCGGTTTCCTCTCTGGGAGATATAGCAATAAGACCCGGTGATACGGTTGCCTGATTCAGCTAACCGCAGGGTTAACGTCGAGTCGCTCCCGAATTCTCCAGCCCACTCCCCGTCAAACGCGAGGCCTGACTGGCTGTTCGTTGCAAAATGCATCGCATTGAATCTGGCGGCCCACTGCTGAATATCGGCATTTATAACCGGGCTATTATCAGAAGACTGGTAATGAATAACGTCCGACTCCGGAACCACCCAGGCCGCAAAGATTTTGCCGTCAGGATTGATGACCAGCGCGGACGCATTCTCCTGGTAGAGATCCTTTAGCCAGCCTTCAACAAACAATCCGCCACCTGTGGTGGTATGCGGTTCACCAAAGACATCAAAGTTATCAATAAAGGTCTGGTAATGATTTCCCAGCAACACCCTGAGATTATCTGTCACTTCGCTGTCGTTAACGATGCGGCTAACCGTATCGAGCTTATTGTATTGCGATAATACAAGCGCCGATGACGTTTCAAAGACGCCTGTCCATAAAGCGGTGAACAATACGACTGCCAGATATTTTTTGGTCATAAATCACTCTGAAGAACCATTGTCATAATTCATTGTTATTTTTACAACCTTACTGTCTTTAACCTCAAAAGAGAGTAATTTCTTACCCAATTCATAGGAAACCCACAGCTCCCCGGAATCATTTTCAACCTGGCCATCGCCGTATGCATTGTTCAGTGCTCTGATTGTTGAACCCACATGAACTCCACGCGGCGTAAAAATATCTGAGGCAGTCAGCGTAATCTGGGAGACGATATAATCATCAACGCTTCTTTCCGCTTTATCCCACCAGAGGTTGGAAGTGAATATTGCTAAACCAGCCTTTTGATGCTGGAAGAACTTATATTGGGTTCCGTCAAAAGGAACCTCACCGACAAAATGGCCTTCAAGCGGCACGTCAATTTTACGGGCAATATCAGGAGTCCATCTGTCGCCTAATGCGACAGGCTGGCCTTTAACCTTGACGGAAAAATCCTGTTTTGTCAGAACGGGCGACATAGCTTCTGCCAAAACCACATTGCTGCTCAGACAGATAAACATCAGGGCAGAACAAAGAAATGTCGGAGTGTGTTTTTTCACATTAGTTGTCATTCAATGAATATTTATTGCGCTTCTCACCACTGGAAACACCGCCAGGACATGGGAGCAGCGTTTCTTATTCGGCGCTTATGACGACTGAGCCCAGACAGTCAGGATTTTTCACGGTGAAACTGAAGCTCACCTTTTGTCCATTCATATCTTTTGGCGCTGTATAGCTGGTCACTTCGTTCTCCGAATGGCCGCGCGGATAATCAGTTAACCTCAGCTGCGGATAGCGCTTTTTAACGGTATCAAGCGTTATGCATTGACCTGAGGAGGATGAAAAATTCAGTAAAGGCGCCATGCCATCGTTATCATTGCTTAAACGTAACCCAATTGCGGTTATGTTCGTTCCATCAGCGAGTTTGATATCGTCGGCATTGTAGAAATTGATATATTCATTTTGCCTGGTCATTTTAAACGATAACGGCGCATTACTAAGGGTTGTAACGGATAACGTCTTAAGCGATGCACTCATCCCGGAAATGAACATCCAAAGATCCTTTTTCTGCGCATCTCCTCCAGCCATTCCCGTCGTTAGTAACGCGATAAGCACCGCACCTGCTTTACTCATCTTTGGCCGTAAATTTCGCCTGCACCGCCGCATCAATATCCCCTTTATGTCCGGAACCCGGCGCCGTGGTGCCCGGTTTTGTACCAGAGGTATTCAGATGCAGCTTACCGCCCGTGGTGATATAACCATCCCCTTCCACGAAGAAGTTAAACTCTTTGCCGATCAGGTTAATCTTGCCGTTAGCATTCAGCTCAATGGCGCTCTCGCCGGAGACCAGCCGCAGCTTCGTCCCGGAAGCAATGACGTACTGTTCCACCGCCGCATCCAGCTTGCCTTTACCCGTCAGGATCTCGGTGCCACCCTTCACGGCCTGAGTCTGGTTCGCTTCCACGCGATGGAGTTCATTTTTCTTCACGTAATGGCTGCGCGCCCCGCCGACGCTGTGCGTTTCATCGTTTTTAACGCTGGTGTCCATGTTGCGCTCGGCCTGGATCCACACCTGCTCTGCGCCCGCTTTATCCTCAAACCGCAGGGCGTTGGCATTGTCGACGGAACCGTCTTTCGTGCGGCTCATAAAGCCCATCTGCGTCGCCGCAGCCGGCAGCGCCCACGGCGGCATGCTCGCGTCGTTGTACACGCGACCGGTAATGATCGGACGGTCCGGGTCGCCGTTGATAAAGTCCACCACCACCTCATCGCCGACGCGCGGGATCTGCACTCCGCCGTAGCCCTGGCCCGCCCACGCGCTCGACACGCGCACCCAGCAGGAGCTGGTGTCATCGCCCTTCGCCAGACGGTCCCAGTGGAACTTCACCTTCACCCGGCCGTATTTGTCCGTCCAGATACTCTCGCCGTTCGGGCCCACTACCTTCGCCGTCTGCGGGCCGTAGGTGCGCGGCCACGCCGTGGACTGCGCCGGACGGTACACCACCGCCGAGGGGATGACCGTAAAATCGGTGCGGTGAAGGGTTTCACCCTCGCCGCTGGCGTAGCGGTTCTCTTCGAAGTGGTAACCCGCCGCCGTCACCAGATACTCCCCGTTGTCGCTGAAGAACGGTGCGTTGGTTAAGGTGAAGGTGTGGCCCGGCACAATCCCCGCCGCCGTGGCGGTGGCCTGAATCTGCTGATGTTCAACCTGCCAGCGCTCCTGACGGATACGGGCATAAAACTCCCCGTGCCCTTTGTCCACAAAGCGACCCGGCCAGTCGTACACGTCGATGCTGCCCGGCTTCGGCGACGCCGGGTTCTGCTGGGCCTGGAACAGCCACGCGTTCGGCTTGCGGAAGTCATAGTCGTCGAGGCTGTAAATCCCCGGCGTCACGCTGTCCTCCAGCGCCCACTGGCTGATGCCCTCCTCATCCGTACTGCCGCCTGACGGCGTCTGGTGGTAAGGAATGACCTCATAGCCGCTGAACGGCTGATGCTGCGTGGCGGCGTCGGTCAGCACCAGGGTGTGCTTGTCCGCCTCATGGCGGAAGTGATAGGCAATCCCCTCCAGCTCCATCAGGCGGCTGATGAAGTCCAGGCTCGACTCCTGATACTGCACGCAGTAGTCCCACACCCGGTAGCTGCCGGTGAGTTTATCCTCAACGTTGACCTGATGCTCAGCCAGCAGGGTTTTCACAATCTGCGGCACCGTCTGCCCCTGGAAGATGCGCAGGTTACGGTCGCGCTTCATCGGCCACAGGTCCGGCTCCACCGTCAGCTGGTACACCGCATAGCGGGTGCCCGTCAGCTCAACGGCGCTGACCGCCACGCGGGTAATCTTGCCGTTAACATAGCGGGACGTCAGCAGGCTCTGCGTCGGGATGGTCACCGTGACCGGCTGGCCCAGCAGCTTGCTGCGGTCGATGCGCGCGTCCGTGCCGAGCACGGTCAGCGTCAGCGCGAACGACTCGGACATCGCCTCGCGGCCCGTCAGTTTCCAGAACAGAAGCCCCTCCACCGGGAGCTGAACGGTAATTCGGTTGAGCATAATCTTTATTCCACTATGGGCTAATCTCGGTGTTCATTGAGATATTTTTTAAATCGTGCTTATTTAAGCCATAAACCTGAAAACATAAGGACGCTACCCAGGGAAACGACGCTTTTAGCAACGATAAGTAAGCCAGGCGTAACGACGCGTGTTATAGACGATATTGCTTCATAATTTTCAGCATTGTATTTTTTGTGCCCTCCTGTAATCCCGGAAAAGATCGTGCAGAGCAGCACAACGGTAATCTTTAAACCCCATACGCACAGGAAAGACATGGAAAAGATAATCGAATAGTGTTTCGCCGTTGCGACGGAGAATAATGACATTGACTGAGCGAACCATTTCAACATAAAACCAATAACAACCGTAGCCACTAGCACCAGAACGAACATCAACCCAGCAAGGAACCATTGTTTTTTGTTGAACAAATCTTTTCCATTCCAGATAAGCGCTAGTGCCCAAACCAGAAAGAGAAGAAAGAAAAACCAATGCATCTTAACATTCCACATTTATATATCATATCATTTTCGGCATCCATCTAACCTATTCGCATCAGACTGTTTTGCCAAACCAAACCCAATAAGCGCACTAACAGCACGATCTCGCAATTCTGCTAGTGAGATGTTACATAATGGTGTTAAGTCCCATTATTTTTTGTGTATCGCAATCAAAAGATGATTCTAATAGTTTGTCATTATATTTATACTGCATTTTCTGCTGACCTGAAAGATTGCTAACAGGTAAGTACTTACGATATCTATCTACATATTTTAACAACACATTCAAATTAGCATGTAAATCAATCACCATTCACTCATAATAAAATATATTTAATATGAACGCTAAAATTCATCAGGGTATTTCATTTTAAGATTTTGTTGTTTTATTCTGTAATTGGCATCAACCTCATGCGGGAGTCTAACCTTTAATCCTCGGCGGATTTGATCAACAATAAACCAGGCATCCGACAACCTTTCAAAAAACAACTCATCCGAATTATCAAACTCCTTCGCTGCATACATACCGAACGTCATCTTCCATAATTTCGCCTTATCCTTTTCCTTGCCTTCGATTAAATCCCGTAGAAATAACAATTGTTGCACAATAGAGTCGTACATTTGTAAAAGCGAGGAATTAGGATTGAGATTTTTGACCTCAGCACATCTCTTCTTTGCTAAAGTTAATGCTTTTTCAACATAATCCAAGACTGTTATTTCATTCATTATATTGAGTTAAATTATTAGATGAGAATACGTTTATTATATCCTACCACTTCCACTTTACAATATTAATCACCGCCTTTTATTTAAGAAAATAAGAGAGGCAAGAGGACAAATTAAAAACCACCTTTTATCAATGAGTGATTATCATTAAGAATGGCACGCTACAATAGCCGTGCAATAGGAATCATACAATTATAAAAAATTGTCCTCAGGTGCTCTATCGAATAACTCACCTGCCATTGTGGCGATACGTTCGTGTTGCACGAGTTTATTTTTCCACTCTTGGGGAATACCGGAATAACCATATAATGCTCCAGCTATTTGCCCCGCCGCCGCCGCAACGCTGTCAGCGTCATCGGCAAGATTGGCGGCCAGCAGAATTGCATCGCGGAAATTATCCGTATTCCATACCGACCACATCGCGGCCTCAAGCGTATCGATAACATAACCACTTGAACGAATCTCATCGCGAGTTTTTTGCTTATACTCACCCGCGTTAATGATCATTACACGCGCGCATAATGGGAAAACATGAGGCGAAAAAGCTTGTTCTTTTTGATAACCATTAATTAAATAGTGCAATACTAATCCGAGAAATTGACATGCATTAATTGACTCTACTGCACCATGAGTTGCTCGACTCTGAGCCTGGGATTCGAAGTAAATCGCACGCAACGATTTTCGACGAAAGATAGATACCGGGGCTTGACGAATAACACCAGCATTACCAGCCGTGTGCTTTTCTGTATTACCATACCAGGAAGGCCCAACGCGCATATACTGTTCAAGCGCAAATCGTGTCGTGTTCCCTATGTCAAAACAACGACCATTACTGCTATTATCCCCATTTAGGTACCATTTCAGGAGATATTGTCTAAGTACATCGGTATGCATTCTGTTTTCTGAAAGATAAGTTTCCGCCAGACATAATGCCATGGACGTATCATCTGTCCATTCCCCAGGTTTTAATTGAAAAGGCCCACCGCCAATCATATCCACTACATGTTCACTGTCTCTTTTCTTAAACTCAAGAGTAGTGCCGACTGCATCCCCAACAGCCAAACCCACCAGCGCCCCAAGCGCTTTATCACGTGAAACATCTTCAGTTGTGACTAAAGGCAATGTTACATCCCATGGGAGAGATGAATTCGACGCATCTATACTATTGCTTCTTATTCCTCTACGGAAATTAATTGGCATGCAGATATGATAACGATCGGCGTAATGATTGATTACTGAGTCTTTGCTGTGAAGATCTTCCATCATGCATTCTTTAAAAACGGATTAATCCAGAGAAACTTAACATGGATGTTATAATGCATCACTTCCTCTTATTTCCCCGAGAAATCAAACTGCTTAATTACTTTGCATATGGAGATTGATAGCAAGTATTTATTATAGTCAGAGTAAAAAAAATCTTTAGACATCAGCATAATCACATTTAAACCTTTCATCAAAAATTACTTATCACTTGCGATATCTTTTTTGCCTTTTCAGGTACTCTACGTCTTGCTCATGCGGAAGAATGATCTTTAATCCTTGCCCCATCTGCGAAGCAATATAATTAGCATTAGACAAATGCTGAGCAAGTTCTGCATCGGTGGTATCAAACTCTTTGGATGCAAGCACTCCAAGATTCAATGTGTGCAATTTACTTTTATCTTTTTCAGCACCAGTTAGAATAGATTTAATATAATCCAACTGATTCTTCGCCATAACATATAAAGAAAATGTAGGATTTTTTTCTAATCGATGATTTATTGCATCAATAGCATCATCGATATAATCCAGCGCGGTGTAATTTTCTTTACTCATGAGTCACCTTAAATATATCCTTTTCGCTTGAAAGCATTTGTATTGCCCCACCTTTTGTCTGATAGGGTACATCTTTCACTGACCAAGTATCAAGCGCGGGTAAAGAAGTACTACGTAACATCTCGACTTTTTGCTGTGAAACATAAGGTTTTGCTACTTTATCAACAACTTGATCAGTGCCATAAATGGTACCTTTTGGATTGATGCCCAACTCTGTTGGTTTAACATCTTCTCGAAGAGCATACCAGTTTCCCTGTCGACCACCTGGCACCTGGTTTTGATAGAGTGTTTTATTTCTATTTATCGTTTCAACACTCACTCTGTTTGTATAATCAATACCATTATCAAAGTCACGAATCTGTTGTGGTGTGAACCCCTTAGATTCGAGCCAGTTTCTTGCCAGTTCTTTATTTCCTCTTGCTGTAATATCCCTATTGAGATCACCCGTGCGTCCAAATTTTTCATTAAGTTCAGCTCTTCGGGCCGAGATATTTGGCTTAACCGGTTCGAGAACAGGCTTACCAGCCCGCCACGCATCAAACCTCGCCCCGCCCTTCATGCCAGTCCCGCCGCCGATAACCGAGCCGATCAGCATCCCCCATTTCTGACCGTCGCTACCTTCGCCAAACAGCATTCCCCCCGCAAAACTACCGACTGTCCCACCGCCCATCGCACCGAGGGTACTCAGAAGTGCGATTGCCGGACTGGCCAGCACCGCCATGGCTCCGGCACCAACGGCGAGCATCGTCCAGTTCACCCATTCCGGGATTTCAGGACTTATTTCATCGGTCTGGACCTTGCTTCCGCCGATGATAACATTACGCGATCCCTGGCTAATCTCAGCGCTGCATGTCAACTTATCGCCCGTGCGAGAGGCGGGAAAGTTGTTGATGTAAACTTTTATCGAACCTTCCGCAACCCGTTGCAGGCTACCGCTGTGTTCATCACACTCTCCGGCTGACAGATGAGCGCGGATAGCCTTTCGGCTGTTGATAAAGACATTGGGTGAACCTTCTTTTAGCGTACCGGTAGTATGGCGTGGAGCCCATGACATACTGCCGAGGAGCTCACCCAAGCCACCCGCAGCACACGCCCCAGCCGCAACGGCGGAAACAGCAACCAGCGCGGTCCCTCCGGTGACGACTACGGCAGCTGCCCCCAGAATGGCTCCGCCCACCAATCCTGCAATCATCCAGGCCTTTTGAGGCTGTATGTGCAATCTCATCATCTACGCGAGCAGCCTGACATTCGGACATGGCTATTCGGCTCGCTGTGCCATCAGATACCCACGTATCCGATCGGGTGTATTAAGTTGGTCAGAACCAGAGACCTGGCGGCATACGGAAAGCTGTGAAAGCAAGTGATGTGATTTGTCTGAGGAAGCCGTCCAGAGCGCGTAACGAAGAGGTTGGCTGTCCGGAACGGGTGCAATACTGAGTGGTTTACCCTGCTTTTCAAAAAGCAAATATTGCCCCTCTTTCGCCCGCTGAAGCGAAAGGTGTCCATACAGTTCCTGAATGTTTTCAAAGACACTCAATACCTTACTCTCACTATCAAGCGCAAAAAATGGCCCCTGGCTGTCGGCAGCAAGCATTTCTTTAGTTTCAGTCTGAGCCGGTTTGTGGAACTTAATACTGCGGATAATTTCCTGATATTGACTATGATAATAATCGCTAAACTCGCCCGAGCAAGTACCGATATAACACACCATCTTTTGGCCGCCAGGATGGTCACCGAGCAAAATAACGGTCTGCCTCTGGAAAATGATCGCATTATCATTTTTGAATTGATAAAAAAGCTCAACCGCCGGGAGACCATCAACAGAGGTCATCTGAGAGGATTCGAGACGAAAGTCGGGCACCGTAATTTCCAGCTCACGTACCAGCCGTGTTGCCGCATCATGGACTTTGTCTTCGTTTTTAGCACTCGCACGAGAAACAACAAAAGTAAACTCGCTGGCTCCGTTATCACTCAGGGTAAATAAATTCATGGTTCTGTCTTTAAATACATCGGGTAAGGCAAGGGATGCTTCCTGAAGAATATATTCAGCCATTCGGGTTACTCTTACTTATTGCCATTAATAACAAAAAAACTATCCACTTCCTGCTGGATTTCACCCTGAAGGGATGCGCCAGGCGGATCGATGACATTTTGTCCATCATCAGGGTTCAAGTGTAATTCGCCGGAAAGCGTATTAATTTGCGCATTCTGTTTCGCAGTAAAGTTAAAGTTATTACCAATGATATGGACGCTGCCGTCTTTTGATAGCTCGATGGCGCTTTCACCACATTCCAGTCTCAGCGTATTTCCTGCGGAAAGTATAAAATTATTAACGACTTTATCGTTTCGACTGTTCCCCGTCAGGCATACCACATCACCTTTAATCCCTGATTTCTGATTTTTCGCTACCCGTAAGGTTTCATCTTCGCCAACAAACTGGGTTCGATTTTTTTCAGTAGAATGTGTTTCGTCGTTTTTGACGTTAATATCAAGATTGCGCTCGGCCTGGATCCACACCTGCTCTGCGCCCGCTTTATCCTCAAAGCGCAGGGCGTTGGCGTTGTCGACGGAACCGTCTTTTGTGCGGCTCATAAAGCCCATCTGCGTCGCCGCAGCCGGCAGCGCCCACGGCGGCATGCTCGCGTCGTTATACACGCGACCGGTGATAATCGGACGGTCCGGGTCGCCGTTGATAAAGTCCACCACCACCTCATCGCCGACGCGCGGGATCTGCACCCCGCCGTAGCCCTGGCCCGCCCACGCGCTCGACACGCGCACCCAGCAGGAGCTGGTGTCATCGCCCTTCGCCAGGCGGTCCCAGTGGAACTTGACCTTCACGCGACCGTATTTGTCCGTCCAGATACTCTCGCCGTTCGGGCCCACCACCTTCGCCGTCTGCGGGCCGTAGGTGCGCGGCCACGCCGTGGACTGCGCCGGGCGGTACACCACCGCCGACGGGATGACCGTAAAATCGGTGCGGTGAAGGGTTTCCCCCTCGCCGCTGGCGTAGCGGTTCTCTTCGAAGTGGTAACCCGCCGCCGTCACCAGATACTCCCCGTTGTCGCTGAAGAACGGCGCGTTGGTTAACGTGAAGGTGTGCCCGGGCGCAATCCCTGCCGCCGTCGCGGTGGCCTGAATCTGCTGATGTTCAACCTGCCAGCGCTCCTGACGGATGCGGGCATAGAACTCCCCGTGCCCTTTGTCCACAAAGCGGCCCGGCCAGTCGTACACGTCAATGCTGCCCGGCTTCGGCGACGCCGGGTTCTGCTGGGCCTGGAACAGCCACGCGTTCGGCTTGCGGAAGTCATAGTCGTCGAGGCTGTAAATCCCCGGCGTCACGCTGTCCTCCAGCGCCCACTGGCTGATGCCCTCTTCGTCCGTACTGCCTCCTGACGGCGTCTGGTGGTAAGGAATGACCTCATAGCCGCTGAACGGCTGATGCTGCGTCGCGGCGTCGGTGAGTACCAGGGTGTGCTTGTCCGCCTCGTGGCGGAAGTGATAGGCAATCCCCTCCAGCTCCATCAGGCGGCTGATGAAGTCCAGGCTCGACTCCTGATACTGCACGCAGTAGTCCCACACCCGGTAGCTGCCGGTGAGTTTGTCCTCAACGTTGACCTGATGCTCAGCCAGCAGGGTTTTCACAATCTGCGGCACCGTCTGTCCCTGGAAGATACGCAGGTTACGGTCGCGCTTCATCGGCCACAGGTCCGGCTCCACCGTCAGCTGGTACACCGCATAGCGGGTGCCCGTCAGCTCAACGGCGCTGACCGCCACGCGGGTAATTTTGCCGTTAACATAGCGGGACGTCAGCAGGCTCTGCATCGGGATGGTCACCGTGACCGGCTGGCCCAGCAGTTTGCTGCGGTCGATGCGCGCATCCGTGCCGAGCACGGTCAGCGTCAGCGCGAACGACTCGGACATCGCCTCGCGGCCCGTCAGTTTCCAGAACAGAAGCCCCTCCACCGGGAGCTGAACGGTAATTCGGTTGAGCATAATCGTTAATCCATATGGCTTATGCGATACAAAGGATTTCTGTAACAAACCTGCCGTGCTGAATACTCTTCAAACCCAGGCATTTAATTTATGCAGGCTGTTTTTTATTAAAATAAATCAGCGAATAGATCTTTAAAAATTCCGACAACACAAACAACCCCAAATTTAGCCAAACATTCGAAACACCAAACATGCTTACTAATACAGGGAATAGTGGCACTGAAAATCTGAACGAGATGAGACGGAAAACTTCCTGAAACAGTGCAAATTTAATTGCGTAGGTCTTTCTTTTAAAGAAAAACCAGGCTGATGCAATAAGCGATAGTAAAAGAATCAGATCTAAAATGAAAAAGAGCGTTACCAGTCCGCCGCCTGAGACATCGTTTGTCAGGCTGTTAAAAGCCATAATATCTGAAATAAATGGAACTCTATCCTGCCGCAGTGCATTAATGCAGTAAAGTAAGACCGCCAGAACATCCATACATCCCCAGAAATACCATAACTTACTTTTTAAACTCATAATCTTCTTCTCTTACTCCTGGGATCCAATGCCATGATTTACCGCCAATAGCCCAGGCATCATCCCCTTCCTGATACTTTTGGTAAATAGAGCGCTTTTCTCCATAACGTCTGATGACAGACTGTTCAGAGAGTAATGCCCGCGAAGTGCTATCCAACTCTGCGGGTAAAGGGGTCCATTGTTGAATTTTGTCACGTGAGGTATTCATATAATCTTTACCGTCCGATCCAAAAACTCGCCCCTCATCCCCCATGCTTGTTAAACGGTTTATCACCATTACCAGAACATTTTTCGTGCCATGATAATCATTGTCTACCGTTTTCCAGTATCCCGGACCATAGTGAGCCGTTACAGGAACAAATGTATCTCTCGTTGGCGCGGGTTTGCCGAACAGAGCAACATTATTACGATAACGCTCAAGGACATAATTTATATAAGCAGAGTTATAACGCGTTTCATCAACACAAAATAACTCTCCTGATTCTGATATGAAAAAAGGATAAGTCGCCTTTGTCCGTTGCCGCCGGTCAATTAACACTACTGCACCCGTGTCAATTAAGCGCTCGATCTTATTAAGATTTTGTGCATACAGCGGATCAAAAACCGCGTTAGGATTAAATTCGTAGCGATGTCGTAACGTCAAACCCTCTATGCTGTGGAAAGGATTTGACACCCCGCGTACCACAACAAACTCGCGTCCTACATCGCTCCGGGCATAAACAGGAGAGACAATCTTTTCAAATTCCTTTGGATGAAGCCTTTGGTTTCGAAGATCGTACACTTCCATAAAATCTCCTGTTTATCTATTTACGGATTCACCAGCCAGGTGCCCGGCTTGGTAATATCCAGCGTCTGGCCACGCGTTCTTCCATTGCCCTGCAGTTCAATCTTCACCTCACCGGCCGGCAGCTTGAGCGATGCATAGCCGTTGGTCGCCGGACGCAGCGCTTTTGGCTCGCCGTTCACTTTCAGCGTTTCGCCGTCGAGGATGCGGATATAGACCAGCGCAACAGGGCTCTCGACAGGCGGCGGAGTCTGCTGGGCAGTCGCCTGCTCGTTAACCTTCGCCGTTTCCGGCTTCACGTCCGGCGCGTTTGCGGCGGTCTCAGTCGGACGCGTCTCTGCCGGCGCCTGTGCAGCCTGCTCGGGAGCATCGTTACCGCCGCTGAACAGCATCGCCCCGGCGACGATACCCACCAGCACGCCTGCGGCAACCATGCCCGGGATCTTGTAGCGGCGCCAGTCGAGCAGCGAAGCCGGTTTTTCGTCTTCGACCGGAACCAGCATCGTGCCGGGCTTTTTCGCCGTCAGCACGTCGTTGATACCTGCGACCGGCATCTCTATCAGCGCGGCGAACTCGTCGATTGACTGCGGACGGTCCTCCATGTGCAGCGCCAGCGCGCGGTCGATGGCCTGCAGCAGCGGAATGGAATAGCCCTGCGGCATGATTTCCACCAGCGGTTTGCAGGTATCCTGAATAGAGCGCACCACGCTGACCGGCGGCGGAGAACCCACAATAAGAGTACGCAGCACCGCGCCGAGGGCATAAATATCCGTCCACGGGCCCTGCTCGCTTTCGTTGTCGTCGGTGTACTGCTCGATCGGCGCAAAGCCCGGGCGCAGCATGGTTTCCGTTTCGTCGGAGAGGTTACCGATGGTGCGGCGCGCGGAGCCGAAATCAAGCAGCACCGGCAGGCCGTTATCCTGGATCTGAATGTTATCCAGCGAGATGTCGCGGTGCAGGTAGCCTTCGTTGTGGATGGTCTTGATCGCACCAAAGAGCATCGGCAGCGTGCGGCGGATCCAGGCCTCGTTAATCAGCTCCGGCTTTTCTTCGCGCAGGCGCGAAAGCGTGGTGCCGCTGTAAAACAGCGTCCCCATGTAGGCCGTGTCGTTTTGCACCCAGAAACGCAGAACGTGCAGCAGGTTCGGGTGGTTAAAGCGCGCCAGCAGACGCGCCTCCTGAATAAAGCTGTTCAGGCCCGCTGAAAACGCTTTGCCAAAACGCTCGCTTCGCAGCACCAGGGTCATGTCGTCGCCGCGCACGGCGAGCGAGGAAGGCATAAATTCTTTGATAGCGATAGTGCGTTCGAGCTGGTGATCCCACGCGCGATAGACGATGCCAAAACCGCCGCCGCCGATCACCTCTTTGATTTCAAACTCGTTGAAGCGGTACCCGACCGGGAGCGCGTTTGGGACAGTCCGATTGTTATCATTATCCGTCATCTTTTACAGTTCTCTTGATGATTATTACGCGGCAAACTGACAGTGAAACTCGCCCTGCTCGCAGGTGACGTGCAGACGTCGGTACTGCTCGTCGCTGCGGCTGGCGGTAAGTAAGATCTGGCTCATCTGAGGCAGCAAGGTGTTGGTCAGAATAGCATCCACCATGCGGCCGCCGGACTCCACCTCGGTACAGCGCTGAACAATCTGTTCCACCACGCTGTCGTCAAACTCAGAAATAATGCTGTGATTCTCTTCCAGACGACGCTGAATGCGCTTGAGCTGCAGGCGAACAATCTGCCCCAGCATCTCGTCGCTGAGCGGGTAGTACGGCACCACCAGAAGGCGGCCCAGTAGCGCCGGTGGGAAGACCTCCAGCAGCGGCTGGCGCAGGGCGCCGCTTAACGCGTCCGGCTCCGGCATCAGCTCCGGATCGGCGCACATGGCGCTAATCAGGTCGGTGCCAACGTTGGAGGTCAGAATAATGATGGTGTTACGGAAATCGATGTGGCGCCCCTCGCCGTCTTCCATCCAGCCTTTATCAAAGACCTGGAAGAAGATCTCGTGGACGTCCGGGTGCGCTTTTTCAATTTCGTCCAGCAGCACCACGCTGTACGGACGGCGGCGGACGGCCTCGGTCAACACCCCGCCTTCACCATACCCTACGTAACCCGGAGGCGCACCTTTTAAGGTGGAAACGGTGTGCGCTTCCTGGAACTCGCTCATGTTGATGGTGATAACGTTCTGCTCGCCGCCGTAGAGGGATTCGGCGAGCGCCAGCGCGGTTTCAGTTTTACCGACGCCGGACGGGCCGCACAGCATAAAGACGCCCACCGGTTTGTTCGGATCGTCCAGCTTCGCCCGCGAGGTTTTCACGCGGCGGGCAATGAGATCCAGACCATGACGCTGGCCGATAACGCGCTGGTTTAGCGTGTCGGCGAGGTTGAGCACCGCGTCGATCTCGTTTTTCACCATCCGGCCCAGCGGGATCCCGGTCCAGTCAGAGACCACCGCGGCAACCACGTTTTCATCCACCGCCGCAAACAGCAGCGGTTCATCGCCCTGCAGGGCGTTCAGCGCCTGCTGCTGTTCCGCCAGCTGGCCGCGCAGCTCAGCGCTATCTTCCTCACCCGCCGCGAACAGCGCCGCGCGCAGGCGAATGATCTCCTTCACCAGGCTGCGCTCTTCTTCCCAGCGCCGGGACAGGGCTTCGCGTTTTGCTTCATACGCGTCGCGATCGGCGAGTAAAGCGGTCACGCGATCGGCATCACCGGCCCCCACGCGCGCCTCGCGCTCCGCAATCTCAATTTCCACATCCAGCGCGGCAAGGTGGCGCAGGCAGTCTTCCAGCTGCGCCGGCGGCGCGCTCTGGCTGACCGCGACGCGGGCGCAGGCGGTGTCGAGCAGGGCTACGGCTTTGTCTGGCAGCTGGCGCGCCGGGATGTAGCGATGGGACAGCTTCACCGCCGCGCTGACCGCTTCGTCGAGCAGCAGCACCTGGTGGTGCGTCTCCAGCGGTGACACGGTGCTGCGCAGCATCAGAATGGCTTTCGCTTCGTCCGGCTCGTGAACCTGCACCGTCTGGAAACGGCGGGTCAGCGCCGGGTCTTTCTCGATGTATTTTTTGTATTCCGCCCAGGTGGTGGCGCCGATGGTGCGCAGTTGACCGCGCGCCAGGGCGGGCTTCAGCAGGTTCGCCGCATCGCCGGTTCCCTGCTGGCCGCCTGCGCCAATCAGGGTGTGGATCTCATCGATAAACAGAATGATCGGCGTGGCGCTGGACTGGACTTCGTTAATGAGCGCCTGCAGACGGGCCTCGAACTCGCCTTTCATGCCTGCGCCTGCCTGCAGCATGCCGATATCCAGCAGCCACAGCTGAATATTTTGCAGCGGCTCCGGCACGTCGCCGTCGGCGATACGCAGCGCCAGCCCTTCCACCACCGCCGTTTTCCCGACCCCGGCTTCCCCGGTCAGGAGCGGGTTGTTCTGGCGGCGACGCATCAGGATATCCACCATCTGGCGGATCTCCTCGTCGCGCCCGACAACCGGGTCAATCTTCCCTTCGCGGGCGCGGGCGGTCAGGTCCTGACCGTACTGGGCCAGCGTCCCCTGCGCCGCCGGTACCGCACCCGCCGGTGCGTCTGCGGCGGCAGCGGCCTGCTGCGTCTCTTTGCTGTTGGCGCAGATAGCGTCGAACTGCTCAATAAGCACCTCGACGTTAAGGCGGGTGAACTGCGCCGAGATGCTTTTCAGCACGTTAGCCAGGTTCCAGGTTTTGAGCAGGCCGATCAGCAAATGGCCGCCGCGAATACGGCTGACGCCAAACTTCAGCGATCCAAACACCCAGGCGCGCTCCACGGCGCTGTCGATATGCTCGGAGAGATCGGAAACGGAACTGGCGCCACGCGGAAGGACATCCAGCGCGGCAACGATATCGCGGGTCAGCTGCTGTTCATCGAGGGCAAAGTGGCGGATGACCTGCTGCAGATCGCCATCCTGCTGCTGCATCAGCTGATGCAGCCAGTGCACCAGCTCAACGTACGGGTTACCGCGCAGCTTGCAGAACGCAGTGGCGCTTTCCAGAGAGGTAAATAACAGCGTATCCAGTTTGCCGAAAAGCACGGCACGGCTAATTTCTGACATGTTAGTTTCCATTAACAATGATTCGGTATACGGAAGGATTACCGCTCTGCGCGATACACCAGATCGCCACGCGGGACGGGCTGCGGCTGAAGGCCCAGCCAGGTGTTATAGCCTAATCGCCCATTGCTGCCGAGCGTGGTGCCCTGCACCGCGTCTTCACGCAGGATTACCCGCGTTTCCCATTCAAACTCCACCCCGGCGTACTGACGCACCCAGTCGCGCAGCTCGGTGACCCACGCTTCCCCCGGCAGAAAACGGTTGTACTCCTCCGCGCTCAGCGGGCCAATCTCGATGCGAAACTTATGCTGCACGTCGCGGACGGCGACGCCGAGAAAGGCGGACTCCCCCATGCGCGGCATGCGGCGCCCTGCTCCCAGCTGCGCCTGCTCGCGCGTGGAAAGCGGCATCCACTGCGGCACGTTGCTGACCAGTTTGACCGGCGCCTTAAAATAGCCGGGTCAGGTGTCCGGCGTGGGTAAATCGCGCATGCGAGCTCAGGCTACCTTTGTTCATCTGCCCCGGCTGGCCCATGCCAATCAGCGACGCCAGGTACCCCTCAAAGCGCCTGTTATCGGCGCGATCCAGAGAGACCGCTGGCTGCGCATCCGCCCAGGCGCGGTAAAACAGCAGCGTCAGGCGATGATGGAACAGGTCGGCAAACGCGCTGAGGCTGGTGTCCTGATGATGATAAATACGCTCGCGGGCGTATTCGGTCATGTGGACCGGCAGCGGGCCGTTCGGGCCAAACAGGCCGAAGCTGAGGATAGATACATCATGCAGCCCGCTCTCCTCCCGCTGGCGGACCTGAGCCAGCGTCGACGGCGCAAAGCTCATCGACGGCTGCTGGCCGATGCGCAGCGGTTCAAATTTAGGCAGCGGCGCGCGTCCCAGCGGGTAGCGCTCGCCGCCCTGGGCATCAATGCGCCTTAACAGCTGAAACAGATCGTAGCGCCAGGGCGTCTCACGGACTCCGTGCCAGAACGCGTCCGGCAGCCGGGTCAGGCGATGCACGCGCAGCGGTGCAGTGGCAGCGTCACTCATATCAGCGCCCTTTTACCCATGCGCGGCGCCCAGTAGCCAATCTCGCCGCGCTGCTGACTCTTCAGGGTGAATTCCGTAAAGCTGTTGATGGATACCAGGCGGGCAAAGAGACGCTCCATCACGCTGCCAAAGAGCCACGGGCTGGCGCCGGAAAAGGCTCGCTCATCCACCGTCAGGGTAATGCCGATCCCGCGGGCGAAAACGACCGGGCCGGGTTCAGGCACGCGGCGGTGAACCGGCTCCAGCACACAGTGGCGTACCCCATCCACCTGGCGCGCAACGGGCGTTTCTGCCAGGTTGGCGTACAGCCCTAACAGCTGGCGCAGCGCGGCCGCGCCGTCTTCGTTTTCGCTGTCCATCAGGCTGAGGTAGTTCATCTGCAGCTGGCTGATGAGCCGCCAGGTGCTGAACCCTTCCGCCAGCGCCGGACGCGGTGGCGTCGGCCCTTTACGCAGGGTGAGGGATTTCACCGGCATGGAGTCGGCTACAATGAACTGCCCGAGCTCCTGCTGCAGCATCAGCGGCAGATCGCGGCTGGTGCAGAGCACCTCGGCAGAGATATAGCGCAGGTTTTCCTGCCACGGAGCGTGCTGTTCATCCACCAGCGAAACAAACACCTCCGAGCCGATATAGCCGGTGCGGGTGCCGTAGCGCAGGGCGTGCTCGGACAGCACGCGCTGTTCGCGGCGCAGGGAAAAATAGGCCCCGTAGTTGCCCGCATCGCCGCTCCAGGTGCTCCAGAATGGACGAAACGTCTGGTCATCGCGCTGACCGTCCGCGCTGCCATAGATTTTTTTGACCGCGTAAATTTCATAATCCAGCGGACGAATGTTATCGACCACCAGATGGTATTCATGCTGGCCTTCATTCAGCTTCTGACGCGCCGCGACCTTTGGGAAAAGGTTGATGACCGGCGTACAGTGCAGCGCCAGATGGCTGGCATCGACCACCCGCTCCAGCTGTTCATCCGACTTATCCAGCAGAATGAAGATGTCGAAGGCTTTTTCGCCTTCACAGCGCTGGATAAGCTTGCCCAGACCGCTCAGGCTAATGAAGCGGAAGCGGGCCGGAAACGCAAAGTACTCCTGCAGCAGGCGGTAGCCGTCAAAGTTGCGCAGATCGTCCGGAAGCAGCGCCTGGTCAGGATCAAAGCCCTCCTGGCGCAGCGCATCCGACGCCAGCAGCTGTCGCTGCGGCTGCGGGCTGACCGTCTGACAGACGATCCCGGCGTGGTGCTCCATCACCAGCTCCAGCAGCTTCAGCGCTTCAATATCCGGACCGCCGAGGAAGAATTCCAGACGGTCGAAATCCAGGTGCCCGAGGTTTTGCGGGCCGTCGCAGGCGATGCGGATCCGCAAGGCGCTGCCGATCCCCTGCTGGCTCAGCCCCAGCTGCGCCAGCGGCAAATCGGCTGGCACGCCGCCCAGTTCGACCTTGTCGATTTTCAGCGGCAGCAGGTTGACCTCGTGCGCCGTGGTATAGCTGCAGGTCACGCCGGTTTTTTTCAGCGCCAGGCTGTCCATCATGGTGCCGCGCGGCACAATGAAGCCCTTGCTCAGGTCGCCCCGGCTGCTGTCGGGCTCAATCTCCGCGATCGCCATCGACGGCGTGGGCGCGAGATAGTTAGGCGCAATCATCTCCAGCAGACGCTGGGAGAAGCGCGGAAACTCCGCGTCCATTTTCATCTGCACGCGGGAGGTCAGGAAGGCGAAGCCCTCCATCAGACGTTCGGTATACGGGTCCGCCACTTCGATGCCGCGCATGCCCAGCCGGCCGGCGACTTTAGGATAGCGTTCGGCAAACTCGGCCCCCATTTCGCGCAGGTAGGCCAGCTCGCGGTTGTAATATTCGAGCAGTTTACTTTCCATGATTACCCCGCATCTTTCAGTTCAAAATGGCCGTTTTCCAGATCGACATCGGTACGAAACAGAAACTCCAGCGGGTACGGCACGCACCATAAACGCCCTTTGATCTCGATGGAGAGCACGTTGTGCAGATCCAACGAGGAGGTATCCGACACGCAGCGGACCTGCAGCCCCTGCGGCAAAATGCGCGGCTCAAAATTGATGATGGCCTCGGTGAGCTTGCGCTGGATATCGTGCCATTCGATATCCGACATTCTCTTTCCGGCCAGCGGCGCGACGCCGAAGTTGACCACCGAGCGGTTCACGTGCGGCAAGGCGCTCAAGTCGCCGGAGGCATCGTGGTTGATGGTGTTAAACAACCACTGCAGATCGCGCAGGACGTTGCGGCGCAGGGCGGCGTGGGTGATCAGATTGCTGTTGGCCGACTCGCGCTTTTTGTCCGGGTCGTTATCGGTGAGACGATCCAGCAGCGAGGGCTGCATTTTGTCGCGCGCCCCCACCTTCTCCTGCTTGCTGCGGGCTTGCCAGCCGCTGCGCAGCAGATCGCCTTCGCCAGCGGGATTACTCATCGGCTCCATCCGTCGCAAACGTCACGAGGCTTAAGGACAGCAGCGGGTATTCGCTTTGATCGCTCAGCCAGGCCTTCTGGCCCCTGCCTTCGTAAAGGGTGCCATCTTCATCGAGCTGCTGCCATTCGGTGGTGCGGCCCAGCTTAACCGCATCAGTGGCATCGGCTGCAAACGGGTAACGCGCCGGGATCTGACACACCTGCTCCGTCCCGTCCGTCAGGCGCACCAGCGCGTGACGCCAGACCAGATCGGTCACGCTGGCGGGCGCCTGGAAACGGAACTCCGCGATGGCGCTGAACGGCAGCCAGAAATAACGGCCGTTCACGATGGTTTCGCAGACCGGGCCGAGACGGGCATCGCCATCCATCAGCCACTCGAAAGCCTGCGTTTCCTCGTTTTCGAGGATAATCTGGCCGGCAGTAGCCTCAGCCCGATCGAGGGCTTCCAGACGCAGCGCCCGGGCGCGCTCGCCCTCCTCGCTCAGCGCCGCGGCCAGGGTCGTCAGCCACGGCCACTGGGTTTCTGGCATGGCCGGACGCGCCTGTCCCGCCATCACCTGGGCGCGCTGCAGCTCGCCCTGAATGGATTGCTCCAGCAGCGTGACGGTGGGCTTCGCCTGCGGCTTCAGCGCCAGCCAGCTTTTCAGCTGGGTCAGCGCGCGCGTCCAGTTGCCGCTGAGGGTTAAAAACTGCACGAACGCGGCGCGGAGGTCGGCATCCGCCGGACGGGCTTTGATTTCAGCTTCAAGACGCGCCAGCGCATCGCTGAGCGACTCGCCCGCCAGGTGTTGATAGAGCGTATTCATAGCCATTCCTTAATTCGCCGCGCGCCATGCGCCGATGGCCGGGTCGCGCAGCTGAGGACGCAGGGTGTCAATCAGGACGATATTCAGCGGCGTGCCGGGTGCAACCCAGGCGCTCCAGGTTTTTTTCACCGCCGCAATACGCGCCTGCAGTTTTGCATCGTCGCTGGCGATTTCGCGGGAAATCTCCACCGCTACGGTGCCGTTGCTTTTCCAGCTGTTCAGGGCGCTATCGTAAGGCAGGATCATCCAGCTCTGGTCGCTGTTTGGGGTGCTGAATACCATGCGCTCTTTGTTGACGGAGGTGATCAGCGCGTTTTCAGGATCGGCGCTTTGATTCAGCCCGGTCACCGGGAAGCCGTGGATGTAGGTCACCGCCATCTCTTTCTGTCCGCCGTTGCGGGACTGCGAAACCACGGTGTGTCCGCTCAGCCAGCTGCCGTTACCGCAGCGGGTGGTGTCAGAATCTGGAATAAAGAGCGCCGGAGCGGAAGCGCCACCTTCCCAGAAGGTGCGCAGGTGGCAGCCGTCCTGCAGGGTAAATTCCTGCCACGGCGTGCGGTCAGCGGCAACCGTGCGGGAAGCCACGTTCTGGTCCGGCGGCAGCAGCGCGCCGCTGGCTGGGGTTGCGGTGACGGTCGCAGCAGGCGCGGCCTGCTCCTGTTTCACCACCAGCGCCCAGTCCTGCGCTTTGCCTGCCGTACCCTGCGCCAGCGTGGTACCCGCCGGATCGTTGAGCGTCCAGCTAAGCTTATTCACTTTGCTGCACTGGTGTTCCAGCAGGGAGCCAAGGCGCGGCACAAAGTTCTCCAGCACGGAGACGTCTTTCTTGCCGTTCGCCACAATGCGCAGCGCCACCTCAGGCTTACACCAGCTCTGCGGCGTGTTGTCTTTGATGTTGTCGATCCAGATATCCAGCTTCTGCGCAGGAGACTGCACGATGCGGAAATTCTCAGCCTGCGCGGTGGAGGTGACCGCCAGAAGTGCCAAACCCGATAGCCAAAGTTTCATATCGTTCCTTGTGTGTCTAATCAGTTCCGCAGGGAAGAAATTGTGCTGCGTCAGAGAGTGTGTGCAGCAAAGTGGTGTCCTGAGGGTTGCCCATCCATACCGCCAGGGCAGTATAGTTATCCTGAGCATTCCCCTCCTGTTCGCCATTCTTTTGAATGATTTGGTTCATTAAGGTCAGCCACTCCTGCGGCGTATTGACCATATGCAGCGACTGCTTCATTTGCTCTTCGCTAACGCCGTGCCAGAACCCGTCGGTGCAGAGTAAGAATGCATCGCCGTCTTCAACCTGCACCACGTCGCTGTAGCTCGCTTCCGGCCCGCCGTTTTCAATTCCCAGCGCCAGATAGAGCAGGTTGCTGTTGAGATCGTCGGTCTGGTGCCCGGCGTCTTTCATCTGCTGCACCAGGCTGTGGTCGGTGGTCACATGCCACAGCCATCCCCGGCGAAACAGGTACAGGCGGCTGTCTCCGGCGTGCGCCCAGTAGGCCAGGCCGTAATCACGGTCAATGAACAGGCTGACCAGCGTCGTGCCCATCCGGCGATAGTTCTGAACGGCCTGCTGTTCGCTGAGGATAGTGCGGTTAGCCGTCTGCACGTAGTCGCGGATGTGCTGCGCATTGAGATGTTTGTCGCCATCGAAGCGGGAGATAATGCTGTTGCGGGCCAGCTCTGCAGCCACCTCACCGCCCGGCAGGCCCGCGATGCCGTCGCAGACGACAAAGCAGGCTGAACGTTCCCCTATGGTTTCTCCCGTCTGATCCTGGTTGCTGGCGCGCGTCCCCTGGCGGGAGAGAGAAGCCGTTGCGATATTCATTTGTCTTCCGATCCGCTCTGTGAGTCTTTGTACTGATTCACCTCCATGTCGTACGCATGAAGGAAAGCCTCGCCGAACAGGGTGTGGAAGTCATCCTCAATCTCGCCAGCCGTCTCGCCATAGCTGCGCACAAAATAGTCCCACAGGGCGGCTTTGCGGCTGCCCGGCAGCGCCAGACGCGAGGTCATCCCGTTCTGCTTCGCCTGCTCTTCCAGCTGTTCCGGATTAAAGGACTGCAGCATCGCGGCAATGATGGCGCGGATACCGGAGATCATGCCCAGCTGGTGCGCCTGCAGATCGATCAGCGCGTCGCGCACGGATTTGGTCGGCGGCATAAAGCCCGGCATCGGGGTGCCGAACATCTGGATCAGCACGGTTTTGCCGGTTGGCAGCAGCTTGAACGGGTTGTTGGCATCGTCCAGCACCATGGTCATATCGGCCTTCACGCCACGCTTGAGGATGGAGCGCGAGGAGAGCAGCGCCACGGTCCCCTGAGAGAACATGCCGAGGATCTGACCGAGCTGACGCATATTTTCACGGTCAAACTGCGGGACGGGCTGCATTTCGCTCAGACCCATCCCCTCCAGCAGCGCCTCCAGCAGCTCGCCCTGCAGCACTTCGCCCTTCTCACCGCTGTTTGCCGCGGCGGTTGGGGCGGCGGCGTTATTGACCGGGTCAATGCGCAGACGGCCTTTCGGTGCCTGAGCGCTGCTGCGCGCCACAGCCTGCGGCGTTGGCATGGTGAAGCCAGCGTAATCTGGTCGCGCGGGCTCTTCTTCAGCACGCGGTTCTTCCTGCGGCTCAGGCGCGAACAGCGGAGAATCGGCCAGCACGTCCTCTTCCTGCTCGGGTTCAGGCACTGGCGCAGGCTTTTCGGCAATAATGTCATCCGGATGGGTTAATGGCGCGCCGCCCATCAGCCCGAGCGGGTCGTCATTACGCGCGGCTGGCGCGCTGGTCTTACCGCCAAACAGGGCCAGCGGATCGAGCTCGTCCGTCGCCTCGTCTTCTGGCTTCACGGGGCTATTCTCGCCCGGCGGCACCAGCGTTGACGGGGTGACGTCGTCAAAAATACTCTCTTTTTTGAATAACGCTTCGTCGCTGAACAGCGTGTCCGGGTCAACGTTCTTACGCTCAAGCTTTGGATCGCTGTCGTTAAACATCGCCAGCGGATCTTCCGCGTTACGCTCCGGGGCCGCAGGCTGGGAGAACGGATCTTGCGATGCAGCAGGCTGCGGTTTTGTACGGTTGCTGGAGATGCTGTCGGAGATGGAGAACTCCTGCATCAGGCTATCCCAGATTTCCGTTGGCACGGCGGTTGGCTCGGCCTTCCCGCGCGGTGCGGCGCTCGCCGGCTTCGGTTGCGGAGCGGGCGCGGACGCGGCTGCCGGACGCGCCTGCTGATGCATACTGGCCGCCATACGGCTCACGGGCTGGGTATCGTGGATCAGTTCGGTGACTTCGATACGGTAGTCATCAATACCGAGAATGTCGCCATCCTGCAACTCAACCTGACGCCCTCGCTCCAGCGGAATGTCATTTAATACCACGCGGGTGACGCTGCCACGGTTGGTCACGCGGCATTCGCCCTGGGCGTCAACGTGAACAATGGCCTGCAGACGAGAGATGGTGCGGTCATTGTCCGGCAACACCAGATTGTTATCCGTACCGCGCCCAATGGTGCCGCCCGGGGCGTAAAAATCACAGCTGCTTTGCGGCGGCTGATGACCGGGTTTCGTAGAAATAATCGTGAATCGCATGGCGTATTCCTGCTGGTATGATTAGCGCTCAAACGCTGCCGCTCTCGGTGCGAGAACGGCGGCGTTTGAGAAATTGAATATCAAAAACTATTTAATGAAGGTAATAAAATATAATCCAACAATGAGCCATAGAGTGAATATTAGCGCCTGAAACTTATAACGGCGATGTAATTTTAGCATCCAACCAATTCTTTCTTCAGGTAACGACTGTACATATTTATAAGCATCTTCCTGAACAAGCCTTTCACGCGTGAATTTCATTTCAACGCCTTTATAAAGGCGGACAAACCAGATTATTTTTTGATAATTGGCCAGCGAACCAAAAAAGGAAGCATAGTTAGTTACAAGATCCAGATCATATCCCTTGCGCCGATAGTCTGAAAGTAACTGATTATAATCAGCCTCGTGTTTTTTGAAATAACGAGAACTGAACAGATCCATAATTACAACAACCAGCAATAAAACCACGATAAGAAATAATGATAAATTCTCTATATTCACCATATTTTATCCATCATATACTCAGTCGCTCCGCCCGCTATCTCGCCACCAACGTATCCACCAGCAGCAGCCCCAACAATGGAGCAGGCGAGCAGTCCTACGCCCCCCGTCGCAACACCAAGCGCAACGCAGACACCAGCACCTGCCATTGCTCCGTATTTACCACCGTAAATACCCCCTGCCAGGCTTGCACCAAAGCTGCTGTATTTTTTCACAGCGACTTTAGAGCAACTCTGCTCTCGTCCTACGGTGCAGGCATTGTAAACTTCATTAGTGGTATTTGCACCTGCAAAACCTATTGCAAGCCACCCTCCCGCTTTAAGAAAACGAGCGGCCTTAGAGGCATTATCGATATAAGTTGAATAACCACGAATAGAGGCGACCCCGGCTGTACTCCATTCATGTACAATGGATCTGCTTGACAAGCCTAATGCATGCTTCAATTCGTTATAGGGTTTCATCTTTAAGGTCAGTCGGGACAATTTGTTTAATAAACCATCCAACTCAGAAAAGAGGCGCTGACGCTCAACGAAAAACTGTTGGCTTATCAATGTCCCTTGTGCTCTGTACTGATTCTGGTAAGCCAATTCAATGGATTTAAGTTTTTTTTCTATTTCACTAAAATATTTTTCACCTGCATCAGCAACGACACCAAGGGACTTATCCATAAAATTAGTGACTGCAGCTATGGTACTAAAATGTTGATTAAAGAAATTCGCTTCACCAGAGTTAAGATCGGCCAGAGCACCGTTGACTTTCTTTTTAGCGAGCTGTAATTGCATAAGCTGCACAGAATTATTACTTCCCGGCGGATCAAGAATCAACATCTGCCCAGGTTTTGACCACTGCGCATCACTATTAACCTGCATGAAATAACGTGCAGCATCACTATTTGGATCGTTGAATAAAAGCCTTGCCTGGAAATCCAGGGTTCCGGGCTGCTGAACAATACAATATCCCGGATTAACTAATGATTGACTAGCCATATTCATTCCCTTTGATTTTTATAAAAACGCTCACAAATAAGCATACACATTTAAATAAAAACGGAGTTGAATTAGTATCCAAAGGTTGACACTTTCTTAAAAACATCAACATTTGAAAACGCTCCTATTCTATTCTGGCTAGCGATAATTCGCCTCTAGAATTTACACTGAGAATAAAGCGAGCCGCATATCGAACAAATGAATTAATCATAATGACCGGGGAAAACTCCCCGGTCACATACGCAGTTACGCTTCTTTGTTTTCTTTGATGTTCCAGCCAGCGCTGCTTTCAGCACCTTTACCACCAGACGTGGTCTGCTCCCAGTACTGCTGTTTCACTTTCGCAGCCTGGAATGCATAGGTCACACCAACGGTATCGCCGTTGTCTGCACCGGTGTACTGAACAGAGGTGACCAGCACATCTTCCAGCGTGATGCGGGAGTATTCCACCTGCTGGCCGCCGGCTTTACAGACGGACAGCTCAACTTTGGTCAGGTGTTTACCGCTGGCGCAGTGTTTCAGGATAGCGGTGGTGGATTTGTCGATCAGCGCGTTAACGTGCAGGTCGTTAAAGTTAACTTTACCGGCACCGCCGCCACCGCCAACGCTCATATTACCTGGCTGGGAAGCACCCCAGGAGAAGGAGGTAATATCAGTCCAGCCGGTGTGGTTAGAATCTTTAGATTCGCCCGTAACACCCTCGACCCTCAGAAACATATCAATAGCCATAATATCTACTCTTCGTGGATGAACAATATTGCTTTCGAAAAAGCACTTATATGGCAAACAGGAAAGCATGGGGCTGAATAAAACCGTCCATATTTTACCTCTGCCTCATATCAAATGACCCGTGTCATTTGACAGTCTTACATTCCCCCTGAATGAACGGAAAGAATGTGAAGCCTTTACTACCGGGCGTTATTCTGGAATCGAATAAGCCCGGCATTACCGGGGATTAATTTTTGAATTCTTACGGACAGTGATGTTTGGGGAAAACTGGATAACCACCGCAGCGGTATTTTCCCCCTCCCCCCCACCCTCTCCCTCAGGGGAGAGGGGGCGTCCGTGTCTTCATCACGCGTCTTTCGTCTTCAGCGACGGCAGTTTAGATACCAGACGCAGGGAAACGGTCAGACCTTCCAGCTGGTAGTGCGGACGCAGGAAGAACTTCGCGGCGTAGTAGCCCGGGTTGTCTTCAATCTCCTGCACCTGCACTTCCGCTGCGGCCAGCGGTTTACGGGACTTGGTCTCCTGAGAGGAGTTCGCCGGGTCACCGTCGACGTAGTTCATGACCCAGTCGTTCAGCCAGCGCTCCATCTCTTCGCGCTCGCGGAAGGAGCCGATTTTGTCGCGCACGATGCACTTCAGGTAGTGCGCAAAGCGGCAGCAGGCGAACAGGTACGGCAGACGAGAGGCCAGACGCGCGTTGGCGGTGGCATCCGGGTCGTGGTACTCAGCCGGTTTCTGCAGCGACTGCGCGCCGATGAAGGCGGCAAAGTCGGAGTTTTTGCGGTGAACCAGCGGCATAAATCCGTTTTTCGCCAGCTCGGCTTCACGACGATCGCTGATGGCGATCTCGGTCGGACACTTCATGTCCACGCCGCCGTCATCGCTCGGGAAGGTGTGGCACGGCAGGTTTTCCACCGCCCCGCCGGACTCCACGCCGCGAATTGAGGTGCACCAGCCGTACTCTTTGAAGGAGCGGTTGATGTTGGCGGCCATCGCGTACGCGGCGTTCGCCCAGGAGTAGCTGTTGTGGTTCGCGCCGTCGGTCTGCTCCTCAAAGTCAAAGCTGTCGACCGGGTTGGTGCGAATGCCGTACGGCAGGCGCGACAGGAAGCGCGGCATCACCAGGCCCAGATAGCGGGCATCTTCGGATTCACGCAGCGAACGCCAGGCGGCGTATTCGGTGTTCTGGAAGATCTTGGTCAGGTCGCGCGGGTTAGCCAGCTCCTGCCAGGACTCCATCTGCATCACGCCCGGTGCGGTACCGGTGATAAACGGACAGTGCGCCGCCGAGCCGATGCGCGCCATTTCGCCCAGTAGCTCAACGTCCTGCGGGCTGTGGTCGAAGTAGTAGTCGCCCACGATGCAGCCAAACGGCTCGCCGCCGAACTGACCGTACTCCTGCTCGTAGATTTTCTTGAAGATCGGGCTCTGGTCCCAGCCCACGCCCTTGAAGCGCTTCAGGGTGCGGCCCAGCTCCTGCTTGGAGATGCTCATAAAGCGGATCTTCAGCATCTCGTCAGTTTCAGTGTTGTTCACCAGATAGCTCAGACCGCGCCAGGCGCTCTCCAGCTTCTGAAACTCGTCGTGGTGAATGATCTGATTTACCTGCTGCGACAGCTGCTCGTCGATACCGGCGATCAGGTTCTGAATGGTGCGGTAGGTGTCGTTCGAGAAGGTGACGGTATTTTCCAGCGCCTGCTGCGCCAGCGTTTTGACCGCGCTTTCTACGGCTGAACGGGCCTGATCGGTTTTCGGGCGGAACTCTTTGTTCAGCAGCGCGCTGAATTCATCCTGGCTGAACGCCTGACCCGCCTGCTGCTCGTGTTGTTGAGTCTGGTTGCTCATCGATTATTCCTCGCTACCTTTCGCGCTTTCGTCATTTTTCGGCAACTGGCTCAGGGATTTGAGCAGCGTCGGATCCTGCAGAATTTTAGCGATCAGCTCTTCCGCACCGTTTTTGCCGTCCATATAGGTCAGCAGGTTGGAGAGCTGGGTACGCGCTTCCAGCAGCTTGTTCAGCGGCTCGACCTTGCGGGCCACCGCATCCGGCAGGAAGTCGTCCATGCTGTCAAAGGTCAGATCCACGTTGAGCTTACCTTCGCCGGTCAGGGTGTTATCCACCTGGAACGCCACGCGCGGCTTCAGCGCCTTCATGCGTTCGTCAAAGTTGTCGATGTCGATTTCGAGGAATTTACGCTCGTCGACGGCCGGCAGATTTTCCACCGGTTTGCCGACCAGATCGGCCATGACGCCCATCACAAACGGCAGCTGAATTTTACGTTCTGCACCGTAGATCTCTACGTCGTACTCGATCTGCACGCGGGGGGCACGGTTACGTGCGATGAATTTCTGCCCACTGTTACTCATTGCCATGATGTTCTCCATCAAAGATGCGCGGTGAAGGTAAAACGACAGGCTCCATGCCTGACGTCATAATGCCTGGACGCGCTATTCGCGGCGCCCAAAGATGTTTTCCAGTTGGTTAACGCCGTCTGGCGCCAGGTCGCGAATAATGTCCATAAAGTTAAGTTCTGACAGCCGCTGCACCCGTTCAATCATCAGCGGTGCGGGGTGGCTCGGTTCGTACTGCGCAAAATACTGCTTCGCTTTTTCCAGCATCAGCTGCGCGTCGGCGCGGCTGGTGACCTGCACGCTGCGCCAGTCGGTGACCGGCTGAGCGGGCTGCGCTGCCGCCGACTGCTGCTCGGCCTGTGGTTCAGCCTGCGCCTCACGGTTCGGCAGCAGCTTGCTGATGTCGGTTACCTGACACGCGCTGGCGACCAGTCCGACTGTTTTCAGCAGCTGCTCCATCTCGGGCACGCCGCTTTCACCGAGATGCCCGGTGAGCAGCTCGCGAATCGCCAGCAGACGTTCGTTAATGACGATAACCGCTTCGGTTCCCGGCTGGTCGCCGCGGGCCAGCTCGTCAATCAGCCGTGGACGACCGCCGGGATAGTCCGGGCATTCCGTCTTGCTGCCGTCCAGCAGGGCCTGAGCATCCCGGAGCGAAATTTCATCGCCGTTTGAACGCAGAAGCGAGGCGTTTCGCACGGCGACGGTGAGGTCGGATTTATCGCTCAGCCCCGCCAGGGCGTTAATGCGATAGAACGGATCGGTTTCGCCATACTCTTCCAGCAGCGGATAGAGCGTCTCCCAGTAACGGGCGATCGCCTCCTGCACCAGCAACAAACCGTCCGCGTAGCCCGCCAGCCCGCGGCGGCGCGTCCAGGCATGGGTTAACGCCAGCAGTACGCGAAGATCTTTGGTGCGGGTCAGCAGGCTGGTGGCGTATTTTTCCACCGTGTTCCAGTCAGCGGGCTCTGCCGGGATAATGGTGTCGCCAAACTGCTGTTCCGCCTTCCCAAGACTTGCCTGATTCATCGCCTGGAAGTCGGCGTCGTACTCCAGGTTTTCGCCGCAGGGTTTTTCGGGACTGATTGGCGCGAGAAATTCTTCGATATTCATGAGATCCCTGCTTATTCAAACATGGGCGGATAGAGACCGTGACGCCCCGGACGGGCGCCCCCTGCCGGGTCGAACAGCAGGGTGAAAAGCTGCCCGGTAAAGTTACCGCTGTGCACGTGGGTGTACAGCGGGTAGCCGTCGCAGCGGTTGGTCCACCAGTAGCTGGTCTGACGCAGCGGATCAAAACACTCGGCCGCCTGAGGCCAGCCCAGCGTGCTCTGGCCGTCCTCGTCATAACCAATCACATCAAGGATGTCGGATCGCTTTTGCGGCTCGACGGGCTGCGGTGCCGGGATAGTCATCAGCATCTCATCCAGCTGCGAGGCGGAAAAACTGTTGCGCACCGCGTGCAGCCCCAGGCGCCCAATCTGCTGGTACCAGCTTTCGGCCTGGCTGAGCAGGCTGGTCGACCACTCTGACGGGGCGAAGCTCAGCTGAAGGCAAACCGGGTACTGGCGGCCAACGCTGTCGCGGCCGGGCAGCAGACAGCCCATCTGGATCATCTGGCTGCCCAGCATGGGCGGTACCACAAAATTCCAGACTGGCGCTTTGTGAAACTGGCGCTCGCCGCTGCGCTGCTCTTCCTGTTGCCAGGCCAGCAGACCGACCTGGAACCAGTGTGACCACTGGCGCTGTAAAGTGTCAGGAAAGCGACGCTGCAAAAAATCTCCGGCGCTGGGTAATTTGCCATACCAGCTGTAGCGGTTCATCGCAGGGGTATTCGTCATACGGCTGTCCTTGCGGTTATGGGCATGAGAAACGGGGACGCTGGAACGGGTTACGAATGCTGTTTGGCGCAAACTCCAGCGTGACCTGATGTCCGTCGACGCTGAAGGTGGCCTGACGGCTCAGGCTACCCGCACCCGGGCTGGTGCTCGCTTTATCAAAGAAGCGGTTGAGCGCCCAGGCGCCGTTGGTGACCAGCGTCGCCGTGCTGCCGTTAGCCAGCCCCAGCTGCATGCGTACCTGGTTGGTGCCGCCCGGCCCCGGCCAGTTCATGATCTGTACGGCCTGCGGACCGTGGCTGTAGCGCAGCAACTGGCCGTCAACGTCCAGCGTCAGGTTCAGAATGGTGTTATCCATTCGCACGGTGCGAACCGTCACCTTGAAGGACGGCGTCGTGGCGCCATTAGCAAAGAAGGCGTCGCGAATCGACTGGGCCTGCTGGAACGGTCTCAGCAGCCCTTCGCTTCCCGGCAGCGTTTTACCGTCGATGCCCGGCATAAAGCGCCAGTTTGCCTGCGTGGTATCCACTTTATTGGTGAGATTGTCGCGGAAGAAAGCGTCCATCAGCCCGGTGCCTGGAGCAAACATGCGCGCGAGATCGTCAGGCGTAACCTCGGTGCTGGCGCTGCGCACCAGCGGGTAACGGCCGGCGATTGCCTGACGGCAGAATCCGCCCACCTCAACGTTAATCCGCTTCCGCACGTTTTCGAGGTCGCGGCGCTGGGTATCGCTGCTGGCGCCCACCGCCATATTGCTGAACATGGTTTGCAGCCCGCCCGGCAGGCGACCAGCGCTGGCCTGCAGGCGGCTGATCGCCTCTCCGCCCGGTGCCGGCATGCCGCTGTTGGCCGCGTCCTGGACGGCGGTCAGGTAGCGATAAAGCTCATCCACCTGCTTGAGAAAATCATCAAACACGATGGTCTTCCCGCCCTTCTCCAGCGGCTGCGCCAGCTCAATCATCGGCGCGTAGTGGTCGGTCACCAGCTGCTCTGGCGCCTGGGTGACCACGGCGGCCTGGGTCGGCGCTGCGTCGTTGTTGCTGAACAGGGCTTCCAGCGTACGGGTGGCGCGGTTGCTCTGATCCTGCGCTTTGCCCGCATCTTCCGGCGCTGGCGCATTGCGCGACAGCGTCAGCACCTGGCTCAGGTTCTGCACCAGACGGCGCAGCGGCGAGTTTGCGCCGGAGAGCAGGCGCGCGGTGTTGATGCGCTGGGAGAGATCGGCGCTGTTATTGAGCTGAATGTCGGCGAGGAAGCTATCCCAGTTAGCGATAAAGTCGCGCATGTAGAGCTGGCGCACGGCGTTATCGATCTGCTGTTTATCTTCCTGCGCCGTCGCGGCCCCCAGCACCCAGGCGTCGTCCTCGTGCAGGGCGGTGGTTACGCTGTCAATCTGGCCGTTAAAGCTTTTCCAGTAGCCGTCCGGCGTATACAGGCCCGGCACGCCTTCGCTCACCGGCTTGCCGCTTTTGCGTGAAAACACCAGCTCGCTCTGCGGTCCGCCCAGGTAGGAAAGGGAGACCGGCTTGAGGTTGTCATCATGCTCCAGCAGGCGTTTGAGACGACCGTATACGCGCGTGGAGAGCGGCTGCTGGCCGATCATCGCTCTTTCGCGGGCCACCAGAGATTCATCCTGCGCGTACGGCGAGGCCTGAATTTTCGGTTCCAGCAGCTGCGTCAGGTGCCATTCAAGCTGCTGTAGTTGCGCCTTCGTGACGTTCTGCGGCAGATTTCGCTGCAGGTTGAGCATCACCCACGAATGCAGGAATTTGCCGTCGTAGTGCTTCGGCTGATACAGCATCTGATAGGCTTTCAGAGCTTCATAGCTGTATTCCACATCGCTGCCGTTGTCGTTGCGAAGCCAGGTGGTGATGTGCATGGCGACGGCAGGCAAAAGCATCTGATCCAGCGCTTTCTGGTACAGCGACTGCGAGGCGTCGCTGACGTCATCTCCGCGGTAGAGCCCCATACGGCGGGATACGGGCGGATCGTTCACATCAAACGCGTCGCTTTTCGGCAGGTCCACCAGACCGTTCAGCAGCGGCAGCAGATCGAACAGGTCACGCTGGGTCTGGTTCTGCAGCGCCTTGCTCTGCTGGTCCAGCAGCGGCACCTTCGCATCCACCTCTTCCAGATAGGCCTTGTTTTTGGCATAGCTGGTCAGCCACAAACCACCGAGGATGACCAGCAGGGCCAGCAGCGCCGCGTAGCCGGACCAGATCACCGCCCGGTTGCGCAGCTCCCACCAGCGGTTTTCGCCCGCGATCCCGGCTTCCTGGAAAATGACGTTTTGCAGCAGGTTCTTAATGAAGAAACTCTGACCTTTTGCCCCCGGGATCGGCGCTTCTTTGCTGACCGAATCCCAGTTATCCGCCTCACCCCCTTCCGGCAGCGACAGCGCGCGGTTCAGTTCGCCCATCACGCGGTCGAACGGCATGCCTTCCTGCGTCCCGCTGGCGAAGTAGATCCCGCGCGGAGAGAACTCGGTTTCAAAGTTGGAGCGGGCGAAGACCGTGCTCAGGTAATCCGCCAGCAGCGGACGTAGCGCGGCGAACTCCTGCGGGAAGAGATACGCTTCGGCGCGGGTTTTCGCGTCGTGCTCTTTCAGCATGGTTTCCGGCAGCCCGGCATCGAGGCGCTGCTGCAGCAAAGAAAACTCCTGCTGGAAGTTGCCCATCAGGTCGTAATCGGCGTGTTTGGTTTGCTCCCACGGCAGGGTAAAGCCCCAGATCTGGTCGCGCTGCGCTTTGTCGTAGTCGGCAAACCAGGCGCGGAAGCCTTTAAGCAGGTCGGCCTTGGTCACCATCACGTAGACCGGGAAGCGAATACCCAGCTGTTCATGCAGCTCGGACAGACGCTGGCGCAGGTTCACCGCCTGCTGGCGGGACGCCTCGGCGGACTGGGTGAGCAGGTCAGAAATGCTGATGGTGATGATGACGCCGTTGATCGGCTGGCGGCGGCGATACTTACGCAGCAGGTTGATGAACTCCAGCCATTCGCCGGCGTCCTGCACCTGCTCGCTCTCCTGGGTGGTATAGCGGCCCGCCGTGTCCAGCAGCACCGCCTCATTGGTAAACCACCAATCGCAGTTACGCGTGCCGCCAATGCCCCGCAGCGCGGTCTTACCGAAGCGATCGGCCAGCGGGAACTGCAGCCCGGAGTTAACCAGCGCCGTGGTTTTACCGGAGCCCGGCGCGCCGATAATGACGTACCACGGCAGCTGATAGAGATATTGCGTGCTGAAGCGCTGCGTCCACTGGGCGCCCTGGCCCGCTTTGCTGAAGTGAGCTTTTTTAAGCATCTGCGCGGCTTCATCAAAGCGGCTGGCGAGGATCTGCTCCTCGCTGTTCAGTCGCTTCTGCGGATCCGCCGCTTCCGGGCTGGCGGTATTCTCTTTGAGCTTGTCCATCAGCTTGCGGTTCAGCCAGGCATTGTACAGGCGCGGCAGAATGTGGCCCTGTGCCCAGAGCAGATAGACCACGGCAATGCTGATAATACGGTTCTGTTCAGACTCAAGCGGTCGGGTGTCCACGATGGACAACAGGGGACCAATCATCCAGATCACCGCCGCAAGCGCCGTTACGCCGAGGAAGCTCCACAGAATGCGGTTGGTTAAAATGGAAAGAAGTGTAGTCAGCATCCTTAGTTTCCTTGCGGCAATCCGTTCAGCTCAGCCTGAGTGTTTTCAGGCGACACCAGCAGAGTAATTTCCACACGGCGGTTACGGGCGCGATTTTCAGGCGTCGTGTTCGGCGCCACCGGGTTAATCTCGCCCCGCCCTTCCGCTTTCACGCGGCCAGGCTGAGAGAGGCTTCCCTGCAGCATTTTCTGTACCGAGCGGGCGCGTTCCAGAGAGAGTTCATAGTTAGAAGCAAAGCGCGCGCTACGGATCGGCACGTTGTCGCTGTAGCCCACCACCAGAATTTTGCCGCTGACGTTATTCATCGCCTGCGCAATACGGTTGATGACCGGTTCATAGCGGTCACGCACAACGGTTGAGGCAGAGGCAAACAGCCCGTCGCCCTTCAGGATCACGACGCTGCGATCCGCTTCGTCCTTCACCGCGACCAGGCCAGCCTCGATTTCAGGCTTCAGGAAGCCGCGCAGGTTCAGCACCGCCGGAAGCTGACGGGCCGGCTGCTGAATAGTGGTTTCCGGCAGCTGGGACTGGTAAATCTTCGCCAGCACCGGGTTGGTGTTATCGCCAAGGCGCCAGTTAAGCACGATATAAAACAGACAGGCGATAAACCCGGCCAGCGCCACGCAGGCCCACAGGGGAACCATCGGCCGCCAGAGCTTGCGCAGCACCGGACGATCTTCCGGATGGGGAGAAAGCGGCGGCGGATAGCTGCCGCGCACGCCGCGGATCATCTGCCACAGCCGCTGCTTGATGGTTTCAAGCTGGGTGCGGCCATTATCCAGCACCCGATAGCGTCCTTCGAAGCCCAGCAGCAGGCAGTAGTTGATCATCTCCAGCAGCAGGATATGCTCGCGCGGGTTCTGCGACAGGCGCGCCAGCAGCTGGAAGAACTTCTCGCCGCCCCAGGTTTCGTTATGGAACGTCACCAGCAGACCATTGCTTGACCAGACGCCGCTGCTGCCCCAGGGGGTAAGCGCGGCAGCCTCATCGAGCGCCGTACACAGGCAGTAGCGTGCCCCGACGATCACTTCGTAGGGCAGCCCCGCCTGCTGGCAGCGGACTTCGAAACGGCGAATTTCATCGATCAGGCGCTGGCGCAGCGCCACCTGATCGTCATGGGAGACCGAATGACGGATCTGCGGAATCGCATTGAGCAGCGGATTGGCGGCCGCCACCAGCTGATTGTTGCTACTGGCCCCGGTAAACGCGGCATCGCTGCCGGTGTCCTGTCGTTCCTGCATATTAAGCGCTCGCTTTATTATTCTGTCGGGCTACGGATGGCCCAAAACTCCATATCCAGCCCCGGGAACTCCCCTGCAAGGTGCAGGGCGAATGCGCCGGACTTATCCATCTCGTGCCACAGCTCGCTGCCCTTCTCCAGTTCAAAGTAGCTGTAGCCGGCATGCCACGGGATCTGCGGCGGCGCGACCGGCATGGCGCGCAGCATAATGCCCGGCAGCTGAAGCTGAACCAGATCGCGGATTTTCGAGACCGGCGCGACCTTCATCTGCGCCGGGAAATGTGTTTGCAGGTGTTCGCCTGGCACATTGGCTTTTACCGCCAGCACGAAGCCGAACTCGCGCACCATGCTGGTTTCAGGCACCGTGGCGATGTTCAGGCCGTGGGAGCGTTCGTTAAGCGGCAGCTGAATCGCGTGGTCTTCCATCACCAGCGACAGTCCCTGACGCAGCATCAGCATCAGCTTGCTGAAGCAGTTAGCCAGATCGTCATGATCGTAAATCGGCAGCACGCTTTCGGCGGTACGCTGGGACGTCCAGGTGGCGAGCTCGGTCGCAAACGGCAGCCAGCTGCGCCAGAGCGTTTCCGGATGCAGCAGCGGGAGGGTTTTTAAATGAGAAACCTCGCCCAGATGACGGTTAACCAGCGACAGCAGCGTGAACTCAATCAGTTCGGAGGTGTTAAAGCGGCCGGGCTGGCGTAAACGACCGCCAATCTGCTGGCTGCGCTGCACCAGCAGGCCGTGCAGATCGTTGATCATGCTGTAGATCTGCGGGCTGTTGTTGGCGTTGAGCATCGGCGGGATGTAGCTGTTATCGAGCCGCACGTGGTTGTCGTTACGTTTCTCCGTCACAAACGCCACGCCGATGGCGGTCCACTCTGCCGTGAGGTCTTTTTCCAGCATCAGGGTCAGACGCAGACGGCCAAACTGGACGGTGGCATCCCCCACCGACATGGCGTTGTCGTCTTCCACCTCTTGCTCGAAAGCGATGAAGCGCGCCAGCGAGGCCGGCTCTTCGCTAAAAATCACCTCTTCTCTCTCGCCGCGACGAACCGGCAGCGCGAGCACCACCTTTTCGTTGGTGAGATTGTCAGGAATTTTCAGCGGTACAGGGCCGTTGCGCCCGTTACGGACCTGGAAAAAGGTGCCGTCCGGCAGCAGGCCACTGCAGTAGCTCAGGGCAATGCATCCCTGACGCAGCATCGCTTCATCCAGTTCAACGTCAAGAAAGCCCCAGAGATACGACCGCTGCAGCGCGCCCCATTCACGAACATGGTTGAGCAGATAGCTTTCAGTCCGCTGAAAATGGTGTGGACGCAGGAACATGCCTTCGGTCCAGACGACCTTTTCTGCTTTCGTCATGATGATGTGTTTCCTGTGTTGAAGCGCGTTACTGGCTGATGACCCGAATGCCGTTCACGTCGAGAAAAACGTTGGCCTGAAGTTCATCCGCGGACCATTTCCAGAACTGGTAGATATGATTTTCGCCAGGCACGGGCAGAGGGAGTGAAACGCGCCATTTTTTGCCATCCAGCACCTGATACTCCGCCATCACGCCGATGTAGCGGGCCTCCGGAGAGCTTTGTCCGCTGAGGGTTTTGGATAGCTGTCCCGGCATCAGGAAGAACACGTCGCTGTTCAGCAGATTCGCGCCAAGCGTGGCTGACGCATTGTTCTGCAGGGAGTAGAAGTCGCTGGACATGAAATCCGCATCGGATTTCAGCAACAACACCCGGACCTTAAGCGGCGCAGATTCATTGATTTGTGGATGAGCCTGAAACTGCAGATTGTAGCGGGAGGGGTCGCTGTGTGAAGACGACGTACAGCCACTGACCAGGGCAAAAATCACCGCGTAAAAGAATAACCACAGCTTATGAAAATTTTTATTATTCATAAAAATGCGCTCATGCAAGCCGTTTAGTTCAGGATCCAGGTACCGTTAGCGCTGTCTTTGCAGGCTTTGCTGTTGCCGTCAACGTCGACACAGGTCGCTTTTTTACGCGCCTTCGGACGAATAGCCTGTTTACGCACGGCGGCGTCGTACATGTCGGCCTTGATCACGGCGCGCATCGGGACGTAACCAATCAGCTGATCGTTACCTTCATCGGCAAGCGCCATCCAGTAGTGTTCAACCTGCCCCAGCACCACGTAGGTTTTTCCGGTCTCGAGATTACGGATAACTTTGCCGCCGAAGTCAGGACGACTCATCAGGGAGGCCGGATACATGGCGCGATACGGTTCGTTGACCGGGTTGAACTCCGCCGGCGGCGTGACAGCGTGACGGTGGGTTAAGGTTACGCCGTTGACCTGGCTGGTCTCGATCGTATCGTCGTTGATCACAGGTTTCTGCGGCGCTTTACAGCCCGCCACCGCCATTACAAACAGAAGTGAAAACAGTACGCGCATTTTCATATGCTTTTCCGTAGCGATATTTTGATGATGAAGATAAGGGGGTGAAGTTTGACTTAAGTGCTATTGTTAAAATAGCCAGGATATTTTCGGGGCGTTACTATTTTAAGGGCATAGCTACCGCACGAGCCCTTCAGAATAAGGCCCAGTGTCTTCCTGACATATTTTGACAAACGGTAAACAAGTTTACATGAGCTTCGCCTCAATTCAATATTTACCGCTACGTAACTGTTGGTAAATGAAGCAGTCAGAAAATTATAGGATTAATCCTATGAAAAAAGCCGATACGACCTACACGCTGTTATTTTTCCACCACATTACCACTCATGTTATTGTATTATAAAGAAAAACAACAAAAGAGAACCACTTTCATTAACGCAATACCGCTATTATCGCCACTACCATAATTAGTAGAATTCGCGTATTGGTGAGGTCAGCAGAATATATGAACCATGAATTATTTGTTGCACTAACAGGGTAACTTTAATATTAATCGTAATTTACGCTTAGAATAGTTCTGTATCGCCCATTCCGCGTGGCGTTAATTTTACGCCTCAAAATAACTTTATATTTCGCGTTGTGATAATTACCCTGTCAGGCATAAATTATATCCATTAATCATTAAGCCTGCGTTAACCATCCTGACATTATCGCAGCCGAAAATGCTCGCAATAGCCCGCCAGCTGCGAACTGTGTTTATTGCTGCCGCCCACAGCCTTCATTCGAAATTTTATTGCTGCTACATCCTCCCCTGCCCATTCCATCTATCTTGCCTACCGGGCGATAGATAAGATTTATTATTAAAATGATAAAAAATCGTTATAATTTCTTTAAATATTTAAGCATCAGATCCGATAAATCGCTGTAATAAAATGAGTTTAAGATAAGGCATTTTTCCGCATCGTATGCACGTAGCCATCCGGTGGTCATTGCTTTCGCTTATTGTCCTGTGCAGCGCTTTTTTGGGGTTCAGACGTTGTGTGACCGAAGAGATCAGGAGTGGGTATGAATAAGAAAAGACGCTCGGTGCCGGGTATCAGACACTATGACGGTCCTGCCGGAGGCTGGGGGGCGTTAAAAGCGACGGCCATCGCGGTACGTACCCAAATGGATACCCTTGATGCTCCCGCCACGCTGCTGCGCACCAACCAGCCTGACGGTTTTGACTGCCCGGGCTGCGCGTGGCCGGATAAAGAACACAAGTCGACCTTCCAGTTCTGCGAGAACGGTGCCAAAGCGGTGACCTGGGAAGCCACCAGCAAACGCGTTACCCCCGCGTTTCTGGCCGAAAACAGCGTCTCCTCGCTGCTGGCAAAATCGGACTTTGAGCTGGAAGGCTACGGTCGACTGACGCATCCCCTGCGCTATGACCGGGCGAGCGATACCTTCCGGCCCGTCGACTGGGAAGAGGCGTTTGAACGCATCGGCGAAGTACTGCGCGGGCTCGAACCGGACCAGGTCGAATTCTATACCTCCGGACGCGCCTCTAACGAAGCGGCGTATCTGTTCCAGCTGTTCGCTCGCGAATACGGCACCAACAACTTCCCCGACTGCTCGAATATGTGCCACGAGGCCACCAGCGTCGGTTTGCCGCGTTCGATTGGCATCGGGAAAGGCACCGTCTCGCTGGACGACTTCGACAAGACCGAGCTGGTGATCTCCATCGGCCACAACCCCGGCACCAACCATCCGCGCATGATGGGGACCCTCCACGAGCTGGCCCGTCGCAACGTGCCGATTATCGTCTTTAACCCGCTGCGCGAACGCGCCCTCGAACGTTTCGCCAATCCGCAAAGCGTGATTGAAATGGCGACCTACGGCTCCACGGATATCGCTTCGACCTATTTCCAGGTGAAGGCCGGAGGCGATGCCGCCGCGCTGAAAGGCATTGCCAAACATCTACTGGAAATGGAGGCCGAACGCGGTGACGTGCTGGATCACGCATTTATTGCCGAACACACCCAGGGCATTGAGGACTTCGCCGCCGATATCGCGCAAACCCGCTGGGACGAGATCGAGCGCGAGTCGGGCCTGAGCCAGGCGGCGCTCAAAAAGGTGGCCGACGCCTATGCGAAATCAAATGCCACCATCATTACCTACGGGATGGGGATTACCCAGCACAATAAAGGTACTGCAAACGTTCGCCTGATCGCCGACCTGCTGCTGCTGCGCGGGAATATCGGCAAGCCCGGCGCGGGTATCTGCCCCCTGCGCGGCCACTCTAACGTTCAGGGGAACCGCACCGTCGGGATCAGCGAGAAGCCTACCCCGGCCTTCCTGAACCGTCTGAAGGACGTTTTCGGCTTTGAGCCACCGGCTCACCACGGACACGATGCGGTGCAGGCCACGCAGGCGATGATCGACGGCCGCGCGAAGGCGCTCATCTGCCTTGGGGGTAATTTTGCGGTGGCGATGCCCGATCACGAGCGGGGTTTTCCGGCGATGGGTAACCTGGATTTGAGCGTGCACGTCGGGACCAAGCTCAACCGTACCCATCTGCTGGTGGGCAAAGAGACCTTTATCTTTCCGTGCCTCGGCCGCACCGAGCTGGATCTCCAGGCCACCGGTCGTCAGTCCATTACCGTCGAAGACTCCATGTCGATGGTGCATGCCTCGTCCGGCAAGCTGAAGCCCGCCTCACCGTTACTCCTCTCGGAACCGGCTATCGTCGCCGGCATGGCGAAAGCCACGCTGCCGGAAACCCGCGTGGACTGGCTGACGCTGGTTGAGGATTACGACCGGATCCGCGATCTGATCGAGCGGACCATTCCGGGCTTTGAGAACTACAACGCGCGGATCCGCGTTCCCGGCGGCTTCCGCATGCCGCTGCCGCCAACGCAGCGTATCTGGCCAACGGCGACGGGAAAAGCGATGTTCTCGGTGTTCGACGGCGTTCACGAGAACGCCAGCGGCGAAGGTGAGCACGTTCTGCGCCTTATCACGCTGCGCAGCCACGATCAGTACAACACCACCATTTACGCTCTGGACGACCGCTACCGCGGCGTGTTTGGCCGCCGCGACGTGCTGTTTATGAACGAAGACGATATGGCGCAGTCAGGCCTGGAGCACGGCGACCGCATCGATATCGAAACCGCCCTCCCCGGCAGCGTCCAGCGTCTGACGGACATTACCGTGGTGGCGTACAGCATCGCGCCTGGCACCGTCGGCGCCTATTACCCGGAGGCCAACGTGCTGGTGCCGCTGGATTATCTGGATAAGGACAGCGGTACGCCGTCGTATAAATCCGTTCCGGTTCGCATCACCCTGCGCTCGAAAGAGATCCGCATGCTGTAAGGCTGCTCGCGCAGAGAAAAAGATGGATATTAAACAGCTAAAATATTTAATCTCACTCGACGAGACCCGGCACTTTGGTAAAGCGGCCTCGCAGTGCAACGTCACCCAGCCGACCCTCTCCATGCGCATCCGCAGCCTGGAAGAGAAGCTAGGGCTGGTGCTGATTGTGCGCGGGCAGCGCTTTGAAGGGTTTACGCCGGAGGGTGAACGCATCCTCGCGTGGGCCCGCGCCCTGCTGGCCGCGCATGACGGGCTACAGGCGGAAGCCGCGCTGTGCAAAGGCCTGGTGGTGGGCGAACTCCGTCTGGGGATGGTGCCGCTGGCGAGCGTGGATCCGATGATCTTTATCCGCCTGCTGACGCAAAAATACCCGGAGCTGACCTACAGCCTCTATTCCATGTCCTCCGCGCAGATTGCCGACGGCGTCAGTCGCAATCAGCTTGAGCTGGGAATTTGCTACCTCAACAGCATCGACACCAGCCTGTTTGACATTATCCAGCTGCCAAAAACGAAGATGGGCCTGCTGCACGACGTCCGCCATTTTCAGCTCGGCCAGGCAACGCTGACCTGGCACGATCTGACGGATTTTCCGCTGGGGTTCCTGACCAAAGGGATGCACTACCGGGCGCATATGGAGGCCAGCTTTAAGTCTGCAGGCATCGAACCGACGTCCGTTTTCGAGAGCGACTCGACGTTTCAGATCATCCAGGCGGTTCAGAGCGGCGTGTGCTGCGCCGTGATGCCGCTGAACAACGGGCTGGAGGTACTGAACGGTAATTTCAGGATTGTCCCCATCGCCGACGCGAACATTGAGGCTCCCGTCGGCCTGATTATGCGCAGGCAGAAGCCCGTCTCCTCGCTGGCGCTGCGCTGTTTTACCGACGCGCAGGCGATTTATCACGCCAACAATGAGGCGTAGGCCTCGCGCTTCACCACGCTAAAACCGTCGATCAGCACCGCGTCGCGCACCTCCCGGTATTCCGGCGCATCCACCAGCTCGTGAAGCGCATCGCGAATAGCGTTAAGCGTTTCAGGCGAGGTGTTAGGCGAGGTAATCAGCGGCAGTCCCGGCGTCAGAGGGGTATGGTCAATCACCGCCAGCCCCGCAAGCCGTTCCGGCTCATGGCGCTGCAGCAGTGCCCAGGTCACGCAGTCGATGGCCGCAATATCCCCCGCCCCGCGTTTCACATCAGTCAGCGACTGCCGATGGCTCCCGCTGAAGGACGTTTGCGCGAAAAATTGACCGCCGCTCGCCAGGGGAGCCACTATTTTTCGCAGCGCATTGTAGCCGGACTGGGAATCCGGGGAATTACAGACCGCCCGGCGTCCGCGAAAATCCGCCAGCGTGAGGTGCCGATCCTCCTCGCGCACCGCCAGAAAGCTGCGGTACTGGATCCCTTCGCAGCCCGGTGCCGCGTAGTGAAAACAGCCGACCACCTGCACGTCCGGGAGCTGCGTGACCAGCGGATAACCGCAGGTCTGGCTGAGGATAAGCGCAGTCTGTTGCCAGTGGCTCAGCAGGTCAGACTCCGGCCAGCCGGGGTCGCGATCGACGGAAACACCGCGCGCNCGGCGTCCGCGAAAATCCGCCAGCGTGAGGTGCCGATCCTCCTCGCGCACCGCCAGAAAGCTGCGGTACTGGATCCCTTCGCAGCCCGGTGCCGCGTAGTGAAAACAGCCGACCACCTGCACGTCCGGGAGCTGCGTGACCAGCGGATAACCGCAGGTCTGGCTGAGGATAAGCGCAGTCTGTTGCCAGTGGCTCAGCAGGTCAGACTCCGGCCAGCCGGGGTCGCGATCGACGGAAACACCGCGCGCGGCCAGCAGCCCCTTTACCGCCAGCCAGAGCGCGCGGGTGTCGGCGCGATCCACGGCATACATGGGAAACGCCAGCAGGTTACTCATACCCTTCCCCCTGTTGTTTTACAGGATGAACGGTGACGTCGACGGGCCTGGCCCAGAACTGACGCAGCCATTCACCATAGCCCCTGACGAGAAAACCGTGGTTTCGCTCCCGGTACGCCTCCCGGTTTTGCTGGTAGATGGCCTTCAGCCCGTACCAGGGAATGCCCGGCAGATCGTGATGTACTGAATGNGCGCGCGGGTGTCGGCGCGATCCACGGCATACATGGGAAACGCCAGCAGGTTACTCATACCCTTCCCCCTGTTGTTTTACAGGATGAACGGTGACGTCGACGGGCCTGGCCCAGAACTGACGCAGCCATTCACCATAGCCCCTGACGAGAAAACCGTGGTTTCGCTCCCGGTACGCCTCCCGGTTTTGCTGGTAGATGGCCTTCAGCCCGTACCAGGGAATGCCCGGCAGATCGTGATGTACTGAATGGTAGTTGAGATTCAAAAACAGTACCCGCCAGAATAACCCGGCCTCGTTAATGACGGAGCGCGCCAGCGGATCGTCCGCCGCGCGATGTTCGAAAAACGATCGGACCTTGGTCATCGCCAGCGCCGGATAGCTGACGGCCAGAACGAACCAGACGGGTGAAAAACCGACGTGCGTCATCCAGGCGAAGAGAGTCGCAAGCAGCGTGATGTGAACCAGCCACATCGTCATCGCCCGCAGATGAAGATGACGAAACGCCGTCGAGGCGCTGCCCAGCGTCTGCAGGATATCCAGCAGCGGCGCCAGCAGAAGCCGCCCGGCAAAGGTATTTCGGGCCCGGATCAGGCGCTTCTGCCAGGGGGAAAAGCGCGCCCAGCTCGCCTCGGTAAAATAGTACGACTCCGGGTCATCCACCGGATGGGTCAGGCTATGGTGCCGATGATGGGCCAGATGGGAATCCCGGTACAGGCCGTACGGATACCAGACCGCCAGCGGGAGCGTGCCGAACAGCTGGTTAAGCCAGGCGAAACGCGTGGGGTGCCCGTGGATCAGCTCATGCTGCAGCGACATGTACCAGGCGGTAAACCAGATGAGCAGCAGCGTGGCGGGCAGCAGGCCGAGCGTTTGCCAGAACGCCAGCGTGGCAAACCAGCCCGCATAAATCGTGAACATTACCAGCCAGGTAGGCAGTTCGCTTCGCCATAAAAAACCCGATGCAAGGTGGCGGATTTGTTCGCGTTGTTGCGGATGTAAATAGAGGGAGCTTCTTTGACTCATTCCTTCAGACGCCGTTTCGCCAGAGATAATTCTCTGACGATCGGGGATAACGCCTGAAATAACAAAGAACTTAAATCGCTTTGCTTTGCCAGAAACGTGGGGGTCATGCGTTTCTTGACTTATTCTGTAATAAATGTACTTTTCAGGACATGAAAAAGATTCTGATTATTGTTCCCGACGGCGGCATGCTGTTTGAAGCCGCCGGTATCGCCGATATTCTGATGCAGGCCAACCGGCTGCATCCGGAAGGGCTTGCGCAGCCGCGCTACCGGATTATCATCGCCACCACGCAGCCTCACCAGGTGATCCACGGCCAGTCCGGCCTGAATTTGCTGGCGGACTATCGTCTGCCGGAGCTGGATCCGCGCGAACCGCTGGACACCATTATCATCACCGGACGCGGCATGAACGAGCAGGAGAGCACGGCGGTGGTGGACTGGCTGCATCTCGCTGCGCCGCATGCCCGGCGGGTGGCCTCTATCTGCGGCGGCGCGATGCTGCTGGCCCAGACCGGCCTGCTGGACGGTCGTCGCGCCACCACCCACTGGCGGCTGCTGGAGACGATGCAAGCCCAGTATCCGTCAATCCAGGTCGAAGGCGGCCCGCTGTATATTCAGGATGGCCCCATCTGGACCTCCGGCGGCGTGAGCTCCGGGTTCGATCTGACCCTGGCGCTGGTGGAGGACGACTACGGATTTACCCTCGCCCGCGACGTGGCGCAGGATATGGTGATGTATCTGCGCCGTCCCGGCGGCCAGCTGCAGTTCAGCCGTTACAGCCTGCAGCAGCCCGGTGCATCGGGCCCGATAAGCGAACTGCAAGCCTGGATCCTGCAGAACCTCACCGCCGACCTGTGCGTGGAAAATCTGGCCGAGAAAGCGGCAATGAGCCCGCGTAATTTCACCCGCGTGTTTACCCGCGACGCGGGCGTCTCTCCGGCCCGCTATGTGACCGAAGCACGTCTGGCCGCGGCCCGCCAGCTGCTTGAGCAGACCCATGACTCCCTTGAGCGCGTTGCCGAACAAAGCGGGTTTGGCACCAGCATTAACCTGCGCCGCATCTTTGAGAAACAGCTTCACCTCACGCCCGGCGAGTACCGCCAGCGCTTCCACTGCCGCAAGATGGCGTAATCTGATCCTTTTTTGTCGTTTACGCCAACCGGCCCGACGCCTACAGTGACTCCAGACAACAGAGATAAGGAGTGCACCATGGTTAAGGTCGGTATTAACGGTTTCGGCCGTATCGGACGTAATTTCCTGCGCGCGGCGCTGGGCAACCCGGATCTGCAGATTGTGGCCATTAACGATCTGACGGACAGTAAAACCCTCGCCCACCTGCTGAAACATGATTCCCTTCTGGGCAAGCTTCCCGCCCCGGTTGAAGCGGCAGACGGCGCGCTGCAGGTCGACGGGCAGCGGATCGCCGTATTTAGCGAACGCGATCCGGCGAATATCCCGTGGCGTGATGTCGAGGTTGACGTGGTGATTGAGGCCACCGGCTTCTTTACCGAGCGGGAAAAAGCGGCGGTGCATATTACCCACGGCGGCGCTAAGCGCGTCATCATTTCCGCTCCCGGGAAGAACGACGACCTGACGATTGTGATGGGGGTCAACCATGACCAGTACGATCCCGCCCGACACGCGGTGGTGAGCAACGGGAGTTGCACCACAAACGGTCTGGCGCCGGCCGCTCAGGTGCTGCATCAGCAGTTCGGGATTGAGCATGGCCTGATGAATACCACGCATGCCTACACCAACAGCCAGGCGCTGCATGACCAGCCGGAGAAAGATCTGCGCGGCGCACGCGCGGCGGCGCTGTCGATTGTGCCTTACTCAAGCGGCGCGGCAAAAGCGCTGGGGAAAGTGATCCCTTCCCTTGACGGCAAGCTGACCGGGTACTCCCTGCGCGTGCCGGTGCCGGTGGTGTCGATTGTGGATTTAACGGTAACGCTGAGCCGTAACGTAACCGCCGAAGAGGTGAATGACGCGTTCCGCAACGCGGCCGCCAGCGGGCCGCTGAAAGGCATTCTCGGATACAGCGATGAACCGCTGGTCTCCAGCGATTACCAGGGCGACCCACGCTCCTCAATTATCGACGGGCTTTCCACGCTGGTGATTGGCGGGAACATGGTGAAGATCCTGGCGTGGTATGACAACGAGTGGGGCTTCTCTAACCGCCTGGTGGATCTGGCGGTGTGGATGGATAAGAAAGGGCTGTAAGCCCGTAGCCGGGTGGCGTTCGCGCTCACCCGGCAAATAATTCACTCCGCCTTCACTTTTACTCCCATAAACACAATCACCATCGCCGTTACCAGCAGGAAACCGCTGCCTGCGAATACCCCGCTGGCGCCGTTGAGGTCAAATACGGCGCCGCCCCCGGCCGCACCGGCACTGATTGCCAGCTGAATTGAGGCCACCAGCAGCCCGCCTGCACTTTCGGCTTCATCCGGAACGGTGGTAGCAAGCCAGGTTGACCAGCCCACCGGAACCAGACCAAATGCAAAGCCCCACAGCGCGACCAGGAACCCGTCCAGCATCGCCAGATGACCAAAGGCGACCATCATGAGCGCGAGAACGCCCATCGCGAACGGCACCAGCGCCAGCGTCAGTCGCAGATTACGTGCCAGCAGATGCCCTGCAACGGATGTGCCGACAAAGTTGGCGAGCCCAAAGCCCAGCAGGATCAGCGAAATGGTCTCCACGCTCGCCTGCCCCACCGTTTCCAGGAACGGACGCAGGTAGGTAAAGAAGGCGAAATGGCCGCTGAAGATCAGGATGGTCGCCAGCATGCCGCCGATCATCCCCGGACGACGCAGCACGCGGAACAGCGTACTCAGGCTGCCGCTGCTCTCCGGCTTCATGGACGGCAGCACCCAGAGCTGCCACAGCAGCGCCAGCATGCTCGGAAGAATGCAGAGCACAAAGACGTTGCGCCAGCCAATCAGGCTGCCCAGATAGCTGCCCAGCGGCGCCGCGACCACCGTGGCAATTGATACGCTGGAGAAGATCACCGCCAGCGCCTTCGGCACTTTATCCGCCGGAACCAGACGCATCGTTGTGGCCGTCGACATCGCCCAGAATCCCCCGATCGCTACCCCCAGCAGCAAGCGCCCCATGAGCAGGACGTGCAGGTTGGGGGCAAAGGCCACCAGCAGGCTGGAGATAATTTGCAGCACCGAGAAAAACATCAGCACCCAGCGACGGTCGATACTTTTGGTTGCCGGGGTGATCAGCAACCCGGTGACCAGCGCCACCAGCGCGGTGGCGGTGACGGCCTGTCCGGCCATTCCCTCACTTACGCCCAGGCTCGCGGCCATGGGCGTTAACAAGCTGGCGGGCAGAAATTCTGCCGTAATCAAACCAAACACCCCCAGCCCCAGTGAATAGACGGCCCGCCAGGCGGGTTTTGCAGGCGCTACCGCCTCGCTCGCCGCGACACATGAACTCATCTGTTGATCTCCCGTTATAAAAATGTGACTACTGTCGCAAAAGAATAGAAGGTTCACCCTGGACGATCTATGACATATAATCTCCACTTATTGATTATTCGTCCGGAGTTGCGCCATGACCGTCCAGTCACCCGATCTGATCAGCGAACTTTTACGCGGCATGCGCCTGTCAGGCGTGAAATACCGGCGGATTGAAGCCAGCGCGCCGTTTGGCGTCGCGTTTCATCAGGCGCCCGGCCGGGCGCAGTTTCATTTTGTGAGCCACGGTAGCGCCCTGCTGCGCATGGAGAGCGGTGCGACGTTCAAACTCAGCAGCGGCGACGCACTCTTTATTCCCGGCGGGAATTCTCATGCTTTGCTCTCTGACGAGCAGGCCACCATTACGCCCATCAACGCCTTCCCGAGCGAGCCTATCTGCAGCTCGGTGTGTGCTATCACCTGCGAGCCCTGCCCGGAAAGCGAGAACACCCTCATCTTTAGCGGGTGCATGGATTTTGAGCTGGGCGGGATGCAGCCGCTGATCAAGGCGATGCCGGAAGTGATGATGGTCAGCCGGCTGATGTCCACCTGGCCGGAAATTCATCCGCTGCTGGCGGCGATGGAGCGGGAATCCGCGGCGCGTCAGGCAGGGTATGCCGGGATCCTTGCGCGCCTTGCCGACGTGGTGGCGGCGTTAATCGTGCGCGGCTGGGTTGAAGGCGGCTGCGGTAAAGCCACCGGCTGGGTGCAGGTTCTGCGCGACCCGCGCCTGAGCCGGGCCATTTACGCCATGCACCAGCAGCCCGGCCTGAACTGGAGCGTGGCGGATCTGGCAAAAGAAGCGGGCACGTCCCGCTCCGTGTTCGCCGAACGGTTTCTGGCCGCGACGGGAACCACCCCGGCAAAATATCTCAGCGAGCTGAGGATGCGGCTGGCGATTCAGTACATTCGGCATGAAAATCAACCCATTGAAACCGTCGCGCTGCGGCTGGGATACGGCTCTCTGGCGGCCTTCAGCCGGGCATTCAAGCGCATCATCGGACATGCGCCGGGCACGCTGCGGGAAGCCAGCCAGACGCCGGAAGAGGTCTGACGGGCAAGCAATTATTAACGCGAAGCGGGCAATATTCGTCTAAGGTTTTCAGGTGATTGACAACAGCGGTCACGCTGTTTAGTGAAGACAGGAGACGAACTAATGATAAGACCTCGTACACTACGCCCCGCGTTTTTGCCCCTTGCGCTAGGCGGCGCGCTGTTCGGCGTAACGACTTTCGGTTATGCCGACGATACCCCCGCAGCCCAGACAACCTCACCCGATATTTTGCTGGGCCCTCTGTTTAACGATGTGCAAAGCGCCAAACTGTTTCCCGATCAGAAAACCTTTGCTGATGCCGTCCCCAAAAGCGACCCGCTGATGATTCTGGCGGATTACCGGATGCAGCACACGCAGTCCAGCTTTGACTTACGCCACTTTGTCGAGATGAACTTTACGCTCCCTGCGGAAGGGGAAAAATATGTTCCGCCTGCTGGACAAAGTTTACGTGAGCATATTGACGATCTCTGGCCCGTACTGACGCGCACCACGGATAAAGCCAGCAACAAATGGGATTCCCTGCTGCCGTTACCCAAACCTTACGTTGTGCCCGGCGGACGTTTCCGCGAGGTCTACTACTGGGACAGCTATTTCACCATGCTGGGCCTGGCAGAGAGCGATCACTGGGACAAAATCAGCGACATGGTGGATAACTTCGCGTATGAGATTGATACCTTCGGCCACATTCCCAACGGCAACCGCAGCTACTACCTGAGCCGCTCCCAGCCGCCGTTTTTCTCAATGATGGTTGAACTGCTGGCAACCCACGACAGCGATGCGCTGAAGAAGTACCGTCCGCAGATGGAGAAAGAGTATGCCTACTGGATGGACGGCGTCGACGCCCTTCAGCCGGGGCAGGCTAACAAACGCGTGGTGAAGCTGGATGACGGCGCGATCCTCAACCGCTACTGGGACGACCGCGATACCCCGCGCCCGGAGTCATGGCTTGACGATGTGAATACCGCGAAAAGTAACCCTAACCGACCGGCAACCGAGATCTACCGCGATTTGCGTTCCGCCGCGGCCTCGGGCTGGGACTTTAGCTCCCGCTGGATGGACGATCCGCAAAAGCTCGGCACCATCCGGACCACCAGCATTGTCCCCGTGGACCTGAACGCCCTGATGTTCAAGATGGAAAAACTGCTGGCCCGGGCAAGCCAGGAGAGTGGCGACGCCGCCAGCGCAAGCAAATACGAGGCGCTGGCAACGGCGCGTCAGAAAGCCATCGAGAGCCACCTGTGGAATGATAAAGAGGGCTGGTACGCGGATTACGATCTGAAGAGCAAGAAGGTACGCAATCAGCTCACGGCGGCCGCCCTGTTCCCGCTTTACGTGAAGGCGGCCGCGCAGGATCGGGCCGATAAAGTCGCCGCGGCAACCTCGTCGCGCCTGCTGAAGCCGGGCGGTATTGCGACCACCACCGTCAATAGCGGCCAGCAGTGGGATGCGCCAAACGGCTGGGCCCCGCTGCAGTGGGTGGCGGCGGAAGGGTTGCAGAATTACGGGCAAGAGAAGGTCTCGATGGATGTGACCTGGCGCTTCCTGAAGAACGTTCAGCACACTTATGACCGGGAAAAGAAACTGGTCGAGAAGTATGACGTGTCGACCACCGGTACGGGCGGCGGCGGCGGAGAGTATCCGCTGCAGGACGGCTTCGGCTGGAGCAACGGCGTGACGCTGAAAATGCTGGATCGCGTCTGTCCAAAAGCAAAACCGTGCGACAGCGTGCCGGAGAATCAGCCTGCGGCGAATGAGGAGGCTGCGCCGGTGAAAGCTGCGGCGCAGTAAGGGTATTGCCGGGTGGCGGTTACGCCTTACCCGGCCTACATTTTGAACTCACAGGGAGTGACTTAGAAACTATAGCTCGCCCCTAACTGATACGTCCTGTCACGCCCAATCCAGCAGTTGGTCGCATCGTAGCAGGTGAGCGTCTCTTTATTGGTGATGTTCTGCGCGCTGGCTTTAAGCGTTAGCCCTGCCAGCGAGGGCAGGATTTCGCCCATCCGGTACGAGGCCGCCATATCGTACTGCGTGGTGCCGCCCAGTTTACCCGCATCGTTTGCCGGAGAGATTTCCATCGGCCCGGTGTAGCGTGCGCCCGCTCCCAGCATCAGTCCTTTCAGCGGCGTGTTTTCAAAGGTGTAATCACCCCAGAGGTTGAAGGCATTCTCCGGCACCTGCGTTGGACGTTTGCCTTTGTATTTGTCATCTTCCCGGTTGATCGCGTGGGTGTACGCATAGTTGGCAATCAGCGTCAGGTTGTCCGTCGGACGGCTGATGGCGGAGAGCTCTGCTCCTTTGGATTCCACTTCCCCGGTCTGACGATAGTTCAGGAAGCCCGGATCGGAGGTGACGACATTTTTCTGCCGGATGTTAAACACCGAGGCGGTAAAGGTGGTGGCGTAGTCGGCCAGCAGATATTTCACCCCGCCTTCCACCTGCCTGCTGGTAGTCGGTTTGACGTCTTTCGCCACGAGCGTGCCCTGCGGTGACACCGGCGCAAAACCTTCTGAATAGCTGATAAACGGCGAAATCCCGTTATCGAAGGCGTAAAGCGCGCCCAGGCGTTTGGTGACGCGGTCCTGCGATACCCAGGCTTTATCGCCGTTTTGCAGGTAGTTGGTGGTAACGGAGCGGTAATCGTCGTAGCGCAGGCTGCCCAGCAGGTTGAGGCCGCCAAATTCCACTTGGTCCTGCAGGTAATAGCCGTTTTGCTGGTAGCTGAGACGGTTTTTCTGGGCGGTATAAAGCCCCAGCGCGCTTTCCTGGATCTGCGAATAGTCTGGATGACGCATATCGATACCCGGCGTGGCCGACGCGTAGCGATAGTGGAAATGGGAGTTCAGCTTCTGATAGTCAAACCCGGCCAGCAGATGGTGTTTCCAGTCGCCCAGCGCAACGGTTTTAGTCACCTGGTTGTCGATGTTGAAGCTCTTAAGGTCTTCATCGGTAGTGTAAGCAAAGCGGTTAAGCTGGTACACCTCGCTTCCCGTGCCCGTCGCATAGACGCTGCGCTGATGCGTATCGACGTCGAAATAGCGCGCTTTCTGATTAAAGCCCCAGCCGCTGTCAAACTCATGTTCAAAGCTGTAGCCCAGCATCCACTGACGCTGCTTAAACCCGCTCCATTCGTCTCCGGCATAGTCGCGCTTGCCCGCATATTTCGAGTGCAGGTAGGCGAGCGGCAGCGGGTTAGACGGCGTCAGGCTTGGAGTGTTTTGCGCCAGCGCGTCCAGGGTGAGGCGGGTTTTGCTGTCCGGCTGCCAGGTGACGGACGGCGCAACCAGGTAGTTTTCATACCGGGTGGTGTGCGGCTGATCGTCGTTTTCCGTGGCTTTGCCCAGCAGACGGTAGTTCCAGTCGCTGTCGGCAATCTGCCCGGTTGAATCAAGATAGCCCTCTTTCAGATTACGGTTTCCGGTGTTAACGCCGATTTCGGTTCGGGCTTCCCGCTGCGGTTTTTTACTTTGAATATTCACCAGCCCGCCCGGCGAACCGCCGCCGTAAAGGACCGATGAAGGGCCTTTCAGGATATCAACGCTGTCGATCAGCAGCGGATCGATGCGCGCTTTGGTATTGCCGGTGACGTTATAGGGCAGCTGCAGCCCGTTATAAAACTCCTGGTCGACGGTAAAGCCACGAATTTTATACTCGCTCATGTAGGAGGTATTCCCCCGCACCTCGGTTGAGACGCCCGGGGCATAGCGCAGAATTTCATTCACCGAATTCGCGTGACGCTTTTCAATTTCCGGCGCAGAGAGGGTCGTGATGACCTGCGGCGTTTTACTTTCGGCAACGGCCGATTTCGTGGCGCTGTTCGTCCAGGCCGGCAGCGCGCTGCCCTGCTCTGAGTCCGTGACGACGATGGTGGATTCTTCGGCGTACGCCGGGACCTGCAATGCCAGCGTGACGGCCCCTGCCAGAGCGCAAAGCGTAAAACGTGAGGTATTCATAATGTCGTCTTGTTGTTGGATGCAATACGGAACGACAATTATTATCATTTAGATTAACAAATCAATACTCCGGCAAAAAAAACGGCCCTCCGCAGAGAGCCGTTTACGTCAATTTATGCTCGTCGCAGTAACCTGAATATGCCCAGCACCACAATGGCACCCACGACAGCGACCAGAAAACTGTGCAGGTCGAAACCACTTATGTTGCCTCCAAAGCCAAACATCGTCGCCAGCCAGCCGCCCACAACCGCACCAACGACCCCGAGTACGCAGGTCAAAATAAAGCCGCCGCCATCGTTTCCCGGCATGATCAGTTTAGCGATAGCGCCAGCAATAAGACCAAAGATAATCCAGGCGATGATACCCATAGCGATGCCCTCTTGCAGGTTTAACGCGTGCGCAGAAAACCTTCTGCACAGCTAACTTAAGTATAGGTCATCGCCGGAAAACCATTTTCATCTCACCGACTTATCTTTGGTTAAACAGGCAAAAAAAACTCACCGGTTTGTATTAAGTTTCATTGCAGATTGCCGATAACGCTAAGACAGTCCGTCATCTATCAAGGAGCCATCCGGCGTGAGTCATTACAGTGAGCAGTTCCTCAAGCAAAATCCGCTGGCTGTATTAGGGGTATTACGCGACCTGCAAAAAGGTGAAGTGCCGCTGCGCATCAGCTGGTCGAATAATCAGTTCATCAGCAAGATCCTTGACGCCTCGCAGGATCGGCTGGTGATTGATTTAGGCAGTCAGGAGTATGAAAACCGCACGGCGCTGAAAGCGGAGAATATCGCGGTGATGGCCGAAACGCAGGGTGCCAAAGTGGAATTTGTCCTGTCGCGGCTGGAACTGAGCGAATATCAGGGACTGCCGGCTTTTGTTACCCCGCTTCCGACCAATCTCTGGTTTGTTCAGCGTCGTGAATATTTCCGCATCAGCGCCCCGCTTCACCCCGCCTATTTTTGTAAGGCCACTGGATATGGGCGGCTGGGGTCGCTTTTATTTCGATGCACAGCTAATTGCGATTAGCGACCGCACCGTCGTGGACAGTAAAAATGAAACTATCACCACGCCGCGTCTGAGCTTCCGTTTCCTCAACGTCGGGCCCGGCGCAGAGCGTGAGCTTCAGCGCATTATCTACTCCCTGGAGCGGGAGGCGCGGGAACGCGCAAATAAGGTCCTGTGAAGAAATCGGGCAGCGTGACCGCCGCCCGTCTGCGGCATTACATGGCATCCATCGCTTTCTGTACTTTCCAGATATAACGAGGCGCCTGTGGTGCCGGGTGATTTTTCGCCACATGTTCAAAGAATTCGTCTTTGTCCATGTCGTTAATCTCTTCTATCGCCTCTTTGCGGTCAGAGGAGAAGGTTCTGAGCAACGCGCCGGCACCGTTAACGTAAGACACCACCAGCGCGTACTGCATCACCTCTGGATCCTTAATCCCCTTCAGCACACCATGCTCCATAATGCTCAGATAGGCCGTGCCCATTGAAATGTTGCGTTCCGGGTTTTTCAGCTCGCTGGTCGACGGCTGGCCGCTCCAGCCCATGTAGCGGTAAACCTCTCTCCCCGCCGTTGACGCTTTAAGCTGCATCAGCCCCACCGCGTTGGATTTGCTGACGAGCGTCGGATTACCGCCGGACTCCACCGCAATGATCGCCGTGATGAGACGCGGGCTGACGCCCCAGGCCTTCCCGGCTTGCTCACTGATCGGCATCCACTGCATGGCCCGTTTCACCGGCACTTCCGGATTCCAGGGCGGGTTTTGATAATCATGTTTGGTACTACAGCCAGCGAGCAACACAATCAAAAAAGCAAACCATCTCAATTTCACGTCATCTATCCTTATAGCCGGTCATCGCGGTGCGCCGCCTCTTGAAGCAGGCAGCGTATAAGCGGCATGATATAGACAATTAGTTTCTCATTCAGCAAGGAATTGCCATGTCTCAGTTTCATCTCATCGCGCCGTCGGGCTACTGCATTAACCAGGACGCGGCGCAGCGGGGCGTTCAGCGTTTGCTGGAATCTGGCCATCAGGTAGAAAATCAGACGATTATCCCCCGCCGCCAGCAGCGTTTTGCCGGCACCGAAGCGCAGAGGCTGAATGATATCAATAGTCTGGTGAGCCTGACCGGCGAAAACCGGATTGTGCTTGCGGTGCGCGGCGGATATGGCGCGAGCCGGCTGCTGGAGAGCATTGACTGGCAGGGGCTAGCGCTGCGCCAGCAGCAGGATCCGCTGCTGATTTGCGGCCACAGCGATTTCACCGTCATCCAGCTTGGGCTGCTGGCCCTGCATAACGTCATCACCTTCAGCGGTCCGATGCTGGCCGGTAACTTCGGCGCCCCGGAGCTGGACGCGTTTACCGTGGAACATTTCTGGCGCGCGCTGCGCAATTCCACCTACAGCGTGGAGTGGCAAGGCAACGGACCGCACTGGGAATGTGAAGGCCAACTCTGGGGCGGCAACCTGGCGATGCTGGTCTCGCTCATCGGCACGCCGTGGATGCCGCAAATCGAGGACGGCATTCTGGTGCTGGAAGATATCAACGAACATCCGTTCCGCGTCGAGCGCATGCTATTGCAGCTTTATCATGCCGGTATTCTTGAACGCCAGTCCGCGATTGTGCTTGGCAGCTTCAGCGGCTCTGCCCCGAATGACTATGACGCAGGTTACTCCCTTGAGACCATGATCGACTTCGTTCGTTCGCGGCTGGATATTCCGGTCATAACCGGTCTGGATTTTGGCCATGAGCAGCAAACCGTGACCCTGGCGCTGGGGGCGCACGCCACACTGTTCCATAATGATTCCGGCAGCCGGCTGACCATCAGCGGTCATCCTGTCATAAAGGCATAAAAAAGCCGTTATACCCCCTTAATAAAACGCTGTTGCCGTTGTTAATATGTTAGGGTTTTAGTAACAGCGTTAACATTGAGGTGGGAGTAAGAGAACATTGGATGCCGCAGCGATAATCAGCCTTTTCATTTTGGGTTCCGTCCTTGTAACCAGCAGTATTTTATTAAGTTCATTTTCATCGCGTCTCGGCATACCTATTCTTGTCATTTTCCTCGCCATCGGCATGCTGGCCGGCATTGATGGCATTGGCGGTATCCCATTCGATAACTACCCCTTCGCCTACATGGTGAGTAACCTTGCGCTGGCGGTGATCTTATTGGACGGCGGGATGCGCACCCAGGCGAGCTCCTTCCGCGTGGCCTTAGGGCCAGCGCTGTCGCTCGCTACGGTCGGCGTATTGATTACCTCTGGCCTCACCGGAATGATGGCCGCGTGGCTTTTCCATCTCAATATCATGGAAGGTTTGCTGATTGGCGCGATCGTGGGCTCAACCGATGCGGCAGCGGTGTTTTCCCTGCTCGGCGGAAAAGGGCTTAACGAACGTGTCGGCTCCACGCTTGAGATTGAATCCGGCAGTAACGATCCGATGGCGGTATTTCTCACCATTACGCTTATCGAGATGATTCAGCAGCATGAAAGCGGGCTGAGCTGGATGTTTGCGTTACATATCCTGCAGCAGTTCGGCCTGGGGATTGTCATCGGACTGGCGGGGGGCTATCTGCTACAGCAGACGATCAACCGTATCTCGCTGCCCGCGGGGCTTTACCCCCTGCTGGCGCTGAGCGGCGGCATTCTCATTTTTGCCGTCACCACCGCAGTGGACGGCAGCGGTATTCTTGCGGTCTATCTCTGCGGGTTCCTGATGGGCAACCGCCCTATTCGCAACCGCCATGCCATTTTGCAGAACTTCGACGGCCTGGCGTGGCTGGCACAAATCGGCATGTTTCTGGTGCTGGGCCTGCTGGTTACGCCATCGGACCTGCTGCCGATCGCCGTTCCGGCGCTGCTGCTGTCCGCGTGGATGATCTTCTTCGCCCGTCCGCTGTCGGTATTTGCAGGCCTGCTGCCGTTTCGCGGCTTCAACCTGCGCGAGCGGGTTTTTATTAGCTGGGTGGGCCTGCGCGGCGCGGTGCCGATTATCCTTGCTGTGTTCCCGATGATGGCCGGTCTGGATAACGCGCGGCTGTTCTTTAACGTGGCGTTCTTCGTGGTGCTGATTTCCCTGCTGTTCCAGGGAACCTCGCTCGGATGGGCGGCGAAAAAAGCCAAAGTGGTGGTACCGCCCGTGGGCTGGCCGGTCTCCCGCGTGGGGCTCGATATTCACCCGGAGAACCCGTGGGAACAGTTTGTCTATCAGCTGAGCGCCGACAAATGGTGCGTGGGAGCCTCGCTGCGCGATTTGCACATGCCGACCGAAACCCGCATTGCCGCCCTGTTCCGCGATAATGTCCTGCTGCACCCTACCGGCAGCACCCGCCTGCGCGAAGGGGATATTCTCTGCGTGATTGGTCGCGAGCGCGACCTGCCCGCACTGGGCAAGCTGTTCAGCCAGTCGCCTCCGGTAGCGCTGGACCAGCGCTTCTTCGGCGATTTTATTCTGGAAGCCAGCGCCAAATTTGCGGATGTGGCGCTGATTTACGGTCTGGATGAAGGTGCTGAAGACGGTGATAACCCGCAAACGCTGGGTGAAATCATCCAGCAGCGGCTTGGCGCTGCGCCGGTCGTGGGCGATCAGGTGGAGTTTGCCGGGATGATCTGGACCGTTGCCGAAAAAGAAGATAACGCGGTGCGGAAAGTCGGTTTGAGGCCTATGGATGAGGAAGCGGAGTAGTTTTTTTGCCGGGTGGCGCTAACGCTTACCCGGCGAAGATAGGTTACACCGTCACAACCGGCACTCTTGGTGCCAGCGCGCACATCAATTCGTACCCCACCGTGCCCGCCGCGGAAGCCACGTCATCAATTTTGATTTCGTTACCCCACAGCTCGACGGGTGAACCAATGCCCGCCTGCGGGCATGGCGTCAGGTCAACGGCCAGCATATCCATAGATACGGTGCCCACCGTTCCGGTGCGAACCCCATCGACCCACACCGGCGTGCCGGTGGGTGCGATGCGCGGGTAGCCGTCGGCATAACCGCCCGCCACGATGCCAATCCGCTGCTCGCCCTTTGCCCGGTAGCGGCTGCCGTAGCCCACCGTGTCCCCGGCCTTCAGCGTCTGCACGCCAATGATTTCACTGCGCAGGGTCATGACCGGCTTCAGGCCGCTGTTGGCGATATCCTGCCACTGACCAGAGGGAGACGCACCGTACAGAACGATCCCCGGACGCACCCAGTTATAGTGCGCCTCGGGATGCCACAGCGTGGCCGCCGAGTTCGACAGCGAGCGCGGGCAGTCCAGCCCTTCTGCCGCCTGCTCAATGCGGACCATGGCATCGGCAATACCGTCGGTTTTTTCCGCGTCGGCAAAATGCGCCATCAGCGTCATTTCGCCCACGTTCTTCATGGCGCGCAGCTGCTGCCAGACCGTATGCACCCGCTCAGGCTGAAAGCCCAGGCGGTTCATGCCGCTGTTGACCTTGAGATAGATATCCAGCGGAGCATGGAGCTTCGCATCCTGGATCGCCTTAATCTGCCAGTTGCTGTGAACGCTGGTGGTCAGCCGGTACTTATCCAGCAGCGGCAGATCGTCCGCATGGAAGAAGCCTTCCAGCAGTAGAATCGGCCCTTTCCAGCCGCGCTCGCGCAGCAGAATGGCCTCTTCCAGATTCAGGAGCGCAAAGCCGTCGGTTGCGCTCAGCGCGCTCCAGATACGGTCGATACCGTGGCCATAGGCATTCGCTTTCACCACCGACCAGACGCGCGCGCCGGGGGCCGCCCGACGAACAATTTGCAGATTATCCTTCAGGGCCTGCAGGTTGAGCTGGGCCAGAACAGGACGGGACATGACAACTCCTTAGCTATGCGCGCCGTGCAGGTGCTGTGGACGCGAAGGCGTAAACCCCGATTGATAGCGCGCGGCGCTTAAATCGTCAAACGGAATTGCCGGCGTGCGCCCGGAAATCAGGTCGCTCAGCAGCTGGCCCGATCCGCAGGCCATCGTCCAGCCGAGCGTGCCGTGTCCGGTATTGGTCCACAGGTTTTTGAACGGCGTGCGGCCCACGATCGGCGTGCCGTCCGGGGTCATCGGACGCAGGCCGGTCCAGAACGTCGCCTGCTCAACAAAACCTCCGCGCGGGAAGAGATCGCCCACGACCATCTCCAGCGTTTCACGACGCGGCTGCAGCAATTCGGTGTTGAAGCCAACAATCTCCGCCATGCCGCCTACACGAATACGGTTATCGAAGCGGGTAATGGCGATTTTGTAGGTTTCGTCCAGAATGGTTGACACCGGCGCGCCGCTCTCTTCTTTCACCGGAATGGTCAGCGAGTAGCCCTTCAGCGGATAAACCGGAATGTCGAGAATGCCTTTCAGCATGGCGGTGGAGTAAGAACCAAACGCCATCACGTAGGCATCGGCTTTGATCACCTCGTCGCCGCACTTCACGCCGTAAATTTTTTCGCCTTCCGACAGCAGCTTGTCGACAGAGGTGTTGAAGCGGAACTTCACCCCCGCCTGCTCGCACATCTGCGCCAGACGTTGCGTAAAGAGCTGGCAGTCGCCGGTTTCGTCATTCGGCAGGCGCAGGCCGCCGGTCAGCTTATGCGCCACTTCCGCCAGCGCCGGTTCAACCTGGCCAAGCTGGCTGGCTTCCAGCAGCTGGTACGGTACGCCGGCATCTTCCAGCACGGCGATATCGCGGGTGGCGTTTTCGTACTGTTGCTCGGTGCGGAACAGCTGCAGCGTCCCGCCCTGACGGCCTTCGTACTCAATTCCCGTCGACGCGCGCAGCGCTTTTAGACAGTCGCGACTGTATTCCGCCAGGCGCACCATGCGCCCTTTGTTCTCCATGTAGTGGCGGGTGTCGCAGTTGCGCAGCATCTGCCACATCCACTTCAGCTGGAACTGCGTGCCGTCAAGGCTGATGGCCAGCGGCGCGTGGCGCTGGAACATCCATTTAATCGCTTTCAGCGGAACGCCCGGCGCAGCCCACGGTGCCGCATACCCCGGAGAGATTTGCCCGGCGTTCGCCGCGCTGGTTTCAAGCGCCGGACCGGATTCACGATCGATAACGGTTACGTCATGTCCCGCCTGACTTAAATACCAGGCGCTGGTTACCCCAACGACACCACTTCCCAGTATGACAACACGCATAGCCACTCCATTATGTGCAAAAGAACAATCTTCTAATTACAGATTGATAACCTAGTTGAAAATATTATTCAACATACGACTTTTTTATGGTGACTTACCTCACACATCCCCCAGCATCAGGGGATAGTGCTAATTTGGGATCTCCTGCTGCGCGTTATTTTTAACCAGCATAATATGCTGAGACATACCATTTTTTTGCCGTATCAAAAACGCGAAATCGCAAAGAAAAAATTTCTGCCCCAGCACGCTTTTTAACACGTTGATCTATGCTTGAAAGGAGGCTCTCCAGACAGAGAGAGCACCCACAACGAGGGCGCGCTAATGGCTACTATTGATTCCCTGAACAAGGACAACACACGTCTGAGCGATGGACCCGACTGGACCTTCGAGCTGCTGGATGTTTACCTCGCCGAAATCGACCGGGTCGCAAAGCTGTATCGTCTGGATACCTATCCCCATCAGATTGAAGTCATTACGTCCGAACAGATGATGGACGCCTACTCCAGCGTCGGGATGCCGATTAACTATCCGCACTGGTCGTTTGGTAAAAAATTTATTGAAACGGAACGGCTGTATAAGCACGGCCAGCAGGGGCTGGCGTATGAGATTGTGATTAACTCCAATCCGTGTATTGCCTATTTAATGGAAGAGAACACCATTACCATGCAGGCGCTGGTGATGGCGCATGCCTGCTACGGGCATAACTCCTTTTTCAAGAATAACTACCTGTTCCGCAACTGGACGGATGCCAGCTCCATCGTCGATTACCTGATCTTCGCCCGTAAATACATTACCGACTGCGAAGAGCGCTACGGCGTGGACGAAGTGGAAAAACTGCTCGACTCCTGCCACGCGCTGATGAACTACGGCGTGGATCGCTACAAACGCCCGCAGAAAATCTCCCTGCAGGAGGAGAAAGCCCGGCAGAAAAGCCGCGAAGAGTACCTGCAAAGCCAGGTGAACATGCTGTGGCGCACCCTGCCGAAGCGTGAGGAGGAAAAAACGATCGCCGAGGCGCGTCGCTATCCGTCCGAGCCGCAGGAAAACCTGCTCTATTTTATGGAGAAGAACGCCCCGCTGCTGGAGCCGTGGCAGCGTGAGATCCTGCGCATCGTGCGCAAGGTGAGCCAGTATTTTTACCCGCAAAAGCAGACGCAGGTGATGAACGAAGGCTGGGCGACCTTCTGGCACTACACCATTCTCAACCATCTGTACGACGAGGGAAAAGTGACCGAGCGGTTCATGATGGAATTCCTCCACAGCCATACCAACGTGGTGTTCCAGCCGCCCTACAACAGCCCGTGGTACAGCGGGATTAACCCGTATGCGCTTGGCTTCGCCATGTTCCAGGACATTAAGCGCATCTGCCAGTCGCCGACGGAAGAAGACAAGTACTGGTTCCCGGATATCGCCGGTTCTGACTGGCTGGAAACGCTGCACTTTGCGATGCGCGACTTTAAGGACGAGAGCTTCATCAGCCAGTTTATGTCGCCGAAGATCATGCGTGATTTCCGCTTCTTCACCGTGCTGGACGACGACCGCAACAACTATCTGGAGATCTCCGCAATCCACAACGAAGAGGGGTACCGTGAGATCCGCTCTCGCCTCTCTTCCCAGTACAACCTGAGCAACCTTGAGCCGAATATTCAGGTGTGGAACGTGGATTTGCGCGGTGACCGCTCCCTGACGCTGCGCTATATCCCGCACAACCGCGCGCCGCTGGATAAAGGACGTAAAGAGGTGCTGAAGCACGTGCATCGCCTGTGGGGGTTTGACGTGCTGCTGGAGCAGCAGAATGAAGACGGGAGCGTCGAGCTGCTGGACCGCTGCCCGGCGCGGTTGAATACGCTGTAGAGTCTGTTGTGCCGGGCAAGGCGTAGCCGCCACCCGACGAAAAAAAACCTCTCGTATGAGAGGTTTTTTCTTTTAGCGGGTCTGAATCGCTAAATCACCCGGCAGCGTTTTCTGCATACGGTGCCAGATTTCACCGGAATCGTGACCGTAGCGGCGCACCGTCTCATAAACCTGATCGTGCAGGCCTTCGGTACAGAGCTTGCTCAGCTTATGGTAGAAGCCCAGCGCCAGGCTACGCGCTTCCGGATTGGCAAAGTAGTGGCGGCCAATGCGGGTGTAAAGCCCTTTCATACCGTTGAGGATCAGGCCGTACACCGGGTTGCCGGAGGCAAACGCCAGGCCGCGAAACACGTTGTAATCGAGGGTGGCAAAAGCATCGGCATGATCTTCCACCTCGTTCGCTGTGGCCAGCACCGCAAGGGCGTCTTCCGGATGCTGACGGAAAGCGGTACGAATAAAGATCGTCGCGATGTTGGTGCGAACGGAGAGCAGATTATCAATGAGCTGCGGCACGCTTTCATGGTCAAGACGCGCCAGCGTTTCAAGAATGTTCAGCCCGGACGTTTCCCAGAAGTTGTTCACTTTCGTAGGCTTACCGTGCTGGATCGTCAACCAGCCATCGCGCGCCAGCCGCTGGAGCACTTCACGCAGCGTGGTGCGAGTGACGCCAATCAGTTCAGAGAGTTCGCGTTCAGCCGGAAGAATGGACCCCGCAGGGAAACGATTATTCCAGATGCTTTCAATGATGTACTCTTCCGCGAAACCCGCCGGGCTCTGCGCCTTAATGACCATAGTGAGATTTCCATTACACAGCTTTAGCAAATTGGACTCATCATACCAGAGGCACGCAGTGGCAGGTAGCGCGGCAAAGAGAGAAAAGAGGGATCGCCGTTTCATTTTTGTGAAATTTACAATGCCGCCTTATCCGCCTCCGGGCCGCGATTTTTGCGTATACTGATGTTTTGTCTTACTTGACGGGAAGGACGTCTGTTGTGGAAATTTCTTTTGGGCGCGCGCTATGGCGCAATTTTTTAGGTCAGTCTCCTGACTGGTATAAGCTGATACTGCTGGTTTTCCTGGTCGTTAATCCCATCGTTTTTATTGTGAATCCCTTTATCGCCGGCTGGCTGCTGGTGGCGGAGTTTATCTTCACCCTGGCCATGGCGCTAAAATGTTATCCCCTGCTGCCGGGCGGATTGCTGGCGTTTGAAGCCGTCGTCATCGGTATGACCAGCGCCGGGCATGTCAAAGCAGAGCTGGCGTCAAATCTCGAAGTGCTTTTGCTGCTTATGTTTATGGTGGCGGGCATCTACTTTATGAAACAGCTGCTGCTGTTCATCTTCACGCGCCTGCTGCTCAGCATTCCGTCAAAAATGTTCCTCTCGCTGGCGTTTTGCCTTGCCGCCGCCTTCCTGTCGGCCTTCCTGGATGCGCTGACGGTCGTCGCGGTGGTGATCAGCGTTGCTGTTGGGTTTTACGGTATTTATCACCGCGTGGCCTCCTCTCGCCCAAATGAGGACCTGCAGGATGACAGCCACGTCGAGGCGCATAACCGTGACGTGCTGGAACAGTTCCGCGCGTTTCTGCGCAGCCTGATGATGCATGCCGGCGTGGGTACCGCCCTGGGCGGCGTGATGACCATGGTGGGCGAGCCGCAAAACCTGATCATTGCCAAAGCGGCGGGCTGGCACTTCGGTGAGTTCTTCCTGAGAATGGCGCCGGTGAGCGTACCGGTGCTGATCTGCGGGCTGGCGACCTGTCTGCTGGTGGAGAAGTTTCGCCTCTTCGGCTACGGGGCGCAGCTCCCGGAGCCGGTACGTCAGGAACTGCATAAATTCGATCTGCAGAGCCGAAGCCAGCGGACGCGCCAGGAGACGCTACGACTGATTGCTCAGGGAATCATCGGCGTCTGGCTTATCGCGGCGCTGGCGTTCCACCTTGCCGAAGTGGGGCTGATTGGCCTGTCGGTCATTATTCTCGCCACCACCTTTACCGGCGTGACGGACGAACATGCCATCGGCAAGGCGTTTACCGAAGCCCTGCCGTTTACCGCCCTGCTGGCGGTGTTCTTTGCCGTCGTGGCGGTGATTATCGACCAGCACCTGTTCGCGCCGATTATTGCCTTTGTATTACAGGCGTCACCGGATGCTCAGCTCTCGCTGTTTTACCTGTTTAACGGCCTGCTCTCGTCGATCTCAGATAACGTCTTTGTCGGGACGGTCTACATCAACGAGGCCAAAGCCGCTATGGAGCAAGGCGTTATCAGCGCCGGACAGTTTGAGCTGCTGGCCGTGGCGATCAATACCGGCACCAACCTGCCGTCGGTGGCGACGCCAAATGGCCAGGCCGCCTTCCTGTTCCTGCTGACCTCCGCCCTCGCGCCGCTCATACGTCTTTCTTATGGCAGGATGGTGTGGATGGCGCTGCCCTATACGCTGGTGCTCACGATCGTCGGATTGCTTTGCGTCAAAATTACCCTCATTCCCTGTACGCAATGGCTGGTACAAGCGGGTATACTTGCGGCGCAGTAAACTATGCATCTCGGGCAGTTCGCTGCCCGTTTGCCTTTTCGCACGATAAACATCCAATTACGTTTTATTTCGCCAGGTACAGGTGGCGCGAAAAACGAATTCGTTTACACTGCGCTTTCTAAGCATGTTCCAGGGAAATGATTATGTTGAGATTTTTAAACCAGTGCTCCCGCGGTCGCGGAGCGTGGTTGTTAATGGCCCTGACCGCCTTTGCGCTGGAAATGGTCGCGCTGTGGTTCCAGCACGTAATGGGTCTTAAACCTTGCGTGCTGTGTATTTACGAACGCTGCGCGCTGTTCGGCATTATGGGGGCAGGCCTGGTGGGTGCAATTGCCCCTAAATCGCCGCTTCGCTATGCCGCTATTGCCATCTGGATTTACAGCGCCTGGAAAGGAATTGAACTCTCCTGGCAGCACACCATGATGCAATTGCATCCGTCACCGTTTATGACCTGTGATTTTGCCGCCCGCTTCCCGAGCTGGCTGCCGCTGGACAAATGGCTGCCGCAAGTGTTTGTCGCATCCGGTGACTGCTCCGTTCGTCAGTGGGAATTCCTGACGCTGGAGATGCCGCAGTGGCTGGTGGGTATTTTTGCCGCCTACTTCGTCGTGGCGCTGCTGGTGCTGATTGCCCAGCCTTTCAAACCGAAGAAACGAGATTTGTTCGGAAGGTAAACGCAAAACGGCAACCAAGGTTGCCGTTTTTAGCGTTTGCGCCCTCTTCCGTTGGAGAGGGTTGGGATGAGGGCATCAGGCCGCACAAGCACAATAAAAAACCCGCCCTGGCGGGTTTTTTAATCTCAACGGGTCGGGTGGTTCATGATGTGGTCTTCCCAGTCACGCACCTCGGACTCTTTCACCGCAATGTGGCGCACAGAGATACGCTCGCCGTGCATCGCCGCTTTTGACCCGGTCAGCAGCGGGTGCCAGTTCGGTAAATCTTTGCCTTCCGCCAGCAGGCGATACGCGCAGGTATGCGGCAGCCATTCAAACGTCGGCAGATTATCCCGCGTTAACTTGATGCAGTCAGGCTCAAATTCAAACCGACGCTCATAGTTGCGGCACTGGCAGGTTTTAATGTTTAACTGCTTGCAGGCAACGTTGGTGAAGTAGATTTCATCCGTATCTTCATCCATCAGCTTGTGCAGGCAGCACTGCCCGCAGCCGTCGCACAATGATTCCCATTCCGCGTCAGTCATGTCGTCGAGAGTTTTGCTTTGCCAGAAAGGGATGTCGTTCATCAGGATGTCCACACGTCAAAAGAAAGCGCACCTTATAACGAGTCTGGCACGTTGTTGCAAGTTTTGCCGCCCTCTTCAGGCGGCAAGATGGGGTTACAGCACGCGGGTTTTCAGCGACAGGCCGTTAAAACCGACCTCAAGCTCGTCACCGCTGAGTAGCGGACCAACGCCTTCTGGGGTTCCGGTCAGGATCACATCGCCCGGCTTCAGGGTAAAGAAGCGGCTCATGTAGGCGATCAGGGGCACAATCTTATGGATCATGTCTGCGGTGGTGCCCTGCTGGCGGATCTCGCCGTTAACCTTGAGGCTGAGCGGCGTGTCCTGCGGATCGCCGGTAAATTCGCTCACCGGCACAAACGCCGAGATCGGGCAGGAATTATCAAACCCTTTGGCTTTTTCCCACGGCTGCCCGGCTTTCTTCATTTTGCCCTGCACGTCACGCAGGGTCAGATCCAGCGCCACGCCGTATCCGGCAATCGCTTTCTGAACATGTTCTTCTGAGGCCTGGCGCAGTGTGGCACCAATCAGCACGGCGAGTTCAACTTCGTGATGCACCGAGCCCAGCCCCTGCGGCAGCGCCAGCGGCTGGCGGATGTCGCAAAGCGCCGTTTCAGGCTTAATAAACAGGACCGGCTCTTCTGGCGTCGCGCTGCCCATCTCCTGAATATGTTTTGCATAGTTGCTGCCTACGCAAACCACTTTGCTGACGGGATAATCCAGTAATGCACCTTGCCAGTTATGATGTTGATACATGGTCGACCCCTAAACGGTTGATGTGTTGTGCCCAAAAGCAGTTGAGACTATTTTTTGCCGTTCGCCTCAAGATGCTGTTTTAATAAATTCTCGGGTGGCGGCGGAAGCTGTAAATAATAGCCCTGCTCGGCTAAGGCCGTTTTCACTTTATCCAGATCGGCATTAATCAGTTTCTTACGACCATCAAGCGGCAGCAGCATCGCCAACTGTGGTCGGCCAAAGTTCTTCATTAATTCTTCAGGCACGCGTGAAAAATCGTCTTTCTTTTCGACATAAAGATAGGTCTGGTCACGGCTTGTACTTCTGTAGATCACACAAAACATGTTTTTACTCTGAATTAATGGGTGGTTGCTTGCCTCAATATACTCCTGACTATAACATGCCTGATACTCTTCGGAATATCGCAGCGAGTGGTTGCGGTTAATAGCAAATTGAGTAAGGCCAGGATGTCAAACACGCCCATCGAGCTTAAAGGCAGTAGCTTCACCTTATCAGTGGTACATTTGCATGATGCAAAACCCGAGGTTATTCGTCAGGCGTTAGAAGACAAAATCGCCCAGGCTCCCGCCTTTCTAAAGCACGCCCCTGTTGTTATCAACGTCAGCGGTCTTGAAGCGCCGGTTAACTGGAAACTTCTCCAGCAGGCCGTCTCCTCGACCGGACTGCGTATCGTGGGCATCAGCGGCTGTAAAGATACTGAGCTGAAAGCGGAAATTGAGCGTGCGGGGCTGCCCCTTCTGAATGAGGGCAAAGAAAAAGCCTCGCGTGCGGCACCCGTTGCCGTGCAAACGCCCCCTCCTGCGGTGCAGAACGTTACTACCGTCACAAAAACGCGAATGATTGATGTGCCGGTTCGTTCCGGTCAGCGCATTTATGCACCAAACTGTGATCTGATTGTTACAAGCCACGTCAGCGCTGGCGCTGAGCTGATTGCAGATGGCAATATTCACGTATACGGTATGATGCGTGGACGTGCGCTCGCCGGTGCAAGTGGCGATCGAGATGCGCAAATATTTTGTACTCACCTGACGGCGGAACTGGTGTCCATCGCAGGTGAATATTGGCTGAGCGACAAAATCCCAGCCGAATTTTATGGCAAAGCGGCTCGCCTGCTTCTGGCAGACGACGCGTTGACCGTTCAACCGTTGAATTGATCCCTTTTTAACAAGGAATTTCTATGGCACGCATTATTGTTGTTACTTCGGGTAAAGGAGGCGTTGGCAAGACCACCTCCAGCGCGGCCATCGCTACTGGTTTGGCCCAGAAGGGAAAGAAAACCATCGTTATCGACTTCGATATCGGTCTGCGTAACCTCGACCTCATCATGGGATGTGAGCGTCGCGTCGTGTATGACTTCGTGAACGTCATTCAGGGCGATGCCACGCTGAACCAGGCGATGATCAAAGACAAGCGCACCGAGAACCTCTACATTCTCCCGGCTTCTCAGACGCGTGACAAAGACGCCCTGACCCGTGAGGGCGTGGAAAAGGTGCTCGACGATCTGAAAAAAATGGATTTCGACTTCATTGTCTGCGACTCCCCTGCCGGCATCGAAACCGGAGCCCTGATGGCGCTCTACTTCGCTGATGAAGCGATCATCACTACCAACCCTGAAGTTTCATCCGTGCGTGACTCAGACCGCATTCTGGGGATCCTCGCCTCTAAATCCCGTCGTGCGGAGAATGGCGAAGACCCAATTAAAGAACACCTGCTGCTCACCCGCTACAATCCGGGCCGCGTGAACAAAGGTGACATGCTGAGCATGGAAGACGTGCTGGAGATCCTGCGCATTAAGCTGGTGGGCGTTATCCCGGAAGATCAGTCCGTGTTACGCGCCTCTAACCAGGGCGAGCCAGTGATCCTTGATACATTGGCAGATGCAGGTAAAGCTTACGCCGATACCGTTGACCGTCTGCTGGGAGAAGAACGTCCTTTCCGCTTCATTGAAGAAGAGAAGAAAGGTTTCCTCAAACGCCTGTTCGGAGGATAAGTTATGGCATTACTGGACTTTTTTCTCTCGCGGAAAAAGAACACCGCCAACATCGCAAAAGAACGTCTGCAAATTATCGTTGCGGAGCGTCGTCGTAGCGACGCCGAGCCTCACTACCTGCCGCAGCTGCGCAAGGACATCCTGGAAGTGATCTGTAAGTACGTGCAGATTGACCCGGAGATGGTCACGGTGCAGCTGGAACAAAAAGACGGGGATATTTCGATTCTGGAGCTGAACGTTACGCTCCCGGAAGCGGAAGAGTCGCGTCCGTAGGTTTGTGTTTTCATCGCCCCGGTAAGCGCAGCGCCACCGGGGAAATATGCCGGGTATATCGCCCGGCATATTTTTTTATCGCGGATAACCGTCCAGCAGCGTATTCAGGCGATCGGCCATCAATTCCCCGCGCCAGCCCGCCATCATCTCCGGCACGCCATTCTGCGGCTTCAGCTTCCAGTGCCAGTTCAGCAGCTGGTTAATCTGACGACGTGAGGCGAGCAGTTCCGCGCTCAGTTTGCTTTCGGTTGCAACAGCCTGCACCAGCGCTTTGATATCCTTAAACGCTTTGCGATAGCCCGGCATGTCCATCAGGTTCAGCAGCGGTTCCGGCAACGCATCTTCCGGCAGCTCCTGCGCTTTGGCGACCAGCGCCAGCAGGGTTTTACCGTGGAAGCGGATCTCGCTGCCCGACAACCCAATGCTGTCAAGCTCGCCCAGGCTGCCTGGCATATAGCGCGCCACCGCCCAGAGATGTTCTTCGCGGACGACGAAGTTAACGGCCAGATCGCGCTCGCGCGCTTTACGCAAGCGCCAGTCTGCCAGCAGCTGCAGGCATGCCAGCTGACGCGTGCGCAGCTGCCAGGCGTTGGTGATATCGCGCCAGGCCTCTTTCGGGTCAACCACTTCCTGACGACGCTGCTGGGTCATACGGCACTCGTCCAGCGCAGCAGCGAGCCAGCCGGAGGCTTCCGCCTCTTTCATCAGCTGTCCGGCAATCGGCAGCAGGTAAAACACGTCTGCCGCCGCATACTCCAGCTGACGCTCGGTAAGCGGACGCGCCAGCCAGTCAGTACGGGATTCACTTTTATCCAGCGTCAGGCCCGTATACTCCTCCACCATGGCAGCAAAGCCCCATGAGAGCGGACGATTGCTGAATGCCGCGAGGATCTGCGTATCAATCAGCGGCTGGGGCATGATGCCAAAGGTGTTCAGAAAGACTTCCAGATCTTCACTGCCTGCGTGCAGGTATTTCGTCACGGCGGTATCGAGCAGCAGGTCACGCATCGGCGTCCAGTCGGTAATGCCGAGAGGGTCAATCAGCGACACGTGTTTACCGTCGTATATCTGAATCAAACCCAGCTGCGGATAATAGGTCCGGGTACGGACAAACTCGGTATCCAGGGCAATGGCAGGAAAGTCGCGCGTTACTTCGCACAGCGAAGCCAGCTCGTCGTTGGTCGTGATCATCTGGTAATTCAAAACGGGTTCTCTTTTGTTTGCGCCCATAAAAAACGCCGGCTTAACCGGCGTCTGGGCGATTAGCGTGAAGCTCAGGCCTTATTGTCTACTTTGCCACGGGCTTCGTCACGTAATTCTCGTCGTAATATCTTTCCAACGTTGGATTTCGGCAGCTCATCGCGGAATTCCACCAGTTTCGGCACTTTATAGCCCGTCAGCTGACGACGGCAGAACGTTACCAGCGCCTCCTCCGTCAGGGAAGGATCTTTCTTGACCACAAATATCTTCACCGCTTCACCGCTGCTGCCGGAAGGGACGCCGACCGCCGCCACTTCGAGCACGCCGCTGTGCTGCATAACCACGTCTTCGATCTCATTCGGATAGACGTTGAAGCCGGAGACCAGGATCATGTCCTTCTTGCGATCGACGATGCGAAGGAAGCCTTCCTTCATCCATCACCGCGATATCCCCAGTGTGCAGCCAACCGTCTTTGATAATCTCGTCGGTCGCGTCGGGACGCTGCCAGTAGCCCAGCATCACCTGCGGACCTCTGACGCAAAGCTCACCCGGCTCACCCGGCGCGACTTCGTTATCGTTATCATCGACGAGTTTGGCCTCTGTAGAAGGAACCGGCAGACCGATGCTTCCGCTGTGATAGTCGATGTCATGCGGGTTGACGCTGACCAGCGGCGCACATTCCGTCAGCCCATAGCCCTCCAGCAGATACTGGCCGGTGAGCTTCACCCAGCGCTCGGCGACCGCCTGCTGAACCGGCATGCCGCCGCCCGCAGAGAGATGCAGCGTGGAGAAATCCAGCTGCTGGAACTCTTTGTTATTAAGCAGCGCGTTAAACAGGGTGTTCACCCCCGTCATGGCGGTGAACGGATATTTCGCCAGCTCTTTCACCAGGCCAGGGATATCGCGCGGGTTGGTGATGAGGATGTTCTGACCACCCAGTTCAATAAACAGCAGGCAGTTCATGGTCAGCGCAAAGATGTGATACAGCGGAAGCGCGGTGATCACCACCTCTTTGCCCGGATGCAGCAGCGGCCCGTAGGTGGCATTCACCTGTTCAAGGTTTGCCAGCATATTACGGTGGGTAAGCATGGCCCCTTTGGCGACGCCGGTAGTCCCGCCCGTGTATTGCAGAAACGCAAGATCTTCCGCGACCACTTCGGGTTTCACATACTGCATACGGTAGCCCGCATGCAGCGCGCGGCGGAAGGAGATGGCGTCCGGCAGATGATATTTTGGCACCAGGCGCTTGACGTATTTGACGACAAAGTTAACCAGCGTGCCTTTGGCGGTAGAGAGTTGATCCCCCATGCGCGTCAGGATGACGTGTTTAACCTGGGTTTTGTCGACCACTTTTTCCAGCGTATGGGCGAAGTTGGACACAATGACAATCGCGGCCGCACCGCTGTCGTTCAGCTGATGCTCCAGCTCGCGCGGGGTGTACAGCGGGTTGACGTTGACGACAATCATCCCGGCTCGCAGGATACCGAACAACGCCACCGGGTATTGCAGCAGGTTCGGCATCATCAGCGCGACGCGGTCCCCTTTTTGCAGCCCTAGCCCTTCCTGCAGATACGCCGCAAACGCGCGGCTACGCTCCTCAAGCTTACGGAACGTCATCACCTCGCCCATATTCACGAATGCGGGCTGGTCCGCGTAGCGCCTTACCGAGTGTTCAAATAATTCCACCAGGGATTGATAACGGTCAGGATTGATCTCAGCAGGAACATCTGCGGGATAACGGTTAAGCCAAACCTTCTTCAATGCATCACCTCTGAAATGAGTGTTCGTCGTCATCACAACCCCGATAATAAACAGTTTGTTAACATTATATTAACTCAGCGTACCAGTTTATTAATTGTTCAGATTTAAGGTTGCGAAGCGCGTCACTCTTTTTTTTCGTTTTATCCGTAAAAAAACAGAGACAGCGGCTGAGCCGCTGTCTCTTTTCTAACAATAACAGTAAGTTACTCAGTAACGATCGTCTGAACCTGTGCTGGTCCCGGGTTATACCAGCCCCAGCCCGGGTAGCCGTAACGATAAGGATGTGGACCCCACATCCACGGATCCATCGGCTGAGGCGGCATGACTACCTGCTGTGCCAGCCGCCAGCGTTTATACCCGTTGACCTGCATGGTCATAAATTTATACGGCGTGCTGCCGATTTTGCCCTGCACCGCGCCGGTAATCGGCCCGACGACGGTCACCAGCTGCCCGCGAAAATCGACCGGATCGAGGAACCCGCTGACGTCCGCATAGATACGTCCGCGAGAGGCCTCACCCAGTACCGGCCGCGCGCCGCTGTCCAGCGGAACGGTGGCGATCTCGAGACGGGTTTTCCCCTGCTGGTTTTGTACGTCGATGACCTTACCGCCAAAGCGCGCTTCCTGACCGACGTACAGCTCAGGGGCATTCATCACCCGAACCAGATCCTGCTGTGGCGTCGGGCTGCTGCCCTTAATCGCATCAGGAACGGAAACGCATCCGCTCAGTGCTATGGCTACTGCGCCTGCCATAATAAGGCGTACTACTTTAGTCTGAACCGCCATGATGCGACTCCTTTTTCTCAGTTCCTGATACTGAGATTCACTCGCGGCCCGGAAGTTTCTTCCACGCGACGGTGTTTCGCAAATAAACCGGCTCCGCCTGTTCAACGGCCACGGTTTTTCCTGCTGCGAGCAGCTGGCAGGCAATCGGAAGCATATCTTCCGCAGCCGGCAGCAGCATGTTGCCGTCCACCAGCGTCACCCCGGTGTCGTTCGCCATGTCAGGCCACGCCGGCCAGCCGGTGCCGACGGTTGCCCACTTACCGGAGAGCTGTTGCAGCCGCTCAGTGACCGCTTCCGGCTTGAGCACGGCTTCCGTCTCTTCACCGTGCCACACGCCCTGCTCGTCGCGGGTGTATTCGGCCCAGTAAACTTCCCCCATGCGGGCATCAATCGCGGCCAGAACGCGCGTTGCCCCGGTCATGCGCCATGCGCCCTGCGCCATGGTGGCGAGGGTTGAGACGCCGATCATCGGCAGTTCGGCGCCCAGCGCCAGCCCCTGCGCAATGCCAATCCCGATGCGTACGCCCGTAAAGCTGCCGGGGCCACGGCCAAAAGCCAGCGCGTCGAGGTCGGTTAAGGAGGTGTTGCCCTGGGTTAAAATGGCTTTTACCAGGGGCAGAATGCGTTGGGTGTGTTCCCGTGGGCACTCTTCGAAATGGGCAGAAACAGCACCGTCGTTCAACAGAGCGACAGAGCAAGCCTCTGTCGCGGTATCAATAGCCAGAATTCGCATCAGTCGTCGCGCTCTCGCAAGGGTCAGTCACAAAATGGCGCGCATCTTAGCACACTCCGGGGTAAATTACTCCGCCGTTGGATTTGCCAGGAAACGCACCGCGCGTTTTATGTCCCGCGTCCGCGGCGCGGGCGGCAGGCTTGCAAGGAAGGTGGCGCCGTAAGGGCGCATCACCAGCCGGTTATCGCAAATGACCAGCACCCCGCGATCGGTAACGTCGCGGATCAATCGCCCTACCCCCTGCTTGAGGGTAATCACCGCGTCCGGCAGTTGTACCTCGTCAAATGGATCGCCCCCGCGCAGACGGCAGTCTTCCATGCGCGCCTTCAGCAGCGGATCGTCCGGGGAGGTAAACGGCAGCTTATCAATGATCACCAGCGAGAGCGTATCGCCCCGCACGTCGACCCCTTCCCAGAAGCTGCTGGTTGCTACCAGCAGGGCATTCCCGGCGCTGACAAACTGCTGTAACAGCTGGCCTTTACTGGTTTCACCCTGCAGCAGCACCGGCAGCGTCATGGTGGCGCGGAACTGCTCGGCGAGATCACGCATCATGGCGTGAGAGGTGCAGAGCATAAAGCAGCGGCCATTGTTGGCCTCGATCATCGGTTTTAACATCGCGGCCAGGTGGCGCGCCGCACCCGGCTGGTTCGGCAGCGGCAGATTACGAGGCACGCAAAGCAGCGCCTGTTTTTTGTAATCGAACGGGCTCGGCAGGAGCAGGGATTCCGCCTCCTCAATGCCAAGACGTTCCGTGAAGTGATGCAGATCGTCATTCACCGACAGGGTTGCCGAGGTGAAGATCCAGCTTCCCGGTTTTTGCGCCATCACCTCTTTAAATTTATCCGCCACCGTCAGCGGCGTGAGCGCCAGCGTGAAATGCCGGGAGGTGCACTCATACCAGTAGCTGAACCCCGGCTGGTTAATCTCTTTCAGCCGTTTGAGCCGCCCGCGATAAAGCGTGGCGCGTTCGAAGGCCGCATCCAGCAGCGCGGAGCGGCCGAGGGACAGTTTTGCCACGTCGTAGCAGAGTTCGAGGGCATCATCGAGTAGCAGCAGCGCGCGCTGGATGTTTTTGTCCGCCAGCAGCTCGCGCAGGTTACCGCGATAGCCCGGCTCGCCGAGCTGTAAGCGGAAATCCTGCGCGCTCTGGGCCAGACGGTCGGCGCACTTCTGCAGCTGCTGGGTATCTTTGAGTTCGGTCCGGTAAGCGATGGTAAAATCTTTCGCCAGATCCTGAATCTGGCGGCTGGAAAGCGACTGGCCGAAATACTGGCTGGCGATGTCCGGAAGCTGGTGGGCTTCGTCGAAGATCATCACGTCCGCTTCCGGGATCAGCTCGCCAAAGCCGCTGTCCTTGACCACCATATCCGCGAGAAAAAGGTGATGGTTTACCACCACCACGTCGGCGTCCATGGCCGTTTTGCGGGCTTTAACCACAAAGCAGTCTTTATACAGCGGGCAGTCGCTGCCGAGGCAGTTATCGTTGGTGCTGGTCACCAGCGGCCAGGCCGGGGAATCTTCCGGCACGCTCGCGCAGGTGCTGATATCACCCTCTTCAGTCTGGTTCGCCCAGGCGCGAAGGATAATAACGTCGCTGAGGGTTTGCACCGGCAGGTCGCCACCCGCCAGCGCCTGCTGCTCAAGACGTTCCAGGCAGAGATAGTTAGATCGCCCCTTCAACAGGGCCAGACGCCCCTTGTATTTCAGCGCTTTCGCCACCGTGGGCAAATCGCGGCTATAGAGCTGATCCTGCAGCGCCTTCGATCCGGTGGAAATAATCACCTTCTTCTTCGCGCGCAGCGCCGGAGCAAGGTAAGCATACGTTTTACCCGTGCCGGTTCCGGCTTCGACCACCAGCGGCTGAGCCTTATCGATGGCGCGTGCAACGGCGTGCGCCATCTGGCGCTGAGGCTCACGGGGTTTAAAGCCGGGGATAGCCTGCGCTAATTGACCTTCAGGGGAAAAATCGTCTGCCACGGTGTTCTCTCACTGTATTTTTGCACAGGGGATTATGTCAGCCCATCCTCTCCTGTGCCACCCCAAATAGTGACGACGCGAGAACAATATGGCAGTCTTGCCGCCTGACGACGAAAAATAACGAGGAAACGTTTATGACAATTGTGCGCATTGATGCCGAAGCCCGCTGGTCTGATGTAGTGATCCATAACCAGACGCTCTATTACACCGGCGTACCGGCTAACCTGGACGCGGATGCGTTCGAGCAGACGGCTAACACTCTGGCGCAGATTGACGCGGTGCTGGAAAAACAGGGCAGCGACAAATCCCGCATTCTGGATGCGACGATTTTCCTGGCAAACAAAGACGACTTCGCGGCGATGAACAAAGCCTGGGATGCATGGGTAGTGGCGGGTCACGCGCCTGTACGCTGTACCGTACAGGCCACGCTGATGAAACCGGAGTATAAGGTAGAGATCAAGATTATCGCGGCGGTTTAAGCCCGATTACTCTTCATCTTCATCCTCGAAACGCGCCACGATCCGCTCGCCGGAATGACTGGCGCGAATCTCCTCGGCGACAACGGTAATCGCCTGTCCGCTGCTCATCCCCTGGGACATCAGTTCCTGAATTCGCTCAACCGCTTTCTGCTGCTGTTCATGGCTCAGAGAAGGTAAACCTGCAAACATCGTCAACTCCTGCTAAATTATTCGCGCTAATTATTTCACGCTGCCCGGTAGTATGCCACACATGAACATGCGCTTCCCCACTGTTATGACCTTGCCCTGGCGTGCAGACGCCGCTGAATTCTGGTTTGCCCGCCTGAGCCATCTGCCATTTGCGATGCTGCTGCACTCCGGCCATGCGGACCATCCCTACAGCCGCTTCGACATTCTGGTGGCCGATCCACTAAAGACGCTGACAACCGATGATCTGTCACTGACGGACGATCCGCTGCTGCAGCTGCAGCAGGCCATTAACGCGCTGGGCTTATCTGCCGCGCCAAACCCGGACCTTCCTTTTCAGGGGGGCGCGCTGGGCCTGTTTGGTTACGATCTGGGTCGCCGTTTCGAAACGCTGCCGGAGCATGCGCAGGTAGATATTTCCCTGCCAGACATGGCCGTGGGGCTGTATGACTGGGCGTTAATTGTCGATCACCTGAAAAAAACGGTTTCCCTGCTGAGCCATCATGACGTGCAGGCGCGTCGGGCCTGGCTCGAGGCGCAACGGCCTGCACCGGCACAGACGTTTACGTTGACCTCTGGCTGGCGCTCGAACATGACCGCAGCGGAGTATGCCGAAAAATTCGCGCGCGTTCAGGCGTATCTGCAAAGCGGTGACTGCTACCAGGTTAACCTCGCCCAGCGTTTCCAGGCAACGTATCAGGGAGACGAGTGGCAGGCATTTACCCGCCTTAACGCCAGCAATAAGGCACCGTTCAGCGCGTTTGTCCGTCTGGAACAGGGGGCCATACTCAGCCTGTCACCCGAGCGCTTTATTCATCTTGCCGAGGGCACGATTCAAACCCGACCGATTAAAGGCACGTTACCGCGTCTTGCGGATCCCGACGCCGATCGCCAGCAGGCGGAAAAGCTTGCCGCCTCGCCGAAAGACCGCGCCGAGAACCTGATGATTGTCGACCTGATGCGTAACGATATTGGCCGCGTCGCTGAACCGGGCAGCGTGCGCGTGCCGGAAGTTTTTGTCGTCGAGCCTTTCCCGGCGGTGCATCATCTGGTCAGCACCATTACCGCGCGGCTGCCTGATTCGCGCACCGCCTGCGATCTGCTCCGCGCCGCGTTTCCGGGGGGCTCCATCACCGGCGCGCCGAAGGTACGAGCGATGGAGATCATTGATGAGCTGGAGCCGCACCGCCGCAACGCCTGGTGCGGCAGCATCGGCTATATCAGCCTGTGCGGCACCATGGATACCAGCATTACCATTCGCACGCTGACGGCCTGCGACGGAAACCTTTACTGTTCGGCCGGGGGCGGCATTGTTGCCGACAGCCGGGTCGAAGCGGAATATCAGGAAACCTTTGATAAAGTTAACCGTATCCTGAAACAACTGGAGTAATCACGGGTGGAAAAAGAGAACCTGACGCTGGACGACTTTTTATCTCGTTTTCAGCTATTACGACCGCAGGTTAACCGCGAGGCGCTCAATCAGAGACAGGCGGCCGTGCTGATCCCGGTCGTGCGTCGCGCGCAGCCGGGCCTGCTGCTCACCCAGCGTTCTCCCCATTTACGTAAGCACGCGGGTCAGGTCGCCTTTCCGGGTGGCGCGGTAGACAGCTCCGACGCCTCGCTGATTGCCGCCGCGCTGCGCGAAGCGCAGGAAGAGGTTGCCATTCCACCGGAAGCGGTTGAGGTCATCGGCGTGCTGCCGCCCGTCGACAGCGTTACCGGTTTTCAGGTCACGCCGGTGGTGGGCATTATCCCGCCGGGCCTGCAGTATCACGCCAGCGTCGATGAAGTCTCTGCGGTGTTTGAAATGCCGCTTGATGAAGCCCTTCGACTGAGTCGTTACCACCCGCTGGATATTCAGCGTCGTGGGCATGACCATCGGGTCTGGTTATCCTGGTATCAGCATTATTTTGTCTGGGGCATGACGGCGGGCATCATTCGTGAACTGGCGCTGCAAATCGGCCTGAAACCTTGACTATACTTTACATTCCATCCTTTTTCGCAGGTTTGCGATCCGCGTCGCGCTATTAGCAAAACCCATCGCTAACCATTAGTTTAATTCATGTGAATAGTTAAGCCGAGGTCGGTGTTCCCTCTTACACTATGCGCAGTTATAACATCGTTACTGGAACCCCGGTAACCCTGTCAGGAGTGTGAAAGTGATTAGTATATTCGACATGTTCAAAGTGGGAATTGGCCCTTCGTCTTCCCATACTGTTGGCCCGATGAAGGCCGGTAAACAGTTCGTCGATGATCTGGTCGAAAAAGGATTACTGGAAAGCGTTACCCGTGTCGCCGTGGATGTTTACGGCTCGCTGTCATTAACGGGTAAAGGCCACCACACCGATATCGCCATTATTATGGGTCTGGCAGGCAATATGCCGGATACCGTTGATATTGATGCCATCCCGGCATTCATCCGCGACGTGGAAGCACGCGGCCGCCTGCTGCTGGCAAACGGCCAGCAGGAAGTCGATTTCCCGCAGGATGACGGCATGCGTTTCCGTAGCGACAACCTGCCGCTGCATGAAAACGGCATGACCATTCACGCCTGGAGCGGTGAAAAAGAGATCTACAGCAAAACGTACTACTCCATCGGCGGTGGCTTCATCGTGGATGAAGAGCATTTTGGCAAAGATAGCGTCGGCGACGTCAGCGTACCGTACCCGTTCAAATCGGCTACCGAAATGCTGGGCTACTGTAAAGAGACCGGTCTTTCACTGTCCGGCATGGTGATGCAGAACGAACTGGCCCTGCACAGCAAAAAAGAGATTGAAGACTATTTTGCGAACGTCTGGCAAACCATGCGCGCCTGTATCGACCGCGGGATGAACACCGAAGGCGTTCTGCCGGGTCCACTGCGCGTACCGCGTCGTGCCTCTGCCCTGCGCCGTATGCTGGTGACTACCGATAAATTCTCCAACGACCCGATGAACGTGGTCGACTGGGTAAACATGTTTGCCCTGGCGGTTAACGAAGAGAACGCCGCCGGTGGACGCGTCGTGACGGCGCCAACCAACGGTGCCTGCGGTATCGTTCCGGCAGTGCTGGCGTATTACGATCACTTTATTGAGCCCATGACGCCGGACATCTACATCCGCTATTTCCTGGCGGCAGGTGCCATCGGTGCGCTGTACAAAATGAACGCCTCCATCTCCGGTGCGGAAGTAGGCTGTCAGGGTGAAGTGGGCGTTGCCTGCTCCATGGCGGCGGCCGGTCTGGCAGAGCTGCTGGGCGCAAGCCCTGAGCAGGTCTGCGTGGCGGCGGAAATCGGTATGGAACATAACCTCGGTCTGACCTGTGATCCGGTCGCGGGCCAGGTGCAGGTGCCGTGCATCGAGCGTAACGCGATTGCCTCCGTGAAAGCGATCAACGCCTCACGTATGGCGATGCGCCGCACCAGCGAACCTCGCGTATCGCTGGATAAGGTGATTGAAACCATGTACGAAACCGGCAAGGACATGAACGCGAAATACCGCGAGACCTCCCGCGGTGGCCTGGCCATTAAGGTGCAGTGCGACTAATACTGCCTTTCGCCCATCTGCAACGGATGGGCGAATTTCCCTCTTCTTTCTCGTCTCCTTCAGCTTTCCCCACTACACTTTGACTGTTGCGTCCGGCTTTTGTGGCTGGTGGCTTATCAGGCGACCGTTCATGCAAACTGCACAAACGATCATTAAAAACTATCGCCGAAAACGCGTTATCGTCTGTGTCACGGTTGCGTTCCTCACGCTCATCCTGACGTTAGGCGTTCGCTTTATTTCACAGCGCAATGTTAACCAACAGCGGATCCTCGATTTTACCAGCCACACCGTCCGCGCCCTTGATAACATACTGCTTTCTCTGGAGAACCGCCGCAGCGTGCTGCAGCCCCTGGTGGGACAGCCCTGTCCCCAGGCGCACCTAGCGCTGCGAAAGCAGGCCGCCATTTTGCAGACGGTACGCTCCATCGCCCTGATTAACGAGGGTATCCTGTATTGCTCAAGTATTTTCGGGAGCCGCAATGTGCCCGTTCGCGACTTCCTGAAAGAATTACCCGCCAGCACGGCAAAGCTGATTTTATCGAGCGATCAGTGGCTGCTGAAGGGTAGCCCGATATTGATCCAGTGGTATCCCGTCTCTAACGACGGTGAAGCAGGCATTATCGAGATCATCAATATCGACCTGATCGCCAAAATGATCCTCGAGCCCCAGCGCCCGCTCATCAATGACGTGGCGCTGACCGTAGGCGATCGCTTTCTGCGCTATGGACAACGCGTCAGCGACAGCCTGACGTTTGATGAGGAAGGCTCGCTTTTCCAGCAATCGTCAACCCGAAATCCTTTTACCATTACGGTCAGCGGGCCAGGCCCTGGAGAATTAGCCTTAAAAAGCCTGCCAGCCCAGCTGCCTCTCGGGCTGATGCTCAGCCTGCTGCTTGGCTATCTCGCGTGGCTGGCAACGGCAAACCGGATGAGCTTTACGCGGGAGATCGATATGGGCATTGCGGCGCGGGAATTCGAGCTTTTCTGCCAGCCGCTGGTGAATGCCCGTACCCAGGCGTGCACCGGCGTAGAGATCCTGCTGCGCTGGAATAACCCCCGTCAGGGTTGGATCACCCCGGAGGTGTTTATCACTCTGGCAGAAGAACATAACCAGATTGTCCCCCTGACCCGCTATGTCATCGCCGAAACGGTGCGCCAGATAGGCTACTTCCCCGCCAGCGCCGGTTTTCACATCGGTATTAACGTCGCCGCCAGCCATTTCCGTCGCGCGGCGTTGATACAGGACCTGAACCGCCTCTGGTTCAGCGCTAGTCCGCGCCAGCAGCTGGTGATTGAACTCACGGAACGAGATGCGCTGCTGGATGCGGATTATCGCATCGTGCGCGAACTGCATCGCAAAGGGGTGAAGCTCGCCATCGACGATTTTGGCACCGGTAACAGCTCCCTCTCCTGGCTTGAAAAGCTGCACCCGGACGTGCTGAAAATCGACCAGTCGTTTACCACCGCCATCGGTACCGACGCCGTGAACTCGACGGTGACGGATATGATTATTGCGCTGGGACAGCGGCTGAATATTGAACTGGTGGCTGAAGGGGTCGAGACGGAGGAGCAGGCGCGCTATTTGCGCCGCCATGGGGTACCTGTTCTGCAGGGGTTTTTCTATGCGCGGCCCATGCCGCTACGGGATTTTCCGAAGTGGCTGGCGGGAAGCGCGTCCCCGCCAGCGCATCATAACGGGCACATCGTGCCCTTAATGCCGCTGCGCTAAGCCGGCTTACTCATCTTCGTCGTGGGCTGATTGTTCTTTAACAATGCGAACCATATCAACGCGATAGTCGTTGGCTTCAACGATCGTAATGTGCAGCGGCGCCAGCTCGATCACATCGCCGACGCGCGGGATTTGCCCGTTAACGGCGATAACCAGACCGGCAACGGTCGCGATATCTTCTTCATCGTTGATCACGTTTTCCAGCCCCAGCGTGTGCGAGAGCGCGTGCAGGTCGGTGGTACCTTTAACCAGCCAGCCTTCACCGTCTGCAACGATCTCTGGCGTTTCGTCGGCATCCGGGAATTCACCGGCAATCGCTTCAAGCACGTCCAGCGGCGTGACAAGCCCCTGCACCACGCCAAACTCGTTGGTGACGATAACAAAGCTACCGCGCGCGCGGCGCAGCACCCCGAGCAGGTTGATCGGATCCAGCGTTTCCGGCACGACAATCGCAGGCGACGCCGCAGCAACGGCTTCCACGTTGACGCCCTCTTCCAGGGCTACCAGCATCTCTTTCGCCCGCACGACGCCTATGATCTCATCCAGCTCTCCGCGACACACCGGGAACAGGCTGTGCGGAGAAGAGAGCAGCTGCTGGCGAATTTCATCGACGCTCAGGTTTGCATCGACCCAGCTGATTTCCCCGCGTGGCGTCATGATGCCGCGCAGCGAACGGGAGGCCAGGGAGAGCACGCCGTTGATCATGTAGCGCTCTTGTTCCACAAACGCCCCTTCCGGGACCGGAACCGGGTTATGGTTTTCGGAATCAGACTGAACGTTCACCTGACGACGACCGCCCATCAGGCGCAGAATCGCATCCGCGGTACGGGCACGCAGCGGCTGATTCGACTGCTGCTTAATAAAGTTACGACGCGCAATCTGGTTGAACAGCTCGATCAGGATCGAGAAGCCAATCGCAGCGTACAGGTAGCCTTTCGGAATATGGAAGCCAAAACCTTCCGCCACCAGGCTCAGACCAATCATCAGCAGGAAGCTCAGACACAGCACGACCACCGTTGGATGCTGGTTGACGAAGCGCGTCAGCGGCTTTGAGGCCAGCAGCATGACCGCCATCGCAATGACGACAGCCGCCATCATTACCGGCAGATGATTCACCATGCCGACCGCCGTGATCACCGCATCCAGCGAAAAGACCGCATCAAGCACCACAATCTGCAGCACCACCACCCAGAAGCTGGCATAGCCTTTACCATGCCCATCATCGTGCTGACGGTTTTCCAGCCGCTCGTGTAGCTCTGTCGTCGCTTTGAAAAGCAGGAATATCCCCCCGATCAGCATGATTAAATCACGCCCGGAGAAGGTGTAATCCATGACGGAGAACAGCGGTTTGGTCAGCGTGACCATCCAGGAGATGACGGAGAGCAGCCCCAGTCGCATAACCAGCGCCAGCGAGAGACCAATCAGACGCGCTTTATCACGCTGTTTTGGCGGCAGTTTGTCCGCAAGAATGGCGATAAACACCAGGTTATCAATGCCGAGAACAATCTCCAGCACCACCAGCGTGAGCAATCCCACCCAGATTGACGGGTCCATTAAGAATTCCATGACAAGCTCCTGCTAAAGGAATGACGAAACGGTGCCCCACTCAACGTGGGCAAAACAGAGGTAGATAAAGTCGATACGTGGCGAGGATCGCCGGTGAATAAGGCGCGAAATGGCCTGGCAGATGACTGACGTCGGTGACGGTCCATATAGTGGGCTGTAGCCCTATACTCCTGAACAATTAAACGGAGGCTAAACATATCAGAGACAATGTGTTTTTAGCAAAGATTTACGTTCCTTTGCAAAGTTCTGTAACACAGCGGCTTTACGCTACGGATAAATCTGTAACGCGTGGCTAAATTACGGATCTTCATCACATAAATTATTTTTTCACTATCTAAAATAATTCGCGGAAGTCTTAGTTTTTTTGAACTCTAACCCTTATCTGAATCGATTCGGTTCGCCAATACGATTCTCAGTACGACTGCCTGGCAGACGTATTAATGATAATAAAAGGAGGTAGCAAGTGACCATTGCTATTGTCATAGGCACACATGGTTGGGCTGCTGAGCAGCTACTCAAAACGGCAGAGATGCTGTTGGGCGAGCAGGAAAACGTCGGCTGGATCGATTTCGTTCCCGGTGAAAACGCCGAGACGCTGATAGAGAAGTACAACGCTCAACTCGCGAAGCTGGATACCAGCAAAGGCGTGCTGTTTCTCGTTGATACATGGGGCGGCAGCCCGTTCAATGCCGCCAGCCGCATTGTCGTCGATAAAGAGCACTATGAAGTTGTCGCCGGGGTTAATATTCCCATGCTGGTGGAAACCTTCATGGCGCGCGACGACAATCCGGCATTCGATGAGCTGGTGGCGCTGGCCGTTGAAACCGGTCGCGAAGGGGTAAAAGCCCTGAAGGCGCAGCCGGTTGAAAAACCTGCCCCTGCGCCTGCAGCGGCACCAACAGCGGCAGCACCGGCAAAACCGATGGGTCCGAACGATTACATGGTCATCGGCCTGGCGCGTATTGATGACCGTTTAATTCACGGCCAGGTCGCCACGCGCTGGACCAAAGAGACCAACGTTCGACGCATTATCGTGGTCAGCGACGAAGTGGCCGCCGATACCGTTCGTAAAACCCTTCTGACTCAGGTTGCTCCTCCTGGCGTTACCGCGCACGTGGTGGACGTAGCCAAGATGATCCGCGTTTACAACAACCCGAAATACGCGGGTGAACGCGTGATGCTCCTGTTCACTAACCCGACAGACGTTGAGCGCATTGTTGAAGGCGGCGTGAAAATCACCTCCGTGAACATTGGTGGTATGGCCTTCCGTCAGGGCAAAACGCAGGTCAACAACGCCATTTCAGTCGATGCGAAAGATATCGAAGCATTTAACAAGCTGAATGCACGCGGTATTGAGCTGGAAGCCCGTAAGGTTTCCACGGACCAGAAACTGAAAATGATGGATTTGATCGGCAAAGTTGGGAAATAAGCCCGCGCCGGTTCTCATATAAAGTTTATGTAATAGGAGAAGTGCAATGGAGATTACCACTCTTCAGATTGTGCTGGTGTTCGTCGTCGCATGTATTGCGGGTATGGAATCCGTACTTGATGAATTTCAGTTCCACCGCCCTCTGGTGGCCTGTACGCTGATTGGGGCCGTTCTGGGTGACATGAAAACCGGTATCATCATCGGTGGTACCCTGGAAATGATCGCCCTGGGCTGGATGAACATCGGCGCGGCGGTTGCGCCCGATGCGGCTCTGGCCTCTATCATTTCGACCGTTCTGGTTATTGCCGGTCACCAGAGTATTGGTGCCGGTATCGCCCTGGCGATCCCGCTGGCTGCAGCAGGCCAGGTTCTGACCATCATCGTTCGTACTATCACCGTTGCCTTCCAGCACGCGGCGGATAAGGCGGCCGAAAACGGCAACCTCACGGCACTGTCGTGGATCCACGTTTCATCCCTGTTCCTGCAGGCGATGCGTATCGCGATCCCGGCGGTTATCGTGGCGATCTCTGTTGGTACCAGTGAAGTGCAGAGCATGCTGAACGCCATTCCAGAAGTGGTCACCGGCGGTCTGAACATCGCGGGCGGCATGATCGTGGTCGTTGGTTATGCGATGGTCATCAACATGATGCGCGCAGGCTACCTGATGCCGTTCTTCTACCTCGGCTTCGTGACCGCGGCCTTCACTAACTTCAACCTGGTAGCACTGGGCGTGATTGGTGCGGTGATGGCGATTCTCTACATCCAGCTCAGCCCGAAATATAACCGCGTCGCGGGTGCCCCAGCGCAGGCTGCTGGTAACAACGATCTCGATAACGAACTGGACTAACAGGTGAGCGAAATGGTTGATATGACAAAAACTACCACCGAGAAAAAACTCACTCCGGGTGATATTCGTGGCGTGTTCATCCGTTCTAACCTGTTTCAGGGTTCATGGAACTTCGAACGTATGCAGGCGCTGGGCTTCTGCTTCTCCATGGTACCGGCAATCAAACGCCTGTACCCGGAAAACAATGAAGCGCGCCGTCAGGCGATCAAGCGTCACCTGGAATTCTTTAACACCCATCCTTACGTAGCGGCTCCGGTTCTGGGCGTAACGCTGGCGATGGAAGAACAGCGTGCGAACGGCGCAGAGATTGACGACGGTGCTATCAACGGTATCAAAGTCGGCCTGATGGGTCCGCTGGCCGGTGTCGGTGACCCTATCTTCTGGGGTACCGTGCGTCCGGTCTTCGCGGCGCTGGGTGCCGGTATCGCGATGAGCGGCAGCCTGCTTGGCCCGCTGCTGTTCTTCATCCTGTTCAACGCCGTGCGCCTGCTGACCCGTTACTACGGTGTGGCCTACGGCTACCGTAAAGGGGTGGACATCGTTAAGGATATGGGCGGCGGCTTCCTGCAGAAACTGACTGAGGGGGCGTCAATCCTCGGCCTGTTTGTCATGGGGGCGCTGGTTAACAAGTGGACGCATGTGAACATCCCGCTGGTGGTCTCGACCATCACCGGTCAGGATGGTCAGACGCGCGTCACCACCGTGCAGACGATTCTGGACCAGCTGATGCCTGGCCTGGTACCGCTGCTGTTGACCTTTGCCTGCATGTGGCTGCTGCGTAAGAAAGTCAACCCGCTGTGGATTATCGTTGGCTTCTTCGTCGTCGGTATCGCGGGCTACGCTGTCGGCCTGCTGGGTCTGTAAGTTTCAATGCTATAGACCGGGGGCTTGCCCCCGGTTTTTTTATCTGGAGGATGAATGACTGTCACGGACATCGTACTGGTTTTATTTATTGCTGCCCTTCTGGCTTACGCGATCTATGACGAATTCATCATGCCCCGCCGTCACGGCGAGACGCTGCTCTCCCTTCCCCTTCTGCGACGCGGGCGCGTGGATGCGTTTATCTTCGCGGGTCTCATCGTTATTCTTATTTACAATAACGTCACCAGTCATGGTGCAATATTAACCACATGGTTATTATGTGCGCTGGCATTAATGGCGGTTTATCTGTTCTGGATCCGCACGCCGAAAATCATTTTTAAATCCCGCGGATTTTTCTTCGCCAATGTGTGGATAGAATATAACCGTATTAAAGAGATGAATTTATCCGAAGACGGTGTGCTGGTGATGCAATTAGAACAACGCCGCCTGCTTATTCGGGTGAAGAATATTGACGACCTGGAAAAGATCTACAAGTTACTCGTTAAAACTCAATGAGTTAAATATATAGCAATGGCTATATTCTGTGTTTATCTTGCGCAAGAAATATAGCCAAAGCTATATCCATTTCGTTAATTTATTCTCTATTTGTTAACGATGCTTTTACGCTTAAAGACAAATGAAAATCGTTATCAATAAGCATTTTAAATAATGCCTCTTCGCTGTTGTTTTATATTCTCAAAATATGTTAAGGTTGCGCCCGTCGTTGGGGAGTAGCCGATTTCCTGTTCTCAGGAAATGTACGTGTCAACATACTCGTTGAAAAACGTGGCGCGTACGGTTCGCTGACAGCACATCTTGTGTGCGGCGCGATCAGGCGAGACCATAGATACATCAACTGCTGTTTACTGGGGGCAGTGATGTGTCATATGGATATCCCCGGTCTGGACGCTGTTATGAATATCTCCGCTACGATCCTCCTCGCTTTTGGCATGTCCATGGACGCATTTGCTGCTTCCATCGGAAAAGGCGCCACGCTCCACAAACCTAAGTTCTCAGAAGCCCTGCGTACCGGCCTCATTTTTGGTGCTATCGAAACGCTTACGCCGCTTATCGGCTGGGGATTTGGCATGCTCGCCAGCCAGTTCGTACTGGAGTGGAACCACTGGATTGCCTTCGTACTGCTGGTGTTTCTCGGTAGCCGAATGGTGATTGAAGGTTTCCGCGGCGGTGATGATGAAGACGAGGAGCCGCAGCACCGCCACGGATTCTGGCTGCTGGTCACCACGGCGATTGCCACCAGCCTTGATGCGATGGCCGTCGGTGTCGGTCTGGCATTCCTGCAGGTCAATATTATCGCCACCGCGCTGGCCATCGGCTGCGCAACGCTGATTATGTCCACGCTGGGCATGATGGTCGGACGGTTTATCGGCCCGCTGCTGGGTAAACGCGCCGAGATCCTGGGGGGAATTGTGCTGATTGGCATTGGCGCCCAGATCCTCTGGGCACATTTCGCCGGTTAATCTTCGCGCTGCCAGACGTGGATACTGAAATCCGTCTGGCAGTTAAATGTAGAGTGTGTAGCTAGCGCTTCCCATACTTCTGGTTTTGCCCGCCATGCGAACGGCGTCATCTGCAGCAGCGCGGTGGCCTCTTCGCCTTTCAGCGTCATTTCATACGCCACGGTTTGCTCCTGCTTAAGGGTAAAACCGGACAGCTGTTCAGAGTGAGGGGCATGCAGTCGCACTTCGTCGTAGATCAGCCCTTTCAGCTCCATCAGATGACGCGGACCCGGCGTTACGGTGACTACCCATCCGCCCGGTTTCACCACGCGAGCCAGCTCTTCCGCCTTGCAGGGCGCGTAAATGCGGATAACCGCATCCATGCTGGCATCGTCAAACGGCAGCCGGTGGCTGGATGCCACGCAAAACGTCACGTCAGCGTAACGCTTTGCCGCCGCGCGGATGGCCACTTTCGACACGTCCAGACCGAATGTCAACGCGCCCTTCTCGCGGGCGATCCCGGCAAACCGTGCTGTGTAGTACCCTTCCCCGCAGCCGATATCGAGCATGGCGGTGGCTGAACCCGGCAGTATGTCATTCAGCAACTGCGCGACGGTCTCCCGCAGCGGCAAATAGTGCCCGGCATCCAGAAACGCACGACGCGCCTGCATCATCTCTGCACTGTCGCCAGGATCGCGGGAGCGCTTATGCTGCACGGGTAGAAGATTCACGTAGCCTTCTTTTGCCACATCAAACTGATGCCCCTGCGGACAGGTATAGCTTTTATCTGAGTGCGTCAGGGGGGCGTGGCAAAGAGGACAGCTGAAGGACATGGTGACTCCGGAGCATAATCAAAGGGCGAAGTGTACCGCTATTCGCCCTGGTTATAAACGCCCGGTTAACGCATAACGATAAGGTGATCGGAGCCCGCCGGTAACCCGTCAGGTTTCACATTCTCCAGACGCAGCACGTTGCCCATAATCTCGCTGAAGACAGGCGCGGAGACGGCCCCGCCGTAGTAGGCCCCATTTTGCGGATCGTTAATGACCACCACCAGAGCGAAGCGCGGATCGCTGGCGGGCGCAACGCCGGCCGTATAGGCGACGTATTTATCGACGTACTTCCCGCTGTCGTCAATTTTCTTCGCCGTACCGGTTTTCACCGCCACCCGGTAATCACGAACGGCGGCCTTAACGCCCCCGCCGCCGGGCAGCGCAACGCTCTCCATCATGTGCTCCACCTCGTGCGCAATCTCTTCCGGCATGACGCGGTGCCCGATAACGGGTGGATCGATACGCGTAATCGAGAGAGGTCGCTCAAGCCCGAAGCCGCCAATCGTGGCGTAGACGTGCGCCAGCTGGAGCGGCGTCACCATCAGCCCGTAGCCGAAAGCAAAGGTCGCACGATCGAGCTGGCTCCAGTATTTACGATTTGGCAACAGCCCCGCGCTCTCGCCCGTTAAGCCAAGCCCCGTATTCGTGCCAAACCCAAAGTTTCGATAGGTATCAATAAGATGCTGGACAGGCATTGCCAGGGACAGGCGGGACACGCCGGTGTCGCTCGATTTTTGCAGGATCCCGGTCATCGTCAGTTCAGGATAATAGCCCACGTCGCGGATACGATGCCCGTCAAGGGTATAGGGGTGAGTGTCAATCACGCTGTCCGGCTGGACCAGGCCCTGCTGCAGGGCCGTCATCAGCACCAGCGGCTTGACCGTCGAACCGGGTTCGAACGTATCGCTGATCGCGCGATTACGAAAATCGTTTATCGTCGCACCTTCCCGATTATTGGGGTTGAAATCCGGATAGCTCGCCATGGCGAGTATTTCCCCGGTTGGGATATTAATTAATACCGATGCCCCAGACTCGGCCTTGTTCCAGACCACGGCGTTATCGAGCGCATCTTCGGTGATGGTTTGCAGCCGCTCGTCAATACTTAAGTGGATGTTATGCGCCGGTGCAGGCGCCACTTCCGTCAGGTTTTCAACCACGCGACCGTAGCGGTCTTCCCTTACCTGCCGCACGCCCGGCTTACCGGTCAGCTGAGCGTTAAAGCTTTTTTCCACGCCTTCAATGCCCTGCCCGTCAATATTGGTGAAGCCAATCAGGTTCGCTGCCACATGGCCAGCAGGATAAAAACGGCGGGATTCATCGCGTAAATTAATGCCGGGCAGATTCAGCTTATCGATCCACTTCGCCTGTGCGGGATCGACCTGACGGGCAAGATAAATAAAACGCCCCTGCGGGTTGGCGTTGATTCGTGCCGAGAGTGTGCCCAGGGAAAGATGCAGCGCATTTGCCAGCGCCTGCCAGCGTTCGTCAATGCCAACGCCCCCTTTTGCCAGCACCGTTTTAGGATCGGCCCAGACGGCCCGGACGGGCACGCTCACCGCCAGGGGGCGACCTTCGCGATCCATTATCATGCCGCGCGGCGCATCAATCGCCAACTGGCGGAGGGAGCGCATATCTTCCTGCTTCACGAGACTGTCAGGCTTGATGATTTGCAGCCAGGCAACGCGGCCCAGCAAAAAAGCCAGACTACAAAAAATAGCTAAACAGAGCAGCACAAAACGCGCCGGCGTGAAATTGCCAGCGGTCGTTATCAATTTCTTCTTCACCTGAACCCCAGGACTGTTAAACAACGCCCTGATTTAACGGGAAAATATGGGTTTAAGGTGGCAAAACAGTGCTACTAACCTCGCAGCTTTGCAACAAGTTACTAACAAGACCGCGAATGGTAATATTTTGAAAGATAAAGGACATAAAAAAGCCCCGCGTTATGCGAGGCTTTATGTCTGAGATTGAAGTGCCAGGCGCTTCAGTCAGCAGCGGTTCGATCAGATAGCAGTTACGTTAACTGCAGCTGGGCCTTTCTGGCCGTCCTGAATTTCGAACTCAACGTTCTGGCCTTCAGCCAGAGTTTTGAAGCCGTTACCCTGGATTGCAGAGAAGTGTACGAACACGTCTTTGCTGCCGTCAGCAGGAGTAATGAAACCAAAACCTTTAGACTCGTTGAACCACTTAACTTGACCTTTAATCTTTGCCATTTTGCAAAATTCCTTAGAGTGTTTTCTTAGCCCGCAGGCATTAACTGAGATAAAACTGAGACATTACTGCATGAGGCACTAATATAAGGTTCGGCAGAGAAGCGGTATTCAACGACAACGTGTTTACTCAGGACTTCTTTACTGAAAATGCCACACATAAACAGAACTGTACCTCGTTTGACCCAAAACGTGTTATCACACACTATGTTTAATATGGCAAGCCATTTTTAAACATGTCTCGATCCGCCGCACAAATTCGAACAGTGCCTGTCAGGTTTTGCACAATTATGCGCATCACTTACAGACAGCTCTGCTGCGTAACAAAGACCCAGCGTTGCTTTCACAAGCGCTGTAATCTAAGACTTTTTTAACATAGCTCAATCATTACGAAGCGTCCAGCAACCGGGAAAAGAAATCTTACGTCCTGATTGAGTTAGAACAATTTGTGAAAACTTATGCTTAAATCATTGTAACGCGACCAAATTGTTTCAGAGAAAAAACACTGTTAATAACCCGCCCCGAACTGTATTAAAATGCACCAACTAATAAACGGTGTTATGCACCAAAATAATGAAATTTTTATTACTCTGCATCAAAAAAAGGCAAGCAAAACGTTTCGATTAAAATAAAACATTCCTTCACGGGTTTACAAACAGAATATATGCACTACTTTATCGCTTCGTTTATAAGGATAAATATTCACCAATTTTCAGTATCCTGAAAGAATGATTAACTGGTGCTAAATTATCTAGCGCTTCAGTTAACTCCCGCACAGGTTCATCGAGGGCTTCATCTGCCAGTTCAAACACGCCCCAGTGAATGGGAAACGCCAGAGGACAGCCCAGCTGCTGCCACAATGCCACCGCAGATTGCGGATCCATATGATGGACAGCCATGAACCATCGAGGGGCATAGGCACCAATCGGTAACGCGGCAGCATCGATATGGCCAAGGCGTTCAGGTATCAGCAGCAGCTCGGGCGAATACCCCGTATCTCCGCTGAACCAGAAACGATGATGTCGACCTTCCATAACCCAGCCACACCATAATGAGCGATTGCGGTTCCATGGCGTGCGCATACTCCAGTGCTGTGCCGGTACGGCAGTCAGCGTCATCCCCTGCCAGGTGAAGCTCTGCCACCAGTCGAGCTCAACCACGCGTTTTGCTCCCCGGCGGCGAAACCAGTCGGCCAGGCCCAGCGGAACAAAAACACTGACGTCGGGAAAGCGTTTGAGAATACGGCGAATGGTCGCATCATCAAGATGATCGTAATGATTATGGGAGATGACGACCGCATCAAGCTGATTGAGTTGATCGACTGACAGCGCGGGAGGCGTTTTGCGCTGGGGTCCCAGGAAAGGCAGCGGAGAAGCGCGCCGTGAAAACACCGGATCGGTAAGGATGATATTGCCGTCCAGCTGCATCATCACGCTCGCGTGTCCCAGCCACCACACCCCATCTTCATGAGGTTGCGTAAGCTCAACCGGTTGCCACCACTGTTGGATAAAGTCTTCATAACCCAGCGCGGGTGGCTTCGGTAAACCGGCTTCTTTACGCGCTTTACGCCAACGGTCAAGGTCGCCGGGTTGATGTCCGACAGGATCGGTATTACGAAAACCGTTCGGGGTGTGATGTTTCAGGGAGGGGTCATACCAGGGATTTTTCCAGACCACAGCCACCTCCCGGACAAAAAGATTAACGCTCAGCCACCAGGCGGATAAAGTCGTCTTCGTCTTTGTTATCTTCAGCAACCGCGTCTTTCGGCGCGTCTTTCTCTTCCGGTTCGTTAGCCTCACACAGACGGCGCAGCAGCGCATTCTGACGTTTTTGCTGATCGAGCAGCGCTTCCAGCAGTTCAATCTGCTCGTTAGTACGGGAGCTGGCGCGGTTCACAAAAAACCAAATGACCAGGCCCACAAGCAGAACAACCAAAGAAATCATCAGGGATGCCATATTCAGCAGCCCTGAATTCAGTAACTCACCCATTTCACCACCTCAATAAAAACGTCTATTTTACCACTGGCGCGAAGGAAGGAAATCACCTTGAGAAAAAATGCGTATTACCACGGAATAAACTTATTAATTGCGCAAACGCCGCTAAAAAACTGTACATCCTGATCGCACATCACATTGATCGTCTGCGTCCATAACACCACGCATGCTATCAGCACGATAATCAGAATTACCCAGCGTATTTTTTTCACTCCAGACTCCGTCTAAAAACCTGATGTAACAAGGTTATCATGCTTATCTTAAACAGGGACTAACTGTACCGCCATCGCGCTTTTTTCAGAATCCTGCACTTGTTTCATGGTGTAAACCGTTTACGCTAGCATTATGATAACAACGACAAAAGAGGTTAATGATGCGCTTCATCATTCGAACAATTATTGCTCTGGCCATCGTCTGGATTGGCCTTCTGCTCACGGGTTACGGTGTGCTAGTGGGAAGCACCGAAAACGCAGCCGGGTTAGGCATTCAATGTAAATATTTAACGGCACAGGGCGTCAGCACTGCGCAATATCTGCATACTGACAGCGGGATCGTTGGCTTGACCAACTGTCCGGTCCTGCGTAAGACATCCGTCGTGATTGATAATGGCTAATCGCCCGGTGACATGGCTGATATAAAAAACGCCGCAAGAGATGCGGCGTTTTTTTATGCGAGCAGAGATTAAAACGGGTAGTCGTGATAACCCATTTGTTCAGAAATCTTACGTGCGGCAGTGTGCAGAATAGCCACATATTCATGCAGGCGCTCTTCGGAGAAGCGTAAGGTTGGGAAGGAGATACTCAAGCCTGCGATCACCACCCCAAAGCGGTCAAACACCGGAACGCCGATGCAGCGCAGCCCCTCTTCCTGCTCTTCGTTATCTTCGCCATACCCCTGCTCGCGTACGCGATCGAGCACCGTTAACAGCGCGTCCGTGCTGGTAATGGTTCGTGAAGTACTTTGCTTGTATTCCACGCCTTCGAGGATCTGCTTCACTTCCTCACGATCGCGCCACGCCAGCAGAACCTTACCAATCGCGGTGCTGTACAGCGGGTTGCGGCGACCAATGCGCGAGTACATGCGCAGATTGTACATGGAGTCGATTTTATGGATGTACACAATGCTGTCTTCATCCAGCGCACCGAGATGGATGGTCTCTTTAGTCAGGCGAGAGATTTCACGCATCTGAATATCAGCGCTGCGGATCAGGTCAACATTTTGTAGCGCACGGGCACCCAGCTCAAACAGCTTCAGCGTCAGAGAGTATTTTTCAGATTCGCCTTCCTGGGCTACGTAGCCCAGCGACTTCATGGTTTGCAAAAAGCGATATACGGTGCTTTTAGACATCATGACGCGCTGCGACAACTCTGTAATACCTATTTCACGCTCTTCCCCCAGCGCCTGTAAGATGCCAAACACCTTCAGCACGGAAGAAACAGAATCTGGCTGTTTATCCAAATCCGCAATAGCCATTTACCACCTCATAGAGAGTGTTTTATAAAAATCAGAACCGGTTTTTATTATAAGTTCCCGTCATGTCACCTGCAATCAATCCGCGTTTACTTCGTTACAAATCTGCGACATATCGCGGCTGTAACAATGCTAAAATAGTTATCCTGAGAATAATTTCACGCTGAGCTTTTTTAATCCTAATGGAAAAAACCCTTTCCGATGGCCTGCCTTTACCCCAGCGGTACGGCGCTATAGCGACCATCATTATCGGTATCTCAATGGCCGTCCTTGACGGCGCAATCGCGAACGTTGCCCTGCCAACCATCGCCAGCGACCTGCATGCCTCTCCCGCCAGTTCGATATGGATCGTCAACGCCTATCAGATTGCGATTGTGGTTTCCCTGCTCTCGTTCTCTTTCCTGGGCGATATGTTCGGTTACCGTCGGGTATATCAGTGCGGTCTGGTGGTTTTCACCTTCACGTCGTTGTTATGCGCCCTTTCAGATTCACTGCATACCCTGACGCTTGCCCGCATAGCGCAGGGTTTTGGCGGCGCGGCGCTCATGAGCGTAAACACGGCATTGATCCGCTTAATTTATCCGCAGCGTCATCTGGGGCGCGGCATGGGGATAAACTCGTTTATTGTGGCCGTCTCTTCCGCCGCCGGGCCAACCATTGCGGCGGCGATCCTTTCCGTTGCGTCATGGCAATGGCTGTTTGCCATTAACGTGCCGCTGGGTATCGTCGCTATATTCTTTGCCCTGCGCTTTCTTCCCGCTAACGGTCCCAAAAGCACCATGCCGCGCTTCGACGTGGCGAGTGCGGTGATGAATGCCCTGACCTTTGGCCTGCTGATTACGGCGCTGAGCGGCTTTGCGCAGGGACAGTCTCTGATGCTTACCGGCGCGGAGCTCATCGCCCTGCTGGCGATCGGCTTCTCCTTTGTTCGCCGCCAGCTCACTCTCCCCGTGCCTTTACTGCCAGTCGATCTGCTGCGTATTCCCCTCTTTTCCCTCTCCATTTGCACGTCTGTCTGCTCGTTTTGCGCCCAGATGCTGGCCCTGGTTTCTCTGCCCTTCTTTCTGCAGAGCGTGGTCGGCCGTTCAGAAGTGGAAACCGGCCTGCTGTTAACCCCCTGGCCGCTGGCGACAATGGTGATGGCGCCGCTGGCAGGTTACTTAATTGAACGCGTCCATGCCGGTTTATTGGGAGCGTTGGGGCTGGCGGTGATGGCGACAGGCCTTTTCGCGCTTGCTCTGCTACCGTCATCGCCAACGGATCTGGACATCATCTGGCGCATGATCCTGTGCGGCGCGGGGCGGCGGTCATCAGCGGCCTGCGGGTGACCCAGCCCAGGGTTCAGGCATAAAAAAGCCGGGCGGAGTATTCTCCTGCCCGGCTTATTAGGGTTCTTAGCGTTACTTCAGGTATTCCCCACTGCGCAGCGCTTCGATACGTTTATCCAGCGGCGGGTGAGACATAAACAGCTCGCTCAACGATTTGGATTTACCGTTAATGCAAAAGGCCATCATGCTGTTCGCTTCCTGCGGCTCGTAGCTGGTTTTCAGACGCTGCAGCGCGGCAATCATCTTCTCACGACCAACCAGTTTCGCCGAGCCGGCATCCGCGTGGAATTCACGGTGACGGGAGAACCACATGGTGATGATGCTGGCCAGAATACCGAATACCAGCTCCAGAACCATCGACACGGCAAAGTAAATCAGCGGGTTGCCATTGCTCTCTTCGCCTTCGTCACGGTTGCCACCCATAAAACCTGCCGCGATCTGCGCCAGAATACGGGAGATGAAGATCACGAAGGTGTTCACCACGCCCTGAATCAGGGTCATGGTCACCATGTCACCGTTTGCGATATGGCTGATTTCGTGGGCAATAACCGCTTCGGCCTCGTCACGGCTCATGTTTTGCAGCAAACCTGTGCTGACGGCAACCAGTGACGCATCGCGACGGGCGCCCGTGGCGAAAGCGTTGATGTCCGGTGCATGATAAATCGCTACCTGCGGCATGGCGATCCCGGCCTGGCGGGATTGCTGAGCCACCGTATTCATCAGCCACTGTTCCATATCGTTACGAGGCTGTTCAATAACCTCACCACCCACCGATTTCAGTGCCATCCACTTCGACATCAGCAGGGAGATGAACGAGCCACCAAAACCAAACAGCAGCGCCATAATCAACAGACCCTGAACGCTGCTCGACTGAATTCCTGTCAGGCTTAGCACGAGCCCGAAAACCACCATAACCGCCAGGTTGGTGAGCAGGAAGAGCGCGATTCGCATCATAATTTTCTTTTTACCTCAGTTTAACAAAACGCACTATGCGATTACCCACATCGTATGGGTATTGCGGCTATTTTCAAGCATCCGGCGGGCGTAAGTCACCAGAAAGACACAACTTTACACAATTGGAAATCTGGCTGACGGAAGGATGCAGAACAAAAAGAAACAGGCACAATTTCTTGTGCCTGTTGGGAGGTTATTTTGCCGGAGCGGGCTGTACGGCAGGTTTCTCTTTTTCCTGATTCGCCAGGTCGAGAGCGATATGCACCGTCTCGTCCAGATACGGATCCGGCTCCTGGTAATCTTTTGGCAGATCGTCCAGTTTCTTAAGCAGAGGCTTGCCTTCGCGCTTGAAGCGATCGTTGATACGCGCCAGGCGGGTTGCATCGTCTTCGTTGTTCTCTTTCTCACGCTGAGCGTAGTTAAGAGAAACGATATTCCGCTTATCTTTCAGGGCATTGAATCGTGCAATGTCCTTCATGATGTACTGGAACTCCGGATCTTTCACGATACGGTCGTTATGCGCTTTCAGCAGTTCAGGGCCAAATTGCGTCATATCACCCGCTTTCACGTAGGTCGCGGCATTGATGCTGTCCCACGGCAAGGCGTTATCTTCAAACTTCTCGCCGGTTTCGGTCTCTTCCGTGCCTGTCGGCATCATGATGTCCGGCGTTACGCCCTTACGCTGCGTACTGCCGCCGTTCACGCGGTAGAATTTCTGAATGGTGTACTGAACCGAGCCCAGCGCAGGCCATTCCGGACGCAGCATCTGATCGTAAATACGATTCAGAGAGCGATACTGCTGAACGGTACCTTTCCCGAAGGTTGGCTCACCGACGATCAGCGCGCGGCCATAGTCCTGCATTGCAGCGGCAAAGATTTCAGACGCGGAAGCACTGAAGCGGTCAACCAGGACCACCAGCGGGCCTTTGTAGTAGACCACACCGTCGTTGTCGGCATCTTCACGCACTTTACCGTTGTTATCGCGCACCTGAACCACCGGGCCAGATGGAATGAACAGACCGGAGAGTGAAACCGCTTCCGTCAGCGCCCCGCCGCCGTTACTGCGCAGGTCGATGATAATGCTGCTGACGTTCTGCTTTTCAAGCTTCTGCAGCTGAACCTTCACATCGTCAGTCAGCCCCACGTAGAAGCCAGGAATATCCAGAACACCCACCTTCTCTTTACCCACGGTTTTCACCGACATTTTCACCGCGCGGTCTTCCAGACGGATACGCTCGCGGGTCAGGGTAACGATACGGGTTTTGGTGCCCTTACCGGCAGGCAGAATTTCCAGACGAACCTTGCTGCCTTTCGGACCTTTGATCAGCGCAACCACGTCATCGAGACGCCAGCCGATCACGTCGACCATGTTCTGGCCTGTTTGTCCTACACCCACAATGCGATCGCCTACGCTAATCGCTTTGCTTTTGGATGCCGGGCCACCCGCGACCATGGAATTGATCACCGTGTAATCATCGTCCATCTGCAGCACCGCGCCGATACCTTCCAGAGACAGGCTCATCTCGGTATTGAACTGTTCGGTGTTGCGTGGAGAGAGATAGTTGGTGTGCGGATCGATTTCGTGCGCAAAGGCGGTCATCGCGAGTGAGAAAACATCCTCACTGTTGGTCTGCGCCAGACGACGAATGGCAAATTTGTAACGACGCGTCAGCGTGTCACGGATCTCTTTTTCGTCTTTGCCGGTCAGCTTAAGACTCAGTTCGTCGTATTTAACTTTACCGTCCCACAGCGCGTTCAACTCGGCTTCATCTTTCGGCCAGGGTGCTTTACTGCGATCCAGATTAAAGGTGTCGGTACCGGTGAAGTCCATCGGACGTTCCAGCACTTTCAGCGCGTACTGATAGCGTTCAAAGCGGCGCTTTTGCGACAGGTTGTAGAGATCGTAGAACAGATCCAGCTTGCCTGAACGCAACTCGTCACCCACCTCGGATTTGCGCTTAGCGAACTGCTCGACATCGCTGGCGAGCAAAACGTTATGGCTGTAATCCAGCAAGTTCAGATAGCGGTCAAAGATTTTGGCCGAAAAGGCCTGATCGAGATCGAACTGACGATAGTGCGAGCGGGTAAAACGTGAGGTCACGCGCTCGCTCACCGTCGCGTGCTGCGTCTCTTCCTTGAGCACCGGAATTTGATCAACACGCGTGATATCGTCCACTGCAAAAGCGTGACCTGTTATAGCAAACAGGCCCGCCAGCGCGGTGAGCTTAAAAAAAGTGTTCATGCCAGGCTTGGCCTCCGTTTCAGAACAACAAGTGTTCTGCGCGTACAATCATTGACATACCAGAAGTCAGCTGTACACGAACGCCATCTTTGGTGATTTCCAGTACGGTGGCGTCCATAGCATTGTTACCCGCTTTAACCTTCAGTGCCTGACCTACGCTCAGGGCGTTAATGTCAGAAACCGGCGTATGGCGCGGCTCTTCACGAGGGGCACGCGGGGCTTTTGCTGCTGGTTTGTCTGCACGCGGTTTGCGATCGTTATTATCGTGACGACGCGGCGCAGGGCGTGGTTTACGCTCACGACGAGGCGCTTCTTCCTGGCCGTTTGCCGCTGCGGCTTCGCGTTTTTTCGCCTGCTGTTCTGCACGTTGTGCCTGAACGCGTGCTTTGGCTTCTTCAAGCTGCTTACGCGCGTGCTCAACGTGCTGCTCGTCCAGCTCACCACACGGGTTGCCGTCGAGATCCACGCGGGTCGCGCCAGGTTTGATACCGTACAGGTAACGCCAGCTCGAAGTATAAAGACGTAAGGCGGAACGCAGCTGAGTTTTGCTGAGGTTCATTTCCCCTTCAACACGCGCCACCAGATCCTGAAAAATACCGACTTTCAGGGGACGAGCTTCACCTTCCGCGCTGAAGCACTGCGGGAAACGCTCGGCCAGAAATGCGATAACTTCTTTACTGCTATTCAACTTAGGTTGATTTTCCATGAAATTTCCTGATTACAACGGACGTTGCCAACAAGCGCAGGCATGAACAGGCGTCATTATAATGACGCTATCAGTAAATGCTACGTTATCCGTTGATTATCCTGCGACGCTCGCAAAGAATTTTTGATAATCGGTTGCAGCGAGTACGTTTTCCAGATTCGCCACCAGCTCGCGCAGCCCCTGTTCGTCCTCGGTTGTAAAGCGACTGAAGACCGTGCTGTCGATATCCAGAACGCCAATAATCTGATTTTTGACCACCAGCGGCAGAACGATTTCAGAATTACTGGCGGCATCACAGGCAATGTGTCCGTCAAACGCATGAACGTCTTCCACACGCTGTACCTGATTCTCGGCCACCGCCGTGCCGCATACGCCACGCCCTACCGGAATACGCACACAGGCCAGTTTGCCCTGGAACGGGCCGAGCACCAGCGTGTCACCTTCAAGGAGGTAAAAGCCTGCCCAGTTCACGTCAGAGAGACGTTCAAACAGCAATGCGCTAGTATTTGCCAGAGTGGCTAAGAAGCTGGTCTCACCCGCCATCAATGCCTTAAAATCGCGGTTAAGATCCGCGTAGAATTCTGTTTTGTTCATTATTCAATCACTTAGTTGTCTTACAAATTTACCGCATAGCCTATTAAAATAAGCATTAAATGCGCTCATGCTCAAGATGAATCCGTTCATGAGTTATTATAACTTTCAACAATACTTATTTGTGCGCAGCTGATGGCCTTAAAAACAACCAAAATTACGCCGACAAGAAAGATAACTGTCCATACGGTAAGCGAAGCTTTGCCACGTGCACATTATCAGCGTTGCCCCCAGTGCGATACGCTTTTTATGTTGCCGAAGATGAAATCGCACCAAAGTGCCTTTTGTCCGCGATGCGACGCCAAAATTCGCGATGGCCGCGACTGGTCGTTGACCCGCCTCGCCGCCATGGCCGTCACCATGCTGCTGCTGATGCCCTTCGCCTGGAGCGAACCGCTGCTAAAGCTCTACCTGCTTGGCGTACGTATTGACGCCAACGTGCTGCAGGGTATCTGGCAGATGACCCGTCAGGGGGATCCCATCACCGCTGCCATGGTGCTGTTCTGTACCGTTGGCGCGCCGCTGGTGCTGGTCGCCGCCATTGCCTATCTTTGGTTTGGCAATATTCTCGGCATGAACCTTCGTCCGGTGCTGCTGATGCTGGATAAGCTCAAAGAGTGGGTAATGCTGGATATTTATCTGGTGGGCGTGGGCGTTGCGTCAATTAAGGTACAGGACTACGCCTTTTTGCAGCCCGGCATCGGACTCTTTGCTTTCATCAGCCTGGTGTTGCTGAGCATACTGACGCTTATCCACCTGAACGTTGAACAGCTCTGGGAGCGATTTTACCCTCAGCGCCCCGCCACGCGTCCTGATGAAAATCTGCGCGTCTGTCTGGGATGTCACTATACAGGCTTGCCCGACGCGCGTGGGCGCTGCCCGCGTTGCCACATTCCGCTGAGACTGCGGCGCAACAACAGCCTGCAAAAATGCTGGGCCGCGCTGATCGCCTCCCTGGTGTTTCTGATCCCAGCCAACATGCTGCCGATTTCCATCATTTACGTGAATGGCGGGCGTCAGGAGGATACTATCCTCTCCGGGATTATCTCCCTTGCACACAGTAATGTCGGGGTGGCTGCGATCGTTTTTATTGCCAGTATTCTGGTTCCCTTTACCAAAGTGGTGGTGATGTTTACCCTGCTCATCAGCATTCACTTTAAGTGTGAACAAGGCTTACGAACCCGCATTCTGCTGCTGCGGTTCGTCACCTGGATTGGCCGCTGGTCAATGTTAGATCTGTTCGTGATTTCGCTGATGATGTCGCTCATCAATCGCGACCAGCTACTTGCTTTTACAATGGGACCCGCGGCTTTTTATTTCGGCTCTGCGGTGATATTGACTATTCTTGCTGTGGAATGGCTGGATAGCCGCTTACTTTGGGATGCACATGAGTCAGGAAACCCCCGCTTCGCCGACTGAAGCGAGAATTAAAACAAAACGCCGCATTTCGCCATTCTGGTTGCTGCCCGTCATCGCCCTGATGATTGCAGGCTGGCTTATCTGGACGAGCTATGAAGATCGCGGGAGTACCGTCACCATTGATTTCCAGACCGCCGACGGCATCGTCGCCGGGCGAACGCCCGTTCGCTTCCAGGGGGTTGAAGTGGGTACGGTTCAGGACATCTCCCTTGGAAAAGGGCTGAACAAGATTCAGGTGCGGGTCAGTATTAAATCTGACATGCAGGATGCCCTGCGCAGCGAAACGCAGTTCTGGCTGGTCACGCCAAAAGCGTCTCTGGCAGGCGTGTCAGGGCTGGATGCGCTCGTGGGCGGTAACTATATCGGCATGATGCCCGGTAAAGGCGAGCCGCAGGATCACTTTGTTGCCCTGGATACACAGCCCAAGTACCGCCTCAACAACGGCGATTTAATGATCCATCTACAGGCGCCGGATCTCGGCTCTCTGAACAGTGGTTCGCTGGTCTACTTCCGCAAAATCCCGGTTGGCCGCGTGTACGATTACGCGATCAACCCGAATAAACAGGGCGTTACCATCGACGTGCTGATCGAGCGTCGCTTCACCAATCTGGTGAAAAAAGGCAGCCGCTTCTGGAACGTCTCCGGCGTGGATGCGGACGTCAGCCTGAGCGGTGCGAAAGTGAAGCTGGAAAGTCTGGCCGCGCTGGTGAATGGTGCCATTGCCTTTGACTCCCCGGAAAACTCAAGCCCTGCCACCGCGGATGACTCATTTGGATTGTACGCTGACCTGGCGCACAGCCAGCGCGGCGTGATCGTCAAACTCGCCCTGCCCGATGCTAAGGGGCTAAAAGCGGGTTCAACGCCGCTGATGTATCAGGGGTTGCAGGTTGGTCAGCTCACCAAAATGACGCTCAACCCGGGCGGCTCGGTCACCGGCGAAATGACGGTCGACCCGAGCGTGGTCGATCTCCTGCGCGAGAAAACGCGTATCGAAATGCGCAGTCCAAAGCTCTCCCTGAACGATGCCAGCCTCAGCACGCTGTTGACCGGCAATACGTTTGAGCTCATCCCCGGCGAAGGTGAGCCCAGCAATAGCTTCGTGATTGCCCCGGCGGATAAATCCCTGCTGCAAAAGCCGGGCGTAGTGACCGTCACGCTGAATGCGCCAGAAAGTTACGGAATCGAAGCCGGTCAGCCGTTAATTTTACACGGCGTGCAGGTCGGCCAGGTGCTGGAGCGTAAGCTCTCCGCGAATGGCGTGACCTTCTCGGTCGCCATCGATCCGCAGTACAGCGACCTGGTGCACGGTGACAGCAAATTCGTGGTGAACAGTCGCGTCGATGTGAAGGTGGGACTGGACGGCGTGGAGTTCCTCGGCGCCAGCGCCAGCGAATGGGTTAACGGCGGCATCCGCATTCTGCCTGGCGATAAAGGCCCCGTTCGCGACAGCTATCCGCTGTATGCCAACCTGGAGAAAGCGGTTGAAAACAGCCTGAGCGATCTCCCTACCACCACGCTGACATTAAGCGCCGAGACGCTGCCGGACGTACAGGCAGGATCCGTGGTGCTGTATCGCAAGTTTGAAGTCGGGGAAGTGATCACCGTTCGCCCGCGTGCGGACGCGTTTGATATCGAACTGCATATCAAGCCGGAGTACCGCAAGCTGCTGACGCCAAACAGCGTCTTCTGGGCCGAAGGCGGCGCGAAAGTTCAGCTTAACGGTAACGGGCTGACCGTGCAGGCCTCCCCGCTCTCACGCGCGCTGCGCGGAGCGATTAGCTTCGATAACCTCAGCGGCGCGGGCGCGAATCTGCGTAAAGGTGATAAGCGTATTCTCTTCCCGTCCGAAACCGCCGCACGCGCCGTGGGTGGACAGATTACACTGCACGCGTTCGATGCCGGCAAGCTGGCGGAAGGCATGCCAATTCGCTATCTGGGCATTGATATCGGGCAGATCCAGAAGCTGACGCTGATTACCTCGCGCAACGAGGTGCAGGCCACCGCCGTGCTGTACCCGGAATATGTGCAGACCTTCGCCCGCACGGGTTCGCGATTCTCGGTGGTCACGCCGCAGATCTCGGCCGCGGGCGTTGAGCATCTCGACACCATTTTGCAGCCGTACATCAACGTTGAGCCGGGCCAGGGCAATGCCCGACGTGATTTCGAGCTTCAGGAAGCCACGATCACCGACTCGCGCTACCTTGGCGGCCTGAGCATCGTGGTGGAAGTGCCGGAAGCCGGCTCGCTGAGCATCGGCACCCCGGTACTGTTCCGCGGCATTGAGGTGGGTACGGTCACGGGCCTGACGCTCGGTACGCTCTCCGACCGCGTGATGGTGGCGTTACGCATCAGCGAGCGTTACCAGCACCTGGTCCGTAATAACTCGGTATTCTGGCTGGCATCCGGCTATTCGCTGGACTTTGGCCTGACGGGTGGCGTGGTGAAAACCGGCACCTTTAACCAGTTCATTCGCGGCGGTATCGCGTTTGCCACGCCGCCGGGCACACCGCTGGCGCCGAAAGCGCAGCCGGGTAAACACTTCCTGCTGCTCGAAAGCGAACCGAAAGAGTGGCGTGAATGGGGAACCGCCCTGCCGCGTTAATCTGCAAGGCTCCGGTGTCAACGCACCGGAGCCTTTATGTTACACTGCGCACCTGAACTTTTCCCTGTGGTGTGCCCGTGGCTCAAAACTCCGTATTTCTTCCTGAACAATTCCTGGCGCAGATGCGCGAGGCGCTTCCTTCTCACCTGTCGTTAGATGATTTTGTCGCCGCCTGCCAGCGTCCGTTACGCCGGAGTATTCGCGTCAACACGCTGAAAATCAGCGTCGATGATTTTCTGGCGCTGGTCTCGCCGTACGGCTGGCAGCTTACGCCGGTACCGTGGTGCGCTGAGGGGTTCTGGATCGAACGTGATGACGAAGCCTCCCTACCGCTGGGCAGTACCGCTGAACATCTGAGCGGTTTGTTCTATATTCAGGAAGCCAGCTCGATGCTGCCGGTTGCCGCCCTGTTCGCCGATGGCAACGCGCCTGAGCGCGTGATGGATGTGGCCGCGGCGCCCGGCTCAAAAACCACGCAAATTGCCGCCCGGATGGGTAACCACGGGGCGATCCTCGCCAACGAGTTTTCCGCCAGCCGCGTGAAGGTGTTGCATGCCAACATCAGCCGCTGCGGTATTCATAATGTTGCCCTGACGCACTTTGACGGACGCGTGTTTGGCGCCGCTTTACCGGAAGCCTTCGATGCCATTCTGCTGGACGCGCCCTGCTCCGGCGAAGGGGTGGTGCGTAAAGATCCCGACGCGTTAAAGAACTGGTCAGTTGAGAGCAACCTTGAGATCGCCGCCACGCAGCGCGAGCTGATCGAGAGCGCATTTCACGCCCTGCGCCCAGGCGGCACGCTGGTCTATTCAACGTGCACCTTAAACCGCGATGAAAACGAAGACGTCTGCCTGTGGCTGAAAGCGAACTACCCGGAGGCAGTTGAGTTCCTGCCGCTTAACGATCTGTTCGCCTCGGCACAGGAGGCGGTCACGCCGGAGGGTTTCCTTCACGTGTTCCCGCAGATTTACGACTGCGAAGGGTTCTTTGTGGCGCGTCTGCGTAAAACGCAGGCGGTTGCTCCCCTGCCCGCGCCTAAATTCAAGGTCGGCAACTTCCCGTTTTCCCCTCTTAAAGGTCGCGATGCAGCACAGCTTGAAGCCGCCGCTAAAAAGGTTGGGCTGGTATGGGATGAGAGCCTGCACCCCTGGATGCGTGATAAAGAGATCTGGCTGTTCCCGGCACAGATCGAGCCGCTCATCGGAAAGGTCCGTTTTTCACGAATCGGGATCCGCCTGGCGGAAGTGCATAACAAAGGCTATCGCTGGCAGCATGAGGCCGTAATCGCCCTTGCCGGAGGCGAGAATACCTTTGCCCTGACGCATCAGGAAGCAGAGGAGTGGTACCGTGGCCGCGATGTCTATCCGGACAGCACGCCATCTGACGATGAAGTGATAGTGACGTATCAGGGATATCCGCTGGGGCTGGCAAAAAAGGTCGGCTCAAGGCTGAAAAACAGTTATCCGCGCGAGCTGGTTCGGGACGGTCGGCTGTTTACCGGTAACGATCGCACGGATTGATAAAAAGCGCATTTTTTTACTGGCGATTTTGCTCTCTTTGTCTACGATCAAAAATGGGTGGCCGCACTGGTCATACCAGATTTTGACAACCGACCCGGAGAGCACTATGACGAAAACCAGCGTGCGTATTGGCGCTTTTGAGATCGACGACGCAGAGCTGCGCGGCGAAGCACAAGGCGATCGAACGTTAAGTATTCCCTGCAAATCCGACCCGGATTTGTGCATGCAGCTCGATGCCTGGGATGCAGACACCAGCGTCCCGGCAATACTTGATGGCGAACATTCTGTCCTTTACCGTGAGCATTACGATAGTAAAACCGATGCCTGGGTCATGCGTCTTGCCTGACCTAAAGAGAACCCGCCCGAAGGCGGGTTATTTATTACTGCAGCTGCGCCAGCGTGAAGTAACCGTCGAAAACTGCCCCCGTATCAATGTAGTGAAGATTATTAAAATCATACCTTCTGTCGAGGGGCGTATGCCCAAACCAGAAATGATCCGCGCCGCTGATGCCCTCTCCTTTGCCCACCATAAATCCCATCAGCCTGTCGCGGTTCCATAAAACGCGCTGGGCGCTAACCGGTTTTTGCCACCGGTATTCTGCGGCCGGATAATCAGCATGGGCTATCACATTCAGACCGTTCGCACAGGTTATCTCGATGATATGCGGTAAATCGCGACAGGCATCAAGCAACGACAGGGCCAGCTGTTGCTGGTCGCGTTCAAGATGCGAAAACCATATTCCGCCATTCATCGTCCAGAGTGAAAAATCGTTATTATCCAGACTGTCGAGAGCCATTTGCTCATGGTTTCCCCGCACGGCACGAAACCATTTTTCATGAATTAACTGCAGGCATTTAACGCTATCAGGGCCACGATCGATCACATCCCCGACTGAAATAAGTAGATCCTCATATGGGTTAAAATGACGGCGTTTAAGCTCATCCATAAGCCACTGGTAACAACCGTGTATATCGCTGACAACCCAGACGTGACGCCACATCCCACCTTCAATTCGCTGATACATAGAACCTCCTTTAAATAGTATAGCCGCCGCAGAAAAGGCGACAGACAGGCGCGGTCGTCACGAAGTGAAACAAACGGTAAACCAAACAGAAATAAAGATCCTCGCGCTATTAATCCCTTTTTATTGGCTCTTTAGAATAAGGGTATAAAAAAAGAGGAGTCATCACGTGTCTAATACGCACCTGCATAACGATGTTTTTTATCCGCATCGCACAAATATTATTTCCGAGCTGGTGAACGGCAAACGCGTGCCGGGGCCGATCTGGCACAAACGCGAATATCGCCTTAAATTCCTTTTACGCTCGCTTCTGTTCTGGTCTTCCACCCATCGCATGCTGGAAGCCCTTTCGGGGCGCGACGATTTTGACAGACTGCTGGCCTCTCAAATTACGTTGCCCAGCAAGACCCACCGACAGTATCTGATGCGCGGCCTGAGGGCTAACGATCGCGCCGACGCTATCGTTAACCATTACTCCTGGATTGATAGCCTGAAAGAGAGCGGTCTCGCTCAGGCCCTGAGCAGCCCACAGGAGCAAACCGTTGTGCAGTTCCATGCCAAAGACGGTGTAACCTATACGGTCAATGCATCCTCTGCCGGGAAAGCCGAGCGCGAAGGCGAAAGCACGCTGTGGCTACGCGACAACGAGGATACGCTGCTGGCCAGTCTGACCTTTAGCGTCGCGCGCAGTAACGGTCAGCAAGTCATAGTCATCGGCGGGCTTCAGGGACCCCGTCGCAGCGTATCGCGAGACGTCATTAAGCAGGCCACCCGCGCCTGCCACGGCCTGTTCCCTAAGCGCGTGTTGATGGAAGTTCTTTTTCAGCTGGCTGCGCAGTCATCTGTCCGGGCGATTTTTGCCGTCAGCGATGAAGGGCACGTTTTCCGCGCGTTGCGATATCGCCTGAGCAAAGGCCGCCATTTCCACGCCAGCTACGATGAATTTTGGGCATCTCTGGACGGTAAAAAGCTCTCAGCTTTCTGCTGGCAGCTGCCGCTGCAAATGGAGCGTAAATCCCTTGAAGAGATTGCCAGTAAAAAACGTGCCGAATACCGCCGTCGCTTTGAGCTGCTCGATGAAATAGAGGCATCCGTGAAGTCCCATTTTTAAGCCTGGCTGGCGCCTTCGCCCACTGCATAGCGGATGCATTCTGTTTAAAAGAGGAATGATAAAGCAGTGCACTCTTGCGCAGGGCGAGTGCGCTCAGTTAGCATTGCGCGAAATGATACCGGCGAATGCGTTGGGAAAAGCGCAATGTGGGCGCAAAAAATGAGGGACTTCGGTAATGATCTATGACTGCTTCTTATATTACGATGAAGATATGCTTCTCGAAATCAGGCTGAACACGCTCGCGGACGTTGTCGATCGCTTCGTTATCGTTGAGTCAACGCATACATTTACCGGTAAAAAGAGGCAGCTGCATTTTGACATTAATAAATACAGTCAGTTTGAAGATAAAATTATCTACGTTGTGCATGATAAAGAACCGATTACGAAAGCCGCTAAAGAATCTCATCCAGCCCGAGAAGTGATTCCGGGTCTGCCAGAGGGTATGGTGGTGGATGCGTGGGCAAATGAAGCCGCGCAGAGGAATGCCATCATGCAGGGTTTGACGCATGCCAACGATGATGATTTGATTTTAGTTTCCGATGTCGATGAGATATTTTCACCCCAGGTGGTAGCATCGATAAATCCCAAAAAGCTCTGCACCACTATTTATCAGAATTTCTATAATTATCAGTTCAACCTGCAGGTTTTTAATACTGACAACACGCCAAGAAAATGCAAATTACCGAGAGCCACACAATATAAAAATCTCGTTAGTTTCTTTGGCGGCGAACCTGAATCATTCAGGAATCTTAAACGCACCCGAAGCGTTAAAAACTGGTCCTGGCTAAAGTGGAACTGGTTCAAGATTAACAACAGCATTATTGAAAATGGTGGCTGGCATTTCTCTTGGGTAATGACACCCGAGCGCATCTCAGAAAAAATGTCGACCATATCCCATACTGAATACGATCTTCCTGAGTTTAACAACCCGGAACACATCATGAAGGTCATTAAAAACGCGGAAGATATCTGGGGGCGCGACAGGACGTTAATCAAGCAAGAGCTAACGGTTGAAAACTTCCCGGAGTACATTGTCCGCCATAAAGACAAATTTAGCGCGTTCATTATTTAACTTACGGGTTGCCCTTTCGCACCGCAGAGGGCGTTTGCTCAGCGGTCACTCTGCCACAAAATTTTAACAAAGATCCCAAAAAACCCTGGACGCACGCGGTCCTGAGTATGTTATGGTTTAGACAGGATATGGAAAGTTCGAGAAAGTTTCGGGTGATTTAGAGTCAACACCGAACAATGCTTTGAAAAACATACAGATAAAAAGAGACCGAATACGATTCCTGTATTCGGTCCAGGGAAATGGCTCTTGGGAGAGAGCCGTGCGCTAAAAGTTGGCATTAATGCAGGCTAAGTCGCCTTGCCTTTTAAGAATAGATGACGACGCCAGGTTTTCCAGTCCACAGCTAAAGCGGTCGGAAAAAAAGCGCCAGAGCATCATTAAAAGTGAAAAACCGCAGTGCTTTCGCAAGCATCTGCGGTTTTTTATTGGAAACCCGAACGTTAGCAGAGCTTGTCGGCGCGCTCAATAAACGGTGCCAGACTCATTTTTTGTCCCGGATGCGACGGGTCATCGATCTGAATAATGCTAATCGGCTGGCCGCTGCTCTTGCCGCTGGCTACCTGCTGCTCTGCGGTATCATTCAGCGGGTATTGCACCAGCGTGCTCGGGTTGATGGCATACAGCGCATGACCAGGACGGCAGGTAAGCATCACCTCTTCGCGATTGAACGCCCATTTGTCCTTACCCACTTCAAAACGGCTGACGGTGATAACCTGCGGTGCGGCAAGCGCGCTTCCCGTACAGGCCAGCAATATGAGAGAAAGTACTGTCTTTTTCATATGATATTTAACCTTGTCAGAAGGGTTCCCAGGTGGCGAACAGACTGACCGTTGCCAGCACCAGCGCTCCCAGCACCACTTCTGCCTGTGTCATCCTGATAAAAATCTGTTGTGCTCGTCCGCTCTCCGGACGAAACCGTGGCACCAGAAAATACCGATTTGCCAGCGCAATTACCACCATCAACGCCACCAGCGCACATTTGAACAATAAAAACCGCACGTAGCCAGCCTGCCAGGGAATATCGAGGCCCAGTATCATGAGCGTATTTATCACGCCGGTGAGCAGCACGCCCGCAACGGCGTAATGCCCCACGCGCGAGAAACGCATCATGGTATAAATGGCGGCATTCTGCCAGCGTCCTTTCGCCAGGCGCATGCAGAACAGCAGAGGCAGTAATCCGCCGAGCCAAGTGGCGGCGCAGATCAGGTGAATAGCATAATTAAGACGCTGCAGCGCCCCCATCGGACCGTCGTTCATCGCCGCGTGCCCTACCCCAGCCAGCAGGATAAGCTGTCCCATTGCGAGCAGCAGCAGCAGCGAACCTTTTAGCGGTGCGAGCCATGCTGCGCCGACCGTTATCGCAGCGAGGATCATTTGCCACAGCCAGACGCCGCCAAAACGGGTTCCCATCACGCTGAACCAGACATGTGGCGCAAACACATCTCCCCAGCCGTTGCCCATCAATCCGCCCTGCAGCATAAACATAAGGACCGCTGCCGCAAGGCTCACTAAGGCCGCCACTTTCTGCTGCGACTGGAAGCGCCGGGACATCAGACGGTGGAGAGAGGAAGGCGCAAACCAGACGCTGTAAAGCGCGTTGCCAAAAACAAGCATCAGCGCCCCGAAATGGATAAAGCACAACCCGATATAACACAGCGCCAGCATGCTATTTCACGCTAAAGTGATAGCTGCCTTTGGTTTTATGGCCGTCCACGGAGACCACGTGCCAGTCTACCTGGTACGTCCCTGACGTCAGCGTTTGTTCCAGCGGCACGGTGAGTTGAGCTTTGTTCTTTTCGTCGCGCGTGGCGGTTCCCGTTTTGATGACCTGCTTTTGTGCATCCGTCACCACCACACCGCTAAATCCCGGTTCGATGCCTTCTGAAAAATTCAGCGTAAGTGCCTGCGGAGCGCTCACCACGCTGTCCGCTGCCGGGCTCTGCTGTTTAAGATGTGCATGTGCCAGCACGGAGGGCGCCATCATTGTCGAGGCTACGAAAACCAGTGCGCATACCGCGCGGGAGGTGGAGAAACCCATCGCAATCATTCCTTTTTGTTATGTCTGTATGCTAAAGAATAACGCTGTATAATAAACGAGTCGAGGATCATCCTGCCTCCGCTTGTCATCGTCGTGCAATCGCGGTAACGTTGCCGCCGCAGAAAAAGGAGAAGGTAATGAAGATCAATCTGGCCGCCCTTCCGCAGGACGAGATGGATAAAGTGAATGTCGATCTCGCTGCCGCTGGCGTCGCGTTCAAAGAGCGTTACAACATGCCCGTCGTGGCTGAAGTCGTGGAACGGGAACAGCCCGCCCATCTGCGCGACTGGTTTCGCGAAAGACTCATCGCCCACCGCCTTGCCTCGGTCAACCTCTCCCGTTTACCGTACGAGCCTAAAGTTAAATAAGCTTAACGAGTCGTTACACTTCCTTACGCGGAATCTGGCAGGATAAGAAAACCCTGATTATTTTAGGTGTATTCTTAAATCTCTGCGACTCAGTGTATAAGGAAGTCACGATGTCACATTGGAATATAGCGGCAGCCCAGTATGGCGGGCTGCATCAGACTGTAGATGACCATGTTAAGCACCACCTGCGCTTCATCGCCGAAGCCGCACGGCAGCGGTGTGATCTGCTGGTTTTCCCTGAACTCTCATTAACGGGCTCTGGCGCGCCGACGCTACCTCCCCCACCCGATGACGCGCAGCTGGAGCCGCTGCTTAATGCAGCACATCAACACCAGATCACCGTTATTGCCGGGCTCCCCCTGGAGCAGAATGGCCAGCGCCAGAAAGGCCTGGTGCTGTTTTCGCCCGCTCGCCATCGCATTGTGCGCTATCCGCAAGGGCGCGGAGCGAGCCTGGTGCCGGGGGACAAGCACCTTAGCATCATTGATGCACATCCCGATTCTCCCAATCTCGATCCCAGAGCAACGCTTGTTACCAGCTGCCAGTCGGTGGGGGATAATCGCTGGCGGCAGTCCATCAGTAACCTGCAGCGCTTCGCGCATAAATATGCCATTGCGGTGCTGATGGCGAACGCCTGCGGCGGCAGCGCGCTGTGGGATGAAAAAGGCCAGCTGATCGTGCGCGCGGATAAGGGCGAGCTTCTGGTGACCGGCACGCTCGGCGGAGAGGGTTGGCAAGGCGATATCATTCCTTTAGGCTAGGCGTTTTAAGCTCAGGAGTTTTCAATGCTGCGCGTCATCGATACCGAAACTTGCGATCTTCAGGGCGGAATAGTGGAAGTGGCCTCTGTCGACGTGGTTGATGGTAAAATCGTCAACCCAATGAGCCATCTGGTGCGTCCCGATCGCCCCATCAGCCCTCAGGCGATGGCTATCCATCGCATTACCGAATCGATGGTGGCGGATAAGCCGTGGATCGAAGAGATCATTCCCCACTACTACGGTAGCCCGTGGTACGTCGCGCATAACGCTAGCTTTGACCGCCGGGTGTTGCCTGAAATGCCGGGGGAATGGATTTGCACCATGAAGCTGGCGCGTCGTCTCTGGCCGGGGATTAAATACAGCAACATGGCGCTGTACAAGTCCCGCAAGCTCAGCGTTCGTACCCCTGAGGGGCTTCATCATCACCGCGCCCTGTATGACTGCTATATCACCGCCGCGTTATTGATTGATATTATGAATATCTCCGGCTGGACACCGGATGACATGGCGACGATCACCGGACGTCCCGCGCTGCTGACCACATTTACCTTTGGTAAATATCGCGGGAAGCCTGTGTCCGAGGTGGCGGATAAAGATCCGGGCTATTTGCGCTGGCTGTATAACAACCTCGACAGAATGAGCCCGGAGCTGCGCTTAACGCTGAAACATTATCTGGGCGATGCTTAACGCTCTGCACGGCCTGGCAGCGTTTCCTGCGCCAGGCCTATTAAAAAGGCATATTCCAGGGCAACGCCTTCGTACGATTTAAATCGGCCCGATTTACCCCCGTGTCCGGAATCCATGTCGGTACACAGCAGCAGCAGGTTGTCATCGGTTTTCAGCTCTCGCAGTTTCGCTACCCATTTTGCCGGCTCCCAGTATTGCACCTGAGAATCATGCAAACCGGTGGTGACCAGCATATGCGGGTAGGCTTGCGCCTCCACGTTATCGTACGGGCTGTACTCTTTCATATAGCGGTAGTACATCTCATCCTGCGGATTTCCCCACTCCTCAAACTCCCCGGTGGTAAGGGGAATGGATTCATCGAGCATAGTCGTGACCACATCGACAAACGGTACCTGCGCGACAATCCCCTTAAAGCGATCGGGACGCTGGTTGATGACCGCCCCCATCAGCATGCCGCCCGCGCTGCCCCCCATGCCAAAGCATAGCTGCGGAGCGCCGTAGCCCTGCTCAATCAGCGCATCACAGACGTCGAGGTAGTCATTGAAGGTATTTTTCTTTTTCAGGAATTTCCCGTCTTCATACCAGTTCTGGCCCAGCTCACCGCCGCCGCGAATGTGGGCGATGGCGAAAACAAAGCCGCGATCGAGCAGGCTTAACCGACTGCTGCTGAAATCGGCATCCATGCTTGAGCCATACGAGCCGTAGCCGTACACCAGGATCGGGTTTTTGCCTTTCTGGAAATGGCCTTTGTGATAGACCAGCGAGACCGGGACCTCAACGCCATCGCGGGCGGTAACCCACAGGTGCTCGCTGCGGTAGTTTTCGGACTCAAACCCTTTGACCTCGGTCTGTTTAATCACTTGCCGCTGCCCGGTATCCATATCCAGCTCAAACAAGGTGTCCGGCGTGGTCATGGAGGAGTAGCCGTAGCGCAACCGCGACGATTCGGGTTCAGGGTTGAAACCAATCCACGTCACGTAGGCCGGGTCATCGAATGCAATCCCCACCACTTCCCGGGTTTTTCGGTTGATTTGCCGGATACTGGTCAGCCCGCGCTGACGCTCTTCCACCACCAGCCAGTCGGTAAAGAGGGTGAACCCTTCCAGCATCACCTGATCCCGCGCGGGGATAAGCACCTCCCACTTGCGCTCATCGCGCACTTTGGTTTTATAGAGACCAAAGTTTTTGCCCTCGCGATTGGAGCGCAAATAAAAGCTGTGCTGGAAGTGATCCAGGCTGTACTCGTGATCCTTGCGGCGCGGCAGGAAACAGAGCGGCTGGGCGTCCGGCAGTTCGGCATCCAGCAGCAGGACTTCCGACGTCGTCGCGCTGGCAAGGAAGATAATCACATAGTGGCGTGAGGAAGTTTTATGCAGGCTGACATAAAACGTTTCGTCTTTCTCTTCGTAAACCAGCTCGTCGTCAGCGGAGTCCGTTCCCACGGTATGTCGCCACACCTGGTAAGGGAGCAGCGTAGACGCGTGCTTTTTGACGTAGTAAACCGTTTCGGAATCATTCGCCCAGACAAAATCCGGGGAGACGTTTTCCAGCATTTCCGGATACCAGTTGCCGGTGTCCAGATTGCGAAACCGCAGGCCGTACTGGCGACGGGAGAGGTAATCCTCCGCCAGCGCCATCACCGCGTTGTCAGGGGAAATGGACATGCCGCCCAGGGTATAAAACTCGCTGTGGGCGGCGCGCTGGTTGGCATCCAGCAGAATATCCCACGCATCCCATTCGGCGCTTAACACCGACTGACGCTGGTAGATGGGATACTCATTGCCGGGCTCGTAAATATGGCGATAGCGATAGCCATTTTTGGTCCAGGGCGCGGAGATATCGCGCTGGGGAATACGCTGCACCATTTCATTCAGCAGCTGGTCCTGAAGCGTCTGCTGGCTGGACATGACCTTGCGGCCATAGTCGTTCTCCTCGTGCAGGTAGTCGAGTACCTCTGGCCGGGAGCGAGAATCGTCCCGTAGCCAGTAATAGTTGTCTATACGCGTATCGCCATGCGTGGTGATCGCATAAGATATACGTCGGGCTTTCGGTGGCATGTCATCATTCTTTTTCGTTTTACACCCTATAAGGTTGGCAAAACCCACGCATGATGCAAGCGAAACAGGGTCGCAACGGCGAGAACTATCCCTGTAACGCCTGTTTTTGCTCCCGGATGTCCCGCTCAATGCCTTCACGCACGTCTTGTGGGATCTTTAACGCATCGCCCAGGGCGTTCAGGTAGCTCCGCTCCATAAAGTGATCGATATCGATGGCGGCACAGCTGAGGAAATAGAGTTCAAGCGCCTCTTCCTCATTTTTCACGCTTTGCGCCAGACGCTGCGGCTCCAGAGGTTGTTCGATGGCCTGCGCCACCAGCGTTCTGCCCTTCTCCTCAACGCCGGCTTCACGCAGCTGCTGCTCGATCGCCAGTCGTTCCTTATCGTCGATATGACCGTCACTTTTCGCGGCAAAGACCAGCGCAAGAATGAGCCGCTCGGTACGCAGATCCAGCGGCGAGGTGTGCTCGCCGTAATGCGGTTCATCGCTGTGCGCGGTCCGTATTCTGTCCTTGTATTTATTCCACAGCACGGTGCCCGCGATGGCGCCCCCACCGGCCAGCAGTGCGCCTGTCCCGTACTTAGCCAGCAGCTTGCGCGAGGATTTATTCGCGACCAGCAGGCCTGCCAGCCCGCCGAGCGCCCCGGGTACCAGCAGTTTGCTGAGGTCCCGTTCGCCAGAGGATGTTTTCTGCCCTAACAGGGATTGCAATTGATTTAACCAGCCAGACATAGTTTCCCTCACTTAACGGTGAACATATTCCACAGCGTAAGCGAGCGGGCGTCAGGAAATGTCTGGACGGGCTAAAGAAGCGCAAATTTCTTCTCCCTTCACCTGGCCATGTACAAGACAGACGCAAACGTTTTCGTTTATACTGCCCGCAACTTTTTCAGGGGGATTGTTATGATTCGTTTAGGAACTGCGCTGCGACCTGCAGCGACGCGAGTGATGCTGTTGGGATCGGGCGAGCTGGGAAAAGAGGTCGCCATCGAGTGCCAGCGTTTAGGTGTGGAAGTCATTGCCGTAGACCGTTACGCCGACGCCCCAGCCATGCACGTCGCCCATCGTTCTTATGTGATTAACATGCTGGATGGCGATGCTCTTCGCGAGCTGATTACGCGCGAGAAACCTGATTTTGTCGTGCCGGAAATTGAAGCTATTGCCACCGATACGCTGATCGCCCTGGAGCAGGAAGGCCAGCGCGTGGTGCCCTGCGCGAAAGCCGCAAAGCTGACCATGAACCGCGAAGGCATTCGTCGCCTGGCGGCGGAAGAGCTGGGATTGCCCACCTCGAGCTACCGTTTTGCTGGCGATAAGGCCGCGTTCCTGCAGGCCGTCGAGGAGATTGGCTACCCGTGCATCGTTAAGCCGGTGATGAGTTCCTCCGGGAAAGGACAAAGCTTTATTCGCGACAGCAGCGCGCTGGATAACGCGTGGGATTATGCCCAGCAGGGTGGCCGCGCGGGAGCCGGACGCGTGATCGTCGAAGGCGTCGTGAAGTTTGATTTCGAAATCACCCTGCTGACCGTCAGCGCCGTTGACGGCGTCCATTTCTGCGACCCGATTGGCCACCGTCAGGAAGATGGCGATTACCGCGAATCCTGGCAGCCGCAGCAGATGAGCGCCCTGGCGCTGGAGCGTGCTCAGGAGATCGCCCGTAAAACCGTCCTGGCGCTGGGCGGCTATGGCCTTTTCGGCGTGGAGCTGTTTGTACGCGGTGATGAAGTGATTTTCAGCGAAGTATCCCCTCGCCCGCATGACACCGGCATGGTCACGCTGATTTCGCAAGATCTCTCCGAATTCGCCCTGCACGTGCGCGCCTTCCTCGGCCTGCCCGTCGGCGGTGTTCGTCAGTATGGTCCGGCCGCCTCGGCGGTGATCCTGCCGCAGTTAACCAGCCAGAACGTCACGTTTGATAATGTCAACGGGGCGGTGGGTGCCGGATTGCAGGTACGTTTGTTCGGCAAGCCGGAGATCGACGGAACTCGCCGTCTTGGCGTGGCATTAGCTACCGGGGATAACGTTGACGACGCCGTGGCGAGAGCGAAAGCGGCCGCTGCGAGCGTCAAGGTAGAGGGATAAAAAAACGGGCCAAAAGGCCCGTTTTTCATGCTGCGATTAACTTACTGTTTCGCGCCTTCAACCGCTTCGCGAGCCAGTTTGGTAATGCGATCCCAGTCGCCCGCTTCCAGCGCATCCGCCGGAACCAGCCATGAACCGCCGATGCACAGCACGCTTTTCAGCGCCAGGTAGTCACGGTAGTTGGCAGGAGAGATACCGCCCGTCGGGCAGAAGCGTACCTGCGAGAAGGGACCCGCAATCGCCTGCAGCGCTTTGGTGCCGCCATTTGCTTCAGCCGGGAAGAATTTGAACTCTTTCAGACCGTAGTCCATGCCCAGCATCAGTTCAGAGACGGTGCTGATGCCAGGGATCAGCGGAATGGTACCTTCGGTGGCGGCTTTCAGCAGCGGCTCGGTCAGTCCCGGGCTGATGGCAAACTGCGCGCCCGCTTCGGTCACTTCAGCCAGCTGTTTTGCGTTCGTCACGGTACCCGCACCGATGATGGCGTCCGGCACTTCTTTCGCGATAGCGCGGATAGCATCCATCGCGCAGGCGGTGCGCAGGGTCACTTCCAGAACGCGAACGCCGCCCGCTACCAGCGCTTTCGCCATCGGTACAGCGTGCTCCAGCTTGTTTACCACGATAACCGGCACGACAGGGCCAGTGGTCAGGATTGCTTCTGCACTTGTTTTCCAGTTTTTCATCAGAGTTTTCTCTCGCCAGATCGTTAAAATCAAGTCGTCTTAAAACGTAATACAGGTTGCGCCCTGCTCCGCACCGGAGAGTTTCTCACGCAGCGCGCTGAACATTTCGCGTCCGGTCCCCACGCGCGATGCGCTCAGGTCAGGAATATGAGGCTGACGTGCCGCCAGCTCGGATTCATCCACCAGCAGGGTTAACTCGCCCGTCTGGCCGTTCACGCGGATCATGTCACCGTCGCGTACTTTCGCCAGCAAACCGCCGTCGTAGGCTTCAGGCGTGACGTGGATGGCTGAAGGCACTTTACCGGATGCCCCGGAGAGGCGTCCATCGGTGACTAGCGCAATTTTGAAACGGCGGTCCAATAATACACCAAGTGGTGGCATAAGTTTATGTAATTCTGGCATCCCGTTGGCTTTAGGCCCCTGGTGACGCACCACCACCACGCAGTCTTTATCAAGAAGACCGGCGTCAAAGGCAGGTAATACGTCATGCTGGCTTTCAAACACTACCGCCGGCGCTTCGATAATCTGGTTCTCTTCCGGTACGGCAGAGGTCTTCATCACCGCGCGGCCGAGGTTGCCGCTCAGCACTTTGGTGCCGCCGTGAGGAGAGAACGGTTTGTCGATGGTGGCAATCACCTGCGCATCAAGAGAGGCGCTCGCCCCTTCACGCCAGTCCAGCTCGCCGTTGTTCAGCCACGGCTCCTGGGTGTAGCGCTGCAGGCCAAAGCCCGCCACGGTATTCACGTCTTCATGCAGCAGTCCGCCTTTCAGCAGCTCGCGCATCAGCAGCGGTACGCCGCCTGCGGCCTGGAAGTGGTTAATATCCGCCGGACCGTTCGGGTACAGGCGCGCCATCAGCGGCACCACGGAAGAGATCTCGGAGAAGTCATCCCAGTTAATCAGAATGCCCGCCGCACGCGCCATGGCAACCAGATGCATGGTGTGGTTGGTTGACCCCCCGGTTGCCAGCAGCGCGACAATCCCGTTGACGATGACTTTTTCGTCAACCATTTTACCCATCGGCATCCATTCGTTGCCGTTGCCGGTCAGACGCGTAACCTGACGGGCCGCGGCCTCGGTCAGCGCCTTGCGCAGCGGCGCATCCGGCTGGATAAAGGACGAGCCCGGAAGCTGCATCCCCATAAACTCCACCACCATCTGGTTAGTGTTAGCCGTACCGTAGAACGTACAGGTCCCCGGCGCATGATAGGACGCGGCTTCCGCCTCCAGCAGCGCCTGACGGTCTGCTTTCCCTTCCGCATACAGCTGGCGAATACGCACTTTTTCTTTGTTCGGCAGACCGCTCGCCATTGGGCCGGACGGGACGAAGATCGCAGGCAGATGCCCAAACGACAGCGCCGCCATCACCAGGCCCGGGACAATCTTGTCGCACACGCCGAGGTACAGCGCGCCATCAAACATGTTGTGTGACAGGCCCACCGCGGCAGACATCGCAATCACTTCGCGGCTCAGCAGGGACAGCTCCATGCCGTCCTGCCCCTGCGTCACGCCGTCACACATGGCAGGTACGCCGCCCGCCACCTGGCCCACCGCATTCACGCTGTGCAGCGCGTTGCGGATGATATCGGGATAGACCTCATACGGCTGGTGGGCGGAAAGCATATCGTTATAGGAGGTAATGATGGCGATATTGTTACGCAACATGCTTTTCAGCGACGCTTTATCATCAGGCTGGCAGGCGGCGAAGCCGTGCGCCAGGTTCCCGCAGGCCAGCTGAGATCGGTGGACGGTGCTGCTCTTTGCCTGTTCAATCCGGGCGAGGTAGGCCGAACGGGTCTCTTTCGAGCGCTCGATAATGCGCTGTGTTACGCGTAACAATGTCGGATTCATAAAAGCTCCTCTAAATTATCTGTCCGGCTCGGGAGTTTACAAAGTCGCTGGCAGTTGTTAACAACGCTGAAACGCTTGCTGTCCGGAGCTCAGGGGCAAAATCACTTCCGGCAGTGTAATAAAAAAAGCTCCGCGGGTGAATCCACGCGGAGCTTAAAAGTTGAAAATTGTGCCACTAGCTGTGTTAGATCATGTTACCGGTAAAATAACACTTTCGAGCTAGAGGATTATCTTACTCAAACTCGTTCCAGGAGCGGCCATCGCGGGTGATCATCGCCACCGACGCGACAGGTCCCCATGTACCCGCCTGATACGGTTTTGGCGCATCCTGATCGGCAGCCCAGGCTTCGGTGATGGAGTCGACCCATTTCCACGCCTCTTCCACCTCATCGCGGCGCACGAACAGCGCCTGGATACCGCGCATGGTTTCCAGCAGCAGACGCTCGTAAGCATCGGCCAGGTGCGTCTGGTTGAAGGTTTCGGAGTAGCTCAGATCCAGCTTGGTGGTCTGCAGGTTGTGTTTATGATCCAGCCCCGGCACTTTGTTCAGGATCTGGATATCCACGCCCTCGTCCGGCTGAAGACGAATGGTCAGTTTGTTCTGCGGCAGTTCCTGCCAGGACTCTTTGAACAGGTTCAGTTCCGGGTTTTTGAAGTAAACAACCACTTCGGAACATTTGGCCGGCAGACGTTTACCGGTGCGCAGGTAGAACGGAACGCCCGCCCAACGCCAGTCGTCGATATCCACGCGGATCGCCACGAACGTCTCGGTGTTGCTGGACTTGTTCGCGCCCTCTTCTTCCAGGTAGCCCGGCACTTTTTTGCCTTGCGCAAACCCGGCGGTGTACTGGCCGCGGACGGTCTTCTCACGCACGTTGGAGCGGTCGATGCGGCGCAGTGACTTCAGCACTTTCACTTTTGCGTCACGGATGCTGTCAGCCGTCAGGTCAGACGGTGGAGACATGGCAATCATGCACAGAATTTGCAGCAGGTGGTTCTGGATCATGTCGCGCATCTGACCGGCCTGGTCAAAGTAACCCCAGCGACCTTCAATCCCCACCTCTTCCGCCACGGTGATTTCCACGTGGTCGATAGTACGGTTGTCCCAGTTATTCACAAACAGGGAGTTAGCGAAACGCAGCGCCAGCAGGTTCAGTACCGTCTCTTTACCGAGATAGTGGTCGATACGGTAGACCTGGCACTCTTCAAAGAACTCGCCCACCTGGTCGTTGATTTCACGGGAGGTTGCCAGCGACGTCCCTAGCGGCTTCTCCATCACGACGCGCGCCGGTTTGGCGTTCAGTTTGGCTTCGCCCAGACCTTTGCAGATGGCGCCGAAGGTGCTTGGCGGCATGGCGAAATAGTTAATGGTGACACGGTTTTTCTGATCCAGCATCGCGCCTAAGCGGGTAAACGCGCTGACGTCATTGACGTCCAGGTTGCAGAAATCGAGGCGTCCACTCAGGGTATCCCACAAACTTTCATCAATTTTTTCTTTCATGAAAGTTTCGAGCGCCTCGCGGACGACTTTGGTATAAGCGTCCTTGTCCCAGTCAGCGCGCCCGACACCCAGGATACGGGTATCCGGATGAATTTGGCCCGCTTTCTCCAGTTGATACAGGGAAGGCAGCAATTTTCGGCGTGCAAGATCGCCTTTCGCGCCGAAAATGACCAGGTCACATGCCTGGGCTGTTTGCGTTACCGCCATGTCATTCTCCTCAGTTGGATCACCTGGTACTTCTGCCAGGTATCGTTGTAATTTTATTACAATGCACTGTACTGCTTTTACGTCATTCCCGAAACCATTAGCGCTTATCGTCGCGTGCGATAACGCGATTTTCCCCCCTTTGGAGGATTACGACGGCGCAATGACGCAACAACCGTCGTTTCTTTGCGCAACAGGGTCACAGCAAAACCCGACACCGATCAAGTAATGAAAAAAAACAACAACATTATCTTGTCGATTGTTACCCTTAATGGAAGCCACAAGGGTAATATCGGCTAAATCGAATCACGATTTCATCAATTTATGAAATCGTTTACACCCATGAGCGTCCTGTTAACATGAACATGCTGGAAAAAATCCAGTTTCAACTGGAACACCTTAGCAAATCCGAGCGAAAAGTGGCCGAGGTCATTCTCGCCTCCCCCGCTCAGGCGATTCATTCAAGCATCGCCGCTCTGGCACAGGAAGCGGGTGTTAGCGAACCCACGGTCAATCGCTTTTGCCGTAGCCTGGAAACGCGCGGCTTTCCTGATTTTAAACTGCATCTGGCACAAAGTCTGGCTAACGGCACCCCTTATGTTAATCGTAATGTGGATGAAGACGACAGCGTTGATGCCTATACCGCGAAAATTTTTGAATCGGCTATGGCTTCGCTTGACCACGTCCGCCAATCTCTGGACATGAGTTCCGTGAATCGCGCGGTGGATTTGCTCACCCAGGCCAAGCGGATTGCGTTCTTTGGGCTCGGGTCGTCGGCGGCCGTGGCGCATGACGCCATGAACAAATTTTTCCGCTTTAACGTCCCGGTTATTTATTCCGATGACATTGTGCTGCAACGCATGAGCTGTATGAATTGCAGTGAAGATGACGTCGTGGTACTGATTTCGCACACCGGACGCACCAAGAGTCAGGTAGAGCTGGCGCAGCTGGCCCGTGAAAACGATGCCATGGTGATTGCCCTCACCACGGCGGGCACGCCGCTGGCCCGTGAGGCGACGCTGGCGATCACCCTCGACGTGCCGGAAGACACAGACATTTATATGCCGATGGTATCCCGACTGGCGCAGCTCACCGTGATTGACGTGCTAGCAACCGGTTTTACCTTACGCCGGGGCGCAAAATTCCGGGATAACTTGAAGCGGGTCAAGGAAGCGCTGAAGGAATCGCGTTTTGATAAAGAATTGCTTATAAAGAGCGATGTTCCCTGATAGTTGATAACGAAGACGTAACCAATAATTACGATGTAACGATTTACGGCATTCGGTCCACTCTCCGCTGCCTTGTAGCAGATGAAGGCCGATTCAATGTTCACGCAACACCAAAGTTGTTTCAGTCAACGGAGTATTACATGTCCAGAAGGCTTCGCAGAACCAAGATCGTAACCACCTTAGGCCCGGCCACCGATCGCGATAATAATCTTGAGAAAATTATCGCCGCCGGCGCCAACGTGGTGCGCATGAACTTCTCTCACGGTACGCCAGAAGACCATAAGTTACGTGCCGATAAAGTGCGTGAAATCGCAGCCAAACTGGGCCGCCACGTTGCTATCCTCGGCGATTTGCAAGGTCCAAAAATCCGCGTCTCAACCTTTAAAGAGGGTAAAGTTTTCCTCAATATCGGTGACAAATTCCTGCTTGATGCCAACCTGGGCAAAGGCGAAGGCGATAAAGAGAAAGTCGGTATCGACTATAAAGGCCTGCCGGCTGACGTGGTGCCAGGCGATATCCTGCTGCTCGACGACGGTCGCGTACAGCTGAAGGTGCTGGAAGTTCAGGGCATGAAAGTGTTCACTGAAGTCACCGTCGGCGGCCCGCTCTCCAACAATAAAGGCATCAACAAACTGGGCGGCGGCCTCTCTGCTGAAGCGCTTACCGATAAAGACAAAGCGGACATCGTGACGGCTGCGCTGATCGGCGTTGACTACCTGGCCGTATCCTTCCCGCGCTGCGGCGAAGATCTGAACTATGCGCGTCGCCTGGCACGGGATGCAGGCTGCGATGCCAAAATCGTCGCGAAAGTTGAACGCGCCGAAGCCGTTTGCGATCAGGATGCCATGGACGACGTGATCCTCGCCTCTGACGTGGTGATGGTTGCGCGCGGTGACCTGGGTGTGGAAATCGGCGATCCTGAGCTGGTCGGTATCCAGAAAGCGCTGATTCGTCGCGCACGTCAGCTGAACCGCGCGGTGATCACCGCCACGCAGATGATGGAATCGATGATCACCAACCCAATGCCAACCCGTGCAGAAGTTATGGACGTGGCTAACGCCGTGCTGGACGGCACCGATGCGGTGATGCTCTCTGCGGAAACCGCTGCAGGCCAGTATCCGGCAGAAACCGTGGCCGCCATGGCGCGCGTCTGCCTGGGCGCTGAAAAGATCCCAAGCATCAACGTCTCTAAACACCGTCTGGACGTGCAGTTCGACAACGTGGAAGAAGCGATTGCGATGTCTGCGATGTACGCGGCGAACCACCTGAAGGGCGTTACCGCGATCATCACCATGACCGAATCTGGCCGCACCGCGCTGATGACCTCTCGTATCAGCTCTGGCCTGCCGATCTTCGCCATGTCCCGTCACGAACGCACCCTGAACCTGACGGCGCTGTACCGCGGCGTGACGCCGGTTCACTTCGACAGCACCAGTGACGGCGTAGCTGCGGCGCACGATGCCGTAAACCTGCTGCGCGACAAAGGCTATCTGGTGTCCGGTGATATTGTCATTGTGACCCAGGGCGACGTGATGAGCACCATCGGCTCAACAAACACCACGCGCGTCATGACCGTCGAGTAATAACGCCTATGTTAAAAAGCCCTCTCCAGATGGAGAGGGCTTTTTTTATTTCTTCGGATAAAGCTCTTTGCGTTTATAGGGCTCTGTTTCACCTGGCTTACGCGTTTTCAGCAGCTTCAGGATCCACGTGTACTGTTCGGCATGCGGCCCCACCAGGATTTCCACCTCTTCGTTCATTCGACGCGCGATCGTGTGGTCGTCCGCGGTCAGCAGATCGTCCATCGGCGGACGAACCTCAATACTCAGGCGATGCGTTTTACCGTCATACACCGGAAACAGCGGGATCACGCGGGCACGACAGACTTTCATCAGGCGACCGATCGCGGGAAGCGTTGCTTTGTAGGTCGCAAAGAAATCGACAAACTCGCTGTGTTCAGGGCCGTGGTCCTGATCCGGCAGATAGTAGCCCCAGTACCCCTGACGCACCGACTGAATGAAGGGTTTAATGCCATCGTTACGCGCGTGCAAACGTCCGCCAAAACGACGACGCACCGTATTCCAGACAAAATCGTAGATTTTATTTCCCTGGTTATGGAACATCGCCGCCATTTTCTGGCCCTGAGACGCCATCAGCATCGCCGGAATATCAACGCCCCAGCCGTGGGGAACAAGGAAAATGACTTTCTCGTCGTTGCGGCGCATCTCCTCGATGATGTCCAGCCCTTTCCAGTCAACGCGATCGACGATTTTATCTGGCCCTTTCAGCGCCAGTTCAGCCATCATCGCCATGGCCTGCGGCGCGGTGGTGTACATCTCATCAATGATTGCCTCGCGCTCGGCGTCGCTTTTCTCAGGAAAACAGTAATAGAGGTTGATCTGCGCGCGACGGCGGGCGCTCTTGCCTAAACGCCCGGCCATACGGCCAATTTTCCCCAAAACGGGATCGCGAACGGAAGCAGGCAGTAACGCCATCCCCGCAAAGGCGTAGACACCAAGCCAGGCGCCCCAGTTGCGCGGATGGCGGAAGGATTTTTCAAACTCAGGAATATATTCAATATTGTTTTTTTTGGTTTCCATGCTGGATCCAGGGTCTGATGACGCAAAATTTTATTCAGATAGTGTAGCGAGGCAGTCGTCCACGCACAAAAGAAAAAGCCGGCGTCAGTGTGCGCCGGCTTTTTTAACAAAAACAGAGGACTTAGTTTAAGCTCAGCTGCGGTATCACCTCTTTCACCTGCGCCAGATAATCAGTACGATCTTTACCTGTCAGGCCTTCGGTGCGCGGCAGTTTCGCCGTCAGCGGGTTCACTGCCTGTTGGTTGATCCACACTTCATAGTGCAGGTGCGGGCCGGTAGAGCGTCCGGTATTGCCGGAGATCGCGATACGGTCACCACGCTTCACCTTCTGGCCCGGTTTGACCAGCAGCTTGCGCAGGTGCATATAGCGGGTCGTATAAGTACGACCATGACGTACCGCGACATAATATCCGGCGGCACCGCTACGCTTGGCCACCACCACTTCGCCATCCCCTACCGCCAGTACCGGTGTGCCCTGCGGCATAGCAAAGTCAACGCCACGGTGCGGGGCGACGCGCCCGGTTACCGGGTTCAGACGACGCGGGTTAAAGTTCGAGGAGACGCGGAACTGTTTTGCCGTCGGGAAGCGCAGGAAGCCTTTCGCAAGGCCCGTACCGCTGCGGTCGTAGAACTTACCGTCTTCGGCACGAATCGCGTAGTAATCTTTGCCTTCGGAGCGCAGACGTACGCCCAGCAGCTGGCTTTGCTCGCGTTTGCCGTCCAGCATTTCGCGGGACATCAGGACGGAGAACTCATCGCCCTTCTTCAGCTTGCGGAAATCCATCTGCCACTGCATGGCTTTGATCACCGAGCTGATTTCAGCGCTGGTCAGGCCCGCATCGCGCGCGCTGGAGACAAAGCTCGCGCCCACGGTGCCTTTCAGAACACTGTTAACCCAGTCACCCTTCTGCAGTTCGCTGGTCATCTTGAAACCGTTTGCAGTGCGATCGTAGGTGCGGGTTTCGCGGCGGGACATTTCCCAGGTCAGACGCTGGAGATCGCCATCCGCCGTTAATGTCCAGGAGAGCTGTTGTCCGATTTTCAGGTTACGAAGATCTTTATCCGCAGCCGCCAGCTGGCTGATATTACCCATGTCGATGCCGTACTGGTTCAGCACGCTGCTCAGCGTGTCCCCGGTAGAGACAACATATTCGTGGATACCCGCTTCGTTCTCGGTTTTATCGTCCAGCTCATCCTGCGGGATGGCTTCATCTTCCTGAGCCGCCTGGTCAATAGGCTCACTGGCTTCAGGCAGCAAAGAACGGATTTCGCTCTTTTCAAGCTCAATGGTTTTGATGATAGGGGCAGAACTCGGGTGGTAAACATAGGGCCGCCAGACGGCGACCGCTAAGGTGAGAACTGTAAGCGACCCCAGCATAACGCGGTGGGGTCGAGGCAGATTGTTAAATGCCAGGGCGACAGAGCGGGCTATCTGTTGCACGTATTCACTTCCTCGTTATTCTCCTTTCAGGCAGCTCGCATACTGGCTCGCCAGTTGGCTGAGGAACTGCGAATAGCTCGCTTTGCTCAACTGGATATTCGTACCTAGCGGGTCAAGGGTTCCCATGCGCACGGATGTTCCCCTGGCCACGGCTTCTACGACCGCTGGCCTGAACTGTGGCTCAGCAAAAACGCATGTCGCTTTTTGCTCAACCAACTGTGTTCTGATTTCATGTAAACGCTGCGCACCAGGCTGAATTTCAGGGTTGACGGTGAAGTGGCCCAGCGGGGTCAAACCGTAATGTTTTTCGTAATAGCCGTAGGCGTCATGAAAAACGAAATACCCTTTTCCTTTCAACGGTGCGAGCTCATTACCTACCTGCTTATCGGTTGCGGCTAATTGTGCCTCAAAATCCTTCAGGTTGGCGTCTAGTTTGGCTCGACTTTGCGGCATAAGTTCCACTAATTTGTCATGGATTGCAACCGCTGAAAGCCGCGCTATCTCTGGGGATAACCAAAGATGCATGTTGTACTCGCCGTGATGGTGATCTTCATCACCTTTTTCACCGTCTGCGGCATGATGGTCATGTTCGTCTCCGTCGTCATCCGCCCCTTTCATGAGTAACGGTTTCACGCCGGGGAGGTCGGCAATCGCGACCTGTTTTTCACCCGCCACCTGTTTTGCTGACTTCTGCATGAACGCTTCCATTTCAGGACCAATCCAGACAACTAAGTCCGCGTTTTGTAAGCGTTTTACATCTGACGGGCGCAGGGAATAGTCATGCTCAGAAGCACCATCAGGGAGCAGAACCTGGGTCTCCGTTACGCCGTCGGCAATGGCGGACGCGATGAATCCAAGTGGCTTAAGCGAAGCGACAACCGCAGCGTTAACATCTTGTGCGGTTGTCCCCCAAAGGGCAGCAGATAATGCTGCGAAAAGAAGCGTATTTTTATGTAACATAATGCGACTAATCATCGTAGTGAATGCGTGGAATGTGATATTATAACATTCGTTGACTTCTTCAAGCTTAAAATGACATGACGACATTGGTTTCTCTTGAAAATATTTCGGTCTCATTTGGCCAGCGCCGCGTCCTCTCTGACGTGTCGCTCGATCTGAAGCCCGGCAAAATTCTGACGCTGCTCGGCCCCAATGGCGCAGGCAAATCCACCCTGGTGCGCGTGGTGCTGGGTCTGGTTGCACCCGATGAAGGCGTGATTAAGCGCGAGGAAAAATTGCGTATTGGCTATGTGCCGCAAAAACTTCACCTCGACGCCACGCTGCCGCTGACGGTCAGCCGTTTCCTGCGTCTGCGCCCCGGCACTCGTAAAGCCGATATTCTTCCGGCGCTGAAACGCGTGCAGGCGGGCCATCTTGTCGATGCGCCGCTGCAAAAACTGTCCGGCGGTGAAACTCAGCGTGTTTTACTTGCCCGAGCGCTGCTGAGCAGCCCGCAGCTGCTGGTACTGGATGAACCGACTCAGGGTGTGGATGTGAATGGTCAGGTTGCGCTTTATGATTTGATCGACCAGCTGCGCCGGGAGCTTGATTGCGCAGTGCTGATGGTGTCTCACGATCTCCATCTGGTGATGGCAAAAACCGACGAAGTGCTGTGTCTCAACCACCATATCTGCTGCTCCGGTACGCCTGAAGTGGTGTCAATGCACCCGGAGTTTATCTCCATGTTCGGCCCACGCGGCGCTGAACAGCTGGGTATCTACCGCCATCATCATAATCATCGCCATGATTTGCAGGGACGAATCGTACTGCGTCGGGGAAATGGACACTCATGATTGAACTTTTACTGCCCGGCTGGCTGGCCGGGATTATGCTTGCCTGCGCCGCGGGTCCGCTCGGCTCGTTTGTTGTCTGGCGCAGAATGTCCTATTTTGGCGATACCCTGGCGCATGCGTCCCTGCTGGGCGTTGCCTTTGGTCTGCTGCTGGATGTAAACCCCTTCTACGCGGTGATTGTGGTCACACTGCTGCTGGCGGCCGGTCTGGTCTGGCTGGAGAAGCGCCCTCACCTCGCTATTGATACGCTGCTTGGTATTATGGCGCACAGTGCCCTGTCGCTGGGCCTGGTGGTGGTCAGCCTGATGTCGAACATCCGCGTGGATCTGATGGCCTACCTCTTCGGTGACCTGCTGGCCGTGACGCCGGAGGATCTCATCGCTATCGCCATAGGCGTCGTGGTGGTACTCGCTATTCTGCTCTGGCAGTGGCGGAATTTACTGGCCATGACCGTCAGTCCGGACCTGGCGTTTGTCGACGGCGTGAAGCTGCAGCGCGTTAAGCTGCTGCTGATGCTGGTGACGGCGTTAACGATTGGCGTCGCAATGAAGTTTGTCGGCGCGCTGATTATTACGTCGCTGCTGATCATCCCTGCGGCTACGGCGCGTCGTTTTGCCCGTACGCCGGAACAGATGGCCGGCGTGGCCGTGATTATCGGGATGATTGCGGTAACGGGGGGATTAACCTTCTCGGCGTTCTATGACACGCCTGCGGGGCCGTCAGTGGTGCTGAGTGCGGCGGTGCTGTTTATCTTCAGTATGATGAAAAAGACAGCGCATTAACATGGAGGGCGCTGATGCCCTCACCCTGCCCCTCTCCCACCGGGAGAGGGAATTAAGGATTACGGCATCGCGGGCGGCGTAATGCCGAAATGATTCCACGCCCGCACCGTTGCCATACGTCCACGCGGGGTACGCTGCAGGAAGCCCTGCTGGATCAGATACGGCTCCAGCACATCTTCAATCGTCTCACGCTCTTCTCCGATTGCCGCCGCCAGGTTATCCAGCCCGACCGGGCCGCCAAAGAACTTATCCAGCACCGCCAGCAGCAGTTTACGGTCCATATAGTCAAAGCCTTCGGCATCGACGTTAAGCATATCCAGCGCCTGGGCAGCGATCTCGGCGGAAATCGAGCCATCGTGCTTCACCTCGGCAAAGTCACGCACGCGGCGCAGCAGGCGGTTGGCGATACGCGGCGTACCGCGGGAACGCTTCGCCACTTCAAACGCGCCCTCTTCGCTCATTTCGAGCCCCATATAGCGGGCGCTACGGCCAACGATGTGCTGGAGGTCCGCCACCTGGTAAAACTCAAGACGCTGCACGATGCCGAAACGATCGCGCAGCGGAGAGGTCAACGACCCGGCGCGGGTGGTGGCGCCAATCAGGGTAAACGGCGGCAGATCGATTTTGATGGAGCGCGCGGCCGGGCCTTCACCGATCATGATATCCAGCTGGTAATCTTCCATCGCCGGATAGAGCACTTCCTCCACCACCGGCGACAGGCGGTGGATCTCATCGATAAACAGCACGTCATGCGGTTCGAGGTTGGTCAGCATCGCCGCGAGATCGCCCGCCTTCTCCAGCACGGGGCCGGATGTGGTGCGCAGGTTGACGCCCATTTCATTGGCGACGATATTCGCCAGCGTGGTTTTCCCTAAACCGGGAGGGCCAAAAATCAGCAGGTGATCGAGCGCATCGCCGCGCAGCTTTGCCGCCTGGATGAAAATCTCCATCTGGGAACGAACCTGCGGCTGGCCGATATACTCATCAAGCAGCTTAGGGCGAATCGCGCGATCCACCACGTCATCTGCCTGAATAGTGCCTGCCGACACCAGGCGGTCTGCTTCAATCATCCTTTACCTCACAATGCAGCGCGCAGCGCTTCACGAATCAGGGTTTCACTGCTGGCGTCCGGTTTGGCAATTTTGCTCACCATGCGGCTGGCCTCCTGAGGTTTATAGCCCAGCGCCACCAGCGCGGCAACCGCTTCCTGCTCGGCGTCATCATCCGTCGCTGGCGCGCCAGGCGAGGTCAACACCAGGTCGGCTGCCGGAGTGAACAGATCGCCATGCAGACCTTTAAAGCGGTCTTTCATCTCGACAATCAGGCGCTCGGCGGTTTTCTTACCAATGCCCGGAAGCTTAATCAGTGCCGCCGGATCTTCGCGCTCAACGGCATTCACAAACTGTGGTGCCGACATGCCGGACAAAATCGCCAGCGCCAGCTTCGGACCAACGCCGTTGGTTTTAATCAGCTCGCGGAATAGGGTCCGTTCCTGCTTGTTATTGAAGCCGTACAGCAGCTGGGCATCTTCACGCACCACAAACTGGGTAAAGACAATCGCCTCTTTGCCCGCGTCCGGCAGCTCGTAGAAGCAGGTCATCGGCATATGGACTTCATAGCCCACGCCACCCACTTCCAGCAGCACTAACGGGGGTTGTTTTTCAATGATGATGCCTCTGAGTCTGCCTATCACGTGACGCTCCTGCGTTCTGGGAGAAATTAACTGCCGACATAATAAAAAAAGGCTGGATGTTTATCCAGCCTGATTTCTGATTATCGTAACCTGCCTCGCGCCAGATTGAGCCGCGACTCGCTCATTTGCATCGCATTCTGGCTGACGTGACAGTGGGTAATCGCAATCGCCAGCGCATCCGCGGCGTCGGCCTGCGGGTTCGCGGGAAGCTTCAGCAAGGTACGCACCATATGCTGCACCTGGCTTTTCTCCGCGCTACCAATGCCCACCACCGTCTGCTTAACCTGACGCGCCGCGTATTCGAATACCGGCAAATCCTGGTTCACGGCAGCGACGATGGCGACCCCGCGCGCCTGACCGAGCTTTAGCGCCGAATCGGCGTTTTTCGCCATAAAGACCTGCTCGATGGCGAAGTAGTCCGGCTGAAACTGGGTGATGATCTCCGACACGCCCGCATAAATGAGCTTCAGGCGCGAAGGAAGATCGTCCACTTTGGTGCGAATACAGCCGCTGCCCAGGTAGGTTAACTGGCGTCCCACCTGACGGATAACGCCATAACCGGTGACGCGTGAGCCTGGGTCAATCCCGAGAATAATCGACATCACGCGTCTCCTGTAACGGATTTATATGCTCTCATTAGAGAGTCGCTGCAACCTCATCAGAGATTTCACCGTTGTGGTACACTTCCTGCACGTCGTCGCAGTCTTCGAGCATGTCGATCAGACGCAGCAGTTTCGGTGCCGTTTCCGCATCCATGTCCGCTTTGGTGGACGGGATCATGGACACTTCAGCGTTGTCCGCTTTCAGGCCAGCCGCTTCCAGCGCATCGCGCACGGCACCCATCTCTTCCCACGCGGTATAAACGTCGATAGCGCCGTCATCGAAGGTCACTACGTCTTCCGCACCGGCTTCCAGCGCCGCTTCCATGATCGCATCTTCGTCGCCTTTCTCGAAGGAGATGACGCCTTTTTTACTGAACAGGTACGCAACGGAACCGTCAGTGCCCAGGTTGCCACCGGTTTTGGTGAACGCGTGGCGCACTTCTGCAACGGTACGGTTACGGTTGTCGGACAGACATTCAACCATCACCGCCGTACCGCCAGGCCCGTAACCTTCATAAATGATGGTTTCCATGTTCGCGTCTTCGTCACCGCCCACGCCACGTGCGATTGCACGGTTCAGGGTGTCACGCGTCATGTTGTTTGACAGCGCTTTATCTACCGCCGCGCGCAGACGCGGGTTAGAAGCCGGGTCGCCGCCGCCCAGACGCGCTGCTGTCACCAGCTCACGAATGATTTTGGTAAAGATCTTACCGCGCTTGGCATCCTGTGCCGCTTTGCGGTGTTTGGTGTTGGCCCACTTACTATGACCTGCCATAAAAATATCCTCAAAGAGCGCGCCTTTTCAGGCAGCGTTAATTACAAATTCTTCAATCGCCTGCCGGTTGCTCCACGACTTGGTCAGTGCGGCGGCATCCGCCGCATTCACCCAGCGGTAGGTCAGGTGTTCGGTAAACACGATCTCCCGTTCATGGGGGAGCGCGAGACAGAACCACGATTCCGTATTGCGCTCGGTACCCGGCGCGTAGCGATGACGTAAATGGCTAAAAATTTCGAACTCCACCGTGCGCTGACAGTCCTTCAGGGTCAGTTGCTCGCGGACAACGTCAATGGCGACCTCTTCCTTTACTTCACGCGCGGCGGCCTGCGGCGCGGTCTCCCCCTCTTCCAGACTGCCGGTAACCGACTGCCAGAATTCAGGGTCATCGCGCCGCTGCAACATCAGCACCCGCTTCGTGTCTTCTGCATAAATGACCACCAGGACCGAAACGGGGAGCTTATATGTCATATCAGTTTTTCTCTTCCTTCTTCACCACGTCAATGCCCAGCTCAGCCAGTGCGGCCGGGTTGGCAAAGCTTGGCGCTTCGGTCATCAGACACGCTGCGGCAGTGGTTTTCGGGAAGGCAATAACATCACGAATGTTATCGGTGCCGGTCAGCAGCATGGTCAGTCGGTCAAGACCGAAGGCCAGACCCGCGTGCGGCGGCGTGCCGTATTTCAGGGCGTCCAGCAGGAAGCCAAACTTCTCGCGCTGCTCCTGCTCGTTGATGCCCAGAATGCCGAACACGGTCTGCTGCATTTCACCGCTGTGAATACGCACGGAACCGCCGCCCACTTCGTAACCGTTGATGACCATATCGTAGGCGTTGGCGACCGCATCTTCCGGTGCCGCTTTCAGCTCTGCCGCCGTCATCTCTTTCGGCGAGGTGAACGGGTGGTGCATTGCGGTCAGGCCGCCTTCACCGTCGTCTTCAAACATTGGGAAGTCGATAACCCACAGCGGCGCCCATTTATTTTCGTCGGTCAGGCTCAGGTCTTTGCCGAGCTTCAGACGCAGCGCGCCCATCGCATCCGCCACGACTTTCTTGTTGTCTGCGCCGAAGAAGATCATGTCGCCGTCCTGCGCGCCGGTGCGCTCAAGGATCGCTTCCACGATGTCCGCGTTCAGGAATTTCGCTACCGGGCTGGTGATGCCTTCCAGACCTTTCGCGCGCTCGGTCACCTTAATATAGGCCAGACCTTTCGCGCCGTAGATCTTGATGAAGTTGCCGTAGTCGTCGATCTGCTTGCGGCTCAGTGCTGCACCACCCGGTACACGCAGGGCCGCCACACGGCCTTTAGGATCGTTAGCCGGGCCAGCGAAGACGGCAAACTCAACGCCTTTCACCAGGTCTGCAACGTCCACCAGCTCCATCGGGTTACGCAGGTCTGGTTTGTCAGAGCCGTAACGACGCTCGGCTTCAGCGAAGGTCATGATAGGGAAATCGCCCAGCTCAACGCCTTTCACGTCGTTCCACAGGCTACGCACCAGAGCTTCCATCACTTCACGCACCTGCTCGGCGGTCATGAAGGAGGTTTCCACATCGATCTGGGTAAATTCTGGCTGGCGGTCAGCGCGCAGGTCTTCGTCGCGGAAGCATTTAACGATCTGATAGTAGCGATCGAAGCCGGACATCATCAGCAGCTGTTTGAACAGCTGTGGAGACTGCGGCAGCGCGTAGAATTTGCCTTTATGAACGCGGGATGGGACCAGGTAATCGCGCGCGCCTTCCGGCGTGGCTTTGGTCAGCATCGGGGTTTCGATATCGAGGAAACCGTGGTCATCCATAAAGCGACGCACCAGGCTGGTGATTTTTGCACGGGTTTTCAGGCGCTGAGCCATTTCCGGACGACGCAGATCCAGGTAGCGGTATTTCAGACGCGCTTCTTCAGTGTTGACGTGGTTGGAGTCCAGCGGCAGCGCTTCCGCACGGTTAATGATCGTCAGATCGGACGCCAGCACTTCAATGGCACCCGTCGCCATGTCGGCGTTGACGTTTTTCTCGTCACGCGCGCGCACGGTGCCGGTAACCTGAATGCAGAACTCATTACGCAGCTCAGAGGCCAGCTTCAACGCATCTGCGCGATCCGGATCGAAGAACACCTGAACGATACCTTCGCGGTCGCGCATATCGATAAAGATAAGGCTACCAAGATCACGACGACGATTGACCCAACCACACAGGGTTACCTGCTGTCCGACGTGGGACTGACGCAGCTGCCCGCAATATTCTGTACGCATGAGATATCCCTTAATTAGCCGCAGGCTAAATGTCGCCTGGTATGCAGGCTACTATGTCGCAGCTTTCTGTATGTCACAACTGGATGAAAAAAGGCGGCTATTATACTGGAAATTCCGCCGGACGATAAGAGCGAACCACGGCCTGGCGGTCGTTTGCTGCACTCTTATTGCGCATTCTCACAAAAATTAACAAAATTATCCGCCCAGGAACAGGCCATCACGTCGTATGGTGTCTGGAAGTGATTCATTTAACGGGAGTAACGATGTTAACACTTGATGCCAGTAAAACCGCGCTTGTCGTGATTGATTTACAGGAAGGCATTCTGCCCTTCGCCGGCGGCCCGCATACCGCGGATGATGTGGTCAACCGCGCAGCTCGCCTGGCGGAAACATGTCGTGCCAGCGGTGCGCCTGTGGTCATGGTGCGCGTCGGCTGGTCTGCTGATTACGCCGAAGCGTTAAAACAGCCCGTTGATGCCCAGGCTCCTGCACGCGCCCTGCCGGAAAACTGGTGGACGTACCCGGCCACGCTGGGTAAACGCGACAGCGATATTGAAGTGACCAAACGTCAGTGGGGCGCATTCTACGGCACCGATCTTGAACTGCAGCTCCGCCGTCGCGGCATCGACACCATCATCCTGTGCGGCATTTCTACTAATATCGGCGTGGAGTCTACCGCCCGCAACGCGTGGGAGCTGGGCTTTAACCTGGTGATCGCCGAAGATGCCTGCAGCGCGGCTTCCGCGGAACAGCATCAGGGCAGCATGACCCATATATTCCCGCGCATCGGCCGCGTGCGCAGCACGGATGAGATTGTCAGCGCGCTATGATGTACGTAGGCCTGCCCCAGTGGTCGCACCCGAAATGGGTGCGCCTTGGCATCACCAGCCTTGAGGAGTATGCCCGGCACTTCAAATGTGTCGAGGGTAACACCACCCTGTATGCGCTCCCCAAAGCCGAGATTGTTACGCGCTGGCGGGAACAAACGACCGATGACTTCCGCTTCTGCTTTAAGTTTCCGGCCACCATTTCCCACCAGGCCGCGCTGCGCAACTGCGGGGATTTGACCGAAGAGTTTTTTACGCGCATGTCGCCGCTGGCGAACCGCATCGGTCAGTACTGGATCCAGCTACCCGCCACGTTTGGCCCACATGATTTACCCGCGCTCTGGCAGTTTCTGGATGCCCTTCCCCGTGAATTCATCTACGGTGTTGAAGTCAGGCATCCTGAATTTTTTGCCAAGGGCGAAGCGGAAAAAGCGCTCAATCGCGGCCTCCTCGAGCGTTCCGTTAACCGGGTGATCCTCGATAGCCGACCGGTGCACAGCGCTGTCCCCCATAACGAAGCCATCGTTGAGGCTCAGCGTAAAAAACCGAAAGTGCCGGTTCACGCCATCGTGACCGCGCAGAACCCATTGGTCAGGTTTATCGGCAGCGATAACATGCAGCAAAACCAGGCGATGTTCGCCGTCTGGCTGGAAAAACTAGCCTCGTGGGAGAACACCACCACGCCGTATCTCTTTTTGCATACGCCGGATATCGCCCAGGCGCCCGAACTGGTCGATGCTCTGTGGCAGGCCTTGCAGGCTGCGGTGCCGTCCGTGGGCAGCGCCCCTTCCATCCCACAACAATCTTCTCTTTTCTGATATCACCCCCTATCATAGTGAAGTGCCATCTGCCAAAAACAGGGAGTTTGTATGGTCAGCGCGCTGTATGCGGTGTTAGGTGCATTACTGCTGATTAAGTTTTCATTTGATGTTGTGCGCCTCAGAACGCTGTACCGCGTCTCTTACGGTGACGGCGGATTTTCCGAGCTACAAAGCGCTATCCGCATTCATGGCAACGCGGTCGAATACATCCCCGCAGCCTTAATCCTGCTGCTGTTTATGGAGATGAATGGCGCAGAAACCTGGATGGTGCATATCTGTGGCCTGCTTCTTATTGCTGGCCGCCTGATGCACTATTACGGTTTTCACCACCGCTTAATCCGCTGGCGTCGTTCCGGCATGAGTGCCACCTGGTGTTCGCTTTTGCTGATGGTGCTGGCTAACCTGTGGTATATGCCGTGGGAGTTGGTTTTCTCCCTCCATTAGCGCACAATACGCCACTTTATTTTTCCCGGATTTTTACGTTATGTCAGATCGCGACACGCTTTTTTCCGCGCCTATCGCCAGCCTGGGCGACTGGACCTTCGATGAACGGGTAGCCGAAGTCTTCCCGGATATGATCCAGCGCTCTGTTCCCGGTTATTCCAACATTATCTCTATGATCGGCATGCTGGCTGAGCGCTTCGTTCAACCCGGTACGCAGGTCTATGACCTGGGCTGCTCGCTCGGCGCGGCAACGCTGTCGGTTCGTCGTAACGTTCACCACGAAGGCTGCCGAATCATCGCCGTCGATAACTCCCCGGCCATGGTTGAGCGCTGCCGTCGCCATATTGACGCGTACAAAGCCCCTGTTCCGGTAGACGTGGTGGAAGGCGATATCCGCGAGATTGAGATCAATAACGCGTCGATGGTGGTGCTGAATTTCACCCTGCAGTTCCTGGTGCCTGATGACCGCCAGCTGCTGCTCGACAAAATTTATCAGGGGCTGAATCCCGGCGGCGCGCTTGTGCTCTCGGAGAAATTCAGCTTCGAAGATGCCGAGGTTGGCGAACTGCTGTTCAATATGCACCACGATTTCAAACGGGCGAACGGCTACAGCGAGCTGGAGATCAGCCAGAAGCGCAGCATGCTCGAAAACGTGATGCTGACGGATTCCGTAGAAATCCATAAAGCGCGTCTGAGCAAAGCCGGGTTTGAGCACAGCGAACTGTGGTTCCAGTGCTTTAACTTTGGCTCTCTGGTGGCGCTGAAAGCGGGAGAATCCGCATGATCGAATTCAGCAACTTCTATCAGCTGATTGCCAAAAACCAGCTCTGCCACTGGCTGGAAACCTTGCCCGCGCAGATTGCCGCCTGGCAGCGCGATCAGCAGCACGGCCTGTTAAAGCAGTGGTCAAACGCGGTGGAGTATCTGCCCGAACTGACCCCGCATCGTCTGGATCTCCTGCACAGCGTCACCGCCGAGAGCGAAGAGCCGCTCCCGGCCGGGCAGATCAACCGCATCGAAACGCTGATGCGTAACCTGATGCCGTGGCGTAAAGGACCGTTTTCACTTTACGGCGTGAACATTAATACCGAATGGCGCTCGGACTGGAAATGGGATCGCGTTCTGCCCCACCTTTCCGACCTGACGGGACGAACCATTCTGGACGTGGGCTGCGGCAGCGGTTACCACATGTGGCGCATGATTGGCGCGGGCGCGCATCTGGCGGTAGGAATTGACCCGATGCAGCTGTTCCTGTGCCAGTTTGAAGCGGTGCGTAAACTGCTGGGTAACGACCAGCGCGCGCACCTGCTGCCGCTGGGCATTGAACAACTCCCTGCCCTGAAAGCCTTTGATACCGTCTTCTCCATGGGCGTGCTGTACCACCGTCGTTCCCCGCTTGAACACCTGTGGCAACTGAAGGATCAGCTGGTCAGCGGGGGCGAGCTGGTGCTGGAAACGCTGGTAATTGAAGGCGATGAACATGCCGTTCTGGTCCCGGGCGATCGCTACGCGCAGATGCGCAACGTTTACTTCATCCCTTCCGCGCTGGCGCTGAAGAACTGGCTGGAGAAGTGCGGGTTTGTGGATGTGCGGATTGCCGACGTCAGCGTGACCTCGCTCGAGGAACAGCGCCGCACCGACTGGATGATTACCGAATCGCTGGAGCAGTTCCTCGACCCGGCCGACCACAGCAAAACCATCGAAGGCTATCCGGCTCCGATGCGTGCAGTGTTGATTGCGACCAAGCCGTAGCCCTTTAGCCGGGTGGCGGCTACGCCTTACCCGGCCTACGCCCGATTTTGCAGGCCCGGTAAGCGAAGTGCCACCGGGCGCAGGAGAAAAAAAGGCCCCTGTTGAAATTGCAGGGGCCTGGTACAAGCAAGCATCATATTGGGCGACATGATGCGCGGTAAAAATCGGTACGTTGCTACACGTGATGGCGCTCAATCAGCGACTTCATTTCCGCAACCGACTCTCCCTCTACGCCATAGCGTGAATACTCATCCGCTTCAGCATCCGTCGACATTGACAATCCTGTATTGCGATAACGCATGGGTGAAGGTATCCATTTCCCCGCGGAGCTGTGCAGCTCTTCTACCCCGGCGTTTAAAAACCGTTCCAGATTGCTGGCGCGGACTCCCGCACCCGCCATTATTATTGGAACACCGGAATGTGCTTTTAGTTCCGTAATTAATTGCAGTCCTTTTTCAGCTGACGCCTGCTGACCGGATGTCAGGATGCGCGCCACGCCAAGTTCTCCAAGCGTTTCAAAGGCCTGAAGCGGATCTTTACACATATCAAATGCGCGATGAAAAGTGACGGCCAGCCCCTGCGCGGCGCTCATAATCTGACGCATGCGCGGTATATCGATATTGCCGTCTTCATCCAGCAGGCCGGTCACCAGGCCTGGAAACCCCTGGTCCCGAACGAGCGCGATATCATCAAGCATGGCACTGAACTCGCCCGCCGTGTAACAAAAATCACCGCCGCGCGGACGAATAATCGGGTGAACGGGAATGGTGACGGCCTGACGGGCAGACTTCAACACGCCGTATGACGGCGTCAGCCCGCCCTCTTTGGGTGCCGCACACAGTTCAATGCGGTCAGCCCCGTGCTTTTGCGCGGTCACGGCACACTCCACGCTGTAACAACAAATCTCCAGCAGCGCCATTTAATCCTCCTGAAATTCCACTAAACGAAACATCATGACACGCCGTCCGTTTTCAGTCCCGGCGTGAACTCACATCTCTTACGCTTCGCTGGCAACGATCTGCTCAATGGTCCACGGATGAAACTTCACCGTGACCTGTCCGTCAGTGACGGCCAGCGTCGGATTAGGTAACCGCTCGCGCTCGCCTTTAGGTGAACTCGTCTTCACAAAAATTCCCGGCTGGCTTAAGCCTTCGTCAGAAAGGAGGGCCAGCGCGCGCGCGTTTAACGTCTCCGGCTCACCCGGCAGGACAATTTCGATATGTTCCCAGCCTTCGTGCGGATAGCGTTTCTCGCCCGGCCACGGCAGTTCAACCACGGTGAATTGCCAGTGCGCCACGTTCACCGGCTGATGCAGCTTGAACAGGCAAATAGGGCGACCGTTAATGATGTTCTCGGAGAGCAACTCGCCGCACCGTTCGAACCCGCGACGCCAGCGCTCGGCGGTGGCATTCTGATGACAGCGCAAAGAGATGTGATCGGCCTCAAGCGGCGCGATATCCAGACCGAGACGGGTGGCAAGTTCTGTGAACGCCTGGGTAAAGCGCGGTAAATCTGCGGAAATATCATGCAGTTCGTCAATGGATTGCCAGTTCGCCATAAGTCACTCTCTTTTCATGTCGCAAAGCCGCTAATTTACTCTGTTGCCCTGTTTTGACCAACCGCAGAATCCGGCTTTTTGCGATTGCATGATTATGCACACCTTCACCGCCTGGATTCTGAGCAATCTTCAGGCCCCGCAATGCTGACGCCAGAGGGCATTTGCAGTATACTCCCGCCCTAAATTCTTTAACTGGCGCGGGCGGTTGTAAGCCCGCATCAAAAACGTAAGGTATCCAGGTGAATATTCAGGCTCTTCTCTCCGAAAAAGTCAGTCAGGCACTGATTGCCGCAGGTGCGCCTGCGGATTGCGAACCGCAGGTTCGTCAGTCAGCAAAAGTACAGTTTGGCGACTATCAGGCTAATGGCGTGATGGCAGTGGCTAAAAAACTGGGCATGCCGCCGCGACAGCTCGCTGAGCAGGTACTGACGCATCTGGATCTTTCCGGCATTGCCAGCAAAACCGAAATCGCCGGCCCGGGCTTCATCAATATTTTCCTGGAACCTGCGTTCCTGGCAAGCCACGTTGACGCAGCGCTGAAATCTGACCGTCTGGGTGTTTCCCAGCCGGAGGCGCAGACCGTCGTGATCGACTACTCTGCCCCGAACGTGGCGAAAGAGATGCACGTTGGCCACCTGCGTTCCACTATCATCGGTGATGCCGCGGTGCGCACGCTCGAGTTCCTCGGTCACAAGGTGATCCGCGCGAACCACGTGGGCGACTGGGGTACCCAGTTCGGCATGCTGATTGCTTACCTGGAAAAACAGCAGCAGGAAAACGCGGGTGAAATGGCGCTGGCGGACCTGGAAGGGTTCTACCGCGAAGCCAAAAAACACTACGACGAAGACGAAGCCTTTGCCGAGCGCGCGCGCAGCTACGTGGTTAAACTGCAGGGCGGCGACCAATACTTCCTCGAGATGTGGCGCAAGCTGGTTGATATAACCATGTCTCAGAACCAGCTGACCTATAACCGTCTGAACGTTACACTGACCCGTGACGACGTGATGGGTGAAAGCCTCTATAACCCAATGCTGCCCGGCATTGTGGCTGACCTGAAAGCGAAAAACCTGGCGGTGGAGAGCGAAGGCGCAACGGTGGTGTTCCTTGATGAGTACAAAAACAAGGAAGGCGAACCGATGGGCGTGATCATCCAGAAAAAGGATGGCGGCTATCTCTACACCACGACAGACATCGCCTGCGCGAAATACCGTTACGAAACGCTGCATGCCGACCGCGTGCTGTACTACATCGACTCCCGTCAGCACCAGCACCTGATGCAGGCGTGGACCATCGTGCGTAAAGCCGGTTACGTGCCGGATTGCGTGCCGCTTGAACACCACATGTTCGGCATGATGCTGGGTAAAGACGGCAAACCGTTCAAAACCCGTGCGGGCGGAACCGTGAAGCTGTCCGACCTGCTGGACGAAGCGCTGGAGCGCGCCCGCCGTCTGGTGGCCGAGAAGAACCCGGACATGCCTGCCGACGAGCTGGAAAAACTGGCCAACGCCGTGGGTATCGGTGCGGTGAAATACGCGGATCTCTCCAAGAACCGTACCACCGACTATATCTTCGACTGGGATAACATGCTGGCGTTTGAAGGCAACACGGCGCCTTACATGCAGTATGCCTACACCCGCGTGCTCTCGGTGTTCCGTAAGGCGAACATTGATGAAAACGTACTGGCGAATGCGACAGTGACCATCACGGAAGATCGTGAAGCACAGCTGGCGGCGCGCCTGCTGCAGTTTGAAGAGACGCTGACGGTTGTCGCGCGTGACGGCACGCCGCACGTAATGTGTGCTTACCTGTACGATCTGGCGGGTCTGTTCTCCGGCTTCTACGAACACTGCCCTATTCTGTCTGCGGAAAACGAATCGGTCCGCAACAGCCGCCTGAAGCTGGCGCAGCTCACGGCGAAGACCCTGAAGCTGGGTCTGGATACCCTGGGTATCGAAACCGTAGAACGCATGTAATACAAAAAACCCGGCAAGCGCCGGGTTTTTTCTTATCAGAAATACTTCCGCAAATATTCCGTCAAACAGAGAATCGCCATCGCCTGTCCGTACGGCATCGACGTCAGAGGGATCTGGCGATAAAACTCAAGATCGCTGCCCATGCCCGTGCCGAACGACGTTTGCAACAGCTCGCCTTCCGGCGAAATATTTTTGACGATACCGCGAATCGCTTTTTCTGCCACTTCGGCATACTCCGCGCCAACGTAGCGCTTGCGCACGGCTTTCAGAATGCCGTAGGCAAAACCTGCCGTGGCGGACGCCTCAAGATAAGAATGTGGATCGTCGAGCAGCGTATGCCATAGCCCGCTGTCGTCCTGATATTTCGCCAGCGCGGCAATCTGCGCATTCAATACCTGCACCAGGTAGCGGCGCACCGCGTTGCTTTCCGGCAGATCCACCAGCTCAAGGAAGTCCGGGATGACGATGGTGAGCCAGCTGTTGCCGCGCGCCCAGCGGGCACGGGCAAAGTTATGATTACCGTCATAGCTCCAGCCGTGGAACCACAGCCCGGTCTCCCGGTCCATCAGGTTCTGCACGTGCAGCAGGAACTGATAGACCGCCTCTTCAACGTACTCCGGCTTATTGAGCAGCTTGCCGATTTTCGCCAGCGGCAGCACCGTCATCATCAGCGTGTCATCCCACATCTGTTGATGGTTTTCTTCCGCCAGGGTGATGTGCTGCATCCCGCCGTGTTCCGTGCGCGGCATCTCGGCCATCGCCCATTCCGCCCAGCTTTCCAGCCACGGCAGCCAGGCCTGATTTTTGTTCTCTTCGTAGCGATAAGCCAGCGTCAGGAACGGCGACATGGTATTGACGTTTTTGGTGGTCGCGCCTTCCGCAAAGCGGTCGGCAAACCAGCTGTCGATAATGTCTCGCATACCTTCATCGCCGGTCTGGCAGTAATACTGCCAGATACCGTACAGGCCAACGCCGTGCGTCCACTCCCATCCGGCCCAGCCTTTGGTGTCGATCACGCGCCCGTCGTCCAGCCGCAGCAAAAATTCACCCGTTTTGTCTTGGATATTGACCAGGCTATGCGTCACCTTTTGAATCAGCGATTTCAGATCGTCCCGGGCGATAAAGCGCTCTGGCTGACGCAGTAACGGGCTATGTTTGACAGGCCACACTTTCATTATCCTAACCTCTGTTGTATGTCGAATTCAGTACCGCGCGCTCTTTCAGAGAGGGTGCCGCTGGCTTGTTGCGATTCAGATAACCGATGTTGTTATTGCCCCACAGTGACTCATAAGGCATACCGGCCAGCATCTCGACGGTGGCGCGGGCGTGTGGCGTCGCTGACTCAGGCATCGCATGACCACACTCACGCATTTTCGCGGTCTCCTCGCGCAGCGTGCTGTGGGTCTGCAAATTGAGCTTGAAGCGCAGGGAAACGAGGAAGCCGCAGAACAGCACCAGGATGGTGCCCACGCTCAGGATCGTCAAAATGGTGTGGCTCACTTCCGCAGGCTGTACTTTCTGACCGCTGACAAAGCCGGACATCTGCATCACAATGCCCACCAGCATCACCGCACCGGCCTGTGACGCCTTACGGGTCAGGGTCATGATGCCCGCGAAGATCCCTTCGCGGCGCTGGCCGGTGATCGCTTCATCCACGTCAGCAATGTAGGTGTAGGTATTCCATGGCACGTAGTTGATACCGCCGCGACCGAGGCCCGCCACCGCAGAGATCAGCAACAGCAGAGCGTAAACGTTGCTCAGGCCCGCGTAATAGAGCACGGCGTAGGAAATTGATGCCAGACCAAACAGCACCACCACCATGCGGTAGGACGGCGCAGGCCCGAAGCGGATACACAGCGGGATCATGGCGATAACCGCAAGGAACTGGAAGATGGCCATCGTGCCCAGCAGACTGGACGCCACTGACGCTTCCTGCATCAGCACGAACACCACGTAGTAGGTGAATACCGCGTTAAACACGTCCTGCGCGATATAGCCGCCGAGGTACATGCCCAGATGCTGACGGAAAATCTTGATGCGCAGCGTGGAGCTGAGCTCAACGATCAGGCGGTTGAGGCTCTGCCCCAGCGTCAGCTTCTTCTTCTCTTCTTCAGCACGCAGCGCCGCTTCAGACCACTCTTCGCGCGGGCGTTCCCAGGTGAAGAACCAGACGAAGGTCAGCATCAGCGCGCAGAGCACGGAGAAGACCAGGCTTGCGTAGAAGAAGGAAACCGCGTTGTCTTTCCCGAACCAGGTCAACAGGATCCCCGGCAGGAAGGAAGCCAGAATGGCGGACATCTGGGCCATAGCGATACGCGCCCCGGAGAACTTGGTTTTCTGCTTAAAGTCATCGGTCATTTCCGGCACCAGCGTTTCGTACGGCACCAGAATCATGGTGTAAACAATATCAAACACCAGATAGGTCAGCAGGTAGTACCCGAAGCTCATGTCCCCAACCCACATCAGCGAGTAGCTGAACACGCACGGGATCCCCAGCAGGATAAAGAACTTACGACGGCCAAAGCGCTTGCCGAGCCAGGTCGTACCAAAGTTATCGGTTAAAAAGCCCATCAACGGGCTAACGACGGCATCCAGCACCCTTGCCGCTGCAAAGATGAACGTTGCTTCGATCGGTGAAAGCCCGCAGAAGGTGGTATAAAAATATAAAAGCCAGGCCGCCGTCAGGGCCGTGGTACCCGCCCCGAGAAAATCGCCTGACCCGTAAGCAAGATAATTCGCGAGTCCAATTTTACGTGTTTTCATTGCCGTCAGCCCTAATCAGTTTCAGGAGACTCCCTGCAAACGCGCTTCGTCCGGGAGCTTTTATACGGCTACAGTAAATGCATCGACCTGTTGATACCTTTCTGTTTCTGCCACTCCAGAGAGGGTGTATGGCAAAAATACAAAGGGTAGGGTCACGCGCGTCACTGATTTATAAAACAGCGTTTCTATTTGATCAAAAGGAGAGGTCAGTTTTGAGAGCCAGCCATCAGAATGTCCTGATGGCTGGTGAAAAGGCAGGGTGTTAGCGATAGTTCACGATGACGGAATTACTCTGGACTTTCAGCGCCGGGATTAAGCGCCCCCCGCCCGGCACTTCCCAGATGAAACGCAAAGGTTCTATGGCCGGTACGCCGTTGAACGCCTGCGTCGTGCCATTTTCACCGTCGATTTCCGTGCAGCGCGTCTGAGAGCAGAGGCGCACTCGCAGGCCTGCGGGTGTTGGGCCAATCAGCCGGTAATTCCAGACCACAAGGCCCATCAGACCGGAAACCTCTTCAGCAGGTGCCAGCGGGTTAGATGACATGGCAACACCCCGGTTGCTGAGGGTCACTCCCATGCTGCTTGCCTGCCACGTACCCTCCCCGGCAGCCTGCGCCACCAAAGGGAAAAGCAAAATCCAGATCCATTTACCCATTATTTTCCTCCAATCGTCGCGGTCATGCGGATATGACGGTTATCCGACAGCTCCAGATTCGACAGCACGACCAGCTGGTTCAGGCTACGACGCAGGAAGCGCGACAGCAGCGGACGCAGCGCATGGTTCACCAGCAGCACCGGCGGCGCGCCCAGCATCTCCTGACGCGTCAGCGCCTCCTGCGTTTGCGCCAGCAGACGGTCCGCCAGACCCGGCTCCAGGCCGCCCCCTCCCTGCAGGGCCTGCAGCAGAAGGCGTTCAAGCGGCGTATCGAGGCCAATGACCTGTACCTCTCCGGTTCCCGGGAACCACTGCTGGGTGATCGCGCGGCCCAGCGCCACGCGTACCACCGCCGTCAGCTCGTGCGGATCGCTTTGTATCGGCGCATGCTCGGCAAGGGTTTCGAGAATGGTGCGCATATCGCGGATCGGCACCTTCTCTTCGAGCAGGTTTTGCAGCACCTTGTGCAGCGTGGTTAAGGTCAGCACGCCCGGGACCAGGTCTTCCGTCAGCTTCGGCATCTCCTGCGTGACGCGGTCCAGCAGCTGCTGCGCTTCCTGACGGCCAAACAGCTCTGCCGAGAATTGCCCGATCAGGTGATTAAGATGGGTTGCCACCACGGTACTGGCTTCAACAACCGTATACCCCTGGATCTGCGCCTGCTCTTTCAGGGCACTTTCAATCCAGATAGCAGCCAGGCCAAAGGCCGGATCGATGGTTTGCTCACCCGGCAGGGTGCCTGCGGCGGTACCCGGGTTAATCGCCAGCCAGCGGCCCGGATAGGCATCACCGCTGCCAATTTCGACCCCTTTCATCAGGATGCGATAGCGCGCGGGCGGCAGGTCCATATTGTCGCGGATGTGTACAACCGGCGGCAGGAAGCCCATATCCTGCGCGAATTTTTTACGGATACTGCGGATACGGCCAAGCAGCTCGCCATCCTGCTGGAAATCGACCATCGGAATCAGGCGATAGCCCACTTCCATTCCCAGGGAATCTTCCAGCTGAACGTCGTTCCAGGTCGCTTCGACGGCCTGGGTATTCTCCGGCATTTTTACCGGAACAGGCTCCGCCGCCGGTTTGATTTCACGACCGCGCATCCACCAGGCTAGCCCCAGCAGACCCGCCGTAAACAGCAGGAAGACGAGGTTTGGCATACCCGGCACCAGGCCGAGCAAACCCAGAACCGCAGCGGCCAGCAGCATCACGCGCGGGTTGCTGAAGAGCTGGCCCACCATCTGCTCGCCAACGTCCTGGTCGGTACTCACGCGGGTTACAATCACACCCGCCGCAGTAGAGATAACCAGCGCCGGGATCTGCGCGACCAGACCGTCACCAATGGTCAGCAGCGTATAGCTTTCCGCCGCGTGGCCCATGTCCATCCCGTGCTGCAATACACCCACCAGCAGACCGCCGACCACGTTAATCACCATGATCAGAATGCCCGCGATGGCGTCACCGCGCACAAACTTACTTGCACCGTCCATAGAGCCGTAGAAGTCCGCCTCCTGCGTCACTTCCGAACGGCGTTTTTTGGCTTCATCTTCGGCGATAAGACCGGCGTTCAGGTCGGCGTCGATCGCCATCTGTTTGCCCGGCATCCCGTCCAGCACAAAACGCGCGCCCACTTCCGCGATACGCCCTGCACCTTTGGTGATAACCATAAAGTTGATGATAACGAGGATAACGAACACCACGATACCGATAGCGAAATTGCCGCCCACCAGGAAGTGGCCGAACGCCTCCACCACTTTACCTGCCGCTGCAGCACCGGTGTGGCCTTCCATCAGGATGATACGCGTGGAGGCCACGTTAAGCGCCAGTCGGAGCAAGGTGGTAAACAGCAGAATGGTCGGGAATGCGGCGAACTCCAGGGTACGCTGGGTGAACATCGCCACCAGCAGCACCATAATCGACAGCGCAATATTGAAAGTGAAAAGCAGATCGAGGATGAACGCCGGTAGCGGCAGTACCATCATCGACAGAATTAGCAGGATCAGAATCGGCCCGGCAAGGATCTGCCATTGGGTCGATTTCAGGTTGCCGGGCAGGCGCAACATTGCCACCAGATTAGCCATCAGTGTCCTTCTCGTTCATAAAATCCAGCGCGGCAGGCACCGGAAGGTTCTCAGGTTTCACAGGCCGCTGACCGCCAGCCAGACGCCAGCGCTTCAACTGCCACACCCAGGCCAGCACTTCCGCCACCGCGGCGTAGAGTTGTCCCGGGATCTGTTGTCCAATGTCCGCATGGCGGTACAGGGCACGCGCCAGCGGAGGGGCTTCGAGGATCGGCACGCGGTTTTCAGTGCCAATTTCCCGGATGCGCAGTGCGATCAGTCCGGCCCCTTTCGCGACGACCTTCGGCGCGCTCATTTTGTTTTCGTCATAGCGCAGCGCAACGGAATAGTGCGTCGGGTTGGTGACAATGACGTCGGCCTTCGGCACATCTTCCATCATGCGGCGACGGGCGGCGGCACGCTGCATCTGGCGGATGCGCCCTTTTACGTGCGGGTCACCTTCCATCTGCTTATATTCGTCACGGATATCCTGACGCGACATACGCAGCTTTTTGAAGTGGGTATAAAGCTGGAAGATCACGTCAAAACCCACCATCGGGATAATGCTGAGCACCACCAGCAGCGCGCAGAGCCCAACCAGATTCAGCGCGTTGCTCATCGCGGTGAGAGGCGATTCGCTGATAAGACGCATCATTTCCGGCCAGTGGTACCAGAGGTAAAACCCCGCAGAACTGCCCATCAGCACCGATTTGAGAACGGCTTTGAGCAGCTCAGCCCCGGTCTGCGCAGAGAACATTTTCGCAATACCCGACAGCGGGTTCAGTTTGGAAAATTTTGGCTGCAGCGATTTGGCACTGAAAACCAGACCGCCGAGCATCACCGGTGAGACTAGCGCGACCAGCACGACCCCGGTAATCAGGGGCAACAGTGCGACCATGGCCCCTTTGATAAGCTGAATAATCTGGCTGAGGATCAGATTCGGATCGTTGACCATGCTGTGGTCAAAACGTAAGCCGGTGGACAACATTCCCGCCAGCTTGCGGGCGAGCGACTCCCCGCCCCACCAGATAATGCACACCCCTACGATAAGGATCAGTAGGGAGGTTAATTCTCGGGATCGGGGGATCTGCCCTTCCTCACGCGCCTTTTCTAGTCGGTGGGGTGTGGGGGCTTCCGTTTTGTCGTCGTTCTCTTCTGCCACAGTGCATGCTCAGCCCATTACGTCACGGGTATCATGCCAGCACAGCCTTTGATCAATGGGCTGATAAACCCCTATAACCGGGTCTTTTTATCCAGTTTAAGCCCACACTCCGCACGTTGGGTGAGAGAAGAGAGAACAAGTAATAACCGAAAAATAGAGTCCAGCTTTTGTGATGCGCTTCATATTACAAAATGAATTAAGCGCAGTTCAAAAGAACGTTTACTCTAAAAAAAATTTCGAAAGGAAATTAACATAGCCGTCAATTTTAACTACCTGGTATTGCAGGAATGATATAAATATGTAAATTCAATAATTCAGGGAAATTTAAACCACATAATTCATTACCACACACAATCCAAAAATGAATTAATGCATATAACATTAGCCCTGAAACTCACTTACCAGTAGAATATTAAATGTTATAATTTCACGCGGCGTAATATACTTTTCACTAGAAAGCAAAATTTATGCCAGATATTTCTTTTTTACGTAAAGGGAAAATTAAGATGGATTTCAAAAAGATTATTATTGCGGGCTTAGCCCTTGCAATACTGTCGATGAATAGCTTCGCCGCAGAAATGAATGCCGGCACTATTCACTTCACGGGTGAAATTATCGAATCAAGCTGCACGATTCAGGGTGACAATGATACGGACAGTACTGTCCCGCTGGGTACCTATCCAATATCATTGTTTACTGCTGTTGGGACGGAAAGTGCACTTATGCCATTCTCCATCACGCTTGCCAACTGCCCATTGCAAAGCGATGGGCTTCCGGCTGTACAGCTGACCTTTAACGGCCCAACAACCCTGACCAAGGCCAAAACGCTGCTGGACGTCAGTAAAATTACCACCACGGGCGATACCGCGGCCACCGGTATCGGCGTTGCCGTCAGCCTGGCGGGTAAAGATGATAAGCTCATCACGATGGACGGCGCCGAAGGGCAGGTCTATATCGAACTGGCGTCAAAACCCGAAGATACGATTAAAGCTGATTTTAATGCTCGCTATAAATCATTTGCAACTGCGGTTACGACCGGTCCGGCAGACGCTGATATGACGGTAAATATTCTTTACCGTTAATAAACGCATTACTGACATTCATAATATAAATAGATTTAGGCCTCATGACGTTTAAGGAGTCATGATCTGATATTAGTCCGAATCCGTATTCGGACTAATATCATTTCGCCTCACCCTCCTTTATTAAAGGTTTCACTATGCGCATATCACTCCATGTCTTATTATGTATTCCTGTCATTGCAAGCACTTTTTGTCACGCAGCAGGTATTCAGATAGGTCGCACACGCATAATCTACGATGCCGCGAAAAAGGAAGTTGCCCTACCCTTACAAAATAATGATAAAGAGCTTCCATGGTTAATACAGTCATGGACGGATACGGGTGATGGTAAAACGCACGGACCGTTTATCGTGACACCGCCTCTCTTTCGACTCGATCCGCAAAAAGAGCAAAGCCTGCGCATTACCTGGAACGGGACAGCCTTAGAAGGGGATAAAGAGTCGCTGTTCTATATGAACGTGCGAACCGTCCCTGCCACGGCTACGGATGAGGATGACAAAAACGTCCTGCGGTTAATCTATAAAACGCGTCTGAAACTGTTCTGGCGTCCTGTCGGACTGAGCGGTACGCCCTCTGAATCCTGCAAAAACCTGCGATTTGCTCGTCATGGTCAGCAACTCACCGTCATCAACGCAGGGGCGTTCTACAGCGTCTTTGATTCACTTGCGCTGGGTGCGCACAAAGTGGAAAAAGCCGACATGGTTGCCCCTAAATCCCGCGCTGACATTCCTCTCCCTGGCAATGCTCAGGGGACGAACGTCACCTGGCGCTGCATTACCGATTACGGCAATGCTTCCGAAAAATATACCTCCCCCCTGGCGCAGGATTAAAAGACCTCGATGATGACAGGACGTAATGAGTTGTCATACGAGCGGCGCTTCAGACTGAATCCGCTTCTTCGCTGCCTTGGCGGTGTCTTGCTCATCGCTAGCTTCTCGACGCTGGCCCGTGAGTATCGTTTCTCTCCCTCATCGCTTGAAGGAGACATGCTGGCCCAGCAGGATATCGACCTTTCACTCTTTTCAAAGTCGAATGCTCAGCTACCCGGCACCTATTCTTCACGAGTGCAGGTGAACGAACGCCGCCTCAGCACCACCAATATCGCTTACGTCAGCTCCCCGGAAGGGTCACTGATACCGCAGCTCACACCGGATATGCTGCGGGCATGGGGGATTGCTATCGATCGGTATCCCGCCTTGCTTGCGTTACCCGCAAATAAGGCTTTGCCTGAAGATATCAGCAACTATATCCCTCTGGCCTCCGCGCGGCTTGAGTTTTCAACCATGACATTAGCGTTGAGTATTCCTCAGGCCGCGTTAAGTGGTACCAGTCGCGATTACATCGATCCTTCGCGCTGGGACGACGGTGTCCCCGTGTTGTTCAGTGACTACGCTTTCTCAGGATCAAAAAATAAGGAGAGCGGTGACAACAGCGCCACCAGTCAGTATCTGAATTTGCGCACAGGCGCCAACCTGGGAGGCTGGCGAGTGCGCAACTATTCAACGTGGAGTAATTCTGACAGTGAAAACCTGTGGGAAAACATCAATACCTTCCTGCAGCATGACGTTGACGCCCTCAAGGCGCAGTTCACGGCCGGGGAAAGCAACACGCGGGGCGAGGTATTTGATAGCTTACAGTACCGGGGCGTCAACCTTGCGTCAGATGAAGAGATGCTTCCCTATAGCCAACGCGGCTATGCCCCTGTCATACGCGGCATCGCAAGTTCAAATGCTGAAGTCTCGGTGCGCCAGAATGGCTATCTCATCTATCAGCAAAACGTCGCGCCGGGTGAGTTCGAGATCAACGATCTCTACTCCACGACCAACAGCGGCGATCTGGACGTTACGGTGAAAGAGGCTGACGGCACCGAGCATCACTTTACGCAGCCCTACTCCAGTATTGCGGTTATGCTGCGGCCTGGGCGTATGAAGTACGAAATGACGGCAGGCCGTTATCGTGCTGAAAGCGGGAGCGATCAAAAGGAACCCGACTTTTTCCAGGGAAGCATGATTTACGGTTTAAATAACCTTTTCACCTGGTTTGGAGGGCTGACGCTCTCGAAAGACTATAACGCAGCCAATACCGGTACCGGTATGGCGCTCGGGCCGCTGGGCTCGCTGTCCGCTGACGTTACCCTGGCCGATACCCGCCTGGACGATAACAGCCAGCATACCGGCCAGTCATGGCGTTTGCTTTATACCGGTAAACTGGATTCGACCGATACCAACTTCAGCCTCGGCAGCTACCGATACACCAGCCGCGGATATTACAGCTTTGTCGACGCCAACCAAATGCGTGACGGCGACGAAGGCGATCTGCTGTTTCGTTACAATAAACGCAACCGCATTCAGGCCAGCATTAGCCAAACCGTTGCTGGGGCGAGTCTGTATCTTAACGGTTATCAGCAGGACTATTGGGGCACCACTAAAAAAGAGCGCAGCCTGTCGTTTGGATTTAATACCGTTGTTGCCGGCACGAGTTATCACATGGCCTATACGTACAGCAAAACCAACGACGAAGAGTCTGATAGGATGGTCTCTTTGGGATTTAGCATTCCTCTCGCCAGATGGCTGCCACGCGCCTGGAGTAGCTATAACATCAGCAATACTAAAAATGGCTATACGCGGCAAAACGTGGGCCTCAGCGGCACGCTGCTGGACGACGAGCGTTTGAGCTACTCGTTGCAGCAAAGCCATTCCAACCACGACGGGGAGGATATCAGCAGCGTCTATGGCAGCTACCGTTCGCAATACGCCAACCTGACCGCCGGTTATTACGCCTCCACTGATGACTCTCAGCAGCTTAATTACGGCATTAGCGGCGGTATTGTTGCCCATCCTGAGGGAGTCACGCTGGCTCAGCCTCTGGGCAGCCAGTTTGCTATCGTCAACGCCAACGACGCGTCCGGCGTCCGTTTCCTGAACCAGCGTGGTATTCAGACCGACTGGCAGGGTAATGCAGTCATTCCATCGCTCACTCCGTACCAGGAGAACAATATTCGTATTGATACCTCGAGCCTGCCGGAAAATGTAGACACCAGCGATACCGCCATCACCGTCATTCCCTCGCGCAACGCGGCGGTGTTGGCCAGGTTTGACGCCCACACAGGCTATCGGATGTTGGTCACCCTGAAGCGTCCAAACGGCCTCCCCGTTCCTTTCGGCGCCATCGCGACCAGTAGCGCCCCGGTGATAAGCGGCATTGTCGATGATACCGGTACCGTCTATCTGGCAGGCCTTGGTGATACCGCACAGCTCACCGTGAAATGGGGCAACGGCAAGGGCCAACAGTGCCGCGCCAGCATTACGCAACAGTCAGCCAACCAAACCGAAAGCCCTAACGGTATTCGCTCGGTTAGCGAGCTTTGTCAGCAGGAATAAGCACATGAGAACTATACTCAAGAAACAGGCCGTCTGGGCTTCATTGGCCACGGCACTGAGCCTGACCGCAACCTGCCCGTGCAGGGGTGCGGTGACTTTACTTCATAACTGCTTCGGTGCACCGCAATCCTACACCACGTCGTTCGATCATGAGTTTTCGTCCAGCGAAAATATCGCCAATCATGACTATGATGTGCCTAATCATCTGGTCGGCAATGGCCCGCTGATAGTGGCCAACTGCGACTGTCCCGGAAATATGTTTTCATCGAGCATGGTCTATGAAAAAACGTTTGCCGGGAGTCCGTTGAGTCCGGGAACAAACGGATACGGCTATTTGACCGAAAAGATTGATGCCGATATCACCGCCTACGCGGATGCAATCAACTCTCCGGACGGCACTTCATTGACCCCGATAGCTGTCAATGAATACCCGACGTCCAGAAGTAATATGCGTAACATGACCGAGAATGCACTCGCCAAAACGGAGGGAGATGCCAACGTTTGCAGTAGTGACAGCCAGCCGAGTAATGCCGCTACAGTAAAGCGTAATTTCCGCTGGAACGTCGTTGCGATCCTGCTTCACGTTAAAAAACCCATCCTGGGTCAAGAGGTGATCCCTTCGACGATCGTCGCGCAAAACTATTCCTGTCTTTATTTCGGCTCGGGGGGAAGCTGCGATCCTGGGCAGGCTGACCAGGTCTCTGATATCTGGTTTGGCGGCACGCTATCTGCGCCGCTAAGCTGCATCATCAACGCCGGCAGCACCATTGAGGTGGAGTTTGGCGGCATTGTCAGCAAGCAATTCGTCATCAAGGGGCAACCGCCAAAACGTTATGCTCTTAAAAACGTTGATATTGCCTATCACTGTGATGATAACGCAGTGGGAAACACGGACCGGATAAAGCTTACGCTCACAGCAGATCAGGGCGTGGTGGACAGCAGTACGCCGTACATTGCGAAACTTCTGGACAGGGACGATCTCGGGGTACGTGTATATGATGAAAACAGTCAGAACGTTGCGCTGGACGGTACCTATGAGTTTCCGGTGACGATGGACGAGCAGGGTAACGGTGTGGTCAAAATTCAGGCTGCGCCGGTCGGCACAACAAATGCCCCCCCGGCCCCGGGCCGCTTTGAAGGTAACGTAACGGTGAAGATGGACCTTCGCTAACCGAAATACCCTCAGGTTGACGCTGCAGCCTGAGGGTAATCAGAACAATCAGAAGCCGAGGCTGTCCAGCAGATCGTCGACCTGATCCTGGCTTGCCACAACGCCCGCCTTGCTGGCGTCGAGTTGTGGACCATTGAGCAGGCTTTCGTTCTCGCGTTTTGGACGGGCTGCTGGTTCCGGAATGTTCTCCAGCAGAACCATCAGCAGCTGACGCTCAATCTCCTGGATAACATCCATCATGCGCTTGATCACCTGACCAGTCAGGTCCTGGAAATCCTGCGCCATCATGATGTCCAGCAGCTGGGCGTTGGTGAAGCTGGTGTGGCCCGGCACATCACCCAGGTACTGACGGGTATCCGTCACCAGCTCGCGGGCATCCGCCAGCTCGATAGGGTTCTCAAACCACTCGTCCCAGCGTTTGCTCAGGGCTTTCGCCCCCTTTTCCATCGCATCCTGGTGCGGCTGTGACGCTTCAACGCTGTTCAGCGCACGCTCCGCGGCCTGAGCGGTCATCTGCACGACATAGTCCAGACGATCGCGGGCATCCGGAATAGCTTCCGCGGCTTCGGCAATGGCCTGATCCAGCCCCAGCTCGCGCAGGCTGTCACGCAGCATGCGCGTCAGGCTGCCAATGCGGACGATGATATCGCTCGGCGAGTGTTCTTCAACGGGTTTCATAGCAGGTTGCAACATTTCCATCACCTCACATGCCGAGTTTCTCGAAGATCTTACCGAGCTTCTCTTCCAGGGTTGCCGCGGTGAATGGCTTCACCACGTAGCCGCTTGCGCCCGCCTGTGCAGCGGCAATGATGTTCTCTTTTTTCGCTTCTGCAGTAACCATCAGAACCGGCATAGACGCCATTCCGGCATCGGCACGAATGGTTTTCAGCAGTTCCAGACCGTCCATGTTTGGCATGTTCCAGTCGGAGATAACAAAACCAAACCCGCCAGCCTGCAGTTTGTTCAGCGCATCAACGCCGTCTTCTGCTTCTTCAACGTTGTTGAAGCCCAGCTCTTTCAGCAGGTTGCGCACGATACGACGCATGGTGGAAAAGTCATCCACAACCAAAAACTTAAGCTCTTTATCCGCCATAAAATAATACTCCTGAGTCAAATACGTATTGCCTGTCCGGCACTGATTTTCGCCAGCATCTGCTGGCTTACCTGGCTAAGATCGACCACTTCGCTCACGCCACCCATATTGATGGCCTCGCGCGGCATGCCGAACACCACACAACTTGCTTCATTCTGCGCAATCGTCCAGGCGCCAGCCTGGTGCATTGCAAGCATTCCGGCGGCACCATCGTTGCCCATCCCCGTCAGGATCACCCCAACGGCGTTGCGCCCCGCATGTTTCGCCACCGAATGAAACAGCACATCCACCGACGGACGGTGCCGGTTGACCGGCGGTCCGTCATGAATTTTGATTTGATAGTTAGCACCGCTGCGCGCCAGCTCCATATGCTTGTCGCCCGGGGGCGATATAGGCATGTCCCGGGAGCACGCGCTCGCCGTCTTCCGCCTCTTTCACGCTGATCTGGCACAGCTTGTTCAGGCGTTCGGCGAACGAACGGGTAAAGCCTGGCGGCATATGCTGCGTGATCAGAATACCCGGACTTGAAAGCGGCAATGGCTGGAGTACATGACGAATTGCCTCTGTTCCTCCGGTTGACGCCCCAATGACCAGCAGTTTTTCCGAGCTGAGTAAGGGACCGGCCTTCAGGGTCGCAGGCGCAGCCATTGGCGTGTGGGCGGCAAGCTTCGCACGCGACGCGGTGCGGATCTTCTCGGCGATCATTTCGCTGTAGGCAAGCATCCCTTCGCGAATGCCGAGCTGCGGTTTGGTGACAAAATCCACCGCCCCCAGTTCCAGCGCGCGCAGGGTAATTTCCGATCCTTTTCCGGTCAGGGAGGAGACCATTACCACCGGCATAGGCCGAAGCCGCATTAATTTTTCGAGGAAATCTATGCCATCCATGCGCGGCATCTCGACATCCAGCGTTAGCACGTCGGGGTTATATTTTTTAATTAAATCCCGCGCTACCAGAGGATCGGGCGCAGTGGCCACCATCTCCATGTCGCTGTGGCTATTGATAATTTCAGTCATGATCTGACGCATCAGCGCTGAATCATCGACAGACAACACCCTGATTTTACTCATGCTTTTTCCTTACTCAGCGCATACACCGTTTGCCCACGCAGGCTAAACTCACGCGCGAGGTTGCTGAAGTTTTCCGAGTGCCCGGCAAACAGTAAACCGTCAGGCTTGAGCAACGGAACAAACCGACGCAGAATGTCCTGTTGCGTCGTTTTATCAAAATAGATCATGACGTTACGGCAAAAAATGGCGTCGAACGGCCCCGGCACGTTGTACTGCTTATCCAGCAGGTTAACGGGCGCGAATTCGACGCAGTTCGCCAGCTCCTGGCGTACGCGTACCAGGCCTTCATGCGGGCCCGTGCCGCGCATGAAATAACGCTGCAGCTGCTGCGGCGACAGCGTTTTCAGTTCATCCTGGCGATACACGCCGTTACGCGCCTTCTCCAGCACCTCGGTATCGATATCGCTGGCGTAGACCTTCCAGCGTCCGGGCGTCATGCCCAGGGTGTCGGCAAGGGTGATCGCCAGCGAGTACGGCTCTTCACCCGTCGAGGCGGCCGCACTCCATACGCGATACTCCCCGGTGCGACGGCGGGCGTGCTCGGCCAGAACCGGGAAGTGGTGAGCTTCACGGAAAAACGCCGTCAGGTTGGTGGTTAACGAGTTAATAAAAGCCTGCCACTCTGCGCTGTTCTGGTTCGCCTCGAGCATGCTCAGATAGCGGCCAAAATCATCCAGCCCCAGCGTACGCAAGCGCCGCACCAGACGGTTGTAGACCATGTCCCGCTTATGATCCGCAAGCACGATCCCCGCACGCTGGTAGATTAACTGACATATCCGACGAAAATGCGCGTCGGACAGCGCGAGGCGCTGTGTCATCTGCAACAATAATGACGTTTGCCCAGGGGGCATTGGTGATGTCATAGCGCCTTCTTAATTACATTCAGGATACAACTGGCACGGCCTGCGACCGCCCGACTTCTGTTACTGCTTCAACGTGCTCTTTCACATTAAATACCGCGACCAGTCCGGTCAGACGATCCGCCTGGCTGGCCAGCTGATCGGTGGCCGCTGCCGCCTCCTCAACTAACGAGGCGTTCTGTTGCGTCACCTGATCCATCTGGCTGACAGCCTGGGCAACCTGCTCAATCCCGCGACGCTGTTCGTCCGACGCCGAGGCGATCTCGCCCATGATGTCGTTGACCCGCGTCACGGAGGTGACGATCTCGTGCATGGTTTTCGCCGCCGTATCCACAAGGGTTGAGCCCTGCTGAACGCGCGAGACCGACTCTTCGATCAGCACCTTAATCTCTTTCGCCGCGTTGGCGCTGCGGCTCGCCAGGTTACGCACTTCCCCCGCCACCACCGCAAACCCGCGCCCTTGCTCACCGGCGCGCGCCGCTTCCACGGCGGCATTCAGCGCCAGAATGTTGGTCTGGAACGCGATACCGTCAATCACGCTGATGATGTCACCAATTTTCTGCGAGCTGGTGGCAATCTCCTGCATGGTGCTGGCGACATGGGACGCCTGGTCCCCGCCTTTCTTTGCCGTCATCGCCGCCTGTTTTGACAGGTCAGACGCCTGACGCGCGTTATCGGCGTTCTGACCTACCGTCGCGGTCAGTTGCTCCATGCTGGCCGCCGTCTGCGCCAGCGAGGCCGCCTGCTGCTCGGTGCGGGACGAGAGATCGTTGTTACCCGCTGCAATCTCAGAGATCCCGGTGTGCATGGCATAACTGCCCTGCCGCACGTCGCTCACCGTTTCCCGCAGCGATCCCTGCATCGCCTTCAGGCTGGCAAAGATCGCCGAAATTTCGTTCTTGCCGAACACCGCCACCGGACGCGCCAGGTCCCCTTTCGCAATACTGTCGAAGTGGCTGCTGATAATGGCCAGCGGCTGCACAATCATTCTGCGCGACCAGAGCAGCGCGGCACCGGTCAGCAACCCTGCCACAATCACCACCATGGCAAAGATGACGCCCGACATGTGATAGCTTTGGCGGCTCTGGTCACCGGCACGTTGAACAGACTGGTTAATATCCTGCTGCCATGCGTTAAAGCTGCCGTCAAACGCCGCCTGCGAGGCCTGAACCGGTGCGGTCATAAAGTCCGAAAGCTGGTTGTTCTCAAGCCACGTCGCCTGGTGGTCCAGATCGCTGTACCACTGCTCAAAGTTCGTCTTCATGGCGGTCTTCAGCGCCTTCTCTTTCTCGCTGTCGGCGGCCTGCGCCGTAAAGGCTTTAAACTGTGCGTCAGCCTGTTTCAGGCTGTCGCGCGCGTTGGCCATCAGCGCTTTAATGTCATCCGGCGGATAACTCAGCGCGGTTAAGGTTCCCGCCTTGTTCAGCGCAGTGCTTGCCTGCAACAGCACGGCACGCGTTTGTGCCAGTGCGGAGCGCTGCTGATTACTCGCCTCAACTTCCTGCAAATTCTGATAGCCATCGCGAAACGCCCAAAAAGACAACCCGTTACTGCCAACCTGCAACACACCGCAAAGGATCAGAATCAAAAACAGTGTGGTCGAGATACGAATACGATTTAACATCCACGCTCCCATCAAGCGGCAAGCAGCCGCGGTTTAATTGTCAGTCAAAATGTTTCCCAGTTTTCATCTTGTCCGGTCGTCGCGGTACGCGTACGGAGTGCAGCCTGTTCAGCGGCTGGCGCGCGATACGTTGCCTGCGGGGTGACCGTGTTTCCAGCGAGTGAAGCGAGACGAAACGCCGAGACGGCCATCTTGAGACGGCTCGCCTGGTCTTCCAGGGCAGCGGCCGCCGCAGCGGACTCCTGCACCAGCGCGGCGTTTTGCTGTGTCACGCGATCCATTTCCGATACCGCCAGGGCAACCTGGTCGATACCACGACTCTGCTCATCGGACGCAGAGGCGATTTCACCCATGATGTCCGTCACGCGGGTGACGGCATTCACGATGTCATTCATGGTCTCACCGGCGCTTTCCACCAGCACGGAGCCGGTATCCACGCGGGAGACGGAATCTTCAATCAGGGACTTGATCTCTTTGGCCGCGTTGGCGCTGCGGCTGGCCAGGTTGCGCACTTCTCCGGCCACCACGGCAAACCCGCGCCCCTGTTCGCCCGCGCGCGCCGCTTCCACGGCGGCGTTCAGCGCCAGAATGTTGGTCTGGAAGGCAATGCCGTCGATAACGCTGATGATGTCGGCGATTTTCTTCGAGCTGTCGGCGATTTCGTGCATGGTTTTCACCACGCCATCCACCACGCGGCCGCCGCGCTGCGCCGTCTCGGAGGCGCTTTCCGCCAGCTGAGACGCCTGGCGGGCATTGTCGGCGTTCTGCTTCACGGTCGCGGTGAGCTGCTCCATGCTGGCGGCCGTCTCTTCCAGGGCGGACGCCTGCTGCTCGGTACGGGATGAGAGATCGTTATTCCCCATCGCAATTTCGCTGGTGCCGGTGTAGATAGCCTCCGACCCGTTGCGCACGTTGGCGACGGTTTCGATTAACGAACGCTGCATATGGTCAACGCTGTTTGCCAGCTCGGTGATCTCATTACGCCCGGAGACGGTCAGCGTTTTGGTCAGGTCACCGCCGGCAATTTCACGAATGTGGGCAATGACGCGCCCAAGAGGGTTCAGCAGGATATGGCGAATGCCGTACCAGACCGCAACCAGCACAATAACCAGCGCCAGCGCCAGCACCGCCATCTGCCATTTCGCAAAGCGGTAGTCATTCTGGCTTGCCGTAAAGGCCGAGTGATAGAGATCGCCACTGGCCTTCGCGTATTCCCCCAGCGCCACGCCGAGCGCGTTTTGCATCCCCTGCGTCGGCTGCGCGAAATAGGCGTCCATATTGCCGCTCTCCAGGAACTGAATCAGCTCTGCCAGACCGGCATGGTAAGCGTTGTATTTTTCGTCAATGTTCTGGCTCACCTGCTCCATCGCAGGCTGTGGGGTAATCTTTTTAAAGGCGTCGTAATGTTTAGCGGCGTCAGCGAGGGTGGTACGGGCATTTTTCAACAGATCGGTTTTGGCGCTGCTCTGCTGATTGTTGGGGTCCATCATCATGCGCGCGGACGAGCGGCTAAGGTTGATACGCGTTTGCAGCATCAGATCCCACGTCGACGTGAGTTCACTCTGCTGCAGGCGGAGATCGTTCGAGGCCGCGAAGCTGTCCTGGTTCTGTTTTAATGACGAGAAAAAAAGCCCGCCGGAGATGAGCTGAAGAAGTGCGAAAATGACCAGCACCATCATGAGCATTGTGACAACGCGGATACGGTTCAACATACAACACCTTCTCATAGATTTATTAACGGTGTTATCGGCACACCCCAGAGGAACTTTACATTTGCGAAAGGGAAAAGCGCGGGGTTAAAACGCCACGTCGACAATCAGCGTGTCGGTGTAGGTTCCGGCGGGCGGCGTGGCCTGATTGGTCAGGACCTTCGCGGTGTAGTTGTAGGTGCGCAGTAGACCGTCAGTGCTGACCTGGGACGATACCGCGCTGGACCAGCGCTCGCTGCCGCTGCCGCCCCAGCGGTTACCGGTGGCTTCCTTATAGATGTCGTAGCTCATGGTATTGCTGCCGCTCACCATCCGTCGCACGTTGTTCAGCGCGTTGGCACCGTTATTAATGCCGATGGTATACGAACTTCCTTTGGTACAGGTGACGGCAATCGCCTGCGAGACGGTGGGGAAACTTTGTACCAGCGGCGCGCTGTTGAAGCTCACATCTGGCGTGGTCATGGCGCTGCAGTCGTTGGTGACGGTCATATCCAGCAGGATGCTGGTTGTCGCGGTTCCCGTCTGATTGATTGAGCAAAGGCCGAGCGCGCCCACGGAGCACACGCTGTAGTTAATGCTGAAGGTTAACTGCACCTGATATGGCCCGGCAGTGACGTTTTGCCCGGCGACGGTGCGGAAATAGAGCGGAATGTTGTACTGCTTTGACCCCAGCAACCCCAGCAACCCCAGCAGGGTATTCCCGCTCCAGGTATACGATTTACTTATCTGTACCTCGCTGCTGCTCGCGCATCCCGATAACCCGCACAGCCGGGTGGGGATCACGTCGGTGATGGCCGCGTTATCCGTGCGTTTCATCGTGGCCCGGCTGCTGCCCGAAACCGATGCCGCGGTGTAGGTCAGCGTTACCGAGTCGCTGGTCAGCAGATTCAGTACGGCATCGCAGGCCACCACCAGCGTGCCGGTGGTTTGAACTTCCCCGCTTCCGCCGAGCGCGAACGAGGTGACGCTGCCAAACGACGCATTAACCGTGCTGACGGTACACGCCGCCCAGCCGCCGCCGGAGAACAGCAGCAGGATCAACAGCAGCAGGCGCGTCATGGCTCCTCCCGACAAACCAGCGGCCCGTAGGTTTTCAGCTTGTGCTCCGGATTGGCCCCCACGGTCAGGGTAGTCTTGCAGCGCCTCCCGTCAGGTGCGATCACCTCCAGCGGGTTCACGTCGCTGAGATTTTCCAGCCAGGCGATGCCGTCATACCCCACCACCGCATTGCTGCGCGAGGCGCGTCGAACCTGGCTTCCCACCGGCAACGCCTTCCCGTTCGTATCATGCAGAATGACGCTTGCCACCCGCTCCTGCTCCATCGGGAAATCGACCAGATAGCCGCTGTGACGGCGAATCGCGATCCGCCGCTCGGTCTCTTTCAGACGGGTATCCGCCGGCAGATTCAGGGTATCAATCCGGTAGCTGGCCGGGTAATACGCCGACACCCCGCTCACCAGCAGGTAGCCGTTATTATTGGTTTTACCGACGGGCTGGTTCTCATAGCTGACGGGCACGTCCGGGTGGCCGTCGGTGCTGATGACCACAAACGCATCGTTGATCTTATTCGCCGCGAACAGCTCGCCGTCCATCAGCACAATGGCGCCCATCGCCTCGCCCCACCAGGTCATGGTATCCCTTTCGCCATAGCCGCCGCCCTGCAGCTCGATGTTGTTATTGCGCCAGCCCAGCGTACCCTGTTGATAATCACTGGATCTTGACTGGTTGGCCCAGGCCATGTTCCAGCTGAACCCACCGTCAGAAGGCATGGAGTGGTTGTAGTTAATGCGCTGGGTACTGCCGGCATCCGGGGTGTTTTCAACGGTGACGGCAGCGCTGTCGCGCGCCCCCAGCGGCACCTGCAGCGACAGCGCGACCGTCCAGTCTCCCCGCTGCCGATCCCGGCTGCCGGCCAGGTAAATACTGCTCGCCCCCCACAGGTTGCGGCTCCAGGAGAGATTGAGCAGCTCGGTTTTTTGGCTGTCAAAACTCTCCACGCCGATCCAGGCCGCACCGATGTTGCCGTACCGTCCCAGATTGAAGGTCAGCGAATACTGGTCCGTGTTACGACTAAAGCTGGCGATGGGCTTATCGTTTTCGTCATACACCGTCGGCTGGTCGTAGAGGGCCAGATTGCCAAAGCCGCGATCGCGACGGGTGTGCTGGGTGGCGACGCTAAACTCGCTGGTACTGTACTGGTAACCCCAGTTTATTTGCCCGCCCGCATCACCGCGCATGCGGCTCTGCGAGTAAGAGGTATTCACCACGCCAAACTGGCCGAGTTTTATCACCGTCCCCGCGCCGCCCATCGCCAGTTCCTGCGCTCCTTCCGCGTGGCCCTCCAGCGTTAGCCAGTCCGTTATCCCGTAGCGATACGAGCCGCTGCCTGCCGCCGAGCCGTAGTCAAAATTCTTGATACCGTAATTACGCCGCAGGCTGCCGAGCGTCACGGCGCCGTCGCTCAGCCCTTGCTTAAGCAGGTCGCTGGTGACGTAAAACGGGAGCGTGGTGCTCACCTGGCGCCCCAGCGCATCCGTCGTGACCAGTACCGCATCCCCGGCGCCGTTGATATAGGGCAGATTACTCAGGGTGAAGGGGCCCGGCTGAAGCTGGGTCGAACCGGAGCGATAGCCGTTGATAAAAAGATCGACCGAGGTGGGTACCGCGGCTTCCCCCGCGAACTCGGGCAGCGGCCATGTCACCAGGTCAGGACGCAGGGAGAAATCCCGCCCGACGCTTATCCCCCCCATCCGCACGCTGGAGCTCCAGCTCAGCGCATCGCTGATGACATCCCCGGCGCTCCAGCTCATTGCGTCATCTTCGTTGGTGAACAGCAGGGTCGTGTCATAGCGGACATACCCTTCCTGCTGTCCGTCGTTACCGGTGAAATTTTCCCGCGCGTAACCGGTCGAGGAAAACGAGCCGTTCTCGTTGAAGTAGCGAAACTCATGCCAGATCGACGCCTGACCGCCGATATGTTCCGTGTGGTTGGTGTAGAGATCGTAATTCAGCAGCGCCCCGCGCCCATAGTGCGGTTTGGCCTGCGCCGCTTGCGCGCTGAAAGGCGTCACGCGGGCCGTCACCCAGTCGCGGGGAACGGTCAGCAGCAGGCGCTGCGCGGCGCTGTCGTACTCCACCCGAACCTGAGCAAGCGAGGAGAGATTTACCTCTCCGGTGGGAACATGCGCCGGGGGCAGCCCCGCGCGCAGCAAATCAGCGCTTGAGATAAAGAAAGCGCCTTTACGCTGCGTCACGGGCACGACCAGACCGGTGTCGTAGTGATTGACCACGATGGCCAGCTGGAAAACCGCTTCATCATTTATCGCCTGCGCCTGGGGAGGCGGCGGTAAACTGTCGTCGCCGGGCCCGGCCAGAGTCGCGGAACTGACGCATAGCAGTAACATCATCGCCGGCTTCAGTTGACGGGCGTCGACTGCCATTGTTCGTCCCTGGCATTAATCTGCGCGCTCATCCGCTCTGGCTGACGAACGCCAGCGGGCATAGGCCAGCTGCGGGTGCTGCCCGGCAGGACGTAACCCAGCAATCCTTCCGCCACCGTGCGTTTCTGACCTCCCTGCTCCAGCGCCACCTGGCTCAGCCTGACGTGGACATCCCCCCGATTTTTGACCTCCAGCGCAGGCTTACCCTCAGCCTGCGTTACCCGCCAGCTCAGGTTTTGGGTCTCCGCCAGCGCGTGATGCGCGCCCTCTTTGATGGTCGGGATCCCCTGTCCATATACGAACAGAGGGATGGAGTAACGCATCTGCAATTTCAGGCCGATGGCGGGTTCGGCTTTGGCATCTGGCTGGGGGATTTCATCGACGATAATGCGATAGGCCTGTTCGACCCCTGCGGGAACCGAAGCCTGTTTGATAAGGCGAACAAGCTGCTTGCTGCCTGTGCCAATCGTGACGATGGGCGGGCTGGCGACCACGTCCTGCTGCGCGGTATAGCGCTCGTGTCCGTCCTCCTGCTTCCAGCGCACGATGCGAACCTGCATCGTCGTGGCGCTGTTTCCCTGGTTCTGGATCCACAGTTCCGTGGCGTTGGCGTCTGCTGCAAGCCAGGGATCGATCGGCCAGAGCAGGATGGTGGCCGCCGCCTGCGCCTGGCCAGCACCCGCCATTCCCAACGCGCCCGCCAGACAAACCGGTCTGAAAAATGGCTTCATCAACACTCTCCCTTTATTACCATGACAAGGTCACGGTGAGCTGATCGGAATAGGTTCCCGCCGGGCTAAACCCGGTCAGTAGCGCCACGCCAAAAAGCGGCAGCGCGATGTTATTGCTGTTGGTATAGGTCACCGCTATCGCCTGGTTGACGCCAATTTCGCTGTTCGCGGCCAGCGAGCTGCTGCTGTAGAGCCGGTATGGCACCACGTCGGCGCCGTTAGCACGCTTCATGCGGCGAACGGATGAATAATTTTGACCGCCATTAATGCTCATGCTCAGCGCCACGCCTGGCGTACAGGCGATGGACAACGCCCCGTTTGGCACAAAGCTGGTGCTCACCGGCGCGCTCTCGACGCCGTTATGGCTGCCAAAGTCCAGCGTACCGAGAAGCCCTCCGCTACCGGTGGCCACCGCGCATCCCGGGACAATCGTCGCGCTGACCTTAAACGACTGGGATGTCACCGCATCCGCCGTGGGCATCATGAGCAATCCGACGATCAGCGCGAAAAAAGGCTGCACGCGTCCCTCTGCGCATTTGCGCAGACCTGTGAGAGATGCCTTCATGGCGGTTCGGGACTAGTAGGTGACGCTGACGTTAATCGTGTCGGTGTAGGTTCCCGGAACGACCGTCACGCTGTTACCGCCGCCGGTAATCCGTCCGTAGAGGGTGTAACTGTCCACCCCTCCGGCCGTAGACGCGATCGGCAGCGCCGCGTTATTAGCAATCACGGTGTTAAACCCGCTGTCGCTGTACAGGCTGTAAGCCACGCCCTGTGCCGCGTTGGCCGTATTCACCAGATAGCGTTCTGGCGTGCCCGGCGAACCGACAACGGAGCCGGGCGCGGTGGAGTGGGTATTACCGGTGATCGCGACCGTATAGCTGGCGGTCGTGCATTGAATGGTGAAGGTGTTTCCGCCGCTGGCGCCGCTCAGCTGCGTCGTAAGCGTGGAGAAGGTAGCCGGATGGGTACCGAAATCGAGCGTACCGAAGTTGATGCCACTTTGCGCGGGCGATCCGTTTATCAGACATCCGTTTGTCAGCGTCAGCGTCGCGCCTAAAGTGCCGCTGCTGGTGACGGCCAGCGCCTGATGGGCCATTGTCGCAGTCAGTAAGGTGCCTGCGCCGATCAAAAGAAGTTTTCTTTTCATTTACCACCCTCCAGAAGACGTCTCCGTTCCCTTGCCACATTTTATTTTTGTCGTTCAAGATGTTAGCCCCGCTTAACGTTCCTCTGAGGGGGTTACTGAGAATTTAGTTTACGGATATCGCTTCGACCACCTGCCCCTTAACGCATAAGGCATATGTCTTATTGACTAAATTTCATTATAAATAACAGTAAGTTAAATAAATTCAGGCAGCGTTTTTTTTATATCAGGGGAGAATATATCCATTAAAGTGTGACGACGATCACAATATATCGTCAGCGTATTAACAACAAAATTAATAAAACTTAAAAAGGAGTTGTATCCCCCTACACTTTGCGTCAATTTATGTGCCGAATAATTTCCCGCGTCGTAATAAAAAATTTATATGTATCGCCGCGGGCTACATCTGAAGCGCATAGAGGGTCTTTTTTCGTGGCAAGTGCAAACAAACTCACACTCTTCATCGTGATATTCATGCTGGCGGGTATTCTTTCAGGGGCAGCAATTCATGAATATGCATCTGCGGATGCCATCAAAGCCTGGTCGGATAATATTACCCTTCTGACCGATATTTTCCTCCGCCTGATCAAAATGGTCATTGCACCGTTGGTCTTCAGCACGCTCACCGTCGGCATTATGAAGCTGGGCGAAACCTCCACCATTGGCCGTGTTGGCGGCAAAGCGATGTTGTGGTTTATCAGCTCATCCGTGCTCTCTATCTTGGTTGGCCTGTTTATCGTCACGCTGGAGCATCCGGGAAGCGGTCTGAACCTGACGGTTCCGACAGAAGCTGTGGATACCGGCCTGGCCGTTGGCGGCATGACGCTGAAAGCGTTCCTGTCGCACACCATTCCGACCAGTATCGCGGGGGCGATGTCGAACAATGAGATCCTGCAGATTGTGGTGTTCTCAATGTTCTTCGGCATCGGTGGCGCGTCGCTGGGGCAGAAATTCAACGCGCCGCTGGTGGCCGCGCTGGATGTGGTTTCCCACATTATGCTGAAGGTCACAGGTTACGTGATGTACGTTGCGCCGCTGGCCATTTTCGCGGCGATTTCATCCGTTATTGCCACGCAGGGTCTGGGCATTCTGCTGAACTACGCCTCCTTTATTGGCGGCTACTATGTTGCCATTCTTCTCACCTGCATGGTGCTGCTGGCCGTGGGTTACATGGTGCTGAAAAAAGAGGTGTTTCGCCTGGTGAGCATGCTGAAAGATCCGGTTCTGGTGGCGTTTACCACCAGCAGCTCTGAAGCCGCCTACCCGAAAACGCTGGAGCAGCTGGAGCGTTTTGGCTGCTCGCGCAACATCGCCTCTTTCGTCCTGCCGATTGGCTACTCCTTCAACCTGGTGGGTTCGATGGTGTACTGCTCATTCGCCTCAATGTTTATCGCTCAGGCGTACAACATTCATCTGAGCTTCTCTGAGGTGACGGTGCTGATGCTGACTCTGATGCTGGCGTCGAAAGGGATTGCGGGCGTACCGCGTTCTTCACTGGTGGTGCTGGCAGCAACCATTCCGAGCTTTAACATTCCGGTGGCGGGAATTCTGCTGCTGATGGGGATCGACCACTTCCTGGATATGGGCCGTTCCGCAATTAACGTGCTGGGGAATGGGATCGCAACCGCGATGCTGTCGCAGAATGAAGGCGCGCGGGAAGCAGAAGCAGAAGCAGAAGCAGAGCTGTTAAAGCAGGAAGTGTAAGGTGAAAAAAAGGGTGAGGCCTGATGCCCTCACCCCTGCCCTCTCCCACAGAGAGAGGGAGCAAACACAAAAAACGGCAACCTGGGTTGCCGTTTTGCATTTACTTACGCTACGTGACTCGCGGCGATATCCAGCAGCGCCATCTCATCGCTGTTCAGCAGCTTCTCAATGTTCACCAGAATCAGCATACGCTCGCCGAGCGCGCCCAGTCCGGTCAGGTATTCGGTCGACAGCGTGACCGCAAACTCCGGTGCAGGACGAATTTGGTCAGAGGTCAGGGAAAGCACATCAGATACGCCATCCACCACGATACCTACCACGCGCTGCCCCAGATTCAGAACGATCACCACAGTGTTGTCGTCGTAGTCAACGTCGCCCTGGCTGAACTTCACGCGCAGGTCCACGATTGGCACAATGACGCCACGCAGGTTGGTGACACCTTTAATAAATGCAGGCGTGTTAGCGATGCGGGTAACCTGGTCGTAACCACGAATTTCCTGCACTTTCAGGATATCGATGCCGTACTCCTCATCGCCTAAAGTGAATACCAGGAATTCCTGCCCTGATGGCTCGCCCGCCAGTTTCGTTACATTACTCATACCGGTCATGTTATTACCTTCTACTTAATCAGGCGGCTGTGTACGCCACACGTTGTTCACGATTTAATCCCTGAAGCGCCGACACATCGACGATCAGCGCCACGCTACCATCACCCAGAATGGTGGCGGCAGAAATACCCGGCACTTTGCGGTAGTTGCTTTCGAGGTTCTTCACTACCACCTGGTGCTGGCCAATCAGCTGATCGACCAGCAGCGCGTAGCGGCGGCCCGCGCTTTGCAGGATCACAACGATGCCCTGCGTGGCCTCTGTCTTCGCCCCGTCCACTTCGAACACTTTCCACAGTTCCACCAGCGGCAGGTACTCACCGCGCACTTCGAGCACGCGCTCGCCGCCCGCCAGCGGATGCAGATCTTCTTCACGCGGCTGCAGGGATTCCATCACGGCGTTCAGCGGCAGGATAAAGACTTCGTCGGCCACTTTGACTGACATGCCGTCGAGGATCGCCAGCGTCAGCGGCAGCAGGATGCGAATGGTGGTGCCGGAACCCTGTTTAGACTGGATCTCAACGTGGCCGCCCATCTCCTGGATGTTACGTTTCACCACGTCCATGCCTACGCCGCGTCCGGAGACGTCGGTCACCTGCTCCGCGGTAGAAAAGCCCGGCGCGAAGATGAGCATGCCCACTTCTTCGTCGGTCATGTTGTCATTGACCGCCATCCCCTGCGAAATCGCTTTTGCCAGGATGCGCTCGCGGTTAAGCCCCGCGCCGTCATCGGTCACTTCGATGCAGATGTTCCCGCCCTGGTGTTCCGCAGAGAGGATCAGGTTACCGACCGGGGATTTTCCGGCGGCAATGCGGTTTTCCGGCAGTTCGATACCGTGGTCGAGGCTGTTACGCACCAGGTGCGTTAACGGGTCGATAATGCGCTCGATCAGGCTCTTATCCAGTTCGGTTGAGCTGCCCATCAGGGTCAGTTCAATCTGTTTATTCAGCTTGCTTGCAAGGTCGCGAACCAGACGCGGGAAGCGGCTGAAGACATATTCCATCGGCATCATACGAATGGACATGACCGATTCCTGCAGGTCGCGGGCGTTACGCTGCAGCTGACCCATGCTGGTGATCAGATCGCCGTGCGTGACCGGGTCCAGTTCGTTAGAACGCTGGGCCAGCATCGACTGGGTGATCACCAGTTCGCCAACCAGGTTAATCAGCTGGTCGACCTTCTCAACGGCAACGCGGATGCTGGTTGACTCGCTGGAGCGCGCGGCAGGTTTTTCACCACGTGCAGGTGCCGCGGCCTCTTTTGGCACGGCCTTCAGCGCCGGAGCCGCAGGAGCCACAGCCGGTGCGGCGGCCTGAGCGACAACGGCCACCTCTTGCGCAGCGGCAGGGGCATCAACCTCAGCCGTTTCGGTTTCGAAGGCGATCTGGTCAGCTTCAATCACAAAGCACAGTACCGCCACGATATCGTCCTGGCCAATACCGTCATCAAGCGTCGCGGCAAGGCTGTCTTTGCCTTTGACCACGTTGCTTAGTTTCGCCAGGTTACCCAGCTCTTCTTCCAGCAGGTTAACTTCATTCTCTTTGAGGCGTGACAGCACAACGCGCAGTTTGCCCGCTTGTGCAGCGGCTGGCGCGGCCTCGTCGGCAGCAACCGCATCGACAACGCTCAGTTTCGCCGCAGGGACAACGGCTGCAGCGACCTCACCTTTTGCTTCCAGGGCGAGCTGGCGCAGCGCATTGCAGATGTATTCAAAGCTGGCGGCATCAGGCTCTGCCGAACTTTTATAGGCGTCGAGCTGTTCCTGCATAATATCTTTGGTTTCCAAAAACAGGTTGATAATGTCGGTATTGAGCTGCATCTCACCGCGTCGTGCTTCATCAAGCAGGTTTTCCATTAAATGGGTTGTTTCCTGCAGGATGGTAAATCCAAACGTTCCGGCTCCGCCTTTAATAGAGTGCGCCGCACGGAAGATGGCATTGAGCTGCTCAGAGTCCGGTGCTTCGGGCACCAAATCGAGCAAGTGTTGCTCCATATCGGCCAACAATTCGTCGGCTTCATCAAAGAATGTCTGGTAAAAATCGCTAATATCCATGCTCACGCTATCACCTCGGATTGGCTGGTGGCGATGTTGGAACGGCAGCCGAAGGAACGGCCCCAGGCTGTTTTAAATCGTCCAGTGACTCATTCTGACTTTCGGCGTTTTCATGCAGGATGGCCTGCTCCGCCTGCTGGTTCAGCACTAAAAGACTGATACGACGGTTGATGGCATCATCCGGCCCGCGGTCGGAAACGCGCATGGTTGCGGCCATGCCGACTACGCGCAGTACCTTGCCATCATCAAGCCCACCTACCACCAGCTCGCGACGCGAGGCGTTGGCACGATCGGCAGAAAGCTCCCAGTTGCTGTATCCCTTCTCCCCACTGGCATACGGGAAATCATCCGTGTGTCCTGACAGGCTGATTCGGTTAGGAATGCCGTTCAGCACCGGAGCAATAGCACGCAGAATGTCGCGCATGTACGGTTCAACTTCCGCACTTCCGGTTTTAAACATTGGTCGGTTCTGGCTGTCAATAATCTGAATACGCAGCCCTTCCTGCACCAGGTCGATCTTCAGATGCGGGCGCAGCGCGCGCAGTTTCGGATCCGCTTCAATCAGCTGATCGAGATCGCCACGCAGTTTCTTCAGGCGCGCCTGCTCCATCTTTCTTTTCAGCTCGTCGATGTTCGGCTCTTTTTTCACCTCACCCTTCTGCTGGGTGTAATCATCGCCGCCGCCCGGGATCGGGCTGTCGCTGTTAGAGATTCGCGGCCCACCGGTTACCGCCGTTGCCAGCGGCGTGCGGAAATATTCGGCAATCTGGATCAGTTCTTTTGGGCTGGAGATGGAGATCAGCCACATCACCAGAAAGAACGCCATCATTGCAGTCATAAAGTCGGCGTACGCAATTTTCCACGAGCCGTGTGCGCCATGCCCGCCGCCCTTGTGCTTGCGTTTTTTTACGATGACGATCGGATGGGACTGGTTTTTCATGCGTCCTCAGTTGTCGTCTGTTGGTTTGGGTTTTTCACCGCACGCACGTGTTCTTCAAGCTCGATAAACGACGGACGCTCGCTGGAGTAAAGCGTTTTACGGCCAAACTCAACCGCGATCGGTGGCGCGTAACCGTTGAGATTAGAGAGCAGCGTGATCTTCACGCACTGCATCATTTTGGTGGTTTCCGCGCTCTTCTGGCGCAGAACGCTCGCCAGCGGAGAGATAAAGCCGTACGCCAGCAAAATACCGAGAAAAGTTCCCACCATCGCGTGGGCAATCAGCGCGCCCAACTCGGCTGCCGGGCGGTCTGCCGAGGCCAGAGCGTGAACCACGCCCATTACTGCGGCAACGATACCGAATGCCGGAAGCGAGTCGCCGACCAGCGCCAGGCTGTTGGCCGGCACTTCAGATTCGCTTTCGTGGGTTTCGATCTCTTCGTCCATCAGCGCTTCGATTTCGAAGGTATTCATGTTGCCGCTGATGATCAGTCGCAGATAGTCGACGATGAAATCCAGCATCATGGCGTCAGCAAGAATACGCGGATAGCTGGCAAAAATTTCGCTCTCTTTCGGGTTTTCAATATCCCGTTCAAGGGAGAACATGCCCTGCTGACGCGACTTCGCCATCAGGCGATAGAGCAGTGCCAGCAGATCCATATACATGCTTTTGGTGTATTTCGAGCGACGGAACAGCAACGGAATCGCTTTCAGCGTGCCCTTGATCGATTTACCGTTGTTGCCAACGATAAAAGCCCCTACCCCTGCGCCGCCGATGATAATAAGTTCAGCCGGTTGATAGAGTGCTCCAAGGTGCCCGCCGGTCATCATGTAACCGCCGAAAACTGTACCGAGAACTACCAGGTAACCTAATAAGATAAGCACGACATCATCCTTCCGCTAGTGACTATGGCAAGGACGTCCAGCTCGCAGCGTTTACCGTTTGCGGGGTAAAAAAAAGCAGCGGTAATTGCTTACCGCTGCTGGAATTTTTCCCACACGTTCGGGTTAAACAGCTTGTTCGATCTGTTCATCCAGCAGTTGTGGAATAATATCGGCAGCATCCCGGGAAAGTTTACGTCTTTTTACTGCGCGGGATGGAGGCTGACATAAACTACAGGCGAAGCTGCCTGCAGGTTGATGAGCATGGGTAATAAAATTGCCGTCGCAGCAGTTGCAGCGCGACAGTTCAAGCATTCCGCTCTCAACAAAACGCACCAGCGTCCATGCGCGGGTCAGCGCCAGCAGAGGGCCTTCTTCCTGCTGTGGGCATTGTTCAAGGTAAAGTTTGTACGCTTTGATCACGGCGTCAACGCCGCTACACAAACCGGTTTTGAGAAGATACTGCCAGGCATTACAGAACATGGAAGCATGAATATTCTGCTCCCACGTCATAAACCAGTCGGTAGAAAACGGCAGCATGCCTTTCGGCGGGGGACTACCACGTAACTCTTTGTACAGTTTGATGAGACGACCACGGCTCAGTTGAGTCTCGCTTTCCAGCATTTGTAAACGAGCACCCAGTGTAATCAGCTCCATGGCCAACTGTATGTCACGCGCTTCCTGAACAATGCTTTTCTCGCTCATTGCTAGGCCCTTTTCTTACGGGCTACGTCATCAGGCTGGCTGATTTCGTTAAGCAAGCGAGTGGAAAGAAGAATACCGGTATGAATCTGTTGAAGATCGTCCACACGGGATTCCTGCGTCAGACGCGTTATTGTCTGTGAATCATCGAAACGGAACTGGCAAACCAGTTGATTCGTTTCAGCCAGTTTAACCATCTGCGGGAGGGTTAAACCGCCCAGCATGGTTGCCATTTCTTCGTTAATACCCAGACGAAACATCGCGGACGCCTTGTCCTGACTAATCAAACGCTGCGCGAGCAGTAAATACGACAAATTGATGTCATAGATATGTTTTAGCAACTCGGATGTATGCATTGTTCCCATCCCGAATAACCAACTATTATTTTTATGCGGAAAGACCGCACCCCGTGATGTCGCCGGGAAATCACCCGGTATAAAAAAGAAAAGGCTAAATGCATAGTTGAATTTAGGTTTGTATTCACTGAAACCGTAAGAGAGAAACCGCGAATGCGTCTCTTACATGATTTATCATTTCTTACAAATAACTAAGATTTTTCCTAATTCGACGCAAACTCTACTCGTCAGTTTTGACACATACAATCCAGCCACCCTCAAATTTAAAAAAAATGTGATCCACGTCACACAATTTAAGTGAATATGACCCATAAATCCATCAGTATGACTTGTAATTTGTTCAATATTTAGCCAATCGGTACTGTTTTGTATTCTTAATTGACGAATACTCATGCAGAAGGGTGATCCAAACTGGCATGCAACGTGCTTTTCCTGCGGTAAGCGCCGCGCGGAAACATTTACATCAGGCCCCTTTCCTGGAAACATTTTTCTTACCGTGAAAAAACATATAGTTATGCAGGCAGTACAAAAAAGATGTTTCATAACGTGATCATTCGAAATGAGTTTGTAACGGATCAAAACGATTTAACCGTCAAAGCGTGGAATTGTGTGATTTACGTTAAGTTGTTAATTTTTTTTCATTTAGGCGTGTTTTCCAGTTATTCTTCTTATAAGAATAATTAATGAATAATTATGATAAGCTTCACACTAATGTCGTAATCTGCTCTTGCAGAACCGGAGATTTCGCGGTAAAGGTGGTTAAACGCTGTCTTTCAGACATCTAAGGAGTGCGCCATGAGTTACTCCCATCTTCTTGTTTCCGTTGCAGTTTCCCCCGAAAGCCATCAACTCGTCGCCCGGGCAGTTTCGATTGCCAGACCTCAAAATGCACGCATCAGCCTCATTACGCTCGCCGCAGAGCCAGAGATGTATAATCAGCTGGCAGCCCCCATGCTGGAGGATATTCGTGAGGTTATGCAGGAAGAAACGCAGCAATTTCTGCGCGAATTAGTTGAAAAGGCACAATATCCCGTTTATGAAACCGTTATTGCGACCGGGGAACTCAACGCCCATATTCTCGATATGTGTCGCAGACAAAATATTGATTTAGTGATTTGCGGGAACCATAACCACAGCTTTTTATCGCGCGCAGCCTGTGCGGCGAAATCTATTGTTGCGTCGAGCCAGGTTGATGTGCTGTTAGTGCCGCTTGGGGGGCATTAACCCCCCAGCAGAAAATCAGGCGAGTTTAGGGAAGGTCGCGATCTTTTTTTGCAGATTGCCCTCATGACTTTGCGGAACGATATCCCGGAGATCCTGAATAAAACGCGCCTGCCAGTGGTTAATATCGTTCTTCCGGATCGTCTCCATCATGTCAGCATGGCGGGAAATACGTTCCGTGAGCGGCATTGTCAGGGCACGATTCAGCGCGTTCGCCACGTCATCCCTGTCGTAAGGGTTAACGATGAGCGCCGACGTGAGCTCATTTGCGGCCCCGGCAAACTGGGAAAGCACCAGAACACCCGGGTCGGCAGGATCCTGAGCCGCCACATACTCTTTCGCCACCAGGTTCATCCCGTCGCGCAGCGGCGTGACCAGGCCAACGTCCGCATAGCGGAAAACCTTCATCAGGATCTTACGGTCAAAATGCTGATTCAGGTAAAACAGCGGAGTCCAGCCCAGCTGGCCGTAGCGGCCATTAATGCGCCCTGCTTCTGTCTCCAGCTGATGACGAATATCCTGATAAGCCTGAACCTCACCGCGCGACGTCGGCGCGATCTGGGTATAGCGAATTTTCCCGTGATGCTGCGGGTATTTATCCAGCAGCGTTTCATACGCCAGGAAGCGTTCCGGCAGCCCTTTGGAATAATCAAGACGTTCTACCGAGAAGATATTTTTCACGTGCTTGAGTTCATTCTTAAGCTGCGCCAGCTTCGGCGGCAGCGGGCCGGAAGCCTGCTCCGCGATTTCGTCTGGTTCAATCCCTATAGGATAGACCTCGGTGTGGAAAGTTTTCCCCCACGCCGTATGGGTTTTCCCGCCTTTGGTCACCAGACGCGCTTTACCTGACACGGAGTCAAGGAACGCGAGGCGGTCATTTTCAGTCTGGAAGCCGAGCAAATCGTAATCGCACAGCGCCTCCAGCAGCTCTTCATGCGGCGGTAGCGCGGTAAAAATTTCCGGCGTCGGGAACGGGATATGCAGGAAGAAACCAATGCGGTTATTCACCCCCCTCTTTCGCAGCTCTCTCGCGAAGGGTAACAGGTGATAATCGTGGATCCATAAAATATCGTCTTCTTCTATTAATGGCAGCAGTTTATCCGCCAGCAGCGCATTCACGCGCGAGTAGCCTTCGAAGGATTCACGCTGGAATTTGACCAGGTCAAGACGATAGTGAAACGCAGGCCACAGGACGGCATTTGAGAACTGCGAGTAATACTCGTCATAGTCTTTCTCTTTCAATGCAAATGAAGCCCACGTAATGTTTCCGCGCGTTACCTTTTTGAGCGGTTTCTCTTCTTCACTGATTTCTCCACTCCAGCCAAACCACAGCCCGCCAGCGGCTTTTAAGGCACCTAACACCCCTACCGCCAGGCCACCTGCACTGGCTTTTTTATCGTCAGGCGGTGCGATTCGGTTAGAGACGACGACTAAGCGACCCATAATGGTTTCCCCCTTTGCTTTGCGCTATTTGTTGTTGTTGCTGGTTAGCGATGTCAGATATCCACTGCCAGACGCTGGCGACATCCGCCAGTCGCCATTCGGCAACCGTGTCACCAGGCCCCACCTTGACGGCGATCCCTCCGGCCTGATTCACCACGCGAAACCCGGCCTCGTCGGTCAGGTCATCCCCAATGAAAACGGGCGTTCGCCCTTTAAAAGGCGGCGACGCCATAAACGCGGCGATGGCCGCGCCTTTATTAATCCCTTTCGGTTTTAACTCCACTACGCATTTGCCGGGCTGCAATGCCAGCTGTGGATGCGCATCTGCAACCTTCTGAGCAAGCGCAAGCACGGCCTCCTCATGCTGCGGCGCCTGACGATAATGCAGGGCAAAGGCCATGCCTTTGGCTTCCAGCTCGGTGCCGGGCAGTTCGGCCAGCGCTGCAGAGAGCTGCTTATGCAGCGTTTGCGTGAGTGCGTCGGGGAGTGAAACGATATGCGTGTGATCATGGATGTCGCGGCGCTCCGCTCCGTGTACACCGGCCAGCGGAAAGTGGTAAGGACTGGCGAGCGTATCCAGCTCGGCCATTGAGCGCCCTGATATCAATGCCAGTGCTCCCTCGTTCATGAGCGAGAGCTGATGCAAATCCTGTAACACCGCATCCGGAATAGACACCTGATCAGGGTGCGGTTTTATCCCGGCGAGCGTGCCGTCGAGATCAAAAAAGAAAGCATAGTTTCCGGGCAGTACAGGCGGTGCGGTTAACATGTCAGCCACCCTTTTCCTCCTTACGGTTTACGAGAGGTAAACGCCTTTACCTCTTTCATAGCCATGTAAGTATAGACAGTGTGACGTCGCTCGCCATTTGACAACCGCCACGCCAGTTTTACTGGCGGGGCGGTTAAGGGGTCAACTATGGTTATAAGTTGAGCAATAAAAGACGGGGAAAAGGGTTACACGGTACGCTTCGCTTTTTGCTTGTAACGGTCGAAAATCACAGCTGCCAGCAGGATCAGGCCACGAACCACGTACTGCGAGAACGGCGAAATATTCAGCAGGTTCATGGCGTTCTCCACCGTCCCTAAAATCAGGATACCGGCCACCACATATGAGATTTTTCCGATGCCGCCCTTGAGGGAAACGCCCCCTAAAACGCAGGCCGAAATGACGATCAGCTCGTAACCAATAGAGGTCATCGGCTGGCCGCTGGTCATACGCGAAGCCAGAATGATCCCCGCGGCGGCAGAAACCAGCCCTGAGAGCACGAAAATAATAATCTTGGTGCGCACCACCGGCACCCCGGCCAGACGGGCGGCCTCCTCGTTACCGCCAATCGCCAGCGTATTGCGGCCAAAGGTGGTCCGGTTGAGCAGGAAGCCGAACAGGATCAGGCAGGCCACGGTCAGCAAGATTGGCGCAGGCAGACCCAGCCAGTTGGCGTAACCCAGGGTAAAGAAGCGCTCGTCTTCAATCCCCACCGCTTTACCGTCGGAGATGATATAGGCCAGCCCGCGGACAATTTGCATTGTCGCAAGCGTGGTGATCAGAGCGTTAATCTTCAGGCGTGCGATAACAAAACCGTTCACCAGACCGCTGATGACGCCGAGTAGCAGACCAGCCAGAACGCCAATCCACAGGCTCTCGGTCATGTTGATCACCACTGCCGTCGTGACGCCCGCACAGGCAATAACCGACGCCACCGACAGGTCAAAATCGCCGGAGGCCAGGCAGAACAGCATCCCGCAGGCCACCATCCCGGACATGGAAATGGCCAGCCCCAGCCCTTTCATATTAATAAAGGTGGCAAAATTAGGGACAAAGATCGCGCAGGCGAGGAACAGCGCGGCAAAGACCACCAGCATGCCGTACTGATCCCAGATACGCCCAAAACTCAGCGCCGACTTCGACTTCGGCGCTCCGGATGTAGTAACAGAGGACATCATTAACTCCTTACTCAGGCGACAGCCTGGCTGACTTTAGGCATGGCGAGGTTCAACGCCTGTTGTTCATTCGCCTGTTCATGAAGTAATTCACCGGCAATTTCGCCTTCACGCATCACCACAATGCGGTCGGCCACGCCAAGCACCTCCGGCAGATCGCTGGAGGCGAAGAGCACCGCCACGCCGCGTTTTGCCAGCTCATAGATCACGTTATAAATTTCGTGTTTTGCCCCCACATCGATACCGCGCGTCGGCTCGTCCAGCAAAATGACCTTCATGTCTTCCGACAGCCAGCGGCCTAAAATCGCCTTCTGCTGGTTTCCGCCTGACAGATTCATGATCAGCTGTTCCGGACCCGGCGTTTTGATGTTAAGCGAGCGAATATGGTGGTCGGCGTTGCTCGACTCCCAGCCATCGTTTATCAGGCAGCCTGCGCGAATAAACTTGCGGCGAGCGGAAATATTGATGTTGTCGCGAACCGAATGCACCGGAATAATCCCCTCGGCTTTACGGTCTTCCGGGCAGAGCATCATGCCCGCCCTGATCGCGTGAGCCGGTTTCTGGATATCGACCCGTTCACCGTCAATAGAAACCTGCCCTTCGGTAATGCGGGTACCGCCGAACAGGCCTTTCATTAATTCACTGCGCCCCGCCCCCACCAGACCAAACAGCCCGACAATTTCGCCGCTGCGAACCGATAACGAAATCGGCGTGCGCACGCCCGGCGCTTTGACGCTGTCCAGACGCAGGCGTTCAGGGCCGTACTGGCGCGGCTGCCAGTGATAAATATCCCCCAGATCGCGCCCGACCATCGCCTGAACAAGCTGGTCATGGTTAACCTGCTGCATATCGGTAAAGGTGCGCACATAGCGCCCATCTTTAAAGACGGTGATGGCGTCACTCAGGGCAAATATCTCTTCCATGCGGTGCGAGACATATAAAATCGTACGGCCTTCCTGACGCAATTCGCGGATCACGCGGAACAGATTTTCAATTTCACGCGCAGAGAGCGAACTGGTGGGCTCATCGAAGGCGATAATTCTGGCGTTACGCGCCAGCGCCTTGGCAATTTCAACCATCTGCCACTGGCCGATGGAGAGATATTTCAGCGGCGTCTGGGGATCGACGTCCAGACCCAGGTGTTTAAGCTGCAGCCCCGCTTCATAATTAAGTAGCGAACGATTTACCACGCCGCCTTTGTGCGGGAGCTGACCTAAATAGATGTTTTCCGCCACGGTCATCTCAGGAATGAGGTGCAGCTCCTGATAGATGATCGCCACCCCGGCATTGAGCGCCGCCGTGGTATCGGCAAACGCCACCTCTTCGCCGCGAATGGCCAGCGTGCCGGTCGTAGGCGCGTAGTTGCCGCTGAGGATCTTCAACAGCGTGGATTTCCCCGCGCCGTTTTCCCCCATCAGGGCGTGGACCTGGCCGGCATAGCAGTCGAAGCTGATATCGGTCAGCGCGTTAACACCGGGGAAAGTTTTCCCGATGCCGCGAAAAGAGAGATACGGATCAGACTGTCGCATAACGTCTCCGTGATTCCTGTAGTGTGTACGTCTGGCCCCTCACGATGCGAGGGGCACAATCACAGCGTATTACTTACCGCCCAGCCCTTTTTTCGCCAGCTCCTCTTTGAAGTTGTCGCGGGTAATCAGCACCACGTCGGTCACTTCGGTAAATTTCGGCGGTTCGGCCCCTTTGGTTACCCAGTTGTAGAGCATCTCACTGGATTTGTAGCCGTGAACGTCCGGGCTCGGCAGCAGAGAACCGTAGAAGCCGGTAGCCTGCGCTTTAGACAGCTCGCTGACGGCGTCAACGCCGTTGATGCCAATCCCGATCACGTCAGGCGCTTTGAAGCCCTGGCCTTCCGTCGCGCGTACTCCGCCCAGCACGGTGTTGTCGTTCATGCCGACCACCAGCCAGTGTTTAACCTCCGGATGCTGGACCAGCATAGAGTTCGCGGCGTCGAATGCGCCCGGGATATCGTTGGATTTGGTTGGGACTTTATAGATCTGTTTTTCCGGGAAGCCGGCCGCTTTCAGCGCGTCCATTGAACCGGTAGTACGACGACGGGCGGTGTCCAGCTCGTCAGCGGTGATAGCCATTACCGCGGTCTCTTTGACATCCCAGCCGCGCTTTTGCATCTCTTTATAGAGCTCCTGGCCCTGGCGTTCGCCGATTTTGGTCGCCGCCATCATGACCAGCGGGACGGTGTCCATCGGCTTGCCTTTGGCGTTAACGAACTGATCGTCAACCGCGATGACCTTCATGTCGTAACCGCGCGCTTTCGCCGCGATTGCCGATCCCAGCTTTGGATCCGGGGTACAGATAACGAAACCTTTTGCACCGCTGGCCGCCAGGCTGTCGATGGCGTTCAGGGTTTTTTCGCCGTCAGGCACGGCAATTTTAATGACTTCAAAACCTAAATCTTTCCCGGCTTTATCTGCGAATTTCCACTCAGTCTGGAACCAGGGCTCTTCGGGCTGTTTTACCAAAAAACCGAGTTTTAAATTCTCAGCGATAGCGGATTGTGACATAACGGCAGCCAGACCGATGGCCGCCAGCGCTTTAGTAAATTTGTGCATGGTAAACTCCAGCTTTAGCATTCTTTTCTGTAGGGAATAAGTGCGTGCTTCTTATTTAATCGGACTTAAAACAAGGCATTAGCGCTTACCTCGTCATAAGCGTTATTGCTGGTGATAGTTTTAGCGGGAAATTAATCATCCATAAGAGAGCCCCATCACACCGCAGAATTACAGTAATTGCGTACATAAATTCAGCGAAAAATGACATAAAAAAGACAGGATTTGTCAGACAAATAGAAGGGGGTTAAGCAGAATTATCCATAAGATTAGCCAAGATATCCCTGATGCCCCTCAGCGGGCAAAACGGCACCTGGCGTTAAACGGGTTCAACATGTTTTTCATCACGAATGTACAATGCACCTGAAAAACGTTATTCCGCAGAATTTGATTTAGCGCAATTTTATTGACACATCATATATTCGAAACGATTAAACCGTATTTCTGTTTTTAACGGAGTAATATTCCAACTTAATATTCCCGAAAGAGCAACAATGCACTCTCACGGTAAAAACCCTTAATTATTATCACTTTAAATAAAACTCCATTCATGGCTAGCTAATTTTATTTCTGTACTATATTAAACTTTGTAATGTATGGTAAACACAGCCTAATTAAGAGTTTTCTTAGACCAAAGACAAGGGTATGCTTATTTATATCGAACACAGGAAGTGAATTTCGGTCGATTTCGCTCACGGCAGAATGTCTATATCTGCTTTTATCTTCGTATTTGCCTGGTGCTCAGGTTAAGCAACGGACATCACGTCCCACAGTCAATAAGGATATGAGTATGGCTACCCAAACGATGATGCAAAAACTTAACGCGCAGATGAACCTTGAGTTCTACGCCTCGAATCTGCACCTTCACTTAAGCGCGTGGTGTGCCGAGAATAGTCTCACGGGATCTGCCACCTTCTTTCGCTCGCAGGCGCAAAGTAACGTCACGCATATGATGCGTGTCTTTAACTTTCTGAAAGCCGCAGGGGCAAATCCTGTCGTCAAAGCCCTTGATGGGATCAACGAAAACTACTCTTGCCTGGAAGAACTGTTCCAGAAAACGCTTGAAGAGTACGAGCAACGCTGCAGCACGCTCAGCAAACTGGCCGATGAAGCCAAAGCGCAGCAGGACATTACGACGCTCAGATTCTTACGCGATATGGACAAAGAGCAGCAGCAGGATGGCATGCTGCTGAAGACGCTGGCGGATGAGATCCATCACGCGCAGCAGGCGGGTTTATGTCCTGAGCAGACCGACCGTCATCTGCTCGACATTGTGTCGGTGCAGCAACACTGAGTTTTTTAATCTGCTCCAACCGGGCTGAGGGTTTCCCAAGAATTTATTAACCTGAAGCGATGAATTTTGTTTCAGGCAAGTGAATAACTGACAGCGATGTCCTGGTCCGGCTGTAAATCGCCGAAGCGTTTCCGTTAAGGCCGGGGCGAGGCGCAGGGATGCGCCGAGAGGGTGTGGCCTGCAGGGATGCAGGCTCATGCCCGACCCGATAGCCTGAAGGAATAAGCTGAGGGCACCGCGAAGCGGCGATTTACCGCCGGGAGCCCGGGTCGCCAGGGCGGCGGCGATTGAGCCGCCCTGGCACGTTCACCGGTCATGTCGTTAAAGAGTAGCAAGGAACATGAAGTGAACGGAATGACCACCACAGCCGTATGTTCCCCCTCACCCCAGCCCTCTCCCTCAAGGGAGAGGGAGTCGTCCATGCAGGCATTGTTTTGTGGGGATCCCTCCTCCCACCTGAGGCAGGATTCCTTTTCCCATCTCCAACCATCTGCTTTTGCTGACATTTAACAAATCAGATCTGGCTCCCAATGATTAACCACACAACGTGTGATGATTTATTTAGTTACATAATCATTGACGAGGGAGCATCATGATCACCATTGAGTTTGTTGTCATTCTCCTCTGCCTGCTGACGGGTACGCGTTTCGGCGGTATGGGGCTTGGGTTAATCAGCGGTATTGGTCTTTTTATTTTATGTTTTGTCTTTGGTCTGCAACCGGGTAAACCGCCGGTTGACGTTATGCTGACCATTCTTGCGGTAATTGGCTGTGCGGCTACGCTGCAGACTGCGGGCGGCCTCAACGTCATGATGCAGTTTGCTGAACGTCTGCTGCGCAAACACCCGCAGCACATCACCCTGCTCGCCCCTTTCACCACATGGATGCTGACCTTTCTGTGCGGCACCGGACATGTGGTCTACACCATGTTCCCCATCATTGCGGATATCGCCCTGAAAAAAGGGATCCGCCCGGAGCGCCCCATGGCCGTGGCATCGGTGGCATCACAGATGGCGATTACGGCATCCCCCGTTTCCGTTGCCGTTGTGTCGCTGGTGTCTATCCTGGCGGCCCAGCATGGGATCGGCCACGCGTGGGGGATCCTGGAAATTCTCGCCGTGTCGGTTCCCGCTTCGCTTTTCGGCGTAGCCATTGCGGCCCTGTGGAGCTTACGCCGTGGGAAAGATTTGGCGGACGACATTGAGTTTCAGGAAAAGCTGAAAGATCCTAAGCAGCGCGAGTTTATCTATGGCGGAACGGAGACGCTAATGAATCAGCGTTTCCCTAAACAGGCCTACTGGTCCACGTGGATTTTCTTTGCCGGCATTGCCGTGGTCGTTCTGCTGGGCGCCTTCCCTGAGCTGCGCCCCGCCTTTGAGCTAAAAGGCAAAATGACGGCGCTGTCGATGAACCTTGTCATCCAGATGATGATGTTAATTGCGGGCGCCGTGATGCTGATGGCCTGTAAGGTCAACGCGTCGGCTATTTCCAACGGCGCGGTGTTCAAGGCTGGTATGGTCGCGATCTTCTCAGTATTTGGCGTGGCGTGGATGAGCGATACCTTTTTCCAGGCGCATCTCGACGAATTAAAGCTGGCGCTTGAAGGCGTGGTGAAGAGCCACCCGTGGACGTATGCCATCGTGCTGTTTCTGGTATCAAAACTGGTGAACAGCCAGGCGGCTGCGCTGACGGCCGTTGCGCCGATGGGCCTCATGCTCGGCATCGACCCGAAAATGCTGATCGCCTTTTTCCCGGCGTCATACGGCTATTTTGTCCTGCCGACCTACCCCAGCGATTTGGCCTGCATCGGCTTTGACCGGTCAGGCACGACCCGCATCGGGAAATTTATCATCAACCACAGCTTCATTTTGCCAGGGCTGATTGGGGTAAGCTGCGCGTGCGCGGCGAGCTACCTGCTGGTTCAGACGTTCTTCTAACCGCATAAAAGGGCGACACGTCCCGTCGCCCCTTTCCCTGCTTCAGTGAGACTCACCCTGCGGCGTGAATCGCAGTTCAATCAGCGCGATGGCTTTCTGGATCGCACGAAGCGTAACCGGGTCCGCGGCAGCAGGATGGCTGGCGAAATCGATGTTTTTCAGCTGAGTAGACATCTTCTCGCGCACTTCAACCGGCGCAATCACGTCCAGAACATCAAGAATTTGTTTGATAACCAGCTGGCAGGCGACAACGTCAGAGACCAGTTCCTGATCGGCGCTCAGGTTTTGTGACATGGGATTTTCTCCTTATTTAAAGGCCGCCATAGTAGCAAAACACGCCCCCTGACATCTTCCCTTCATCGCCTGCAGGTACAAAAAAACCCGCCGAAGCAGGTTTTTTTATCAGAACATGGCGCCTGGCGGCACGTCTTTGAACGTGCGGCAGTAATTGGCCCACATGCTTTTCAGGATTTTGCGCAGTTTCAAGATGATGCTCCATTAACTTGTTATACAACTTTATTGTCAACGTGCTTATAATATGACCGTCATCACAAAAATCAATCATTTTGTGATACTCATCACATTTTTATAAGGGATTGGCCTGATAGCACTCTCCTCTGACCCGTTGCGAAGAGTGAGGGCAGATTGTCCGGCTATTCCAGGCATTGCGGCGGGCATCTGCGGGTACGATAACGTATTTCCATCCACTCAGAGCGAACCATGAAAAAAGTCATTGTAGCCGGCACACTCCTGCTGCTCGCGGGATGCAGTATTAACCGCCAGGCTGAAGTCAGCAGCCTCGACGCGCCGAACGGCATCGTCCGCCTCGACTACGGCCAGGCAGCGCTGCAAAATGCGTATTCCGATGAGTATGTAAATAACGGCACGGCGGCAAAAGCGTGTCAGAGCATGGGGTATGCCACCGCCTCAGCCTATGGTCAGCCCATTAAAACCTGCACCCTGACGAGCGGCTCTTTGTGTCTGAACGAGAGCGTGACTATCCAGTATAAATGTATGGGTTACGCCGTTAACCCTAAGTCAAATAATCCCTGGTATTAATCGAAGCTGCCAGCGTTTGCTGGCAGTGTATTTCATTACGAACAAAAACAATTCTCATTAATAAATTATAAAAATTGCCAATGCGTTTTATTCCCATTCGTATTTTAAATACATAAAATAAAAATTTACGTTTTGCATATAATTAAATAACAAATTATAGTGTCGCTCATCGTGAACCAGAAATAATAACCCGGAGCGTCACCATGCTGAAAACTGAAATGATCGATAAGCTCAATGCGCAAATGAACCTTGAGCTTTTTTCATCCCTCCTCTACCAGCAGATGAGTGCCTGGTGCAGCTACCACAGCTTCGAAGGTGCGGCCGCGTTTCTGCGTCGCCACGCTCAGGAAGAGATGACACATATGCAGCGTCTGTTTGATTATCTTACGGATACGGGCAGCCTGCCGCGCATTGAAACCGTGACATCACCTTTCGCTGAGTATAATTCTCTCGATGAACTGTTCCGCGCCACCTACGAGCACGAGCAGCTAATCACGCAGAAAATTAACGAACTGGTTCACGCGGCGATGACCAGCCAGGATTATCCAACCTTTAATTTCCTGCAGTGGTACGTCGCTGAACAACACGAAGAAGAGAAGCTGTTTAAATCTGTGCTGGATAAACTATCTCTGGTAGGGAAATCCGGCGAAGGTCTTTACTTTATTGATAAAGAACTTTCCACGCTAGATACGCAGAATTAATTTCTACGCGGTGCCGGTTTCCGGCACCGCGTTAATTTACCTTCCCTCCCCCGCATCGAAATACCCATTTTATTCCCTGTACGCCCTGTTTACGTCACGCCTGAGCGTCGCCCCACGTCATAGAATTGCCGGCAGCGCAATGCGTAAACTTTTAATTACACTACTTGTAACGGTGATTTGACGAGTTACGGCTTTTCCCTTACTCTGCGCCGCAGATTTTGTTGCGGTTAAGAAGCGTTGTAGAGGAAAGCGTGAAAAACAGAACCCTGGGAAGTATTTTTATCGTCGCCGGAACGACAATTGGCGCAGGAATGCTGGCCATGCCCCTGGCGGCCGCGGGCGTGGGATTTGGCATGACCCTGCTGCTGCTGGGCACGCTTTGGGCACTAATGTGCTACACCGCCCTGCTGCTGCTTGAGGTTTACCAGCACGTGCCCGCCGACACCGGTCTGGGTTCGCTGGCGGCGCGCTATCTGGGACGCTACGGCCAGTGGATAACCGGCTTTAGCATGATGTTTCTGATGTACGCCCTGACCGCCGCCTATATCAGCGGTGCCGGAGAGCTCATCGCCTCCAGCGTCAACGACTGGTTTGGCTCTGAAATTACCCCTGCGACGGGCGCTATCTTCTTTGCGCTCATCGGCGGCGGCGTGCTCTGCGTGGGGACATCGCTGGTCGATCTGTTTAACCGCTTTCTGTTCAGCGCCAAAATTCTCTTCCTGATTATCATGCTGGTGCTGCTGGCGCCGCATGTGCATAAGGTCAACCTGCTGACGCTGCCGCTGGAAAAAGGGCTGGCGCTTTCCGCGATCCCGGTCATTTTCACCTCGTTTGGCTTCCACGGCAGCGTACCGAGCATCGTCAGCTATATGAACGGCGATATCCGCAAGCTGCGCCGCGTCTTTGTTATCGGCAGTGCCATTCCGCTGATCGCCTATATTTTCTGGCAGCTGGTGACGCTGGGCAGCATTGACTCCACAACCTTTATTGGCCTGATGGCGCAACACGCAGGCCTGAACGGTTTTCTGCTGGCACTGCGCGAGGTTGTTACCTCCCCGCACGTGGAGCTGGCGGTGCACCTGTTTGCCGACCTGGCGCTGGCAACCTCGTTTCTGGGCGTGGCGCTCGGTCTGTTTGATTACCTGGCCGACCTGTTCCAGCGTCGCAACACCGCGGCCGGACGGTTGCAGACGGGGGCCATCACCTTCCTGCCGCCGCTCGCTTTTGCGCTGTTTTACCCACGCGGGTTTGTGATGGCGCTGGGCTACGCAGGGGTGGCGCTCTCTATCCTTGCCCTGCTGCTCCCTTCCCTGCTGGCGTGGAAAAGCCGCCAGCAGCATCCTCAGCAAGGGTATCGCGTGGCGGGAGGAAAACCGCTGCTGTGCGTGGTGTTTTGCTGTGGTGTGGTGATTATTCTGGTGCAGATGTTGATTGCAGCCGGGATGCTGCCGGAAGTGGGATAACAAAGGTTTAAGGGGAAACTATCCGCTTTCATAGGGAGAGATTCCCCTTTAATCAATCCCTTATATTACGATTATCACCATCCGGAATGCTGTCGTTAAAATTATTGCTTCATTCATCATCACATCCCCATGTGCTCATAAGCTTTGTCACCATAATACCAGGTAAACAATGCCCCCATCCCAAGGAATAAACCTATTAACAGAACCGCCATTATCGTTATAAACCAGCCGGACAGAGTTTTACCGGCTTCATCAACGCTGGCAATGCTTAACATCAGCCCAAAAAACAACATCAGACCGCCAATCCCGCCAGCTTGCCACGGCAGCGTATATCTTTTTTCTTCGGGGTAATCGGGTTGGCAGGTCAACCGGGAGGATAGCGCGGCCATGGCAAAATGGTTCTGTGCGGACGCGGCCACAAGCTGATCGCCCTGCCCATACATAACCGCATCAGCGGCCAGCGCCAGCATCAGCCACTGATAACCGGCAGAGCGCTCACCGAGCGAAGCCTCAAGCTCCAGCCTGTCCGGCAACACTTTGTTCTCGTCCAGCACTTCCAGCAGCGGATACTTCTCTGTGCGGGATAACCCGGTATACCAGAGTTGCTTAGGCTTGCTGACGGTTTCTGTCCTCAGGTACACGGGCACTTTACTTTCTACGTCTGTGACACCCGTCATCGGCTGATAAAAATAAACCGGTTTTTCTCCTGCTGTTTTGACGTAGTCGTTCGTGAAGAAAAGTGCCGTAACATTTTCCATCTGTTTAGATGCTTCTTCGTCAGAATGCATATCGACGCAGATAAGCAGCCGTTGAACGACGTAGCTTTTCGACAGATTTATCCATTCCGTGACTTGCGTATAGTCCGGGCATTCAGGTAAAAAAGTGATTTTCTTCGTCGCGATCGCAGAACGTTCAAGCACGCGCCGGAGTTCATCGCTACAGGATTCATCCCCGCCCCGAACCCACACCAGCGCTTCAATCTGCTGGTACCGAGAAAGTTTCCCTGCCATGGGCTCCAGAACGCGGGATACTGCCTGCCCGGCCCTCGTGAAATCGAACGATTCTTCCAGCTCGATTTTCAACGACATTTTAGCGGCCAGCGGAAACTCTCCCTCAAGTTTCAGCATTCTCAGTGCCAGTTCCTTTGTTGCCTTTGGTGGAGTGAGTACGGACCAGCCAGCAAGGGTAATATTCCCCCTGGCAAAGCTGACAACCTTGTATTCCTGCCGGGCGGCAATCAGCAGCCTCGTTTCCATGTAGTGCCTCATGCCGTGATACACGACAGACCACATCTGAACGAACCCCGTCAGAAAAACAACGGGAATAACAACGGACTGGGCAAGAAAATCGAGATCAACATGTTTATTACCCGGCCAGGTGACTGCCCGAACAGCAATACCGATAATCACGACGATCACATATAGGATAAAAACTGCCAGATAGGGGTAGTCTTCTTTAAATTCGTCCTGTTCAGGATACAACCACCAGTTCATCACACAGCCCCCGCAACAGGTAGCGTGGTCCGGATAGCACAACCACACGCCGCTTTACAGCCGTCCACGACCACGCCGCGGTCATTCATCGTCCAGGTTGGGTGGCATTCGTTGATAGGGAACGTTCCTTTATGCTCCGTACACGTCACTTCATCGCCTTTCAGAGCCACAGGCAGGCCCATAAATTGCGCGCCTGATGCCTTAATCACTTTCCCGCCGCTTACCAGCGGGTCATTGAGTCGAATTACGCCGTTCATTAGTATCCTTTCCTTCCTGCATCCATATCGCAGCGCATGTGGTCCCAGCCGGTATAGCCTTTTACTTCCGGGACTTTATCGGGGAGGTCCTGATAGTTCGTTTTAAACTGGACAGTATCTTCTTTTAGACCTTGTTTGGTGATGTAATCCAGCCCCCAGGCAGGACCAGAAGAATTAGGCTTTAGGTGATGTATAGCGCCATCTGACGCGGTATATGTAATCCCAGATCCACCGGGCAGAGTACGCGGGTCATCAAACGGTTTTGACGACATATACAGCCGGTGTTTCGTCTGTAAAAAACCCTGATCGTTGACGACTGTGAAAGAAATAATATCGTCATAGGACGGTTGATTACTTCCATCTGGTTCATTTGGACCTACTGAAAAAAATTGAGGTACCCACGTCCGCCCATAATCTTTGGAAATCATGGTTCCAGGAGAATCCCAGGTAGGAATTGCTATGTAACGCTCTGAAGGATGGACAAATTTCTTCATCAAACGGTTTTGACGACATATACAGCCGGTGTTTCGTCTGTAAAAAACCCTGATCGTTGACGACTGTGAAAGAAATAATATCGTCATAGGACGGTTGATTACTTCCATCTGGTTCATTTGGACCTACTGAAAAAAATTGAGGTACCCACGTCCGCCCATAATCTTTGGAAATCATGGTTCCAGGAGAATCCCAGGTAGGAATTGCTATGTAACGCTCTGAAGGATGGACAAATTTCTTAGTGAAAATCCGGTAAAACTGGCTGACGGGCTCGGTGTGAATGCCTCGTTGCGTATCCGTATACCAGAGTTCGCCCTCGCAGTCCCAACCTTTCAGTTCCAGATAGCGGTGATCGTCAAAACGATAAACCACCTGCGTCGGCGGCTCTTTCGCCTGGCAACCCGCTGCTATAAATACAGCTGCAGCTGTCAGACCTGTGCATAATCCTTTCATGCTTTATCGCCCCGCATCCATATCGCAACGCATATGATCCCAGCCGGTATAACCTTTTACTTCCGGCACTTTATCGGGGAGGTCCTGATAGTTCGTTTTAAACTGCGCCGTATTCTCTTTCAGACCTTGCTTGGTGATGTAGTCCAGCCCCCAAGCAGGGCCAGGAAATCGAGGTTCCAGCTTGCCGTTTACTTTGCTCCCCATACCATCATCCACGGTATACTCAATCCCTGGACCACCGGGCAGAATACGCGGGTCATCAAACGGTTTTGACGACATATACAGCCGGTGTTTCGTCTGTAAAAAACCCTGATCGTTGACGACTGTGAAAGAAATAATATCGTCATAGGACGGTTGATTACTTCCATCTGGTTCATTTGGACCTACTGAAAAAAATTGAGGTACCCACGTCCGCCCATAATCTTTGGAAATCATGGTTCCAGGAGAATCCCAGGTAGGAATTGCTATGTAACGCTCTGAAGGATGGACAAATTTCTTCATCAAACGGTTTTGACGACATATACAGCCGGTGTTTCGTCTGTAAAAAACCCTGATCGTTGACGACTGTGAAAGAAATAATATCGTCATAGGACGGTTGATTACTTCCATCTGGTTCATTTGGACCTACTGAAAAAAATTGAGGTACCCACGTCCGCCCATAATCTTTGGAAATCATGGTTCCAGGAGAATCCCAGGTAGGAATTGCTATGTAACGCTCTGAAGGATGGACAAATTTCTTAGTGAATATCCGGTAAAACTGACTGACGGGCTCGGTGTGAATGCCTCGTTGCGTATCCGTATACCAGAGTTCGCCCTCGCAGTCCCAACCTTTCAGTTCCAGATAGCGGTGATCGTCAAAACGATAAACCACCTGCGTCGGCGGCTCTTTCGCCTGGCAACCCGCTGCTATAAATACAGCTGCAGCTGTCAGACCTGAGCATAATCCTTTCATGCTTTATCGCCCCGCATCCATATCGCAACGCATATGATCCCAGCCGGTGTAGCCTTTTACTTCCGGTACTTTGTCAGGCTGATTTTGCCAACTGGTCTGAAGTTCCTGAACGGTATCTTTTAGCCCTTGTTTAGTCATATAAACTATTCCCCAGGCCCACCCCGCAGTTCCGGGTTTTATATCTCCTTTTGTTCCATCCTCAAGCTCATATTGAATGCCCGCCCCTCCAGGCAAAATACGCGGGTCATCAAACGGTTTTGACGACATATACAGCCGGTGTTTCGTCTGTAAAAAACCCTGATCGTTGACGACAGTGAAAGAAAGAACGTCGTCGTAATAAGGGGCATTACTTCCATCAGGTTCATTTTCTCCCGGTGACATTGATGCACCACCTTTTACCCACGTTTGCCCATAGTCTTTCGATACTGAAAAACCACCCGTTACATTCCCCCACCAGGGTATGGCAATATAGCGTTCTGAAGGATGCACAAATTTTTTCGTGAAAATTCGATAAAATTGACTGGCTATTTGCGAATGAATGCCTTTTTTAGCATCGACATACCAGAGTTCTCCTTCACAGTCCCATCCCTTCAGCTCCAGATAGCGATGGTCATCGAAACGGTATACAACCTGCGTTGGCGTCCCTTTGGCATGGCAACCAGAAATTACCAGCATCGCCGTTAAGACGATGCCTAATGTGTGGTTTATATTCATGCTTGTCCCCCTGTCATTATTCCCACCACGATTTTTGTTTCACTATTCCCAGATCACCGTCAGATTTTGACTTAGGCATATCCCATTGCAAATTTGCTATTTCCTGATTACCAGCTGATAAATCGCGTGACGGTTTTACGGTTGTGGCGTTGTTAAATTGATTTAGCACGCCAAATTCACCTCTAGGTAAAACCTCATCAGGTTTGTTCATGTAGTTTTTTGTATGTTGTTCGTTGAGTAGTCCTGTTTTGAAATAATCCTTCGCAAATTGGTATCCATTCTGCGGATCGCGCCAGTCGGCACGGTGCAACAGGTCTTCCCAGAATTTACCCGCTTTATAGTCGAACGCCCGGCACTGGCCGATTGCCAGGTCAAACGCCATCGCATGAGACGGCACGCACTCACTCGCCACGATAGAAGAATGCTGGCTGTAACTGACTGGATCTGCGCTCTTCCATTCCTTTTCCAGTTCGTCGCGGGGACGAAGCCAGGTCAGCGTGACGTTCAGAAAGTCCTTCGTTCCTGTCACCACCCCACGAATCACCCTGGTGTCATACCCGATACGCTCTTTCATCCCGAGTGTTTCGACCTGCAGCTCATCGTCTGTCAGTATATGGCCGGGACTCCAGCTAACGCCCTGGTAACGGCTCACGGCATACGTGGCGCTCTCCGTCAGTTTGATGGAATGGGCTTTTGCAGAATACGAAATGTAGGCATCTGGGCTGTGCGGCTCGATGCCAGCGGTGTAAGGCTTATCGCTTGTTTTCTTATCGTTGTTGAGATGATTATTCTGCCCCTGGAGTGCAAAGATAAACGTCTCCGGCAATTCTTCCCCGTTCACAATCACGCCAGATCCCGAAGCAGGATAATTGGTGTTAAGGGGTCCGCTGTAAGCCGCATCCCCCGTCATGCGCGCAGGCAAAGTAAACTCTTTTCCTGTCGGAGCCAGCCCTACCTCACCATGCTGGTAAAAGACCCGCTGATATAAATTTGGAATATCGCCAGCGATAGTTTTGGGGATGCCCCGCCAGCCAAAACCCTGAACGTTTGCCAGAGACACGACGCCATCATTAGGACAGAAGTAGTTATAGACTTTCCCGTTATTATCCCTGCAAAACATAACGTTTTTACGTAATGGATTATCGGACGGTTTACGCAGCGTGCAGGTCCCTTCCATTTCCTTCAGCGCAGCGTCATCAAGCACACCGCCTTTGTAATGCGTTGCCATCAGCCGACAGAAATTTTTAAACGTATCCTGCCGGGCTTTATCTGTCTGGTGATGGCCGGGCTGAATATTTTCCGCGGTGCGGGATTCCAGTGAATACGGGGAATGATTCAGGATGACACAGTTCACCGGCTCATAATCTGCCTGCTTGACCAACATATTTGCCAGCATGGTTATGATGGTTCCCTGGCTGTGCGCCACGATATTGATTACATCGTCACGGGTTTCCTGCGTCTGGCGGATCTGAATAATCAAATCAGCGAGGCGCTGAGCGGCAAAAAACTGGTAAATCCGGTGGGGGTTTTCATAGATGGGATGAGTGTAATCCCCGTGATTCATATGCAGTGATGCAAATCCCGCAGCCGCCAGAGCCACACCTCCCGCCCCCGGCCCCAGCATGTCGGGAATATTGGTTGTGGCGTTCGCGAAGGTGCCGCCCCCTTTGGCAAAGTTCGCTTCCAGCGCATTACCAAAGTTATCGTTCTGGTACTTATACGCGCCTTTTCCGTCATTACCCAGATCGGCTTTTTTATCAGCGTTATCTTCCTGATAGGCATCGTACGGCAGGTGAGCCTGGTCTTTCAGCTTACCCACTTCATCCCGGTACCGCTTCTGATCTGCAACATAATCCGCATGGGTGACGGGCTTATACCCCCAGTAAAACGGGATAACCGGTGAACGGCCGGGACGGGTGATTCTGTATTCCCCCCATTCATGGGTGTAAAAGTCTGTGCGGCCAAGACGTTTACTCAGGCCCGCGATAATGCCCTTCTCCTGGTTCTGGTACGCTTCGCCTACATCATTCACGCCGTGGACCAGAATAACGATCCCCGGCATCGGGCGCGGTACGCCCACACGGCAGGTCTGAGCAACTTCCCCCAAATCCCTGTGTACAGGAATATCCCCTTCTGATATTACCCGTGGCGCATACGGGCTTTTCCTCGCTTCCGTCATTACAGTAACTCCATTTTGTAGGTATCCAGGTCATCGGCATCGAGTAACGATGAATGACCGTTGCTGTCCGTAACGCCCTCAACCACGTTTCCGGCCGAGCTGGTCAGCCTGAATTTTTTGTTTGCGAGAATTTGTTCCGGGTCATCTCCGGCGTGCAGCTGGTAGCGGAATTTGAATGCGCCCTTATTGAACGGCGGGACCGTGACCTGCGCGCTTTCCGGACCGTCATACTTAAGGTTGGGTCCTTTCAGTTCGATTCCCGTTGGCGAGAAGATGGTGACCAGTCCGTTCGGACTGACTCGGATCCCGCCGCCGCCACAGACCAGCTGTATGCCCTGTTTGGCACTGCCGTTCAGCTGCCCGGCGGTGCTCGCCATCGTGAAATCTTTCTGCGAGAGCATGTGCATGGCACCACGCTGGGCCTGCGTCGTGATATCCCCGGCACCGGCAATCATCTGGATGCCGAGCTTGCGGACGAACAGCGAGAGTTTTTCCCCCACGGCCAGCGAGAATTTTTTCACCACGTTCATGCTGGCATCCTGTCCTGCTGTTGCGATCAGGTCTTTCCCGGCGGACAGCTGCAGGCTCTGCGGGGTGACGTGTGCGGTACCTTTTTCGGCATACGCCAGAATGCCCGGCCCTGTCAGCTGGTTCAGCACCCGGGACAGCTGGTTTTGCTGATCGGTATCCACATTCCCGGCACCGGCGGTTAAGGCGCTTTGTTGCAGCGTCATCGCCAGCGACAATGCTTTTTCCAGCTGCGCGATGGCGGCCGTCATATCCAGCTGTTGGCCCTGCGCGCGGGGCTGGGCCTCTGTGGTAATGAGCACCCCTTTGGCGGCACGCAGCGCCATCCAGTCATCGGTGCGGGCTTCCACGCCCTGCCCGCGTTTTTTCCCCGTGGCATCGACCAGGTGGCCGACGCTGACCTGTCCCTTGCCGTGCTCCGTGGAAATCTTGATATGTTCCTCACCCCGGCGGTCCTCAAGGCGGATTTTGTTCGAGGCGGCCATGCGGATCACGTTGCGGGTATCGTTGCGGTTTGTGACCAAATCCGGATGGCTGCCGTCATGCATGACGTGCGCGATATACGGCCTGTCCGGGTCGCCGCCTTCAAAGGCGACTGCCACCTCCGTCCCGTCCAGCAGCGGGAAGTGAAACCCAAACACATCCCCGCCGTACGGTCTGCCCAGACGCATCAGCGCACTTTCAAAGCCGTCACGTTTTTCATCAAGGTCAAAATCAAACTTCACGCGGTAGCGGCCCTGCGCATCGACGCCAGCATACGTGGGATCGCGATTAATGGCCGCCACGCGGCCGGGCACGGTTCCGGCTATCACCGGACGCGGCAGATAGTCCGGACGGTAGCTGTAGCCGTGCAGATAGGGAATGCCCTTCAGGACGGCGCGATAGTGCTCCGCGCGGCTGCCGGAGAGCGTCATCGTGGTGACAACGAATCCGGGCTTAAACCCGGCAGGAATATCTCCTGTCAGGTTAAACATCACGCCCGGCAGCAGTTCCGGATCGCTGGTCGTCAGCCCCAGCACGTTCTGATTGTTCAGCAGACGCTCATAGCGCAGGCGCGCGTAAAACGTAGCCGTTTCCGCCTCCTGTCCATAAAAGTCGCCTTCACTCAGAAAATGATCGGCGTAGTGGTACTGTTTGCCGCGGGTTATCCCGTCAGGAATGTCGTTGTCGGTAAGGGTTTTATCCGCCTGCGGAGAAAACGGATCGCGATAGTTGTAGGTGCGGACCAGCACGTTTTCGGGAATGAGCTGGTAGCGCTCTTCGAGCTCGGTAACGTACTCTTCATGACTGGTCATGCCCGAATGACGGACGTATGGCAGCTTTTTATCGCTGAAAACGTAGCGACGGCCCCCGTCACCAAAAATCACCACCGTTTCGGCCGGTACCTTGTCGTGATTTTCAAAGCGAAACCAGATCCCGACTTCGGCCAGCAGGCGGCGGATAAACTGAAGATCGGTTTCTTTCCACTGGATAACCATTTCCCGCAGCGGATAGCTGAAGCCCAGCTGGTCGAAATCGATGTTGTAACCCTGAAAATACCCGCTGTCCTTCATTAACTTCGTGACGAGCTCAGGCACGGTCATGTCCATGTACACGGCCGAACGGTAATTTCGGTCCATCAGCGCCAGTTCATGCTCCAGCACACATTCATACAGCGTTTCATCGGCGGACGACTTCAGACGGGAAAATGACGTGATTACGCCATTTATCTGCCGCACCGGCAGCCAGGGATCCTGATGATGCCAGCCTGCTCTCGGATTCGGGGCACGCAGAATAAACTCGGCCATCTGGTTAAGGACGTCTTTAACCGCGATGTTCGGTGTTGGGCTGGTAAAGCGAATAGTATAACGATAAGGTTTACTGAGTTCTTCTTCCCCGCAAAACGAGAGAACATCAGATAAAACGGTTTTATTTCTGGGAAAATAAAGTAAATAACGATTAAGTGTATCCTGATATTGAACCGTGTCTGATTGTCCTGCCATCGTCAATTATCCTTTTGATCAACCGATAAGATTAATCAAAATATACGCCTGGAGACCGAACATTAAAACCTTATTTCACAGAAAGGGATAAAGGATTTAATTTATTCAACGCACAAATAAACGCAAAATAAACATTCATGAATTAAATGAAAAGATAAAATAAATACCAGAAAGATATATGACAATCCAAGAATACAACTAAGCACTTCGGGGTGTAGAGATCAAAGATATTCGATGAGCAACAATAGACATTCAGCTTATTCACGGTCTGATACGCCTTGCCATATAAGGGGCCTCGACGGCCCCTTATCTCGTTCACAGGTTAAGAACGTATTACCTTCTACTGGTCTTAAGGTGAACGAACCAAAGCCACAAAAATGTTTCAGTGCAAACAGCAGCTCTTAAACTTCTTCCCGCTGCCGCAAGGACACGGATCGTTACGCCCGACCTTCGTGCCGTTCACCGTCGGCTTCTTCGCTTCCGGCTGCTGCGGGTTGTTTACCCAGTAGTTATACAGGCGCAGCGCCGCAGGCTGGATGCTTTCGATGCTGGCGATGTACTCCTCTTCGGACAGTTCATCCAGCTTCTCGCTGTTCTCTTCCGTCCCGTGCAGGGCAATCACGTCAAGATCGGCCTTAAGGGCTTCCGGCAAGGCTGACCAGTCCGTCAGCGCCACGCCGCGCATATAGCCATAGCACCACTCTTCCACCACAGTATAGCTCTCACCGTCCACGTCGTTATAACCGAACATCGGTTCAAACTGATCCGGGTACTCGCTCAGGCGCTCGGCAATATCGTTCATGTGCTTAAAGCAGAGATCGATAAAACGGTTCATCTCACGATCGTTTTTCCAGCGCGGAATGTACTTCTCGCCACCCCACACCGCCACCAGCCAGGCATCTGGCTCAACGACAACAGGACCGGAAAGCACTGCGGTAAGCATGCCGTCCAGTTCGGACACGTCAATCACGGACGCGTCATCATGACCGTAAGACATTAACGTCTCTTCAAGCCACGCCATCTCGCTTTCATTCAATGGGCCTTCAGTCATCGCTGATACTCCTGCAAAAAAGGAAACGATCCTAACACATATCTCACGCCTCTCCGGGCTGAAGTTTAGGTCTTTATTGCTGCAAAAACGTGCAAACCGTGACCTTTGCACAACTTATGGGCTTTATTGTTAACGATATGTGATCTCCGCTGTAATTTCTTCTCCTCCCGCAAGGCGGCATAACGCGGCGCTCTATACTCAAACATGTCGCAAGCTCGTCAATGGGTTAACCATTCTGGCAACGTTTTTGCTTAACGTTCTTCGTGCGCCTCTGTGCAGGGAAATCTCGCCGTAATATGCAGGATGCCATCTGTATCTTGTTCGTTTAGTGCATTTTGTTCTTGCTCGTGTTTCGGATTGGCTGCGCCGTCGGGCGTTCGGGTTTACGCCGTGGTGCAAAAACCTCTTTGCTAAGGAACATAATAATGTCGCTGAAATTTATCAGAACTCCTCTTTCTCTTGTGTTGGCCGGTTGCCTGGTGACGGCGTTTTCCGCCCGGGCAGATATTGTGATTGGCGTGGCCGGGCCGTTCACGGGTCCCAATGCGACCTATGGCGATCAGTACTGGCATGGCGCAACGCAGGCTGCTGAAGACATTAATGCCGCAGGCGGCATTAACGGCGAGAAGATCAAACTGGTTCAGGGGGATGACGCCTGCGAGCCCAAGCAGGCCGTCGCCGTCGCCAACCGTTTAGTTGACCAGGATAAAGTCAACGCCGTGGTCGGCCATTTCTGCTCCTCTTCCACCATGCCCGCCTCCGAGGTGTACAGCGATGCGGGGATTATCGCCATCACCCCAGGCTCAACTAACCCGCTGATCACCGAACGCGGCATGAGCGATATGTTCCGCATGTGCGGACGCGATGACCAGCAGGGTCAGGTTGCCAGCGACTTCATCATCGACAAGCTGAAAGCCAAACGCGTGGTCATCATTCACGATAAAGACACCTATGGTCAGGGCCTGGCTGACGCCACCAAAGCGGCGCTGGCTAAACGCGGGGTTCAGGATGTGATGTATGAAGGGTTATCCCGCGGTGAAAAAGACTTTAACGCGCTGGTGACCAAGATCGGCGCGCAAAAACCGGACGTCGTATTCTTCGGTGGCTGTCACCCGGAAGCCGGCCCGCTGGTTCGCCAGATGCGTGAACAGGGCGTGCAGGCGAAATTCTTCTCCGGCGACTGTATTGTCAACGAAGAGATGGTGACCGCCGCGGGTGGCCCGCAATACACCAACGGCATTTACATGACCTTCGGTAAAGATCCGCGCCTTATCCCGGACGGTAAAGCGGTTATCGAGAAATTCCGCGCTGGTAAATTCGAGCCGGAAGGTTACACCCTTTACTCCTATGCCTCCGTACAGGCCATAGCCGCGGCCTTCAAGGCCACCGGTGGCAAGGACTCTGCCAAAGCCAGCGAGTGGCTGAAAGCCAATTCCGTCGACACGGTGATGGGCAAAAAAGCCTGGGACAGCAAAGGCGATCTGAAAGTGTCTGACTACGTGGTTTACCAGTGGGACGACAAAGGAAAATATAAGGAAGTGCAGTAACGGGACGGAGTCACGCTCAACGTCGGCGGGTTTGCCCGCCGGCGCGTAATAAACATCAGGCTGCGCGCTTCGCGCAGCCTATAAAACGAGCGCGCTAAGATGAGTACATTCTTCCTGCAACAGTTAATTAATGGCTTAACGCTGGGCTCCGTATACGGTTTAATCGCCATCGGCTACACCATGGTGTACGGCATTATTGGGATGATCAACTTCGCCCACGGCGAAGTGTATATGATTTCCGCCTATCTCTGCGCCATCGGCCTGGCGCTGCTCTCGTTCTTCGGTCTGCAGTCGTTCCCGCTGCTGATCCTTGGGACGCTGGTGTTCACCATCGTGGTCACCGGGGTGTACGGCTGGACCATCGAACGTATCGCCTACAAGCCGCTGCGCAACTCCACGCGCCTGGCACCGCTGATCTCCGCCATCGGAATGTCGCTTATCCTGCAAAACTACGCGCAGCTGAGCCAGGGTCCGCGTCAGCAAGGGGTGCCAACCATGCTGGACGGGGTGATTCGCCTGCATCTGGGCGACGGGTTCGTGCAGATAACCTACACCAAAGTGTTTATCCTGGTTGCCTCGTTTGCCGGGATGCTGGTGCTCACCTGGGTTATCAACCATACCCGGCTGGGCCGGATGTGCCGCGCGGTCCAGCAGGATCGTAAGATGGCCTCCATTCTGGGGATTAACACCGACCGGATTATTTCGCTGGTCTTTGTCATCGGCGCGGCGATGGCTGGTCTGGCGGGGGTGTTGATCACCATGAATTACGGCACCTTTGATTTCTACGTCGGGTTCGTGATCGGCATTAAAGCCTTTACTGCAGCGGTGCTCGGCGGCATCGGTTCCCTCCCCGGCGCCATGCTCGGTGGCCTTATCCTGGGAGTGGCGGAAGCCCAGTTCTCGGGCATGGTGAATTCGGACTATAAAGACGTCTTCTCGTTTGGCCTGCTGGTCATGATCCTGATTTTCCGTCCTCAGGGGCTGCTTGGGCGCCCGATTGTGGCCAAAGTGTGAGGGAGAGAATGATGACATCACACGGTTTTTCACTTAAACGCTGCATCCAGGACGCGATTTTTTCCGGGCTGATTGCGCTGATTATTTTCGGCCCCATTGCGGGCGTGGTGCTGGACGGATACAGCTTTAACTTCGCCGGGCAGCGGCTGGCCTGGATGGTCGGCACCGTCATGCTCGGGCGTTTTCTGTTGAGCGCTTTTTTAGGTACCGCCGCGGGCGCCCGTTTTCAGGCGCGCTTCGAAGCCGATAGCGCGGGCGTATATGTCCGGCCGCCGGAATATAAAAGCCGCATGCGCTGGATTATTCCTCTGGTGATTGCTCTTGCGATTTGCTTTCCATTTGTCGCCACTAAATATGTGCTGACCGTCGCCATTCTCGGGCTGATCTACGTGCTTCTCGGCCTGGGGCTGAATATCGTCGTGGGTCTGGCCGGCCTGCTGGATCTGGGATATGTCGCGTTCTACGCAATTGGCGCTTACGGTCTGGCGCTGGGATACCAGTATCTCGGCTTAGGCTTCTGGAGCATGCTGCCGCTGGCGGCCATCATGGCCGCCGCCGCAGGCGCCCTGCTCGGCTTCCCGGTACTGCGCATGCACGGTGACTATCTGGCCATCGTCACCCTCGGGTTCGGGGAGATCATTCGCCTGATACTGAACAACTGGTTGACCTTCACCGGCGGCCCAAACGGCGTCTCGGCCCCTCCCCCCACCTTTTTCGGCCTGGAATTTGGGCGACGCGCGAAAGAAGGCGGCGTGCCCTTCCACGAATTTTTCCACCTGACCTACAACCCGAACATGAAGTTTATTTTTATCTACGCGGTGCTGTTCCTGGTGGTGATGCTGGTGCTCTATATCAAGCACCGCCTGACGCGGATGCCGATTGGTCGGGCGTGGGAAGCCCTGCGTGAAGACGAAATAGCGTGCCGATCAATGGGGTTAAATCATGTTCTGGTTAAGCTGTCGGCCTTTACGCTGGGCGCCTCGACCGCGGGCATTGCCGGAGTGTTCTTCGCCACCTATCAGGGGTTCGTGAATCCCACCTCCTTTACCTTCTTTGAATCGGCGCTGATCCTCGCCATTGTGGTGCTGGGCGGTATGGGCTCTACGCTAGGCGTGGTGCTTGCCGCCTTTGTGCTCACGGTCACGCCGGAACTGCTGCGCAGTTTTGCCGAGTACCGCGTCCTGCTGTTTGGCATGCTCATGGTGGTGATGATGATCTGGCGTCCACGCGGTTTGATCCGCATTAACCGCAGCGGGTTTGCCGTGCGTAAGGGCGTAGCGCCATGAACGGAACGATATTGCGCGTTGAACATCTGATGATGCACTTCGGCGGGATTAAGGCGCTAAACGACGTCAATCTGGACGTACAGCGCGGCTCAATTACCGCCCTGATTGGGCCAAACGGGGCGGGAAAAACTACCGTGTTTAACTGTCTGACGGGCTTCTACAGAGCCTCCGGCGGCAACATTTTATTTAATACCCGCAACAAAACGACCAACGTTATTCAGGTCCTCGGACAAAAATTCCAGCCGGGTGACTGGATTAACCCCGCGCAGTTCGGGCAGCGTCTGTTCTACAAAATGTTCGGCGGAACGCATCTGGTCAACCGCGCAGGGCTGGCGCGCACGTTCCAAAATATCCGTCTTTTTCGCGAGATGTCGGTCGTGGAAAACCTGCTGGTCGCGCAGCATATGTGCGTTAACCGCAATCTGCTCGCCGGAATCTTAAATACGCCGGCATACCGGCGGGCGGAAAGCGACGCCCTGGACAGGGCCTTCTACTGGCTGGAAGTGGTGGATCTGGTGGAGTGCGCCAACCGCCTGGCGGGAGAGATGTCGTACGGCCAGCAGCGGCGTCTGGAAATTGCGCGAGCAATGTGCACCGGGCCGGAAATGATCTGTCTGGATGAACCCGCCGCCGGGCTGAACCCGGTTGAAACGCATAAGCTCAGCAGCATTATTCGTTTTCTGCGGGATCATCATGACATCACGGTATTACTGATTGAGCATGATATGGGGATGGTGATGGAAATTTCGGACGACATTATCGTGCTCGACCACGGGGATGTTATTGCCAGGGGAAAACCCGAGCAGATCCAGCATGATGAAAAGGTCATTGCCGCCTACCTAGGTACGGATGAAAGCGAGGTCACCCTATGAGCGAACCGCTGCTGGCATTTCGCGAGGTGGATGTGTTTTACGGCGTCATTCAGGCGCTGAAGCATGTCTCACTCGAGGTGAATAAGGGGGAAACCGTGGCGCTGATTGGCGCAAACGGCGCGGGCAAATCGACATTGCTGATGTCTATCTTCGGCCAGCCCCGTATCCGCAGCGGGCAGATCCTGTTTAGTGGTGAAGATATCAGCCATAAATCCACCCACTACGTCGCGTCCGGCGGCATTGCGCAGGCGCCGGAAGGCAGACGAATCTTCCCGGATATGACCGTTGAAGAGAACCTGCTGATGGGGACCATCCCCATCGGCAGCCAGTTTGCCGCTGAGGATATGCAAACCATGTTTGACCTCTTCCCTCGCCTTAAAGAGCGGCGCAAGCAACGCGCGATGACCATGTCCGGTGGGGAGCAGCAGATGCTGGCGATCGCCCGGGCGCTGATGAGCCGTCCTAAGCTGCTGCTGCTGGATGAACCCAGCCTGGGCTTAGCCCCGATTGTGGTGAAACAGATCTTCCAGACGCTGCGCGAGCTGGCCCGCAACGGCATGACCATCTTTCTGGTGGAGCAGAATGCGCATCACGCGCTGAAGCTTTCCGACCGTGGGTATGTGATGGTGAACGGGCAGATCCGGTTGAGCGGCAGCGGCGAAGAGCTGCTGGGAAATCAGGAGGTGAGGAAGGCGTATCTGGGCGGGGTTTGACTGGCGGATTTCAGGCACAAAAAAACCACCTTTCGGTGGTTTATACGACACTGCTTATTGCTTTGATTATTCTTTGTTTCCCATGGTACCCGGAGTGGGACTTGAACCCACACAGCGCGAACGCCGAGGGATTTTAAATCCCTTGTGTCTACCGATTCCACCATCCGGGCTCGGGAAGAAAGTGGAGGCGCGTTCCGGAGTCGAACCGGACTAGACGGATTTGCAATCCGCTACATAACCGCTTTGCTAACGCGCCGTAAAACTTTTCAAACTGACACCCGCTACTGCGCATGTCTTTAATCTGGAGCGGGAAACGAGACTCGAACTCGCGACCCCGACCTTGGCAAGGTCGTGCTCTACCAACTGAGCTATTCCCGCATGTCATCAAGTAAACATCTAACCACTTGATTTCATTATCGTCCGGCTTGCTGTGCCGCCGTTCGATGCGTTGCATTCTACTGATATGACGTTATGAGTCAACGTTATTTTTTGCATCCCTGGATCGTTTGCTGAAAATTACGGCGAAACGATCACTGATCCAGCAAATCCCCGCGCGCAGCGTTCAAATATTGCAGCATTGACCACAACGTCAGCACTGCCGCCACCCACAGGAGGCCAATCCCCGCCCACTCAACCCAGGCGTTCGGACGCCAGAGCATCCAGACCAGCGCCGCCATCTGCGCCGTCGTTTTCACTTTACCAATCCAGGAGACCGCCACGCTGCTGCGTTTCCCCAGTTCCGCCATCCACTCGCGCAGCGCAGAGATAATGATCTCGCGGCCGATCATGGTTGCCGCAGGCAGCGTCACCCACCAGGTATGATAGTGCTCGGCCACGAGCACCATGGCGATCGCGACCATCACTTTGTCCGCCACCGGATCGAGGAAGGCGCCGAAACGGGTGCTTTGATTCCAGCGGCGCGCCAGGTAGCCATCAAACCAGTCTGTTACCGCTGCGATAAGGAAGATCAACGCGCAGGCAAAGGGTGCCCAGACAACCGGCAGGTAAAATGCCAGTACAAAGAACGGGATGAGTACAACACGAAAGAGAGTGAGCAACGTAGGGATATTATATTGCATAGTGACGGTAACTATTTGTTGTCAGTAAAATTTAGCTCTATGTTGCTACAGAGCCCTCAATGTTTCAACGAGTAGTAGATCTTTTCTGCCAGCCCTTGCGAAATACCCGGCACTTTTGCAATTTCCTCCATGCTGGCGTTGAGTAATCCTTGCAATCCGCCCATATATTTCAGCAGCATCTGGCGACGTTTTGGCCCCACGCCTTCAATCGTTTCCAGGCTACTGGTATTTTTCACCTTCGCCCGTTTTTTGCGGTGACCGCTGATGGCATGATCGTGTGATTCATCGCGAATATGCTGGATGACGTGCAGCGCCGGGGAGTCCGGTGGCAGGCTGAAGCCCTCGCCTTCCGGCTCGAAGAACAGTGTCTCCAGACCGGCCTTACGATCGGCCCCTTTTGCGACACCCAGCAGCAGCGGATGGTTTTTGTCCCAGCTGACATCAAGCGATTCAAATACCGCTTTCGCCTGGCCGAGCTGCCCTTTCCCACCGTCAATCAGGATCACATCCGGGATTTTGCTCTCCTCTATGGCTTTACCATAGCGACGACGCAACACCTGATTCATGGCCGCATAGTCATCGCCCGGCGTGATCCCGGTGATGTTATAGCGGCGATACTCGGCGCGCAGTGGGCCATTCGCATCAAACACCACGCAAGACGCCACCGTCTGTTCCCCCATCGTGTGACTGATGTCGAAACACTCCATCCGTTTCACTTCCGGAAGCTTCAGCAGCGTCGCCAGGGCCGCTAAGCGCTGGTGCACCGTCGACTGCTGCGACAGCTTAGTGGTGAGTGCCGTCGCCGCGTTGGTTCGCGCCAGCTTCAGATAACGCGCGCGATCGCCGCGCGGTTTGGTTTGTACATTGACCCGACGGCCCGCCAGTTCAGAGAGCGAATCGGCCAGCAGGGTTTTATCGTCAAGGTTAAAATCGAGCAGGATCTCAGAAGGCAGCGTGCGCATCTGGCTTCCCTGCAGATAGAACTGGCCGACAAAGGTTTCCACCACTTCACCCAGTTCTGTACCACCGGGCACTTTCGGGAAATAGCTGCGGCTGCCGAGCACTTTGCCCTGGCGAATAAACAGCACGTGCACGCAGGCCATCCCGGCGTCAAAGGCTACGCCGATGACGTCAAGATCGTCACCGGTATTCGAGACAAACTGTTTCTCAGTGACTCTGCGCACCGCCTGGATTTGGTCGCGGATACGCGCGGCCTCTTCGAACTCAAGTGCGGCGCTGGCTTTTTCCATCCGCGCGATCAGCTGCGTTAAGACCTGATCGTCTTTTCCGGCTAAGAACAGGCGCACATAATCCACCTGCTGGGCATACTCTTCTTCACTTACCAGCCCTTCCACGCAGGGCCCCAGGCAGCGTCCAATCTGGTACTGCAGGCACGGGCGCGAGCGGTTACGGTAAACGCTGTTTTCACACTGGCGGATCGGGAAGATTTTTTGCAGCAGCGCCAGCGTTTCACGCACGGCATAGCCGTTAGGGAACGGCCCGAAGTATTCGCCCTTAGCGTGTTTTGCACCGCGGTGCATGGCGAGGCGCGGATGGGTGTCGCCGCTCAGAAAAATAAACGGGTAGGATTTATCATCACGCAGCAGGACGTTATAGCGCGGCTGGTAGAGCTTAATATAGTTGTGCTCAAGCAGCAGCGCTTCTGTCTCGGTGTGCGTGACGGTGACATCAATATTCTGAATGAGTGAGACCAGCGCTTCGGTCTTACGGGAGGCCAGGTTACTGCGAAAATAGCTGGAGAGGCGTTTTTTAAGATCTTTTGCCTTCCCCACGTAGATAACCGTACCGCCAGCGTCATACATGCGATAGACGCCAGGCTGGCTGGTTACGGTTTTCAGAAATGCTTTTGAATCGAACACATCACTCACTGACTTAACAACGTCTCCGCATTACACAAACCGTGCCGAATGGCCAGGTGCGTCAGTTCAACGTCGCCATGAATGTTAAGTTTACTGAACATCCGGTAACGATAGCTGTTCACCGTTTTCGGGCTAAGATTCAGCTGTTCCGAGATCTCATTTACCTTCTGACCTTTGGTGATCATCAGCATAATCTGCAATTCACGCTCGGACAAACTGGCAAACGGTGATTCGGTTTTCTCGGGCTCGATCTGACTCAGCGCCATCTGCTGAGCAATGTCGGATGCAATGTAGCGCTGTCCGGCAAACACGGAACGGATTGCATTGACGACTTCCTGCGGCGCAGCACCTTTACTCAGGTAGCCCGCTGCGCCCGCCTGCATCACTTTAGCGGGCAGTGGGTTTTCGGTATGCACGGTCAGCATGATGACTTTGGTATCAACAAAGGTACGCGCGATTTTGCGTGTTGCTTCAAGACCACCGATACCGGGCATGTTCATATCCATCAGTACCACATCGGCCGAGTTTGTGCGGCACCATTTTACCGCATCTTCGCCGCAGCACGCTTCACCGGCAACTTTAATACCTTTAATATCTTCAAGAATGCGTCGTATCCCTGCGCGCACCAGTTCGTGGTCATCAACAAGAAGGACGTTGATCAAAGGAAATGTCTCCAGAATAGGGATAACGCTACTGAGTGATAATTTGGTTTATATTAACGGTTTTCCTCGCAAGATTAAAACGTTAAAAAACCGGCTATTCGATTTTGCTCTCGTTTTTGGAAATTAGGCTGTACAGTCCGTGGAAAGAGAGACCATGCATTCAGGGCTTTTGCAGCTTTTTTTAAGCATCTGTATTCAAAAAGTTACAAAAAACTTGCAGGCTTTTCCTGCAAAAAAACAGATCTCAAATTTTTGTAACAATAATTAACGGCAAGCGTGCCGGGCATAAACAATTAATAGCCTTTAACGGCGGTTAAGTTTACCGGTACGTTCTGTTTACGCAATTAAACATCCACGTAAAAGTACAAAAAACAACCACTGCATTTTTTGCTTCAGCTTGTGGTATACTCCGCCGCCTTGACTTTCGTCGTCGCGCTTTAGCGCCGTTTAATAATGAGGAAAATAAATGAGCACACCTGAATTTGCCACTGCGGAGAATAACCAGGAACTGGCACAGGAAGTAAACTGCCTGAAAGCATTGCTAACGTTGATGCTGCAGGCGATGGGCCAGGCTGATGCCGGTCGTGTGATCATTAAAATGGAAAAACAAATCGCGGAGATGGAAGACCAGGCTGAATCTGCGGTATTTGCTAACACCGTTAAGCAAATCAAACAAGCCTACCGCCAGTAACAAAAAACGGCTGGATGCAGTGCATTCAGCCGTTCCCTCGTCTGTCACGCAGAACGTATTATCCTGTCAGATCAGCCCCGTTGCCGCCGCGTAACACGCAATCTGGGTTTTGTTAGGCGCATTGAATTTCTTCTGCATATTTTTCTGATGGAAGTTAACGGTATTCTCAGAGATAGAGAGAATGATCGCTATTTCCGCTGACGTCTTCCCTTCCGCAGTCCATTTCAGAATTTCGCGCTCGCGTTTGCTGAATTTCATTTCGGGTGGCATGACCATCTCATCTTCAAAACGCACCAGAGAAGTTAAGGCCATTTGCACCAGCATTTGCAACCGCAGTTCTATTTCCTCACGGGCAAAAGGCCCTTCCAGTACACTAGTACGAGAAACAGACAGGAAGCCAAGCGCATGATTAGGCAACATCAGACACTGTGTTATTCCCTCGCGTAAACCGTGGTCCTGCGCGCTGTGCCATAATTCCTGCGCGTCCGCGAATAATGCGTCTGTCCAAGGTAAATGACCCTGAATGAAATTCTCTGGTTTTAAGACGGGATCAATAGCGAAATAGTTCGCGGACTGATATTGCGCCATCCACTGCTTTGGGTAAGTGGTATGCACAGAGATCTTAGGCCGGGTAAACGGCACGGGATGGCGCACGCAGAGCGCGTAACAATCGAATTCAAGCGTCTGAGTTTGTCGCTGTAATTCCTGATATACCTCGTCGACACAGGTCAATTCCTGAAACCGGAGGGAGCAATCCCGTCGCCAGGTGAAAAAGTCTGAATCCTTCATACTTACTAAATGAAGCCTCTGAAAAAATAATCATTATTATGGTGAATATAACCTAACACATAAAACTTTTTTCTAACTACAAAATATCGGCAATAGCACAATTAACTTTGCTATTGATAAGGTTTTTCCGAGCTGGATGGAATAAAAAAACAAACGACAGCCCCCGAAGGGAGAATAATTTGCTCCAGCCTAAATTTCTGGAGCAAATTAGTGCGAAAATGCTACTGCATAAGGAATTTTTCAAGGAACTGACGGGTTCGCGGCTGTTGAGGGTTAGCGAACAGGCTTTTCGCCGGCCCCTGCTCCACAATCCGCCCCTGATCCATGAAGATGGCTCTGTCAGCAACATCGCGTGCAAAGCTCATTTCGTGCGTCACGATCACCATCGTCCGTTTTTCCTGCGCCAGCTGGCGAATGGTGTTCAGCACCTCACCCACCAGTTCCGGATCGAGCGCAGAGGTCGGTTCATCAAAAAGGATCACGTCAGGGCGCATAGCCAGCGCGCGCGCTATCGCCACACGCTGCTGTTGTCCGCCAGACAGACGGCGCGGATAGCTGGTCTCTTTCCCCGCCAGCCCAACTTTGGCGAGCAGTTCACGAGCCCGCGCAGTCGCTTCCTCTTTTGGCTCACCTTTAACGATAACCGGTCCTTCGATGATGTTCTCCAGCACCGTACGGTGCGGGAAGAGGTTAAAGTTCTGGAAAACGAAGCCGACATGCTGGCGCAGGCGGCGAATTAACCCTTTCTGCTGACTAATGGATTTCCCGGTATCAATCGTTATGTCCCCTACCCGAATGGTGCCGCCTTCCGGCTGTTCTAGCAGGTTAATACTGCGCAGCAGCGTCGTCTTTCCCGAACCGCTCGGTCCGATAATCGCCACCACTTCACCCTGCTCGACTTCAAGATCGATACCGTGGAGCACCGTTTGACCGTGGAATTTTTTCACCAGGTTTTTGACGTCGATAGCACTCATTTTGGATCACGCTCCTGGCGGTTAAGCTGGTTTTCGAAGTAGTTTTGTAGAGCAGACAGCACCGTCGCCATCACCCAGTAAATCAGCGAGGCGGCCAGATACATGGTAAAGACTTCAAGCGTGCGCGAAGTAATGAGCTGCGCCTGACGGAACAGTTCCGGTACCTGAATCGTTGCCGCCAGGGACGTATCTTTAACCAGGCTAATGAAGCTGTTACTCAGCGGTGGAAGCGCCACGCGTGCCGCCTGCGGCAGAATGGCCCGACGCAGCGTCTGCCATGGCGTCATCCCGATACTGGCCGCCGCCTCCCACTGCCCTTTGTCAATGGAGGAGATCGCTGCTCGCAGGGTTTCTGAGGTGTACGCCGCGGTATTGAGCGACAAACCAATCATCGCTGCCGGAATCGGATCCAGCTCGATACCAAACTGCGGCAAACCGTAGTAAATCATAAAGAGCTGGGCGATAAGCGGCGTGCCGCGAAACACGGAGATATAAAAACGCGCCAGCCAGCGTACCGGCAGGACGGGTGACATGCGCATTAGTGCCAGCACAAATCCCAGCACCAGGCCGAAGAACATCCCGCCGATACTGAGCTGTAACGTAAATACCGCACCTTTCAGCAGATACGGCAGAGAATCAATAACCAGTTGAATACTTTCTTGCATTATTATTTTTCGACCTGATTTTTAGACATGAGGATGGTAGGCAAACAGCGCAGGCGCCCCGCCGGTATGGACAAATAAAATCGGCCCTTCATCCTTAAAGCGTTTCTGCGCAATGCCGTCAATCAGTCCGGCCATCGCTTTGCCGGTATAGACCGGATCGAGCAGTATCCCCTCGAGGCGCGCCAGCAGCTTCACCGCTTCCATGCCCTCTTCGTTAGGCGTACCGTAACCCGGCGCAAAATAGTCGTCCCAGAGCAGAATATCGGCCTTTGCCTTCAGCTCGAGCTGCGCGGCTACCGCCTGCTGTAAAGTGACCACTTTTGGCTTCTGGTCCGCGACGCTGCGGGACACCGTCACGCCAATCAGCTCGACGTCCGGCAGCAGTTGTTCCAGCCCCACCGCCAGCCCGGCATGCGTGCCCGCGCTGCCGGACGCGACAACCACGGAGGAGAGGCTCACCGCGCCCTCGCACTGCTGCGCGATTTCCAGCGCACTTTCCACATACCCCAGCGCGCCCAGGGCGTTCGAGCCGCCGACGGGGATAACGTAGGGGCGGAAACCCTGCGCTTCCAGACGCGTCGCCAGCTCGTCAAGCTGAGCGGCCGGGTTGGTCAACGCATCCACCATCTCAACCTGCACGTTAAACAGGTCCAGCAGCAGGCGGTTACCGTTGGTGAGATAGTTTTCTGCCCGCGTGCCAATCGGGTTTTCCAGCAATGCCACGCAGTGGAGTCCGAGCTTTGCCGCCACTGCCGCCGTCTGACGAACGTGGTTGGACTGGATAGCCCCGGCGGTAATGAGCGTATCCGCGCCTTCGCGCAGTGCGTCGGCCGCCAGAAACTCCAGCTTGCGCAGCTTATTGCCCCCCATCGCCATCGGCGTCACGTCATCACGCTTAATAAAAATATCGCGGCCTAAATAATCAGAAAATCGCGGCAGGTACTCCAGCGGCGTTGGCGCGCCGATAAACTCCAGGCGGGGAAAGCGCGTTAAATTCTGTAGTGGCATGGGTTCTCCGGTAACTCAGACAAAATGTGATATTTTTCATTATGCACGCAGACGCGTAAGAAATAAAAAAGGCGCTTTTAAAAGCGCCTTTTTTTACGTCAAAAGACTTATTTGGTGACGTCTGCACCGAACCACTTCTCGGAGAGCGCCTTCAGGCTGCCGTCTTTTTGCATGTCAGCAATCGCGGAATCAATCGCTTTGACCAGGTCTTCGTTACCTTTACGAACGGCAACGCCGGATTCCTGACGAGAGAACGCATCACCCGCTACCGCCAGGGTATTGTTGGTTTTCTTCACCAGATCCAGCGCGGCCAGGCGGTCAACCAGAATGGCGTCGATACGGCCCACGCGCAGATCCTGGTATTTCGTCGGGTCATCATCATAGGTACGGATATCCACGCCCTGCACGTTCTGGCGCAGCCACTCTTCGTAATTGGTACCCAGACCGACACCGACTTTCTTCCCTTTCAGATCCGCAGCCGTTTTGATGGAGCCTTCGTTGCCTTTCTTCACCAGCGCCTGAATACCGGACACGGTGTACGGCGTAGAGAAGTCATATTTCTTCTTACGCTCGTCAGAAATGGTTACCTGATTAATCACCACATCAATACGTTTGGAATCCAGCGACGCCAGCATACCGTCCCATTTGGTCGGTTTCAGTGACGCTTTAACGCCGAGGTGCTTCGCCAGCTCTTCAGCAAACTCCACTTCAAAACCGGTCAGCTTACCGTCATCGCCCTGGAAGCTGAACGGAGGATAGGTTCCTTCCAGCCCGACCAGCAGCGTACCGCGCTCTTTTACTTTATTCAGCAGGTTTTCTGCGGCGAACGTTTTCACGCTCATGCCCGCAACCAGCGCAACGGCCATAACACCCATCAGCGCCTGACGACCCAGAAGTGCAAATTTCATAAATACCCCGATATAGTGGAATTTTTACGTAGTGTAGAGAAATCGCCTGCCACGTCAAAGGCGACTGCGCTACATCTTATTCTTTTTTAATATATATCAGAAGTTGTTCCGGCGTGGGCTTTCTGCTTTATGGCACCCGGCATTTGTACCTTGTATTGCGCATACTTGCGCAGCGCAATTCGGTAGTTGTTGGTGCTGGTCGCAGGCAGCCACGGCTCCAGATTTTCATCCAGATAACCGGTTTTCAGCAGATCGCGAGAAATATTGTTTACGGTCAGATGTTGCCCAAGGCGTCGCAGGCGAACGACATATTCGCGAACGGTGCCGTGGCTCATCTCCGTTTGTTCAAACAGGAACTGCTTGAAGCCGATAATATCGAAGAAGTCGCTTTGCTCTTTGCAGTGGAGATCGCCACAGAAACGGCAAAGCGCCACCCACTCTTTTTGCTCTTCGAGCCATGCTGCTTCGTCCATCAACGTGTCGAGACGCGAAATCGCAATCTTATTGACGATTTCGCCCCGGCGAACCAGCGTGATACGATCGAGTAACTTGTTACAGTGGGCGCAATGCGTCTGGCTGTGTTTAAAGTCTTTCAGGTAGCGGCTTAAAGGCCGTCTTTTAGATTGCTGCACCGTCATGATAACTCCTGGTTGTCAATACGTTGTGCGGCATTTTTAAGGTGAATCAATCACCTATAACTTACCCAGCTTGGTTCGTAAGCGTTTAATGGCCTGGCTGTGCAGCTGGCTCACCCGCGACTCTCCCACCTCCAGAACAGCGCCAATCTCTTTGAGGTTAAGCTCTTCCTGGTAATAAAGGGTCAACACCAGCTGTTCGCGTTCAGGCAGAGCTTCAATAGCCTCCATGACGCGCTGGCGTAAATTCCCTTCCATTAAATGGTGTAACGGGTTTTCCTGCTGGTGCTCGTCCGTCACCAGCTCGATGCTATCGCCATGCTCTTCTCGCCACTCGTCATAAGAGAAGAGTTGGCTATTATTGGTATCGAGCAACATCTGACGATACTCTTCAACAGCAATGCCAAGACGTTCCGCCACTTCGGTTTCCGTTGCGTTACGTCCCAGTTCCTGTTCCAGCTGCCCCATCGCATGCGCCACTTCGCGCGCGTTGCGGCGAACGCTGCGCGGCACCCAGTCGCGGCTGCGCAGCTCGTCCAGCATCGCACCACGAATACGCTGAACTGCGTAAGTCGTAAATGCCGTTCCTTGCAGAGCGTCGTATCGGTCAACTGCATTCAATAACCCGATACCGCCCGCCTGTAGCAGATCGTCGAGTTCCACGCTCGCCGGCAAGCGCACCTGGAGGCGCAATGCTTCGTGACGCACCAGCGGGACATAACGCTGCCACAGCGAGTGTTTATCCATTACACCTTCAGCGGTATAGAGTGAATTCACGATAAACAGCCCTGCGTTAGTTGAGTTATCGGCATGATTATCCGATTCTGGAGGGCAATCAATTGGATGAATAATGGGTGAAATGGGCGTTTATTTGCCTATTACTGTAATAACCTCGATTTCGGCACAGCATATAAAACCAGTTCAAAAGCAAGTTCCGGATGGTGGCCACGAAGATAAAAATGGTAATCAGCGCTGAGTGATTGAATATATTGTGGAATAGTCAGAAGATCTTCCGGCTTATGATAAAGACTAATCGCTAATAGTGGGTGCCAGGCGCGAATGGTGCCCGCGGCGCCCTGGAGTGCTTTGAGCTCTGCACCTTCGACATCCATTTTTATGAAAGTGGCTTTACCGCCCTGCAAGATATTATCAATGCTATCGAGCTCAATCGTAACCGTATCGCTGCTTTGCTCCACAAGCCGCGAAGAGAGCGCATTTCCAGATTGAAAAGAGAGCACGGTTTTATTCTCCCATACCCCTTTTTGCACCGGCTGGCAGAATGGCCATTGTCGGGTATTATCACAAAGCTGAGAAAAATTACCGGCATCAGGTTCGAAACCGACAATTTTCTCCGGCATCTCAACGCCCTGATGGGCAACTTCCTGCATAAACGCGCCGATGCTATCACCATTGTAGGCACCACAATCAATGAACACTTCGTTATTCTGCAGGCGGAGTATATCGGCAGGAAAATAGTGGACTGGCTCGTATACTGCCTGGTAATAGCCGCGGGTTGCGCTGAGACGCTGTTTAAGGAACGCGACCAGCGTTTCTCTTGAACGTTCGTCCGCGAGGCCGGCATAGACGGCTTCAAGGGTATCGCTATGCTCGTCACAAAACGACTGTGTATACCACAGCGTGGTGCTGACTCCGATAAAGGCAGGATCGTAAACCAGCACGTTTGCGCCGCCGCGACGTAATTCCTGTTGCAATGCATCACGGACGTATTGCAGCGCAACGATACAGTTAAATTTACCGGGTTGTTCGATAAGGTCTTCAATTGCCACCACCGGCAGGCCATGGAAGGTCATGCCTTCAGTGATGTATTGTCGGTTTAACGCTACCTTATCGAGAGGCATATTTTCCCGGAACATAAATTCCGCGGTCATCTGCCCAAGGCAACCGGCTCCATAGAGAACCAGCGGAAGTCCGTTGGCGCGCATGTCGCGGATGCCCTTGAAGAAATGATTATCGTAGCCCTGTATCTGTTCGAGTAATGTCATGTAGTCCTCAGCTCAACCTTTATTAACGATGTAAATTGACTTTGGCAGACGTCACGGCGCTCTGCTGCGCTTTTTCGAGAAACTCGAGACCGCGAACGGCCGTATCACAACTGAAGCTATATTCCGTAGGATCACCGCGTAAACTAGCGGCGATGTCGGCGTAGTAGTTAGCGAATGCCTCAATGAATCCGGCAGGATGCCCGGCTTTAAAACGACAATAGCGAGGCTGATTAGCCACCTTGTTGTCCCCTGCCGTTCGATCAATCAGATGCACGTTGCCATGCCGATCGGCGAGTCGGAGATATTCTGGCTCCATTTGCAGCCATTCTGCGCTGCCTTCTGACCCATATATACGGATTCGCAAACCATTGCGGTAACCGAGCGCGGCCTTGCCGTACCAGTAGTTACAGACCATGTCGTCGCTATAGCGGGAGATCAGGTTAATCGTATCGATAACGTCCGATACACGGGCAAAGGTGCTGTTGATCGCATAGACATCTTCGGCTTGCTTATCCGTCAGAAACTCCACCAGCTGGTGCACATGGACACCCAGGTCGAGCGAAACAGTAGGAATATCCCCATCAAATCGTCGCCATTCCTGAGGCTGAGGCACGCTGCCATCCTCGCGGCTGCGAATAAACCCTTCCTGGGGCATTTCAACCATAACATGCTGAATTTTGCCCAACTCGCCGCTAAGCAGACGATTACGCAATTCGCGAACCATGGGATAACCGGTGTAGTTATAGGTGACGTACAGTTGTCCTTTCATCTCGAAGACTCGCCGGGCGATATCCTTCGCGTCGGCTACACTTGCAACCATCGCTTTTTCACTGATCACCGGCAGGCCATACTCCAGACAGGCCAGGATAATTTCACGGTGGGAGGGTGTGGGCGTCAGTATGACGACCGCATCCATCTGCGCATGTTGTTCTTCAAGCAATGTGACTGCGCTGGAGTAAATGGCCTCGTCTTTAACCCCCCAAGCTCGACCCGTCTGCTGGTTAAGCGACGTATCGCGGCTAAAGCAGCCCGTCGTAAGCTGAAAATGCCCGTCCATTTGACTAGCGATGTTGTGAGTGAGACCGATGGCAGAATTGATCCCACCGCCGATAAACCCGAGAGACAGAGGCCTGTGCATAATCCGGTCCTTACAATGAATTAAATGAGAAATAGTTTTTTAGCTGCGGCGTGTAGCGTGCCATGGCATTGAGTTCGGTAAATTCAGCAAAAACCAGTCCGGCACGATCCTCTGGTGCTGGTCCGAGTTCATCGCCCGGCTTTTTCAGCGGGATAGTTTGAATGATCGTGGCTGGTAGCGGAGCGTAGCTGAAGCCAAAAAATCGGCTCTGCCGTTCGCAAGAGACCGTATGGCGTGCAACGTATCGCTGGCGCGCCGGTCGCCGATTCGGGAACGCACTCTCCCCGCCGATAAAGGGCAACACAAATTCACGGCAATAATCTACGCCCGTCGAGAGTTCAATCAATTTCGAGTAGAGATCGCCTGGGCATCGGCGGGTGACTTCAATCAACCAAAAATCCTGTTCGTCAGCGATGAGTTGCGTGTGCAACAAACCATCCACCAGAGCTAAATCGCTGACAATGGCCTGCATACACTCGCTGATGCGGTCGCGCATCAGCTCGCTGAGATTGACGCTCAAGCAACTGCTATTTACCTGCCACGGATAGACCGTGCAAAACTCATCAACAAAAAATTCGCAGACAATTTGCCCATTGCGAATAAAAGCAGAATGGCTATATAGGGCTCCCTGGCAGAATGTTTCAATGACACACTGCCCTCCCGGCGATGCAGAGCAGGCGATTTTTACCGCCTCATCCAGCTCTGACGGCTGATGAATAAGTGAAATCCCCATACCACTGTAAGCATCAACAGGTTTAACCAGCAGCGGGAATGCTAGCAAGTGCGCGTCCTGCGGGCTTCTTACAGCCCGCGGTATTGGGTAGCCTTGGGCGCTGGCCCATTTTCTGAAGCGATCTTTCAAAAAGAGAAGATCGCTGACTTCGGGTGAGTCGAAGCCTGGAAGGCCAAGCTCATCCGCCACACGGCAACCTGAAAGATAGGACACATCGGTTACGCCGGGGGATAGCGCAGTAATTTTTTCATTACGGGCAATCGCCAGTACGGCTTTGCTATCGGCATAATTTTGCACGCAGGTCGCGTTGGCATATTTCATACCTGCATCCTGAGCTTTGCCGCTACAGGCGAGCGTACGAAAACCCGCCGCTTTTATGGCCTGTTGTAACGGCAGTGAGGCAAAACCCGCATCCAGGATCATTGCAGTGCGCATCACGGTCATACTACGAGCCCCGCGTATATTGCCGACTCGTTAGACGGTACCTCACCAGACAGAGATGCGCGTCTAAGAGCATTCACTACGCGATCTTGATCCTCTGGCGTTAATCCGGGATAAATTGGAAGGCACAGCACCTTGTCGGCGATATCATTGGCAACAGGCAGATGCTCTTCAGCAGAAGAAGGAAACCCTCTGTACATCGCAAAAGAACTAATTAATGGATAGAAATAGCGGCGAGTCAGAATGCCGTCAGCTTTAAATAATGTATAAACATCATCGCGACTCATGCCAAATTTCGGCTCAATGAGCACCGGGAAATATGCATGGTTCCAGCTCACATCGTCTGGCACGTCGACAAACGTTAATCCTTCCAGTCCTTTTAACAGCTCGCGATAGCGTTGATGAATCGCTTTGCGTTCTTCCAGAGCTTTATCAATATGCTTAAGTTGCAGAAGACCAAACGCCGCTTCCACTTCATTCATTTTGGCGTTTATGCCTGGTGCCACGATGCGGGTCTCACCGGCAAAACCAAAGTTCTTTAGATAGTCGATGCGCTGTTTAGTTTTAAGATCCTGGGAAATGATCGCCCCCCCCTCAAAGGTGTTAAAAACTTTGGTGGCATGGAAGCTGAGTACCGACAAATCACCATGGTTTAGAATGCTGATATCATTTTTTCGAACATTAAACGCATGCGCGGCATCATAAATTACCCGTAAGCCATAGACGTCAGCAATTTTCTGTATTTTGTCGATGTCGCAAGGGATACCATAACAATGGACCGGCAAAATGGCCGTGGTATTTGGCGTAATTAATTCTTCGATGCAATCCGGGTTAATATTATAGGTTCGTGGATCAATATCAGCGAAGACAGGCGTTAAGCCATTCCACAGCAAACTGTGTGAGGTCGCCACAAAGGAATACGGCGTAGTGATTACCTCTCCGCTCAGACGCAATGCCTGAAATGCCGTCAGCAGCGCCAGCGTACCGTTAGCGAATAGAGAAAGGTGTTTAACGCCAAGGTATTGCGCCAGAGCCTCTTCCAGCTGCTGGTGGAAAGGCCCGCCATTTGTCAGAGTCTTGTTTTGCCAGATTTTCTCCAGATAAGGAATAAACTCCTCCAAAGGGGGCAAAAATGGACTGGTTACGTAAATTTCATTCATAGCGTACCTCGGTATTGATACCGTTAAATTTTGCCCAACTGGCAGCCTGATAATTGATTGCCATTCACGAACGCTCCTCGGCAATGAGAAACGGATGTGGCTTTTCTCCCCGACAATAGATTTCCCATGCTTCACGCAGCGCCCGCTCAAAATTTTCGGCAACATTAAAATCTGGCAAGGGATTAACCGGGATCCTATCCCGCATCCCCAGACGTATTTCAGCTAACGCTGGAATATGTTGACGCCAGCCAATTGCCTTATAAATATAATCATCCTCATCATCAGCGATAAACTGTTCCAGCCCGTAAGAACGCATAATATCTACTCCCTGCTGGCAGGGTATGGTCGGGCCATTCATTGTAATTGTCGGAACGCCCATCCAGGCTCCATGATGCGTCGTTGTTCCGCCGCTGTAGGGGTAGGCATCAAGTAAAATATCGATTTCATGGTGCAGAGCCAGGTATTCGTCCAGTTCGACCAGACCACGGAAAAGTAATCTGTCTTGCGAAACTCCACGCTGTTTAAAGCGCTTCGTCATGGCAGAGATCATTTCGGCATCGGTCATATTACCGATTAAGAGACGACTTTCAGGGTAGCCGTGCAAAATTGAAGCCCACGTATTCAGAACCTGGTCATTTATTTTTTTTGACCGGTTGAAGCTTCCAAACGTGATAAAACCATTGTGCAGCGCAGGTAAGGGGTTAATATCGGAGCTTCGCGGGTGAGGTTCGAAACTCTTACGCGTCGCCACGAACATCGCATTTTCCACCAGCTGTTTTTCAAGGGCCGGAGACTGTGCCAGGCTCGCCGAAAGCAGAATATAATCCATCTCTTTCATCCCGGTGGTGCCAGGGTATCCTATCCATGTAATCTGGATCGGTGCCGGGCGCAGAGCGAAGACCGGTAGCCGGTTATAAGCGGTATGGCCCGATAAATCGAACAGAATATCAATCCCATCTTCTGCGATCAGTTTCGCCAGCTCAATATCGCTGATAGCATCAACCTGGCGCCAAAGGGTAGCGCTCTGACGCAGGTGGCGATAAACGTCATCCTCTTCCAGGAAAAGCGTGTTATAGGCAACCAAATCATATTTTTCGCGATTAATGGCGTCCCAGTATGGCAGCAGGAAATTTGCCACCGGATGTTTACGCAAATCTCCGGAAACAAAACCGAGCCGAAGTTTGCGCTGAGGTTCCTGGGAATTAGTTAGCGTCAGCTTTACCCCGGTCTCTTCAGCCCAGGACGCCGTACGACGGCCAAACTCGATATGCTTTTCCAGCAGCTCTTCAGCCTTCACGCTAGCGTCATGACTCATCACAAAAAGTAAATTGCTGAAGTAACCAAAATTGTAATTACTGAGCTCAACAGCCTTTTCCATAAAATAGCGCGCTTCTGCCATTTTATGGTTGTCACTCAGGACAATGCCGGTGAGTCCAAGCGAACTTGGGCCGGGATGCTGAAAACGCATAATTTCCCTACAGCATTTTTCTGCCAACGACATATCGCCGTAAGCATGGTGCAGCGATGCCATACTGAGCCAGTAATCAATATTTTTTTTATTCAGGCGCAGTAAAGTACGGACAATCAGCCGCGAACCGTAAAACTCACGCTTGCGCTGAAGTACTGTGGCGAGATCATAATAGATATCAAGGCTGGAAAAATAATATCCCATTAGCGTACAAAGCGATGCCAGAGCGTCATCCCAGGCAGAGGTTAAGACGCACGTTTTTGAGTAGCAGCGAAGCACATGAATATTGTCGGGTTTTTTCTCCATCAATGCGCGGGCGTACTCCCGGGCTTCTTGAGATCGCCCTTCCTGAATGAGACTGTTCGCTCGTGCATAAATGGCATCGACGTCAGGATCGGCTAATTCGGATTCGGCGTTGCCCTTCAGCAGCAATCCCCCCTGTGCCTTGTCGACGCTCAATAATAACAGCAGCGAAAGCTGCGATTTGAGTACGTCGAGCATGCCCGCACGCAGAAAACACTGCAGATGTTTTTTCCATGCCTCCGGAGAGCCCGTCAGCAGCCCTTTAATTTTCAGCGACGAGTAGTGTTGCCAGTTTGCCAGTCCTGCTCTGTTCATATCGTACTGAAGATAACGCCACTCGTCGGGCGTTAAGGAGACCCACTCTCCCCACAAATTCATGATGCGGATGGCATCCAACGGCTGTTCGGAAGGCAGCCCCCCCACCGGTGCCAGCTCATCGTTTTGCGCAGCGTTATAGGGGCCTGGAGCCGCACTCCAAAAGAGGCCGTCCGCGCCTGTCATAAACAGCGTTGTGAGGGCATCCAGGACCGTATCCTGATAATCCTCCTGCGTTTCAGGGGCATGGCAGTTGAGCAGTAGCTGCTCGAAACTTAAGGACATCGGCCAGACATTACCCAGCAATTCCATGATGCGGATAATAACGGCGTTGTCGGTGCGAATGATTCGACCGTTACTGTTCCTGAATTGATGCGGTGCTTTTGCGGGATCCATTTCGACCGGCACAAAGCTTCCGGCCCAGTGCAGGTTTCTAAGCTGATTAAGATCCGGTTTGATGGGAGGCTGGTGGCTATTCAGGTGACACAGCAGAGTAAAGCGTTCTGAGCGCTGCACGGCATAGTCAAGATACTGCTGTGCCATTGTTCTGCTGGCTCCGGCACTGACGGCCTCGAGCAGTTCTTCAATTGTCGGATTATAATAGCTTCCTAGCTCTGACTGCGGAAGGATATCGCCCAGATACTGCAGACCCACCTGTTCCGCCTGTGAACAGAAGGCAGCCAAAGTACATGCCCCGTCAGTCGGGGTTAAGAAGGCGAGAATCAGTGCGTTGTCGTCCATTTTTTCAGCACGTAGGACTTCGTTCTTGAGCGCGCCTTCCTCCAGTGTTAATAGCATAAAACTCAGCATGGCACGGGCAGAAGCCAGCAGATCGCTGCCCGCTTCTGCCCGTTCAAGGTGAAAGCGTAGCGCTTCACCCAACGCGAGACGCGCTGAACTTCCCGGCAGCACAGACCATTTTATGGCGATAACACCATTTATGGATAAATGCGCGTGACACCACTGCAAGAGTGCTTCTCGCTCGCTTTTGCCCAGAAAAGCAAAACTCTGGTGGATAATGATGTAATCAAACTCGCCGGGATCGACCGCAAGCAAATCCCCTAACCCTGCCTCAAACAGTTCAACATTCTGACAACCCAGTCCTGCAACCAACTGCTTCCCCTTCAGGATCGCCTGTCCATCAATATCCACACCAATAGCTATACTCTCCGGGTGAGCCCAGGCGTGCATAATGAGGCTCGTTGCCGATCCACAACCAATCTCCATGACATGAGCAAATGCAGGAACCGGCGTGGCCAGGAGATTAAGTGCCGCAGCAGCATAAAGGGTCTCAGGGCTGACCCGTTGGTTGGGATACATTGTCGTCACGTTTATTCCAGATTCTCGTTATTACAGGGCCAGTGTTTAGCGTTGGTATTTACCGATAAGTGTTGATTTAAACTCCTGATAGGGGCCCTCTGCCTTCATCGCCACCCAGCAAAACGCCTCATCCACAGCGGGGCTACCCAGTACTGCGCAACGCTCAGCACGGGTAATCGAATGCTGGTCTTGTGGCGAAAGGCTATCCAGGCACGCAAAGAGTGCGACCTGTTCCAGGCCCGGCGCACAGTTGCCGCTGGTAAGGTTAACGTCGATAAAGTGTGCGGCCCGATCGAGATAGCGTTGTGCGATGCCGCAAGGTCTGGCGTAGATAAAACCGGCAAAGACCTCTTCCCAGAACGGTGAGTCTTCGGTTTGTAACAACAGTAGCGACGCGTCGGGCTCGGCCCAGGGTTTACGCGCAAGCACATTTGAATTAATGGCAATAACAGATGTATTAAAAGTGCTCAGAGCATGGCGCAGGAAAACAATGCGACGCGCAGCGCTGATCACTGAGGTGTCCGTATTGCTGCCGATCGTCTCATGGCTGGCAGAGAGATTGAGCTCGGGAAATTGTTCCCGAAGCGCCAGCAGACTTTCTTTTATCTCATTGCTACCATTGAAAACGTGAACGTGAACATCCAGGACGTCGCGATTGGTTTCATAGAGGGAGTAAAGCGTCGGTACGGCGTGTTCGAAATATTCTTCGCGAGTGCAGGTTAGCAATACCGTCGTTTTGGTCTCTGAGGTTTTTACAATCCAGTTTTCCCAGGCACCCTTCACCGCTACGTACTCGCTCGCGTTAAGCGATCTAAAATCAATGTAAGAATCCGGAATGCCTCCAAGCCGGTAGATGCCGCAAGTAATCATCAACAGGGCCATAGGGTCTTCGCCAATTAATGCAGCGTCTGCCGTCAGGGCCTGGATAACAACCATCGCCTGGTTGAAATCATTTTCCATTAAACAGATTAACAGCAGGATTTTCAGCACAGGTGCCGAATTGCTGACCAGCGAAAGGTTGTTGTTTATTAAGAATAGTGCTGAGCTGATTTCATTTACGCGAAACAGTAGCTGAATGGCGGCGACAAGATAATGAATATTACTGTCGGCGTTTAATGCCGAGACAACATATTCGGTCAGCTGTGCACATTGGGATGAAGATAATATCTGTTTATCGCCAGTACGGGACTCATCAAGCGCACTGTTGGCCAGCACGATGGCACATAGCATGTCTTTTAATGCCGCATCTTTTTCAGCATCCAGCCCCGTTTCGGCTGAGCGAATCATCGGTTCGAGAGCGGTAAAATTAGTGCTTTTAAAACTGAAAATTTCGGCCGTAATGTTGGCAGGCATAATATCGGCTTCTGGCAGATCAATGAATCGGGTAAACACATTCCGATAAAACTGACGCATAGCCCGGCTACGTGCGAATTCACTCATCTTATAACTCTTCGGTAAACTGTCGTCAGACGACCAGAACAGGAGATTTTAGGCAGAGTAACACTGTGTCTCAGGAGTGATGGCGGGAAAACGCTGATAAATGCAGCCTTATTTTACAGATTACCACCCGGTGATTTTACGGAACAATAGTGAAAAAAAAGGCTGCTGTTTCCAGCAACCTTTTTTAAATATTTGGCGTCTATTAACGCAGCAGGGACAGCATAGCCTGTGGAACCTGGTTTGCCTGAGACAGCACGGAAGTACCAGCCTGCTGCAGGATCTGCGCGCGAGACATGTTAGAAACTTCAGTTGCATAGTCAGCGTCCTGGATACGGGACTGAGCAGCAGACAGGTTAGTGATAGAGTTGTTCAGGTTGTTGATGGTAGATTCGAAACGGTTCTGAATCGCACCCATGTTAGAACGCGCGGTATCAATTTTGGAGATAGCATTGTCTGCAGCAGTGATGAACGCTTTTGCAGTGCTGTTATCGGTGATAGTACCGGTCAGTCCAGTGTCGAGGCTGGTTGCTTTTGCGTTGATCAGTGCGCCAGTGGTGATAGCGATGCTATCAGTTGCGCCAGTACCTGCACCAACCTGGATGTTCAGGGAAGCTGTCTGGCTACCGTCCAGCAGTTTTTTGCCGTTGAAGTTAGCAGCGCCAGCGATACGATCGATTTCACCCAGGCGCTGAGTGATTTCAGTGCTGATTGAGGTGTAGTCAGTAGTACCGTTAGTGTCGTTCGCAGCCTGAACAGCCAGCTCACGGATACGCTGTAAGTTGGAGTTGATCTCGTTCAGGTTACCTTCAGCGGTCTGAACCAGAGAGATACCGTCGTTAGCGTTACGTGCAGCCTGAGTCATCCCTTTGATCTGAGAGTTCATGCGGTTTGCAATTGCCTGACCAGCAGCGTCATCTTTAGAGCTGTTGATACGCAGACCGGAAGACAGACGCTCGATAGCGGTGCCCAGAGAAGACTGAGATTTGTTCAGGTTGTTCTGAGTGGTCAGGGACAACAGGTTAGTATTGATAACTGCCATAATTTTAATTCCTTCAAAAATGGTTTCTAGGGTCGGTGCCTAACACTCACGGCGTCTCTCACCGTCAACAAGGTTATCGACGCCCTTGAAGCAGACTTTAGAAAATATCGAAGAAAAAAAATAACATTTTGTTTTATAACAATTTATTTAGCAGTAATGGCACTAAGAATACCAACCAGTTGTAAAATGTTAAGGCTAGTTGCTTTATTTTTACCCTCCTCAATAACGACCTGTCAGACGTTAAAAGCGAAATAATGAACGCTTATTGCGCGATTATTTTTTAAAACTCGCCGTAAACTTTTTGCAAGATGGGCCGATAAACGACTGAAACATCCATTGAAAAGGAACATTACATGGCGACTATCAGTAATCTCGGGGTGGGCGTGCCCGGCCTGTCGGATCTGTACGATAAGCTGCAGGCAGCAGAAGAGACTAAATTAACGGCGATTGCCAAACAAAAGACTACTTACGACGCGCAAATCACCGGTTACGGAAAATTACAAAGCGCCCTGACCACCCTGCAAACCGCAGCAGCAAAGCTGGCAAAGACGGATACCTGGAACTCTACGTCCGTTTCCAGCACCAACACCGCATTCTCCGCTATCAGTACCTCCAGCGCTAACGTTGGCGACGTTACTATTAATGTCGGTAAGATCGCGAAAGGCCAGGTTCTGACGACTACTCCCGGCACCATTGATAGCAACACAAAGCAGTTGGGGGGGGCAACGGGTTCCAATAGCCGAACCATTACCATCACCCAAGCAGGAGCTGACAGCAAACCACTGACGGTAACGCTCGCCGATGGCGATACTTCACTGAACGCCGTCATCGGCAGCGCCGCGCTGAGTGTGCAGGTTAAGTCACAAAATGCCGTCATTAACGTGAACGGTATTCAAATTGTTCGCCAGAGCAATACCATTACTGACGCTCTGCCTGGCGTAACATTAACCCTGAAAGCCCCGAGCACGGCAGATGAAACTCTGACGGTAGCCCGCTCTACCGACGATAACAAAAAAGCCATTACGGACTGGGTTAATGCCTATAACTCTCTGCAGTCTACCATCGCTTCTCTGACCAAATACGAGCCGCCTGCAGTGGGTGCAACCGCCCAGTCTTCGAACAACGGCGTGTTAATGGGTGACAGCACTATCCGCGGAGTACAATCCGATCTTCGTGCTTTATTGACCAATGTACAAAGTGGATCCTATGCCATCATGGCTCAACTTGGCATCACTCAGGACCCGGTCAAAGGCGCAGATGGTGCGATTGGCAACCTAAAAATTGATGATAAAAAATTAACCAAGATCCTCACCGACGATCCGGCTGGTGTGCAGGCCTATTTTGTGGGTGACGGAAAACAAACCGGTTTCGCCACACAAATGAATAACACCTTGACCGATATGCTGAGCACCTCTATCGGTAAAGAGGGTGTGATTCAGAATGCGAAGGACGGTATTAACGCCACGCTCAAATCCATCGGCAAACGTTACGACGCGATGGAGTTAACCATTGAAGCCACGATGGCGCGTTATAAAAAGCAATTTAACGATTTGGATAAGCTGGTCACTAAATTCAATGGCACGGCCACTTATTTAAACCAACAGTTCAGCAGTAAGTAATAAAGGAACCGATATGTATAGCAAATCTGGTGTACAAGCCTATCAACAGGTAGGTCTTGAATCTGCTGTCTTGAGTGCCAGCCCGCACCAGTTGGTAGTCATGCTGTTCGACGGTATCCATAGCGCGCTTATTCGGGCGCGCCTTTTCCTTGAGCAGGGAGATATCCCAGCGAAAGGAGAGGCCCTGTCTAAGGCCATTAATATTATCGAAAATGGCCTTAAGGCTGGGTTAAATATGGATGTGGGGGGGGAACTCCCCCGCAACCTTTCTGCGCTTTATGACTATATGGTACGCCGTTTGTTACATGCCAACCTGCGCAATGACATCGAGGCAATTACCGAAGTCGAGGCTCTGCTGCTCAATATTTCTGACGCCTGGAAGCAAATCGGCCCGGGTTATTCTCCCAAGCAGGATTAACAGTAATGAACAACTCCAGCTTATCCCTAAAAAAGTGGCATGCTCTTAATGCGCTTAGTAATACCATGCTAAGCCTTGCTCAATCCGGGAAATGGGATGAGCTTATTGACCAGGAAGTTGCGTACGTTTCGCTGGTTGAAGAGATCAGCACGACCCCATTTCCGCCGGACAGTAAGTCTGTTCAGGACCAGGCTATGGTGATACTGAATCAGGTGCTTCAGAATGAAATCATTCTTAAAGAGTTGCTACAGGAAAGGATGAGCGAGCTAAGCGGCCTTATTGCGCAAACCAACAAGCAAAAAAACGTAAACGTGACCTACGGTAGGCTTTCTGGCAACATTTTATTTCCCGGAGAGATGAATCAATAATACACATTAGCGATTCATCATCCATACTCCAGAAGTCTGCCAACGGCTTCTGGAGCAAGGATGATGAAAAACCCCACCCTGTTACAATGCTTTCACTGGTATTACCCCGCAGGCGGTGAATTGTGGCGAGAAGTCGCGGCATTAGCCCCCAACCTTAACGAAATCGGCATCAACATGATCTGGCTGCCGCCCGCGTATAAAGGCGCATCAGGCGGGTATTCTGTCGGCTATGACTCCTATGACCTGTTCGATCTGGGCGAGTTTGACCAGAAAGGCAGTATCGCCACCAAATACGGCGACAAAGCGCAGCTGCTGGAGGCCATCAACGCCCTTAAGAGCAACGACATTGCCGTGCTGCTGGACGTGGTGGTCAACCACAAAATGGGCGCTGATGAAAAAGAGCCTGTGCGCGTGCAGCGCGTGAACGAGCAGGATCGCACGCAGATCGACGATGAGGTCATCGAGTGCGAAGCCTGGACTCGCTACACCTTCCCTGCCCGTGCCGGGCAGTATTCGCAGTTTATCTGGGACTACAAATGCTTCAGCGGCGTCGACCACATTGAAAACCCCGATGAAGACGGCATCTTTAAAATCGTCAACGACTACACCGGCGAAGGCTGGAACGATCAGGTTGATGATGAGATGGGTAACTTCGACTATCTGATGGGCGAAAATATCGACTTTCGCAATCACGCCGTGACCGAGGAGATCAAATACTGGGCCCGCTGGGTCATGGAACAGACACGCTGCGACGGTTTTCGTCTGGACGCCGTCAAGCATATTCCCGCCTGGTTTTACAAAGAGTGGATTGAGCACGTCCAGGAAGTCGCCGACCAGCCGCTGTTTATCGTGGCGGAATACTGGTCCCACGAGGTGGATAAACTGCAGGCCTATATTGACCAGGTCGAAGGCAAAACCATGCTGTTTGATGCCCCTCTGCAGATGAAATTCCACGAGGCGTCACGTCAGGGCCGGGATTACGACATGAGCCAAATCTTCACCGGCACCCTGGTAGAAGCCGATCCGTTCCATGCGGTCACCCTCGTCGCGAACCACGACACCCAGCCTTTGCAGGCGCTGGAAGCCCCGGTCGAAGCCTGGTTTAAACCGCTGGCGTACGCGCTGATCCTGCTGCGGGAAAATGGCGTGCCGAGCGTCTTTTATCCGGATCTTTTCGGCGCCAGCTATGACGACGCGGGAGGAGACGGTGAAACGTACCATATTGATATGCCGGTCATTGAGCAGCTTCACGAGCTGATCCTCGCTCGACAGCGTTTTGCCCACGGCGTGCAAACGCTGTTTTTTGACCATCCTAACTGCATCGCCTTCAGCCGCAGCGGCACGGAAGACGATCCCGGCTGCGTGGTGGTGCTGTCGAACGGGGACGACGGCGAGAAGGTGATTTGTCTTGGGGAAAACTACGGCAACAAAACGTGGCGGGATTTTCTCGGCAATCGCGAAGAAACCATCACCACGGCGGCGGATGGCGAAGGGACGTTTACCTGTAATGGGGGAAGCGTCAGCGTTTGGGTAATAGAGGATGCGCTGTAGAACGTGAAACGTGCGGCCTGATGCCCTCACCCCGTCCCTCTCCCACGGGGAGAGGGCGCAAACACCAAAAACGGCAACGAGGTTGCCGTTTTGCTTTTAGCCTTAGGGCAGCTTACTCTCCAGCGGATTCTTGCTCAGGTAATCGGCACACTCAACCGTTGGGCGATCGACCTTCTGCAGCTCCAGCCCGTCGTATTCAAGCGTCGAGCCATCGCGCTCCAGCGGATAGATATCCAGCTTACGCGTCACGTTGTAATAACTGTCTGAACGCAGCATGATTTTACCCGGCACGGCAATCACGCGCTGCCATTGACGGCAGTCCAGCGTATCGCCCTCTTCCGTCACCACCAGCGTGGCAATCGCCTTCGGGCTGACCAAGTTGCTCTGGGGCCCTTTCGACTGCCAGTATCCCGCCAGATGCGCCGGGACAGGATGCTTGATCACGTCGTTATAGTTATCGACCTGAACACACCCGGTCAGTGCCAGCAGCGCGCCAGCAATTGCTATTTTTTTCATCATCTTTCCTGCATTCGAAGAAAAAAATATTGTGGCATTAAAGCGCTGCGGCTGCCAGCGAAGATCGACAGGTCTTAAACCTGCATCCCCATCACTTCCTGATAGGCCGACACCAGCTTGTTACGCACCTGGATCCCCATCTGCAGGGAAACCGAGGCTTTTTGCAAATCGGTCATCACATCATTCAGCGCCACGCCCGGCTCGCCGAGGGTGAACTTCTCTGCCTGAGTGCGCGCTGCGGTCTGAGTATCACTGATACGGTCAAGAGCGGCATGCAGTTGCCCCGCGAAGCTGATGCTCGGCTGCTGATCTGCCACATTCTGATTACGGGCCGTCATCGCCGTTGCCTGCAACTGACTGATTACCCCTTCAATGCCCTGTATAGCCATGACTCTCCCCTGGATGGTTTTTTACGCGGTCAAGACTAACAGCTTGTCAATAAGATAATGGCGGTAAATAGCATGAAAAAACCAGGTTATTTGACGCATAGAAAATCACGAATCATCAAATAATGGCAGGGCCATCAATATGGAACTTTTGTCGTGTTTGCCGACCCGGGAGTCAGTTTTGTTTCTCTACACGAATAACGTAAACCACCAGGATTTAAGAGGTGCGCAATGAGTGCAACAGCATCGACAGCGCCGCAGAATAAATCACTCGAGTGGATGAACCGCCTTCGCGCGAATCCTAAAATCCCGTTGATCGTGGCAGGCGCTGCCGCAATTGCGATCCTTGTAGCGATGGTCCTGTGGGCGAAAAGCCCTGATTACCGGACGCTCTACAGCAACCTTTCCGATCAGGATGGCGGCGCCATCGTCACCCAGCTTACCCAGATGAACATTCCTTATCGCTTTGCCGATAATGGCGGTGCGCTGGAGGTCCCGGCTGATAAGGTGCACGAACTGCGTCTGCGTCTGGCTCAGCAGGGGCTGCCGAAAGGCGGCGCGGTGGGCTTTGAGCTGCTGGATCAGGAAAAATTCGGTATCAGCCAGTTCAGCGAGCAGGTGAACTACCAGCGTGCGCTGGAAGGTGAACTGGCCCGCACCATTGAAACATTAGGCCCGGTGAAGAGTGCCCGCGTGCACCTGGCGATGCCTAAACCTTCTTTATTTGTCCGCGAACAGAAATCACCTTCAGCTTCCGTTACCGTGAACCTTGAACCTGGCCGCGCGCTGGACGAAGGGCAAATCAGCGCGGTGACGCATCTCGTCTCCAGCGCCGTCGCCGGTCTGCCGCCGGGTAACGTGACGCTGGTTGACCAAAGCGGTCACCTGCTGACGCAATCCAATACCGCCGGTCGCGATCTGAATGATGCGCAGCTGAAGTATGCCGCCGATGTCGAAAACCGTCTCCAGCGCCGAATTGAAGCCATCCTCGGCCCAGTCGTGGGTAACAGCAACGTACACGCGCAGGTTACCGCGCAGATCGACTTCGCGAATAAAGAACAAACTGAAGAACAATACAGCCCGAACGGCGATGCGGCTCAGGCGGTGATGCGTTCACGCCAGATCAATTCGAACGAACAGATCGGCGGTGCCTACCCGGGCGGCGTGCCGGGCGCGCTGTCTAACCAGCCTGCCCCGGCTAACGCGGCACCGATCTCTACGCCGCCAGCCAATCAGCAGAACGGTCAGCAAAATAATCAGCAGACCACCTCAACGACCAATAACGCCGGTCCGCGCACCAGCAGCCGTAACGAAACCACGAACTACGAAGTGGATCGGACGATTCGCCACACTAAACTGAACGTTGGCGATATTCAGCGTCTTTCCGTTGCGGTAGTGGTGAATTACAAAACGCTGGCGGACGGCAAACCGCTGCCGTTGACTGCCGAGCAGATGAAGCAGATTGAAAACCTGACCCGTGAAGCGATGGGTTACTCCGAGAAGCGCGGCGATACCCTCAACGTGGTGAACTCACCGTTCAACTCGGTTGATGAGACCGGCGGTGAACTGCCGTTCTGGCAACAGCAGGCGTTTATCGATCAGCTGATGTCCGCAGGACGCTGGCTGCTGGTGCTGATTGTCGCGTGGCTGCTGTGGCGTAAGGGCGTTCGTCCGCAGCTCCAGCGCCGTGCTGAAGCCGAAAAAGCGGCTCGCGAGCAGATGTCTGCGCGTCAGGAAACGGAAGAAGCGGTTGAAGTTCGCCTCAGCAAAGATGAACAGATACAGCAGCGTCGTGCTAACCAGCGCATGGGCGCTGAGGTCATGAGCCAGCGCATTCGCGAAATGTCAGATAACGATCCGCGCGTCGTGGCGCTGGTCATCCGCCAGTGGATGGGTAACGAACATGAGTAATACGCTTACGGGCACCGATAAAAGCGTCATCCTGCTGATGACCATTGGCGAAGATCGTGCGGCAGAGGTGTTTAAACACCTTTCCCAGCGAGAAGTGCAAATTCTCAGTGCGGCCATGGCCAACGTGCGTCAGATCTCCAACAAGCAGCTGACCGAAGTGCTGGCAGAGTTTGAACAGGAAGCTGAACAGTTTGCCGCGCTCAACATCAACGCCAACGACTACCTGCGCTCCGTGCTGGTCAAGGCGCTGGGCGAAGAGCGTGCCTCCAGCCTGCTGGAAGATATTCTGGAAACGCGCGATACCGCCAGCGGTATCGAAACGCTCAACTTTATGGAGCCGCAGAGTGCCGCCGACCTTATTCGCGACGAGCACCCGCAGATTATCGCCACCATCCTTGTCCACCTCAAACGTGGCCAGGCGGCCGATATTCTGGCGCTGTTCGAAGAGCGCCTGCGTCACGATGTGATGCTGCGTATCGCGACCTTCGGCGGCGTCCAGCCGGCCGCGCTGGCGGAGCTGACAGAAGTGCTGAACAACCTGCTTGACGGCCAGAACCTCAAGCGCAGCAAAATGGGCGGCGTGAGAACGGCGGCGGAAATCATCAACCTGATGAAAACGCAGCAGGAAGAGGCCGTCATTACGGCGGTTCGCGAATTCGACGGCGAGCTGGCACAGAAAATCATCGACGAGATGTTCCTGTTCGAAAACCTCGTGGAAGTGGACGACCGCAGCATCCAGCGCCTGCTCCAGGAAGTGGATTCCGAGTCGCTGCTTATCGCCCTCAAAGGCGCCGAGCAGCCGCTGCGCGAGAAGTTCCTGCGCAACATGTCTCAGCGTGCGGCCGATATCCTGCGCGACGACCTTGCCAACCGCGGCCCGGTTCGTCTGTCTCAGGTGGAAAACGAACAGAAAGCCATTCTGCTTATTGTTCGTCGTCTGGCGGAAACCGGCGAGATGGTGATTGGCAGCGGAGACGACACCTATGTCTAATGAGCTGCCCTGGAAGCGCTGGACGCCGGACGATCTGGCGCCTCCCCTCTCCGAGTTCACGCCGGCCGTCATCGCAACCGAAGAGCTTGACCCGGACGTCGAGCAGCCCGAGCTGACCGAAGAGGAGCAGCAGGCCCAGATGCTGGCGCAGCTGCAAATGCAGGCGCACGAGCAGGGCTATAACGCCGGTCTGAACGAAGGACGCCAGAAAGGCCACGAGCAGGGGTATCAGGAAGGTCTGGCGAAAGGGTTAGAGCACGGTATCGATCAGGCGCGCCAGCAGCAGGCGCCGATCCATGCCCGCATGCAGCAGCTGGTCAGCGAGTTCCAGCACACCCTGGACGCGCTGGACAGCGTGATTGCCTCGCGACTGATGCAGATGGCGCTGGAAGCCGCGCGTCAGGTCATCGGCCAGACGCCCGTGGTGGATAACACTGCGCTTATCAAACAAATTCAGGGGCTGCTTCAGCAGGAGCCGCTGTTCAGCGGGAAACCTCAGCTGCGCGTCCATCCGGACGACCTTCAGCGCGTTGAAGAAAGCCTGGGCGCGACGCTTAACCTGCACGGCTGGCGTCTGCGCGGCGATCCGTCGTTACATCACGGCGGCTGCAAAGTCTCTGCCGATGAAGGCGATCTGGATGCCAGCGTCGCCACCCGCTGGCAGGAACTGTGCCGCCTGGCGGCACCGGGAGTCGTCTGATGACCGCGCGCCTCACCCGCTGGCTCACCACGCTCGACAACTTTGAGACGAAGATGGCGCAACTGCCATCCGTTCGTCGTTATGGGCGACTGACGCGCGCCACCGGTCTGGTTCTCGAAGCCACCGGCCTGCAGCTTCCGCTCGGCGCGACCTGCGTCATTGAGCGTCAGGATGGTCTGGAAACGCGTGAAGTTGAAAGCGAAGTGGTCGGATTTAACGGCCAGCGTCTGTTCCTGATGCCGCTTGAAGAGGTGGAAGGCATTCTGCCCGGCGCGCGCGTGTATGCCAAAAACATTTCTGGCGATGGGCTACAAAGCGGGAAACAGCTGCCGCTTGGCCCTGCTCTGCTGGGCCGCGTGCTCGACGGCAGCGGGAAACCGCTCGACGGACTGCCCTCCCCGGACACCACCGAAACCGGCGCGCTGATCACCCAACCGTTTAACCCCCTGCAGCGTACCCCTATTGAGCACGTGCTGGACACCGGCGTGCGCCCGATTAACGCCCTGCTGACCGTGGGACGTGGACAACGTATGGGCCTGTTCGCCGGCTCAGGCGTGGGCAAATCCGTCCTGCTCGGCATGATGGCGCGCTACACCCAGGCAGACGTGATCGTCGTGGGGCTGATCGGTGAACGTGGTCGCGAAGTAAAAGACTTTATTGAAAACATACTGGGTGCGGAAGGCCGCGCCCGCTCGGTAGTCATCGCCGCCCCGGCAGACGTGTCGCCGCTGCTGCGCATGCAGGGTGCCGCGTATGCCACCCGTATTGCCGAAGATTTTCGTGACCGCGGCAAGCACGTGCTGCTGATCATGGATTCCCTGACCCGTTACGCGATGGCGCAGCGTGAAATCGCGCTGGCCATCGGTGAGCCACCGGCAACCAAAGGCTACCCGCCTTCGGTCTTCGCCAAACTCCCTGCGCTGGTGGAACGCGCGGGGAACGGCATCAGCGGCGGCGGATCCATCACCGCGTTCTATACGGTACTGACGGAAGGCGATGACCAGCAGGACCCGATTGCCGACTCCGCGCGCGCGATCCTTGACGGTCATATTGTGCTGTCGCGTCGTCTGGCCGAAGCCGGACACTATCCGGCCATCGATATTGAAGCCTCTATCAGCCGCGCAATGACGGCGCTGATAACCGAGAAGCACTACGCCCGCGTGCGTAACTTCAAACAACTGCTTTCCAGCTTCCAGCGCAACCGCGATCTGGTCAGCGTGGGGGCGTATGCCAAAGGCAGCGACCCGATGCTCGACAAGGCGATTAGCCTGTGGCCGCAGCTGGAGGCATTTTTGCAACAAGGCATTTTTGAACGCGCCGACTGGGAAGATTCAATTCAGGCACTGGAGCTGATTTTCCCGCAGGTGTAACACAGGTGGAGGGCGAAGGTCATGGCGCAAAACAGCGCGTTATCAACGCTGAAAGATCTGGCTGAAAAAGAAGTTGATGATGCCGCATTGCAGCTAGGGGCAATGCGACGCGGGTGCCAGCAGGCTGAAGAACAGTTGAAGATGTTAATCGACTATCAGCATGAATATCGCACCAACCTCAATACCGATATGACACAGGGCATTGGAAGCCAGCGCTGGATTAACTATCAGCAGTTTATCCAGACGCTGGAGAAGGCGATAGATCAGCATCGCCAGCAGCTTAACCAGTGGACCCAGAAAGTCGATACCGCGCTAAATTTCTGGCGCGAGAAGAAGCAGCGACTGCAGGCCTGGCAGACTTTACAGGACCGACAGATCGCGGCAACGACCCTGGCGGAAAACCGTCTGGATCAGAAGAAAATGGATGAGTTTGCCCAGCGCGCATCAATGAGGAAACCGGAATGATCACACTGCAACAACTGCTGATGAGCGACAGCGACCTGTCAGGCGGCACGCAAACAGGGAAAGGCACCGACGGTGCACAGGACTTTCTCTCTCTGCTGGCGGGCGCCCTCTCGGACGCAACGGGCAAGGGCAAAGATGCGCCGCTGACCCTGGCTGACCTGAAAGCCGCCGGCAGTAAACTGTCAAAAGTGGCTCAGGACGCCAAAGGGGATACCACCCTGCAGGCCAAAATCGCCGACCTGCTCTCGCGCCAGTCCGCGCTGAACGGCGATGAAACGTCGCCCGTCACGTCGCTTGATACGCTGGTTTCCGGGCTGGTACCGCTGTCTAAGGGTGACGCGCTGAAGACGCTCAATGCGGCGAACAGCAAAGATGACGGTAAAAGCGAACTGAGCGATGAAGAGCTGGCCGGATTAAGCGCGCTGATGGCGATGCTACCGCACCAGCAGCAAACTACCGCCGCCTGCTACACCGGCCGTGGCCGCGTCGGCAGAAAAGCAGGAGCTCGCCAGTTCGTCCTCTTCATCATCACCAACGGCCACCCTGGCCCCTATTATGTCCAGCCATGCGACCAGTCAGACGGCCGCCACCGTCGCCTCCGCGCCGGTGTTAAGCCAGCCTCTGGGGACCCACGAATGGCAGCAGTCCCTGAGCCAGCACATCACCCTGTTCACTAAGCAGGGCCAGCAGACGGCAGAGCTGCGCCTGCACCCGGAAGATCTGGGTCAGGTGCAAATTTCGCTTAAGCTGGATGATAACCAGGCGCAGCTGCAGATGGTCTCTGCGCACAGCCATGTTCGTGCGGCACTGGAAGCCGCGCTGCCGGTACTGCGGACCTCACTGGCGGAAAACGGCATTCAGCTTGCCCAGAGCAGCGTCAGCAGCGAGAGCTTCGCCGGGCAGCAGCAGTCCTCATCCCAGCAGCAGCACCAGGCTTCGCGTTCCGGCAACACCGGCAGTTTTAATGAAGAGAGCGATGAGTTACTGCCTGTTCCTGCCGCCCTGCAGTCCGCAGCGCGCGGTAACAGTGCCGTAGACATCTTCGCCTAAACGCCAGAGGTAGCGTGATTATCCCCGTCTTTTCCACGCTTTGACGACAGCAGGACACGGGATAATCACCTTATTAAGCTGTACCGAAACAGGAAGCTCGTATCAGATGACTGACTCCGCTATCACCAAAAAAAGTAAGCGTTCCATCTGGATCCCGCTGCTGGTGTTGATCACGCTCGCCGCCTGCGCTACCGCGGGCTATAGTTACTGGCGTATGCAGCAGGAACCGACCACCGCTGCAGCCAAAGCTGAAGCACCTCCTCCGCCGGCTCCAGTGTTCTTCCCGCTGGATACCTTCACCGTCAATCTGGGTGATGCGGATCGCGTGCTTTACGTTGGCATTACGCTGCGCCTGAAAGATGAAGCCACCCGTTCACGTCTGAACGATTACCTTCCTGAAGTGCGTAGCCGCCTTCTGCTGCTGTTCTCTCGTCAGGACGCTTCGGCGCTGGCTACCGATGTGGGTAAGCAAAAGCTGGTCGACGCCATTAAACAAACGCTGGCGACCCCGCTGGTAAACGGCCAACCTAAGCAGGAAGTCACTGACGTTCTGTATACAGCATTCATTCTGCGGTAACGACATGGGCGACAGTATTCTTTCTCAGGCAGAAATCGATGCGCTGCTCAACGGCGACAGCGATAACAATGATGATCCGCAACCGGGTATTGGCGGCGATAGCGATATTCGTCCCTATGACCCGAATACCCAGCGTCGCGTGGTACGTGAACGTCTGCAGGCGCTGGAGATCATTAACGAACGTTTTGCACGTCAGTTCCGTATGGGGCTGTTTAACCTGCTGCGTCGTAGCCCGGATATTACGGTCGGTGCGATCCGCATTCAGCCGTATCATGAGTTTGCCCGCAACCTGCCGGTGCCGACCAACCTTAACCTGATTCATCTGAAGCCGCTGCGCGGCACCGGCCTGGTGGTGTTTTCGCCAAGCCTGGTGTTCATCGCGGTGGATAACCTGTTCGGCGGCGACGGGCGTTTCCCGACCAAAGTAGAAGGTCGTGAATTCACCCACACCGAACAGCGCGTCATTAACCGCATGCTGAAGCTGGCGCTGGAATCTTACAGCGACGCGTGGAAAGCGATTAACCCGCTGGAAGTGGAGTACGTCCGTTCTGAGATGCAGGTGAAATTTACCAATATCACCACCTCCCCGAACGATATCGTCGTTAACACGCCGTTCCACGTGGAGATCGGTAACCTGACCGGCGAGTTCAACATCTGCCTGCCGTTCAGCATGATCGAACCGCTGCGCGAGCTGCTGGTGAACCCGCCGCTGGAGAACTCCCGCAACGAAGACCAGAACTGGCGTGAAAACCTGGTCCGCCAGGTCCAGCATTCGCAGCTTGAGCTGGTAGCGAGCTTCGCCGATATCCCGCTGCGGTTATCTCAGATCCTGAAATTACAACCCGGTGATGTTTTGCCGATAGAAAAACCCGACCGCATTATTGCCCATGTGGATGGTGTCCCCGTGCTGACAAGCCAGTACGGCACGATTAACGGTCAGTATGCGTTACGCGTTGAGCACTTGATCAACCCGATTTTGAATTCGCTGAATGAGGAACAGCCCAAATGAGTGACATGAACAATCCGTCCGATGAGAACAGCGGAGCACTGGACGATCTGTGGGCTGACGCGTTAAACGAGCAAAAAGCACCCCCGGCCAAAAGTGCAGCGGATGCCGTATTCCAGCAGCTCGGCGGCGGTGACGTCAGCGGCACGCTGCAGGATATCGACCTGATTATGGATATCCCGGTTAAGCTGACCGTTGAGCTGGGACGCACCCGCATGACCATTAAAGAGCTGCTGCGCCTGACGCAGGGTTCCGTGGTGGCCCTTGACGGTCTGGCCGGCGAGCCGCTTGATATTCTGATCAACGGTTATCTGATTGCCCAGGGTGAAGTGGTGGTGGTTGCCGATAAATACGGCGTACGTATCACCGATATCATCACCCCGTCTGAACGTATGCGTCGTCTGAGCCGTTAAGCATGAAAACCCAGGCAACAATATCACAGCCTTCTGCCGTTCCCGGCTCGCCTCTGCTCCAGGTGAGCGGGGCATTGTTCGGTATTATTGCCTTTATTCTTATCGCCGCCTGGCTGGCGAAGCGCTTTGGCCTGGCGGGTAAAACCGCCGGTGCCCGCGGCCTGAAGGTCAGCGCCAGCACCACGCTGGGTCCACGCGAGCGCGTGGTCATCGTCGAGGTAGACGATGCGCGCCTGGTCCTGGGCGTCACGGCCTCAAACATCAGCGTATTACACAAGCTGCCGCCCGCCCCTGCTGTGGTGGACGAGCGCGCAGAGGCCCCTGCGGATTTTCAGTCCGTCATGAAGAGTTTGCTTAAGCGTTCCGGGAGATCCTGATGCGCCGTTTGTTATCCCTGACGCTTGCGGGCGTTGGCCTGTTTGCTCCCGCGGTCTATGCACAGCTGCCCGGTCTGGTCTCTACCCCTCTCGCAGGCGGCGGACAAAGCTGGTCGCTTCCGGTGCAGACGCTGGTATTCATCACCTCGCTGACGTTTATTCCGGCTATCCTGCTGATGATGACCAGCTTCACCCGCATCATCATCGTCTTTGGTCTGCTGCGAAACGCGCTGGGAACCCCTTCAGCCCCACCAAACCAGGTTCTGCTGGGGCTGGCGCTGTTTTTGACTTTTTTCATTATGTCGCCGGTTATCGACAAGATTTATACCGACGCCTATCAGCCGTTCAGCGAAGACAAAATCTCCATGCAGGAGGCGCTGGATAAAGGCGCGCAGCCGCTGCGGGAATTTATGCTGCGCCAGACCCGCGAAGCCGACCTGGCCCTCTTTGCCCGCCTGTCCAACACCGGCGAGCTGCAGGGACCGGAATCAGTGCCAATGCGTATTCTTCTGCCCGCCTATGTCACCAGCGAGCTGAAAACCGCATTCCAGATTGGCTTTACCATCTTTATTCCGTTCCTGATTATCGACCTGGTGATCGCCAGCGTCCTGATGGCGCTCGGGATGATGATGGTGCCGCCCGCGACCATTGCCCTGCCCTTTAAGATCATGCTCTTTGTGCTGGTCGACGGCTGGCAGCTGCTGGTCAGTTCGCTGGCGCAGAGTTTCTACAGTTAAGGAACGGCAATGACACCCGAATCGGTCATGATGATGGGCACGGAAGCGATGAAAATCGCGATTGCCGTTGCCGCGCCGCTGCTGCTTGTCGCGCTGGTTACCGGTCTGATTATCAGTATCCTGCAGGCCGCCACGCAGATTAACGAAATGACGCTGTCGTTCATCCCGAAAATCATCGCCGTGTTCGTGGCGATTATCGTGGCCGGGCCGTGGATGCTGAACCTGTTGCTGGACTATATGCGCAACCTGTTTACCAATCTGCCGTACATCATCGGCTGACCTGACGATGCTTCACTTCACCAGCGACCAGTGGGTTCAGTGGCTCGGCGTCTACTTCTGGCCGATGCTGCGCATCATGGCGCTGATCGCCACCGCCCCCATTCTCAGTGAGAAATCGATACCCAAGCGCGTCAAGGTGGGGCTGGGCATCATCATTTCCATTATCGTCGCGCCCTCTCTTCCCCCCGTGGATATTCCGATCTTCTCGGCGAATGCAGTGTGGGTGGCCTTGCAGCAGGTGATGATTGGCGTCGCCGTCGGCTTTACCATGCAGCTCGCCTTTGCCGCGGTGCGTACCGCAGGGGAACTGATCGGCCTGCAGATGGGGCTATCGTTCGCCACGTTTGTCGATCCCGGTAGTCATCTCAACATGCCCGTGCTGGCGCGCATTATCGATCTGCTCGCCATGCTGCTGTTCCTGTCGTTCAACGGCCATCTCTGGCTTATCTCCATGCTGGTGGATACGTTCCATACGCTGCCGATTGGCGAAAATCCGGTGAACAGCAACGCTTTCCTGGCCCTCACCCGAGCGGCGGGGCTAATCTTCCTGAACGGGCTGATGCTGGCACTGCCGATCATCACCCTGCTGCTGACCGTCAACCTGGCGTTAGGTTTACTCAACCGAATGGCGCCGCAGCTTTCAGTGTTTGTCATTGGTTTTCCGCTGACGCTGACGGTTGGGATTTTATTAATGTCATTACTGATGCCACTTATCGCTCCCTTCTGTGAACATTTATTCGGCGAGATATTCAACCTGTTAGCGGATATTGTCAGCGAGCTGCCACGTAAATAATAACCCTCACGGTTGATATTGTCTTTCTGAGGATATTCCTAAAATAAAACGCGTAAAACATCTTCCAGGATATATCTGACGCGGTTTAATTGTTTCTAACCATCTCACAATACTTAATATTTACTTTACTTTAAGAAGATTCCTGGCAAATTATACGTAACTTTACGGGATAGTGAGTCCGCCTGAAAGTCTTTGTCATGCTCACAGGTTTATTATTTTTTTCCATCCCGTATGGCTGTTTTGAGCTCTCAGGCAGATGGTGAATTATCGTTACGCATTGAGTGAGGGTATGCCATGTCAACGATCATTATGGATTTATGCAGCTACACCCGGCTAGGGTTAACCGGGTACCTGGCAAGCAGAGGGGTAAGAAAGAGAGACATCAACGATGCACACACCGTTGACGAACTCGCAGCCGCTTGTGACGAACTAAAACCAGGCGTGGTGTTTATTAATGAGGACTGTTTCATTCACGATCCAGCCAACAGTCAGCACATTAAGCAAATCATTAATCAGCATCCAAAAACCCTGTTTATTGTTTTTATGGCGATCGCGAATATCCATTTCGATGAGTATTTGTTGGTCCGTAAAAATTTATTGATCAGTTCTAAATCGATTAAACCCGAGTCGCTGGATGACATTCTGGGTGATTATTTGAATAAAGAAGTTAAAAATGTAGGAGCGGTTAACTTACCCACCCTATCATTAAGCAGGACTGAATCAAGTATGCTGCGAATGTGGATGGCGGGACAAGGAACTATTCAGATCTCTGACCAGATGAATATTAAAGCGAAAACCGTTTCGTCACACAAAGGAAATATTAAAAGGAAAATTAAAACGCATAATAAGCAAGTGATCTACCACGTGGTACGCCTGACCGATAATGTGACGAACGGGATTTTCGTCAACATGCGTTAGTCGCTTAAGACCTGTGCACCCTACCTTTGATCTCTGGCCTGGCCAGAGATTTTTGCTTTTGCAGAGGGTGTCGGGCACGCGCTGTGCTACCCGACGCCGTGCTACTCCGCCTTCTCGACAAAAATGCCGTCCGGATGCCCCAGTTCGTTAAAAAACCAGATGCCGAGCGGGTAGTCTTCAAGCGATACCAGGTACATTGTGCCTTCGCTAAACTCTTCAATTGCCAGCACCACACCCGGGCGGCGCGGCCCACCGTCCGTTTTAACGGTTACCCGATCGTTGACCTTCATACATTCCTCCTCTGGTTTTGAGCCAGTGTAGAACAAAACGCAAAAACGCACATCGCCGCCCGGCGTGATTGGCGTTTTTATGCACAGTCTATACTTACCGTTGGACACGGTTGAATGAGGAACCCCGTAATGAAGACCGATAAAGAGTACAGCGACACCATCAAGCGCGAAGTCGAGGTGGATGTCGATGCCCTGCTGGCCGCCATCAATGAGATCAGTGAGTCAGAAGTCCGCCGGTCGGACGATAATTCGGACCGCGTCATTGTCAACGGAAGGGATTATCACACCTATCGCGAGCTGGCGGAGGCCTTCGAGCTTGATATTCACGACTTTAGCGTGTCTGAAGCCAATCGGTAGGGCGAAAAAAATCCCGGTCATGGGGATGACCGGGATCAAAACTTGCTTATGCAAGAAGCACTTGAAAATTCGTTACACCAGGAAATCTGATGTACATGCCACACTATCCCCAACGAATTTGGCTGACAAGCATATATTCTTACGTTGAATATAATATTTTTAACATAATGCTTTTCGTTATGAGCAATAACACGCGCCGAATGCGGGTTTGCCAGGGGCTTCCCTCTTATCTGCGGTTTTCGCCTTAATTATTTTTTAGGAATTTTCTTAGTTCGAGACGCATCAGTTACCAGGAGTCGCTATGCCTTCACTGCAGGATACATTGCTGATTTTCTCTGACCTGGATGGTTCACTGCTGGATATTCACACCTATGAGTGGCAACCCGCCATGCCCTGGCTGGACAGGCTGCTGGATAATCAGGTTCCGGTCATTCTTTGCAGCAGCAAGACCGCGGCAGAGATGCTCGATCTCCAGCTGGATCTGGGGCTTGAAGGCTTGCCTTTTATTGCCGAGAACGGCGCGGTGATTCAGCCTGACGTGCGCTGGAATAAGGTTCAGCGCCAGATCAGGGGGATGACGCACCGGGATATTCGCCCGCGAATCGAGCAAATCCGTCTGCAGACGGGCTATAAAGTCACCACTTTTGACGATGTGGATGATCATGTTATCAGCGAGTGGACCGGACTGACGCGCTACCGTTCGGCGCTTGCCCGCAAGCATGAAGCGTCCGTCACGCTCATCTGGCGGGATACTGACGAGAAACTGGTCCAGTTTGAAGAGGAACTGGCGAATGTCGGCCTGAAATGCCTGCAGGGCGCGCGCTTCTGGCATGTTCTGGACGCCCGCTGCGGCAAAGACGTTGCGGTGAACTGGCTGATTGAGCAATACCGCGAGCAGGAAGAGATTGAACCCACCACGCTGGGGCTCGGCGACGGTCCCAATGATGCGCCGCTGCTCGACAGCGTTGACTTCGCGGTGGTGATTAAGGGCATTAACCGCCAGGGCATCACGCTACGGGACGATAATCCCGCCCGGGTTTATCACACCCGGCAGCCCGGCCCGGCGGGCTGGCAGGAGGGGCTGGATCACTTCCTGTCCTGATCCCGCCAGACGACACGGTTACGCCCGCTCTGTTTGGCCTGATACAGCCGGGCGTCCGCCACGGACTGCAGCTGTTCAAACTCGTAGTTACCCGCTTCATCCGCGCTGCTGACCCCCAGCGACGCGCTGACGCGCAGGGTCGTGCTCTTCTTCACCAGGATCTCCTTACTGTTGATCCGGCAACGTATACGGTCCGCGACGCTTCTCGCCTCCTCCAGACCGATCCCCGGCAGGACGATGCAAAATTCTTCCCCGCCTACGCGCCCTGCCACATCATTCTTGCGTAGCGCGCTGGCAATCAGTCCTGCCGTGTGGGAGAGCACTTTATCCCCGGCCTGATGGCCGAAGCGGTCGTTGATGTTTTTAAAACAGTCGAGATCGATCTGAATCACAGAGAACGGCAGCGACTGCTGGCGACAGGTTTCCGCCAGCAATTTTGCCCGGTCGAACAGCGCGCCGCGATTATTCAGCCGCGTAAGCGGATCATGCCAGGCCTGCCACTGGAGCGAGTGCTGAAGCGTGTACATGTTACTCACCATGCGGCGGATCACCAGCCACGAGATCAATAGCATGGCGGTAAAGAGCGCCCACAGTAGCGCCAGCACGATGCTGATGCTGCCGAAGTCGTCCTGTACCCCTTCGTGCAGGGTGTGGATCCGCAGGACGACGCCGTCGAAGTGATCGAGCCGTTCCCAGCTGACAAAACGGCTTCCGAGGCGGATCCCGCCGCCGGTAGCGTGCTCAATCGCCTGCGCAATCTGCGCCGTTTCACGTTCGTCAAAATGGTTAACCACGTTTCCCGTACGGGCAGAGGTGGCAATCATATTGAGCCGGGTATCGTACAGCTGATACTCCCCTTCCGTTCGGTCTTCCGTCGCATCGGCCAGCAGGCGCTGCATCGTGCTAAGCGTAAAATCCATCGCCACGACGCCATACCAGTAATGATCGAAATAGATGGGAACGCTGGCGGTGATCGTACGTTCATCATTGGTCCAGGATGACGGGGTAGAGATAAACCAGCGCACCGCGCGAGCGCGATTGTTCCGCTCTGACTGCTGGGTAAACCAGGGCTGCGTGACCAGATGGTAATAGCGGGAGGTAATATCCCCCGCCTGGTCCGGCGTATCCGTGGAAAGGAAAAAACCGGCACGAGAGACGTAGATCACCCGCGCTTCCGTTTGTGCTCTCGACGACGCCAGCCTGAGAAGATACCCCACTTCGAGCGCGGCAGAAATTTCATGACTGATGCGCTCAGCGTCCCGATTCAGAAGCGTGGTTTTATCCACGAACACATCCGAGACCCCATTTATGGGAAGCGTGCGCTTTTTATCAACGGCAATCTGCCAGGTTGGAAGCATGCGGACGGTATTAAAGCGTGATACCGCATCCTGTAAGACTTCAAAGGCCAGCGGCGTCTCGATCGCATCATGCATGCCCTGACGGAAAAACAGCATCCTGTCCACGCTGTTCTGCAGCTGCCGGTCCAGAGAACTGGCCACCGTATCCAGATGATTGCGCTGGCTGGAGATGTAGGCCTCTTCCAGTACCACCACTTCACGCCAGGTCAGCAGGGTGGAAAATACCAGAACCACCAGAAAACAGAGATTAACAATCAACCCCGGATTGCTACGCTTATGCAGCCACTGCAAAAAAGATTGTCTTACAACAAAGGTATCGCGCTGCACACACACTCCCTGATCGCTGCTTTCACCCGGTACTTGAGATAAAAACGCCCGGCAAAGCCGGGCGTTATGTGATTAAGCCTTGTCCCGCTGGTGCTGCCCGTCCCCCGGCTGAAGCTCATCTTCACGAAATGCTTCCCGCTTGATGCCATAGCCATCGTGCCACCGGCATTCCACCATTCCGCTGGAATAGCCGGTCACAATCATACGTGGGCCGCCCTTCTTAGGCTTAACTTCATCACTGACCAAAAAGACCATACCTGCCTCCTGTATCAGGGTGAAACTGTTTCAATTTAGACGAGGAATGGTCTTTTTGCATCCCACAGCGGGTAACAATTAGTGCGACGTGCCGCGTATTTTTTCAACCAGCTTCACCGCCGCAACCACGATAGCGCCAATGATAAAGCCCAGCACCAGATTCAGCAGCGTGGGCAGAATTGCGGCGACAAGAGCCCCCTGCGCCGAGGAGAAATGTTCGATAGCATGGTGCAGCGGCGCGATACCGTGAACCACGATCCCGCCGCCCACGAGAAACATCGCCAGCGTGCCTACCACCGACAAACTCTTCATCAGCCACGGGGCCAGTACCAGCAGGCTTTTGCCGATGCCTCTTGCCACCGCGCTCGTTTTCTCTTCCAGCCAGTAGCCAATATCGTCCAGCTTGACGATCAGTCCCACCAGGCCGTACACGCCCACGGTGACCAGAATCGCGATGCCGGAGAGGATCAGGACCTGATTCAGGAGCGGCGCGTCAGACACGATGCCCAGCGTGATGGCGACAATCTCCGCAGACAGGATAAAGTCGGTCCGAATAGCGCCTTTGACCTTATCGCGCTCGAAGGTTTTCGGATCCTGCGCGGCCAGCGCTTCAAGACGCTGCTGGCGCACCTCCGGCGTATCGCTCTGCTTGCGCGCGCTAAAGGAGTGCAGCACCTTCTCCACGCCCTCGAAGCAGAGAAATGCCCCGCCAATCATCAGCAGCGGCGTGATGGCCCAGGGAATAAACGCGCTGATCAGCAGCGCCAGCGGCACCAGAATTACCTTGTTCAGGAAGGAGCCTTTCGCCACGCCCCACACCACCGGCAGTTCACGGTTAGCCCTTACCCCACTCACCTGTTGAGCGTTAAGCGATAAATCATCGCCCAGCACGCCTGCGGTTTTCTTCGCCGCCAGTTTCCCCATCACTGAAATGTCGTCCAGTAAGGTGGCAATATCATCCAGCAATGTTAATAAGCTACTTCCTGCCAAAATCGTAATCCTTCATTTTTTGGTAATTAAGTGAATAGTATGGAGCAAAAGCGCAAACCCGGAAACACCCACCTCGCGTCAACAAAAAATTCACATCTGCCACACAATTAAAGGACTCGCCAGCGCGATAGTTTTCGCGTTTACTATCAGCGACCTTTTTATTTCGTCGTGAGGGATTATGCGTTTCCGGCAATTGCTACCGCTCATCGGGGCACTCTTTTCGCTGTACATCATCTGGGGTTCAACCTACTTTGTTATTCGCATCGGCGTGGAGAGCTGGCCGCCGCTAATGATGGCGGGCATTCGCTTCCTCTCGGCGGGCATCCTGCTGCTGGCCTTCCTGCTCCTGCGCGGGCATAAGCTTCCCCCGCTGCGCCCGCTGCTGAATGCCGCCCTGATCGGCCTGCTGCTGCTGGCGGTGGGAAATGGCTTTGTAACGATTGCCGAACACCAGAACGTACCGTCCGGGATCGCCGCAGTGGTCGTTGCCACCGTACCGCTGTTTACCCTTTGCTTTAGCCGCCTTTTTGGTATCCGCACCCGCAAGCTGGAATGGCTGGGGATTGGTATTGGCCTTGCCGGCATCATTCTGCTGAACAGCGGCGGTAACCTGAGCGGGAATCCGTGGGGCGCAATCATCATTCTGATTGGCTCGATGAGCTGGGCGTTTGGCTCCGTCTACGGTTCGCGTATCGAACTGCCGACCGGCATGATGGCGGGCGCGATTGAGATGCTCGCCGCAGGGATTGTACTGCTGCTCGCCTCCACGCTGACGGGAGAAAAGCTGACGACCCTGCCGCCGCTGTCGGGCTTTCTGGCGGTAGGCTACCTGGCGCTGTTTGGTTCTATCATCGCCATTAACGCCTATATGTTCCTGATCCGCAATGTCTCTCCGGCTGTCGCCACCAGCTACGCCTACGTCAACCCGGTCGTGGCCGTGCTGCTCGGAACAGGACTGGGGGGAGAAACGCTCTCACCTGTGGAATGGATTGCTCTTGGGATCATCGTGTTTGCCGTCGTGCTGGTCACCCTGGGCAAATATTTACTGCCCGCAAAACCGGTGGTCACGCCTTGCGAGGTGGAGAAACCTTAAGCAGGTGAATACCCTGCGTGTCGATCTGCGCGGTCTGGCCGCCGCCGCAGATCCACTCTTCCAGCCGTTCGCTCAGATCGGTATCGTTCAGCTTTAATCGGCCTCTCAGCGCACACTCCCAGACGATCAGCACCCGCCAGCCCTGCGCAATCAGCGCGGTGAGATCCCGGCTGTCACGCTCGACGTTCTTGCCAATTTTATCCAGCCAGAAATCGGTGCGCGTCGCGGGGACTTTAAACAGGTAGCAGTCGTGGTGATGCCAGAAACAGCCGTGGGTAAAGATGATGCACTGCCAGGCGTCGATGACGAAATCCGGACGCCCCGCAAGCGCGGGATCCTGCATGCGGAAATCAAACCCCGCCTGCGTCAGCAGCCCGGCCAGGCGCTTTTCGATGGCGGTGTCACGCGTGCCGATGGCGCGCATATTTTTGCTGCGCGTGGCCTTATCGTGAACATCCGTCATTGACGGCCTCACCCTGACGGAGCGCCACCGCCTGTCTGATGCGCGAGGCGAGCAGTTTTGCCACGGCCGCGAACGCGGGAACCACCACCGAATTACCAAACTGGCGGTAGGCCTGGGTATCCGAAACCGGAATGCGGAAGCGGTAACCCTGCGGGGTCTCAAATCCCATCAACCGGGCGCATTCCCGCGGCGTTAAGCGTCGCGGACGGTGACGCTGGTTGTGCGGATCGTCGAAATCTTTTTCACCCAGCGCCTTGTCCCAGCCTCTGTCGATCAGGATCTCTGCCCCATCCTTATAGTAGCGAGCGGACAGCGTACGGGTCACGCTGTGCGGATCGTTGGGGTTTACCATCCCAAAACCGAAGCCGTTGCCCTTCGCCTGATGCTTCTTGGCATAGCGGTAGAGGTATTTCCACAGCACCGGGGTAAGAATAAATTTCGCGTCAACGACAGGTTCCAGCAGGTCGGCCACGGTGGGGCGACGCGCGGGATACAGAGACGGGATATCCCGAAGGGTAAAATCCCCCTTGAGATTGAGATCGCGGCGGAACCCCACCATCACGATACGTTCGCGATGCTGGGGCAGGAAATGTTTTCCATCAATGATTTTGGGATCGTCCGCGCCCATATCCTGTGAATCAGCCACGTCATACCCCAGCTCGTCCAGGATCTGCATGATAATGCGGAAGGTTTTTCCGCCGTCGTGGCTCTTTAGATTTTTGACGTTTTCCAGCACAAAGATGGCCGGGCGGCAGGCGTCAATGATGCGCGCCACATCAAAAAACAGCGTTCCCTGAGTATCGCAGGCAAAACCGTGGGCGCGTCCGAGGGCATTCTTTTTGGAGACACCGGCCAGCGAGAAGGGCTGACACGGGAAGCCGGCCAGCAGCACGTCATGCGCCGGGATCGTCTGTCGAATGTGCTCGGCGGCGTGTTCATCGCTCACGCCGCTTTTATGGCTCAGGGTGACATCGCGGATGTCCGCGTTGAAATGGTGCTCGTTCGGATCGCAGTACCAGTTGGCCTTGTAGGTTCGGACGGCATGTTTGTTCCACTCGCTGGTAAACACGCACTGTCCGCCAATAGCTTCAAAACCGTGTCGGATACCGCCGATACCGGCAAACAGATCGATAAAGCGGAAGGCATAGTTCGGATGCGCGGCAGGAGGACGCGGAAGCAGGTTTTGCAGATAACGAAACTCGCCTTCGCTCAGGCGACGCCCTGCGCGTTCGCTGGTCAGAAGACGCTTAAGGATCGCCGGGCTCCAGTGGCTCTCGCCGTGCGCCACCAGCAGATTGGCCAGCGTTTTAGCATCATAGATATCCAACAGCTGGCGCAGCAACGCCTGCACCGTTGCCGTTGATTTCTCAGCCTGCTCGGGCGCGGGCTCTGTCACTGATCGATTTTCCTGCATTCTTTTAACCGGAGAGTAAAGACTGGGAACAGATTACCACAGTTCAGTTGCGCAAACTGCGACGGAAGCGGCTCAACACCTGGCTATCCAGCCCGATGCAGTCGCCGTGTAATTCGGCACTGAGTTTCGCCATAAACTGGATCAGGAAATCGGCATTGTGACGAGCCAGCTCGCGGCCCATTTCCGTTTGCATTGTATCAGGCAATCGCAGCAGCTTGGTCTGAAAATGATCGAGGGCAAACGCACGGTCGTCAAGGATACGCGCATCGGCAAAGGGATCGTCTGCATCAAAAAGCGGCACGCCCAGCGCGCCCGAGACGGCAAAAACCCGCGCCAGGCCGATAGCGCCTAACGCTTCCAGCCGGTCAGCGTCCTGCACGATTTTGGCTTCCATGCTCTGCGGCACAATCCCGGCGCTGAAGCTGTGCGCCTCAATCGCGTGCGCAACGGCGGCAATATGCTCTGGTGGAAAGTCCGGGAAGTCGCGGCGCAGAATGTCACACGTTTTAAGTGCGGCGAGCCGTGACGACTGGCTGCGTTCGGGATGGTTTTTCGGCAGGCTGACAATATCGTGGAAATAGCATGCGCTCAGGATCACCAGCGGCTCCACCGTCTTATGATCCATGATTTTTTGCGCCGTCATCCAGACCCGACGAAAATGCGAAATATCATGTGCGGTATCGTCGGTGCTGTGGTTTTCCTCAAGCCAGCGCTCAAATCGCTGCTGCCACCGGGCAAGTTCCATCGTCATATCCTGTTGTTTAAAAGAGAATCAATTATAACATAGCCGAATTAAATCAATCTAAAAATAGAACCACGAAATACTTAATAATAATTACACCTTATAAATTCAATGAATTAATTCACCAGAAAAATAAAGAGATTGATAGAAATATTTGGCAATATTTCATAGGATTTAATTACATTTATTTTTGAAACTAAATTACACTTCCTGGAATAGTATCAAGCCTGTAATTGCGGAGGGTGATTACATATATTCATATAAATTATGATTGAAGGGAATATATAATGAAAAGAAAAGTTCTGGCAATTGTGGTACCCGCGTTATTAATGGCAGGCGCAGCCAATGCGGCTGAAATGTACAACAAAAACGGCAACAAAGTTGACCTGTACGGCAAAGTCGATGCGCGCCACACCTTCTCTGACAACGCTGGCGACGACGGCGACGAAACCTATGTACAGATTGGTTTCAAAGGCGAAACCCAGATCGCTAACGACCTGATCGGCTACGGTCAGTGGGAATACAAAACCTTCGCTAACGATACCGAAGGCGCGGGTGACAAATCATTTAACCGCCTGGCATATGCTGGTCTGAAATATGGCGAATACGGTTCATTTGATTATGGCCGTAATTACGGCGTCGTGTACGACGTTGAAGCCTGGACCGATATGCTGCCTGTATTTGGCGGTGACTCTTACACCTGGACCGATAACTTTATGAACGGTCGTGCTAACGGTCTGGCAACCTATCGTAACCAGGATTTCTTCGGTCTGGCTGAGGGTCTGAATTTCGCGCTGCAGTATCAGGGTGCGAATGAAGGCCAGGATGCAACAGAAGATCAGGAAGGCACGAAAAACGGCCATGATGATGTTCGTTTCCAGAACGGCGACGGCTTCGGTATGTCTACCACCTATGATTTTGACTTCGGTCTGAGCCTGGGTGCGGCATATTCATCTTCCGACCGCACGAACAAACAGGTTGCATACGGTGCAGGTAACTACAACCGCTACAGCCCATATGCAGGTGGCGAACGCGCTGAAGCCTGGACCATTGGCGCAAAATATGATGCGCAGGGTGTTTACCTGGCCATGATGTATGCGGAAACCCGCAACATGACGCCATTTGGTAGCGGTGAGACGGTTGGTATCGCCAACAAAACGCAGAACTTTGAAGCCGTAGCGCAGTACCAGTTCGACTTCGGCCTGCGTCCGTCTCTGGCATGGGTTTACTCCAAAGGTAAAGACATTGGCGGCAATGATTACAACCCAGGCACTACTTACGACTATGTTGATCAGGATCTGGTGAACTATGTCGATGTCGGTATGACCTACAGCTTTAACAAAAACTTCTCGACTTACGTTGATTATAAAATCAACCTGCTGGACAACGATGAAAGCTTCTACGAAGCCAATGGCATCTCAACTGATGACATCGTTGGCGTAGGCATGACCTACCAGTTCTAATTCCCCAAAATACCAAAGGCCGCAATTGCGGCCTTTTTTATTTCTTCACTATCTCTACTACGGTGCTTCCTGCAGCGCCACGCGGATAAAACCGTTATTCTGCGCCAGCAGCTCATGGGCTTTCCATGCATCCAGCCCTGTCAGCACCATCAATACCGCCGTTTTACAGTTATGGTTACAGCTCTCCAGCGCGGTTTTTGCCTCCATCCGGCTGCATCCCCCCGCTTCCATCACAATGGCGATTTGCCGTTCAGTCCATTTGGTCGTGCTTGCCTCAAGATCCACGCGCAGGTTGCTGTAAACCCGTCCGGTTCGGACGGCCAGCCCGGTAGCGATCATCGAGAGGATCATTTTTTGCGCGATCCCCGCTTTGGTGTTGATATACCCTGCGACGACGTCGGCCCCCAGCTCCGGAGCGATAACCATGCTTGCCAGCTGCGCGGCTTCGCTTTGCGCATCACCGGTAACAATAGCGACCGGTGAACCCAGCGACCACGCATGGCGCATTGCCCCCCAGACCCACGGCGTTTTTCCGCTGACGGTCACGGCCAGCATCATATCGCGTTCACCAAACTTGATGGCCTGCAGATCGGCAACGCCGCGCTCGTAGCTCCCTTCCCCTTCTTGTGCCGTAACGGCCATCACAGGGGTTTTGCCCGGCGCATATTCATCGGCAACCTGTTGCGCAATGCGCCCCGACGGCCCCGCGCCAACAACGATCAGGCGACCGCCGTGGCTGAGCGTCGCGGCGGCATTGTCCACCACGCGGGCAATAGTATCTAAACAGGGGGTAATCGCAGCAGAAATGAGTGCATCATCCTGGTGAATGACTTTCAGCATGTCCAGCGTGGACAATCTATCAATATTCATCGTGCTGGCGTGCCGTCTTTCCTTGACCGAACCGGTAAGCATAACGCTCATAAACAGCCTCCTTATTATGAGTACCCACACACTATAAAGTGTTTTATATAGATGACCTGCGAGGAGGGTCACGAAAAGAGGACCAAATCCACGCCTTTACATGGCTTTAAGAAAAGCGCGTCATCGGCGATAATTACCCCTTTCTTAATCATCGCGGAGTGTTGATGAGCGATTTGCAGCCTTTCCTTACGACGCGCAAGCGCCCCATGAAGCTGAACACCCTGGTCACGCTGATGGTATGCGCGATTATTGCCTCTGTGCTGCTGGTGGTTTTTGCGCTCTACTCCGTGCAAATCACCCGGGCGACCCGCGATGATGTTAAAGATACGGCTCTGGGTATCGCCAGAACGCTGGCCAACAGCCCGGAGATCCAGCGCGGCCTGATGCAGCCACCGCAGGCGGATATCATTCAGCCCATCGCCAAAGCCGTCACCCAACGCAACGATCTGCTGCTCACCGTGGTGACCGACATGCGGGGGATTCGCTACTCGCACCCGAACGAAGCCCTCATCGGCCTGCACTTTATAGGTAACGACCTGGAGCCTGCGCTGGAAGGTAAAGAGAATGTCTCCGTAAACCGTGGCGCCCTCGCGGAAGCGCTTCGCGTCTTCACTCCCGTTTACGACAGCCAGCACGACCAGATCGGCGTGGTGGTGGTCGGTATCTCCCTCAAAAAAGTGGAAGATCAGATTGCCCGCGGGCGGCTAAACGCCGTCTGGACCATTTTGTTCAGTATTTTTATGAGCTCGATGGCGATTTGGGGGCTAGTGCGGGTACTGAAACGCATCCTGTTCGGGCTCGAACCTTACGAAATTTCCGCCTTGTTCGAACAGCGTCAGGCAATGCTGCAGTCGCTTCGCGAGGGGGTGCTGGCCGTCGATATTCACGGGCGCGTGACGATGATCAACCAGACCGCCAGAGAAATATTGCTTCTCCCCTCCGGCAAGCAGACCGAAAACGCCAGCGCGCCCCTGCTGGCCAGCCTGCGCGAAGTTTCAAAGACGGGCGTCGCGCGTCAGGATCAGGAGATCAGCTGTAACGGGCGTCTATTGCTCTGCAACATGGTGCCCGTTAAAAGCCAGGATCGGGTGATCGGCGCCATTACCACCTTCCGTGATAAAACGGAAATCAGCCAGCTGATGCAGCGTATTGATGGCATGGTTAACTACGTCGACGCCCTGCGCAGCCATACGCACGAGTTTATGAATAAACTGCATGTGATCCTGGGCCTGCTGCACATGAAGCGCTACGACAAGCTGGAAGAGTACATCATCCAGACGGCACATAATTACCAGACGGATATCGGTACGATACAGAGCAAGGTAAAATCCCCGGTCATTGCCGGGTTCCTGCTGGGTAAAATCAATCGGGCGAAAGAAGCGGGCGTCACCCTGACGCTGGCGGATGAATGCCAGATACCGGATACCGCGAGTGAAGAGCAGGTCGCGGTGCTGATCACCGTGCTGGGTAACCTCATTGAAAACGCGCTCGACGCGATGGAAGGACAGCAGGAAGGTGAGATCGGCCTGCTGCTGCATTATCAGAACGGCTGGCTCAGCTGCGAAGTCAGCGACGATGGCCCCGGCATTGATCCCGCTCAGCTGGAGGCTATTTTTACAAAGGGCTTCTCAACAAAAGGTGAAAACCGTGGCGTTGGGCTGTTCCTTGCTCGCCAGCAAATCCAGAACCTCGGCGGCGATATCACCGTCGAGTCTGAGCCAGGCGTATTTACCCAATTTTTTGTTCACATCCCCTGGGATAGCGAGAGGAATATCGCGTGATAAATGTATTAATTGTCGATGATGACGCCATGGTAGCCGACCTCAACCGTCTGTATGTCAACCGTGTTGAAGGTTTTAGCTGCTGCGGCATCGCCTCCACGCTAAACCAGGCCGAGGCCATCATTAATAACCCCGGGCAGCCTGTCGATCTGGTGCTGCTGGATGTCTATATGCAGCAGGATAACGGGCTGGATCTGCTGCCCGTGATTCGCGCATCCGGTCGCCCAATCGATGTGATTATGATCTCGTCCGCTGCCGACGCCGCCACGATCCAGACTTCCATTCACTACGGCGTGGTGGATTATCTGATCAAGCCGTTCCAGTTCCCGCGCTTTGAAGAGGCGCTGAACGGCTGGAAGGCAAAGCATAGCCTGATGGGTTCGCACCAGTATTATGAACAGGCCGACGTCGACCGGCTGATCCATGGCGGGGCGCCGGAACTGGCGGACAGTAAAAAGCTGCCGAAGGGGTTAACGCCGCAAACGCTGCGCACGATTTGCCAGTGGATTGACGCTCACCCGGAGACGGAATTTTCTACCGATGACTTGGCAAACGCCGTCAATATTTCCCGCGTGTCCTGTCGCAAATACCTGATTTGGCTCGCGCAAATCAACATTCTGTTCACCAGCATTCACTACGGTGCCACCGGGCGTCCGGTGTATCGCTACCGTCTCCAGCCGGAGCAGACCGGCCTGCTCAAGCAATACTGTCAGTAACGCGGTAGTCGTTATCCAGCAGTGTAAAACGGAAGTGGTGTGCTGAAGAGAACACCACTTCTTTTGTTTTGGTCACAAAAATCGCTTCGATATCAGGACGAGAGCGCAGCACAGCACAGCCCTTCTCAACGCCCATGCCGTACATCAGCGTGGTCCAGATATCGCCGTCAATGGAGTCTTTCGAAACAATCGTCACGCTGTCCAGCTCGTTGTCCAGCGGATACCCGGTGCGCGGATCGAGAATATGGTGATAGCGCTTGCCGTTTTGCTCAAAGTAGCGTTCGTACGTTCCCGACGTCACGACGGAGAGGTTCTCTACGGTCATCGTGCCGATCAGCGCGTCACCGGCGAACGGTTTTTTCAGCCCCACGCTCCAGCCCCCTTCCGGCGATCCTAACGTCTGAATGTTTCCACCGAGGTTGATAAGCCCCAGCTCGGCGCCTTCTTTACGAAGGTAATCACGCACCCTGTCGGCGATATAGCCTTTGGCGATGGCCCCCAGATCGATCTCCATCCCCGCACTGGTCAGAAACACGCTGCTGCTGGCCTCATCAAGGAGAACATCCTCTGGGCGGGTTATCGCCAGCAGCGACGCGATTTCATCTGCAGGCGGAACGCTGTCCCCCTGAAAGCCAATTTTCCAGCGCTTCACCAGCGGACCTATCGCCAGGTTAAAGGCGCTGTCCCTGAACAGGCTTGCCGCTTTGGCACAGCGGATCAGCTCAAACACCGGCCGGCTGACGGTAACCGGATGCTGGCCAGCAGCATGGTTAATGTCCATCACCTGCGAGTGCGCGCGGTTAACCGTAAGCAGATTTTCGTACTGTTTGATCATGCGAAACACGCGGGACGCGAGGGCTTCGTCGTGGGAGAAGAGTTTCAGGAGAATGGGCGAGCCCATCAGGACGGCGGAGTAGCTGTAAACGCGATGGCTATCAGGCATAGCATGAGTCCTCAGATGTAGCCCCGGCAGGCACCGTGCCGCCGGGGAAAATGCCGGATAGCGCTGCGCGTATCCGGCCTACAACACAGGGGTCTTACTGCTTTTTCGAACGCATAGCCGCCTGATGTCCTGCAAGCGTACCAAAAATAATGATATCTGCCACTGCGTTACCGCCGATACGGTTAGCACCGTGGATCCCGCCAACCACTTCACCGGCCGCAAACGCGCCTGGCAGCACGTTGTGGTTGCTGTCCAGCACGCAGGTTTCGGTGTTGATGGTCACGCCGCCCATGGTGTGGTGCACGCCCGGCGCAATCTGAATGGCGTAGAAAGGCCCTTCGTTGATAGGCGCGCGCAGCGCGGTGGTACGGCCAAAATCGTCATCGTGCTGTTTCTCAACGAAACCGTTGTAGCGTTCCAGGGTCGCCAGGAAAGCGTGGTGATCCATACCGAGCGCTTCCGCCAGAGCTTTTGGCGAGCTGGCGCTGGTCACGAAACCTTTGGCGATATACTCATCCGCGGCTTTGTTTTTGGCGCGTACGTGCTCGTCAAAGACGATGTAAGCGTATTTCTCCGGCAGCGCGATGATTGACGCCGAGACCTTATCGCGGGTCGACATTTCGTTATAGAAGCGCTCCCCTTTCTGATTGACCAGAATCGCCCCGCCGCCGCGAATGGATTCGGAAATCAGGTACGAAGTTTTCTGCTCAACGGTTGGGTGAATCTGAATTTCGCCCATATCCACGGTACCCGCCCCGATGCGCTCCAGCAGCGCGATGCCGCCGCCGGTTGCCCCTTTGTGGTTGGTGGTGACGAACCCTTCCAGATCCGGACGGTATTTCACCACCATCTGGCTGTTGGCGCTGAAGCCGCCGGTGGCGACAATCACGCTTTTGGTTGCCACGGTGACGGTTTCGTTCTCTTCGGTGGTCAGACGTACGCCGGTCACTTCGCCGTTCTCGAAGATGATGTCGCTGACGGAGGTATCCAGCATCACCTCGATGTTGCGTTTGTTGACGTTACGCACCAGGCCGCTGATCAGGTAGCCGCCCACCGCTGAACCGTCTTTTGGACGGTGAGTACGGTCAATGCTCATCCCTCCGGTGGTGGTGATGTCGTTCAGCATGATGCCGCGCGTGGCCAGCCACTCAATTGCCTGCGGCGCGTTTTCGACGAAGCGACGCAGCAGTTCCGGGTTGTTCTTGTTGCCGCCGCCTTTCAGGCTTTCCTGATAGAACAGCTCTTTGCTGTCCTGAATGCCCTTCACGCGCTGGAAGCGGGTTTCGGCGGCGTTCATACCGGCAGAGGCTTTAATGGTGTTCCCGCCGATGGTCGGCATTTTCTCGACAATCAGCACGCTCGCGCCTTCGTCGTGAGCCTGGATCGCCGCCGCCAGACCGGCGCCTCCGCTGCCGACAACGACCACGTCCACGCTGCGTGTTTCGTTCGGGTCAACGCCCTCTTCCGCGGCCAGCGCTTTGCTGGATTTCAGCATCGCTTTCGAGACCGCTTTCTTCACCGCCTCGCTCTGGCTGGTTGCGCCGGTGATGGCATCCACGTGCGGGGTGTTGGCATCCAGAATGCGGGCACGGATCTCTTCAAAGCTGGTCACAAACTCAACGTCTTCGCTCGGGCCGGAGGCCAGCTCGATGTCCGCAATGCGGTCGGTCTCCAGACTGACGTTAATCACCAGCTCGTTAGCGTCATCCTGCACTTTCTCAGCAAAGGTACCCGGTTTGAATTTGGATTCGCCCATGCTCATGTCGCGTATCATCGCTTCTACCAGCGAGAAGCGCCACAGCGGTTCAGGAATGTTCAGCGCCTCGCGCTGGGTGCTGTCCATAAACAGCTCAAGTCTTTCGCCCGCTGCAATGCGATCGGTCCAGTCAGGGTACGCGATGGTCGCACGACCCACGGCAATCAGGTCGTAACCGTGGTCCAGCGCTTCATTCACATCAGAAGCATTCACCACGCCGCCCACGCCCATGACCGGAACCTGCGCCAGCGTTTCAGAACGCATCGCGCAGTATTTTTCGATAAGCGGGGTGGGATCCTGGGTGTCGACAATAGAAGGACGCAGGGTCGCGCCGACGGAGAAGTGCAGATAGTCCACGCCGCGCGCCGCCAGTTTTTCCAGCAGGTACATGGTGTCGTCAAAGCGGATGCCTGGGACTTCCATCTCTTCAGGGGAGAAGCGGTAGCCAATAATAAACGCGTCGTCCGCGTACTGGCGTACCATTTTGTGGGTAATGTCCAGCACGGCCAGCGGGAACTTCGCGCGGTTATCGCGGCTGCCGCCCCACTCGTCGTCGCGCTGGTTTGAATTCGGTGAGTAGAACTGCTGAATCAGATAGGTGTTCGCCCCGTGGATTTCCACGCCGTCGAAACCGGCCTGGATGGCGCGACGCACCGCCTCACCAAACTTGCCGATCATGCCTTCCACTTCTTCTGCGGTCAGAGCAACCGGCGTTGCGGCACCTTCACGCGGCGCGGCTACGGCACTCGGGCCAACCGGGGTACGGCCACCAATCAGTTTTGGGTCGACCATGCGGCCGCCGTGATAGATCTGCAGCAGCGCCTTAGATCCTTTGGATTTAATGGCCTCTGCGATTTTCGCCAGCCCGGCAATTTTCTCGTCATTATCAATACCGATGGCACCCGGGAAGGCGAGACCGAGATCGTCGACGAAGCAACACTCCACAATGATGGTGCCAATGCTGCCGGAACGGGCCCGATAGTACTCCACCAGCTCGCTGGTGACGGTGCCGTCAAAATAGCCGGTACAGGTTGTCATAGGGGCCATTAACAAACGGTTTTTCAGTTCAGTACCATTCGGTAATGTGAAGGGGCTAAGAATGCGTTCGTTAGTGCTCATAATAGAAACTCCAAACTTTTAAAAATTAAGAATTCGTTATCGGATTGATTTTTTATTTCGTCGTTATTTGCCGATGTCATGATATTAATATAACGATTTTTTTAGTTTATAAAGTTATTACGTTAGTTAAAAAACTATTTAATCCCTTCGATAACACAAATAACACATTGGTGTTAGCGATTGTAATTCAGCCATTCACAATAATTTAAAATTCGTTAAATGATTAATGGTAAAACCAATTCACCAAAACTAACACAAAATCAATAAAAATAACGACATACAAACACACCAAAATCTAACATGTTAAAAAAATGATAAAAAATACGCGAAAAACAGGCAATAACCACATACGCCAGAGTGGTTATTAATAAAAGCATAAAAATAACGCTGCAATTCTATTTTTTTGATCGCGATCAATAGTTATGGCATTCAAAAGCGCAATATAAAAACATCATCATTTTTTAATTTAGCGCACACGAAAACGCGTTAAATCGCTATTACTGAAAAAACATGAAAGCACCTTTAATAACTAAAAAAAGCAAAGAAACTTAAGAAAGTGCTTTTTCAGTGCGACCGAATTTTTGACAACTTAAGACGTGAAACTATGAATACAAAAACTGCTGTAACGCCCCCTGTGGCGAACCAGGCATCAAATGGAAACGCAAAACGATTGCTGATGATGGCGCTACCCGTCATTGTCGCCGTACTGCTGCTGTTTGTTCCCGTTCCTGAAGGCTTGCCGCCTTACGCATGGCACTACTTCGCCATCTTTGTCGGCGTGATCGTCGGTCTGATCTTCGAACCGTTGCCGGGTGCGGTGATCGGCCTGACCGGCGTGGTCGCCATTGCCCTCTGCAGCCAGTGGGTGCTGTTCAGCCCCGATCAGTTGGCTGATCCGAAATTCAAGCTGGCGGGCGCCTCCTTTAAGTGGGCGGTGAGCGGATTTGGTAACTCTACCGTCTGGCTGATTTTCGGTGCCTTTATGTTCGCCGCAGGCTATGACAAAACCCGCTTCGGCCGCCGTCTGGCGCTGATTCTGGTGAAGTACCTCGGCCGTCGCAGCCTCACGCTCGGTTACGCAATTACGTTTGCTGACCTGCTGCTGGCACCGTTCACCCCGTCCAACACCGCGCGCAGCGGCGGAACTATCTACCCGATTATCGCTAACCTGCCGCCGCTGTACGGTTCAAAACCCAACGACCCAAGCGCGCGTAAGATTGGTTCGTACCTGATGTGGGTGGCGATCACCGCGGCCTGTATCACCAGCTCAATGTTCCTCTCCGCCCTCGCGCCAAACCTGCTGGCCCTGGCGCTGGTGAAAAGTACGGTTGGGATTGATATCTCCTGGGGCACCTGGTTCCTCGCCTTCCTGCCGCTGGGTATCCTGCTGATTCTGACCATGCCGCTGCTGGCCTACTGGTTCTACCCACCTGAAGTCAAAGTGAATAACGAAGTGCCGCTGTGGGCGACCCGCGAGCTGGAAAAACTCGGCAAACTGTCCCGCAACGAAATTCTGCTGCTGGTGTTCGTGTGCTGTGCGCTGCTGATGTGGATCTTCGCTGCCGCGTGGATTGAGCCTGCCATGGCGGCCCTGCTTATCGTCGGTCTGATGCTGTGGACCGGCGTGCTGGAGTGGAACGATATCACCGGTAACAAGGCCGCATGGAACACCTTCGTCTGGTTCGCCACCCTGGTGGCACTGGCGGATGGCCTCTCCTCCACCGGCTTTATCAGCTGGTTAGGTAAAGAAGGCGGCCTGCTGATGAGCGGTATCTCTCCGGGCGTAGCGACCATCGTCCTGCTGCTGGCGTTCTACCTGCTGCACTACCTGTTTGCCAGCACCACCGCGCACACCACGGCGCTGCTGCCGGCGATGCTGACCATCGCCTCCACCATTCCGGGCATGAATATGGAAGTGTTCGTTCTGCTGATGGTGACCTCGCTGGGCGTGATGGGGATCATCACCCCGTACGGTACTGGCCCAAGCCCGATTTACTACGGTAGCGGCTACCTGCCAACCAAAGACTACTGGCGCCTCGGCACCATCTTCGGTGCCATCTTCCTGGCGGCCCTGCTGCTGATTGGTTATCCGTGGATGTCCATGATGTTCTGATTCCTGACCGCCGGACTTCTCCTCCGGCGGTTTTATTTTTGTGGAGCAATACTATGTCGAATAAACCATTTTTTTATCAGAACCCCTTCCCTCTCGCGCACGATGACACCGAATACTACCTGCTGACCAAAGAGCACGTTTCCGTTGCCGAATTCGACGGTCAGGAAGTGCTGAAAGTGGAGCCGGAAGCCCTGACCCTGCTGGCGCAGCAGGCCTTCCACGATGCCGCGTTTATGCTGCGTCCTTCCCATCAGAAGCAGGTTGCCGCGATCCTGAACGACCCGGAGGCCAGCCAGAACGACAAATACGTTGCCCTGCAGTTCCTGCGTAACTCTGAAATTGCCGCAAAAGGCGTGCTGCCAACCTGCCAGGATACCGGCACCGCGATCATCATGGGTAAAAAAGGTCAGCGCGTCTGGACCGGGGGCGGTGACGAAGCGGCGCTGAGCCAGGGCGTGTATAACACCTACATTGAAGACAACCTGCGCTACTCCCAGAATGCGGCGCTGGATATGTATAAAGAGGTGAATACCGGCACCAACCTGCCCGCGCAGATCGATCTCTACAGCGTGGACGGGGACGAATACAAATTCCTGTGCATGGCAAAAGGCGGCGGTTCTGCCAACAAAACCTACCTCTATCAGGAAACCAAAGCGCTGATCACCCCGGCGAAGCTGAAAAACTACCTGGTTGAGAAGATGCGCACTCTGGGCACTGCGGCCTGCCCGCCTTACCATATCGCATTTGTGATTGGCGGTACGTCAGCGGAAGCCACGCTGAAAACCGTGAAGCTCGCTTCCACGCGCTACTACGACGCGCTGCCGACGGAAGGTAATGAACACGGCCAGGCGTTCCGCGACGTTCAGCTCGAACAGGAACTGCTTCAGGAAGCGCAGAACCTAGGCCTCGGCGCGCAGTTCGGCGGCAAATACTTCGCCCACGATATCCGCGTGATCCGCCTGCCGCGCCACGGCGCCTCCTGCCCAATCGGCATGGGCGTCTCCTGCTCCGCAGACCGCAACATCAAAGCGAAAATCAACCGCGACGGGATCTGGATTGAGAAGCTGGAACACAACCCGGGCCAGTATATTCCTGAATCACTGCGCCAGCAGGGCGAAGGCGACGTGGTGAGCATCAATCTGGACAAGCCGATGAATGAGATCCTGGCGCAGCTTTCCGCGCACCCGGTTTCTACCCGCCTGTCGCTGAACGGGACCATCATCGTGGCGCGCGATATTGCCCACGCGAAGCTGAAAGAACTGCTCGACAACGGTGAAGAACTGCCGCAGTACGTTAAAGACCATCCGATCTACTACGCAGGCCCGGCCAAAACGCCGGAAGGCTACGCGTCTGGCTCGCTCGGCCCGACCACGGCGGGCCGTATGGACTCGTATGTGGACTTACTGCAATCCCACGGCGCGAGCATGATTATGCTGGCAAAAGGCAACCGCAGCCAGCAGGTGACGGACGCCTGCCATAAGCACGGCGGTTTCTACCTGGGCAGCATTGGCGGCCCGGCAGCGGTATTGGTGCAAAACAGCATTAAGAGCCTGGAATGCGTCGCGTATCCGGAGCTGGGAATGGAAGCAATCTGGAAAATTGAAGTCGAGAACTTCCCGGCGTTTATCCTGGTGGATGACAAAGGCAACGATTTCTTCCAGCAGATCCAGAACAAACAGTGCGCGGGTTGTTCACAGCGCTAGGTTGAGACAGGCCGGGTGGCGCAACGCTGCCCGGCAGTTGCAGACAGACATGCGCCTGCGTCATGTCACAAAACCGTGATATCAGCCACTTAGCAAAAAGTGGTGAATAAAAAATCAATTAATTGTTAAGTTATTGTTGTCATTAATTGTATTTATCCCGCGAAGGCTATTCATGCAAAACGTGCATCAGCCGATGCGGCATTTGCGCTTATCTATTTCCTCATCCTGATCCAGTTTTCAAAAACAGACGCGTAAAACGTCAACAATAAACTGGAGATAACCATGTTTTCCTCAACCTCACCTGCAACCGTACGCTCGAAAGCGGGCGCCATACTCCGCGTGACGTCCGGCAACTTTCTTGAGCAGTTCGATTTCTTTCTGTTCGGCTTCTATGCCACCTACATCGCCCACACGTTCTTCCCGGCGAGCAGTGAATTTGCGTCGCTGATGATGACCTTCGCCGTCTTCGGCGCGGGCTTCTTGATGCGTCCAATAGGCGCCATCGTGCTTGGCGCGTATATCGACAAGGTGGGGCGCAGAAAGGGGCTAATCGTCACGCTTTCCATCATGGCGGCGGGGACGTTCCTGATCGTGCTTATCCCCTCTTATCAAAGCATCGGTCTGTGGGCGCCGCTGCTGGTGCTGACGGGCCGTCTGCTGCAGGGCTTTTCCGCCGGTGCGGAGCTTGGAGGCGTCTCGGTTTATCTGGCTGAAATCGCCACGCCGGGCCGCAAAGGGTTTTACACCAGCTGGCAGTCCGGCAGCCAGCAGGTCGCCATTATGGTCGCCGCGGCGATGGGCTTTGCCCTGAATGCCCTGATGGAGGAGAGCGCCATTCGCGAATGGGGCTGGCGCATCCCGTTCCTGTTCGGCTGTTTAATCGTGCCGTTTATCTTTTTCCTGCGCCGCAAGCTGGAGGAGACGGAAGAGTTCAGCGCGCGCCACCAGCATCTCGAGATGCGTCAGGTCTTTAAAACGCTGCTTGGCAACTGGCAGGTGGTGGTCGCAGGCATGCTGATGGTGGCGATGACCACCACCGCGTTCTACCTCATCACCGTCTACGCCCCCACCTTTGGCAAAAAGGTGCTGATGCTCAGCGCCTCGGACAGCCTGCTGGTCACCCTGCTGGTGGCGATTTCTAACTTCATCTGGCTGCCGGTGGGCGGCGCGCTGTCGGATCGCTTCGGGCGCAAGCCGGTGCTGATTGCCATGGCCCTGCTGGCGCTGGCGACCAGCTACCCTGCGCTGACGCTGCTGGCGAGCGTCCCCAGCTTCTCCATGATGCTGAGCGTGCTGCTGTGGCTCTCCTTCCTCTACGGCCTGTACAACGGCGCGATGATCCCGGCCCTGACGGAGATTATGCCTGCTGAAGTGCGCGTGGCGGGTTTCTCTCTGGCTTACAGCCTGGCAACGGCGGTCTTTGGCGGCTTTACCCCGGTCATGTCCACCGCGCTGATCGAATACACCGGTGACAAAGCCTCGCCTGGCTACTGGATGAGTTTCGCTGCCGTGTGTGCCCTGCTGGCCACGCTCTACCTCTACCGCCGCCGCGCGGTATCGCTGCAAAACACCGTCAAGTCACAGGGGGCAGTATGAAACGCACCTATCGCTTTACCGCCAGCGCGCTGGTGCTGACGCTCCTGAGCGTGAATGCCTGTGCTCAGGACGTGAAGGTCATGATTTCAGGCGGCTTCAAGGCCGCCCTGGAAAAGCTGGCCCCGGACTATGAACGCCGGACCGGGGATAAAATCGTGATTATCCCCGGCCCCTCAATGGGCGCTACGCCGCAGGCGATCCCAAACCGACTGGCGCGCGGCGAGAAAGCCGACGTGGTGATTATGGTGGGCGATGCGCTGGAGAAGCTCGAAAAAGCCGGCCAGACCCAGCCGGGTTCGCGAACCGAACTCGCGGACTCCCCCGTCGGCATGGTGGTGAAAAAAGGGGCGGATGTCCCTGATATCAGCAGCGAGGCGGCTCTGCGTAAAACGCTACTTCAGGCCAGCTCCATCGCCTACTCTGACAGCGCCAGCGGCAGGTACGTCAGCCAGACGTTGTTCAAAAAAATGGGGATTGAAAAAGAGGTGGCAGGTAAAGCGACAATGGTCGAGCGTATCCCGGTCGCCTCAGAAGTGGCGAAAGGAAAATACGCCGTCGGTTTCCAGCAGGTCAGCGAGCTGCTGCCGATTCAGGGCGTCACCTTTATCGGGAAAATCCCGGATAATCTGCAGTACATCACGCGGTTCGCGGGTGCGGTCACCCGTCACGCAGAACATCCCGCGGAGGGGAAAGCGCTGCTGACCTATCTCGCCTCACCGCCCTCCAGGGCCGTCATCCAGAAGACGGGGATGATCCCCGTTACGTCCGGCGATACTGCTCGGTGATCTGCTTTTCCAGTTCAGCCGCAATGTAGGACTGGATACGCCCCCGGCGCCGGATAAGCCCCACGGTGCGTTTCACTTCCGGCGCCACCAGCGGCAGATGCGTCAGCAGCGTGTGCTCTGACGTCGGCATCGACATGGCGGGAACGGCAGCAATGCCGATCCCCGCCTCTACCATGCCGAGCATCGTGGTAACGTGACGCGTTTCGCAGACGCTCGGGCGTTCGGGAACGATATCCCCCAGCATCCGATCGAGCAGGTTACGGTTACCTGACGTTTTATCGAGGGAGATATAATCCTGCTGGTAAAAGGCCTGCCACGTCAGATGACTCTTCTGCGCCAGGGGGTGATCCTTTCGGCACGCCGCAACATAGACATCCTCCACCAGCGGGAAAAATTCGATTTCGGACGGCAGGTTTCCTGCGAAGCTGATGCCAAAATCCGCCTGGCTTCGGGCCACGGCGTCAATCACATTCCCCGCGCTGCTGTCGATGAGCTTAATGCGAACGCGCGGATAGCGAGACTGAAAACGACGGATCACATCGGGCATAAAGTAACAGGCCGCAGAAGGGACCGTAGCAACCGTGATTAGCCCCGTCCGCTCTTCGCTGACCTTATCGACATCCGCCAGCATTGACTCAACGTTGTCGAGCAGCTGCGCGGAGCGTTCAGCAAAGTTTTGCCCGTATAGCGTTAAGGCCACGCGGCGAGTGGTACGGTCAAACAGCCGGTTTCCCAGCGCGGCTTCCAGCTTTTCAATCCTGCGGCTCAGCGCCGACTGGGATAAGCAGATAGATTCAGCAGCGACACGGAAGTTACCGTATTCCACTAACGCTCTGAAAGCATAAAGATCGTTAAGGTCAAAATTCACGGGCATGGCGTCTGGATGTCCTGTCAGGGAATACGCAACAAAGTCAAAAATAATAGCGTCTTATTGACCCACCGCAACCGGCGCGGTGGTGAAATACGTCAGAGCTCGTTGAGATGCAGGCGAATATACCCGGCGCGATCGGCAATGGCCTGCCGCTCCTCTTCCTTCATGTCCGCAAGCTGTTTAAAGACAATGCCCAGCCGGGGATTGTTACCCAGACGCGCCTGGTTGCGAGCAAAGAAATCCCAGTAAAGGGCATTGAAGGGGCACGCCAGCTCTCCGGTACGCTGGCTGTGTTGATACCGGCATCCCTGACAGTAGTTACTCATCTTATGAATATACGACGCGCTTGAGACGTAGGGCTTACTGGCCAGCAATCCGCCATCGCCAAACTGGCTCATGCCGAGGGTATTGGGCAGCTCCACCCATTCAAAGGCATCAATATAGACCCCCAGATACCATTCATGAACCGCCTGCGGCGACAGGCCGCTGAGCAGGCTAAAGTTTCCGATGACCATCAGGCGCTGGATATGGTGGGCGTAAGCCTCGGTGAGCGACTGTCCAACGGCATGCGCCAGGCAGCGCATCTGCGTCCTGCCGGTCCAGAACCAGTCCGGCAGCGGGGCGTGCTGGTCTAAGGCATTCAGTTCCCGATAGCCCGGCATCTGCGACCAGTAAATCCCGCGCACGTATTCCCGCCAGCCGAGAATTTGTCGAATAAACCCTTCAACGGCTGGCAGCGGCGCATGGCCCGAACGCCATGCCTGCTCGGCGGCAGCCACCACTTCCCGCGGATTAAGCATTTTGGTATTCAGCGCGAATGAAATTAACGAGTGGAAAAGAAAAGGCTCCTCAGCGTGCATCGCGTCCTGCCAGGCGCCGAACTGGGGGAGCACGTGAGCGATAAATTCATCCAGCCTGGCTTTGGCCTCCGAACGGTTGAGCGGCCAGCGAAAATTCCCGGCCTGCGGTTCGCCGAAGGTCTTTACGCCGCAGCGTTGGATCTCCGACCATAAGGCTGAATAATCGTGGCTGGGACGCGCGTCCCCCAGCGCGGGAGGCTCGCCGGACCAGCGTTTGCGGTTTTCGGCATCAAAATTCCATTTTCCCCCTTCCGGCTCGCCTTCTGAGGTTAACAGTATGCCGTGCTGACGACGCATTTCCCGGTAAAAGTACTCCATTCGCCAGCTTTTGCGTGGCGCAAAGAACGCGCTCACCTGTCCACGGGTGGTGAAGAAATGCTCGCTGCTGACGCAGGCCGTTTCGACGGACGCCGCTCTCGCCCACGCCTGCAGCTGCGTATCCAGGCGCCATTCGTCGGGATCCTGCCATATCACCCTGTCGGCGCCGTAATGCGCGACCAGCGCGTTGAGATTGTCTTCCAGCGCGCCGCGGTTTGAGCCGTCAGAAAGCCGGACATACCTCACCCGATGCCCCTTCTCTTTTAACGCAGAGGCAAACGCGCGCATGGCGGCAAAAATGGCGATCACTTTCTGGGCGTGATGAAGCACGTACGCGGTTTCTGCCCGCAGCTCCAGCATCACGTAAATGACGTTCGGATTACAGGCATCAAACCAGCTGTGGTGCGGATTAAGCTGATCGCCGAGGATCAGGCGCAGTTCGGTCAACGGTGGCTCCTGCGACAACGCTCCGAACAGTATTTGACCTCATCCCAACATTTCGCCCATTTTTTGCGCCACGTCATGGGCCGCTGGCACTGCGCGCACGCTCGGCTGGGCAGGTTCTGCTTGTTACCTTTGAAATCGCTCATCTTTTCAATACCGTACTGATTTCTTCACTAAACCTGTGGATTAACGCTACGACAGACTTCACAAAATGAAGGTGATGCCCGTAAACCGCTACCCACCGCTACGTACGAATGATAGTTTATTCAGGCTGGAATTGTCGCAGTGAGCGATTTTCTGGCATCTTAACCGAACCTGACTTTCCCATTTTTGTTCAAGTGACGAGTTTGCGAGCAAAGCGATGATAAAGTGGCCCTGGAAAACGAATGAAGCTGGCCGGGATATGGCGCTGCCATGGGATGACGCGCTGACGATCCCGGTTCTGGCTAACCTAAACCCGGATGAACAAGCGAAACTGGTTCAGCTGGCGGATCGTTTTTTACAGCAAAAACGCCTGGTTCCACTGCAGGGTTTCGAACTCGATCCCCTGAAAAACGCGCGCATCGCCCTGCTTTTCTGTCTGCCGGTGCTGGAATTGGGTATCGAGTGGCTGGATGGCTTCCACGAAGTGCTGATCTATCCGGCCCCCTTTATCGTCGATGACGAGTGGGAAGATGACATCGGGCTGGTGCACAACCAGCGCGTGGTGCAGTCCGGACAAAGCTGGCAGCAGGGGCCGATTATCCTCAACTGGCTCGACATTCAGGACTCGTTCGATGCGTCCGGTTTTAATCTGGTTATCCATGAAGTGGCGCATAAGCTCGACACCCGCAACGGCGATCGCGCCAGCGGTGTCCCTCTTATCCCGCTTCGTGAAGTGGCCGGATGGGAGCACGACCTGCATGCGGCGATGGAGAATATCCAGGATGAGATAGACCTGGTCGGCGAAAGCGCGGCCAGCATTGACGCCTATGCGGCAACCGACCCGGCCGAGTGCTTTGCGGTGCTCTCGGAGTATTTCTTCAGCGCGCCCGAGCTCTTCGCGCCCCGTTTCCCGGCGCTGTGGCAGCGTTTCTGCCAGTTTTATCAGCAGGATCCCCTGCAGCGTCTGCGGCAAAATGAGGAGTCTGGCGGCCATTCCTCCCGCCAGATCCATTAAGGCTTTTCAGAAGGGGTCCGCTCGGTTGACCGTACCCCTATGCTCAACGCTAAAAACAGCACTGCCATTCCCCATGCGGCCAGCGTCAAAAACTGCTCGCCGTAAAAGCGCGTCACCACAGGCACCAGCAGCGCGCTGACGCCGTAGCCTAACGTGTGGCTGGTGGCGATGACGCCCGCCCCTTTCCCGGTGGTCAGCCTGTCGTTCAGCAGAAGCTGGTAGCCCGGCGTGGCCATCGCCGCCCCGAGTGAAGTGATAACAATTCCCACGTAGAACAGCGTTAAACCGGCGACGGTCATCAGCCCAAGCCCTGCGACCATCAGCACCGCCGCGATGCAGAGCAACGTCACCGGAGTGAAATGCTGCGGGCGGACCACCAGAAACTGCGCCGCGAGCGTGGCCAGCGCGGCCAGGCTCAGCAGAAGCGCAACATGATGGCTGATCTCCCGGGCGTTGCCCCCCAGCAGAGGGCTAAGATGCGGTGACAGGCCAAGCTGCATCAGGCTGACCAGCGCCGCCAGCAGCAGCGCCAGCAGCAGGAACGGCAGCATCGAGGCCTGCAGCCGGGTCGCCTGGTGTGCGACCGGCGGCAGCGGCGGGTCTGCGGCTTCGCGAAGCACCAGCAGCAGCGCGATTAACGGCGCGATCGCCATCAGCCAGAGCGGCGCCACCGGGCTGACGCTGAGCATCAGCGCCGCCAGCGGCGGGCCGAGCAAACGTCCGCAGCTGAGGCCGGAGCTTATCGTCGCCAGCGCCGCCATTCTCTTCTCCAGCCCCGCGCGCTGAATCGCCCACGTCTGGGCCGCAGGCACCAGCCCCGAGACCGTCAGTCCGTAAAGCAGACGTGAAAGAATCAGCCCCGCCAGTCCCCAGACGGTATCCAGCCTCCCGGCCGCCATCGCCCAGACCACCAGCGCCATCACAACAAAACTGGCCAGATAGCCGCTCAGCGAGGCCAGCATCACGGCCTTACATCCCCGCCGCTCGCTCTGGCGCCCCCACCAGGGCGAGGCCGGTAAAAAGAGCATGGATCCGAACATCAACAGCCCGGCCCAGACCGAGAGCGACAGCCCGGTCAGGGTCACCAGCTGCGGGAGCATCACCAGCAGGCCGTTTTGCCCGATACCTAATAAACCCGCACATAGCGCCAGGGGCCAGTTGGCTTTTGAGGCGGCGTTTTCGGTCAATGTTTCTGAGTCAGCGCGCATGAGAATGTGAACATAGTGTCAATAAATGTGTGGAAATTATGAAGTTTATGAAAACAAATATTGCAAAAATGGTTGCGACTGTAAACAGAATGAATATCATAACGAGAATTATTATCAATCACGGAATGAGGTACACCTATGCGTGCTCTGCCCCGCTCTGCCGGTACAGACGTTGCAGCCCAGTGTTTTTTGAACGCCCTGTTGCGCGAAACGAAGGACTGGCGCTATCTCCCCGCTACCGATGCGGATGCGCTATCTGAGATCCATATCCCGCTCTCACAAACCCAGGCGCTTCGGGTTCCGGTACGCTATTTCTCTCCCACCCAGCATCATCAGTACCGTTTCCCGGCAACGCTTATTCAGAGCAACAGCGATGAGGGTGACGCCGTCACATTCGATCAACTTATTGATTTAATTATTGAAAAGCCGTCAGTAAAAGGCTCACTGGATGCCGATACGCTGGGGCGTTTTAAGCAGCGCGTTCTCGAAAGCCATGCGCACACCTGGCAGGCGATCGATCTGCGCCACGGCTGGGCAAACCTGCGCGATAAGCCGCTGACGTTTGCCGAAGCGGAACAGGCGCTGCTGGTCGGCCATGCGTTTCACCCGGCGCCGAAGTCGCACGAGCCGTTCAACGAAACCGAGGCGCGTCGCTATCTGCCCGATTTCGCCTCGCGTTTCCCGCTGCGCTGGTTTGCCGTTGAGAGCACGCTCGTTGCCGGCGACAGCCTGAACGTCTCCCTGCGCGAGCGTCTGCTGCGCTTCGCGGCCCAGAGCGCGCCTGAGCTGCTCGGCCACTTCACCGACACCCGCTGGCTGCTGCCGATGCACCCGTGGCAGGCCGACTATCTGCTGGAGCAGGAGTGGTGCCAGCGTCTGGCGGAAATCGGTTCATTGCAGGACCTGGGTGAAGCGGGCGCACAGTGGCTGCCCACCAGCTCCTCCCGCTCGCTGTACAGCGAAACCAACAGCGACATGATTAAGTTCTCCCTCAGCGTGCGCCTGACCAACTCCGTGCGCACGCTGTCGGTCAAAGAAGTTAAGCGCGGAATGCGCCTGGCGCGCCTGGCGAAAACGGAACGCTGGCAAGATTTACAGGCACGCTACCCGACCATGCGCGTGATGCAGGAGGACGGCTGGGCCGGGCTGCGTGACGAAAGGGGCGTTATTCAGGGAGAGAGCCTGATGGCCCTGCGCGTTAATCTGCTGTTCGATACGCCAGAGACCCAGACCAACGTGCTGGTGAGCCTGACCCAGGCCGCGCCGGACGGCGGCGACAGCCTGCTGGCCGCGGCGGTGCGCCGTCTCAGCCAGCGTCTCAATTTACCGCTCGCCCGGGCCGCCCGCTGCTGGCTGGACGCCTACTGCGACCGCGTATTACTTCCGCTGTTCAGCGCCGAGGCGGACTACGGTCTGGTCCTGCTGGCGCACCAGCAAAATATCCTCGTTGAGATGCAGCAGGATTTCCCCGTCGGGCTTATCTACCGCGACTGCCAGGGCAGCGCGTGGACCGAAGGGGCCGACGCGTGGCTGAAAGAGACGGGCGAAACGGAGGTGGAAAACCGCTTCGGTGAGAGCCAGCTGCTGCGCTACTTCCCTTATTACCTGCTGCTGAACTCTACCCTTGCCGTCACCGCCGCCCTTGCCGCCGCCGGTTTTGACAGCGAGGAGAGCCTGATGTCCCGCGTGCGCGACGCGCTGGCCGAACTGCGCAGCACGGCGAAGCAGACCCGCTGCCTCGACTACGTCCTCGACAGCCCGACCTGGAACTGCAAAGGCAACTTCTTCTGCTACCTGCACGATCGCAATGAAAACACCATCGTCGATCCGGCGGTGATCTATTTCGACTTTAGCAACCCGTTTTACAAGGAGAAGGCGTAATGACCATCGCGAATATCGTCCATTCCGGCTACGGCTTTCGCTGCACCGCAACGGATCGCGCGCTGCCGCTGACGTTGGGTCTCGACGGCAGCGCGGTGCTGGAGCGTCTGAATGGGATCCCGGACGGCTGGCTGGTCGAAGCACTCGATCAGCTGTTTGTTGCCGCACCCGCGCTGACCGGCATTACCCTGCCCTGGGCGACCTGGCAGGATGACCCCCAGGCGCAGGCGCTGTTTAGCCTGGCCCACGGGGACTATCTGGCACGCGAAACCTTCTGGCAGCTGCCGCTGTGGCTGAAAGGCGAACGGCCGCAGGCCAGCGGCGGGATGCAGTTTGATGAGAGCCGTCAGCTGTATTTCCCGCTGCGTCCTCACCGCCCGCAGGGCGAAGTATACCGTCGCTACGATCCGCAAATTAAGCGCACCCTCAGCTTCCGCGTGGCCGACGTAGCGCTGGACGGCGAACGCTTTACCCAATGGATGAACAACCCGCGCGTGAACGCCTTCTGGGAGATGGCGGGCCCGCAGGCCGAGCAGGAAAACTACCTGCGCCGTCAGCTTGACTCCACCTACTGCTTCCCGGTGATCGGCTGCTTCGACGACCAGCCGTTCGGCTATTTTGAGCTCTACTGGGCGGCGGAAGACCGCATTGGCCGCCACTACCGCTGGCAGCCGTTTGACCGCGGGCTGCACATGCTGGTGGGCGAAGAGAACTGGCGCGGCGCGCAGTACATCCGCAGCTGGCTGCGCGGCCTGAGCCACTATCTGTATCTCGATGAACCGCGCACCGCGCGCATCGTCGCCGAGCCGCGCTTCGACAACCAGCGTCTGTTCCGCCATCTGGCCTCCGCCGGTTTTGAGACGATGAAAGAGTTCGACTTCCCGCACAAGCGCTCGCGCCTGATCATGAGCCAGCGTCACCGCTTCTTCAGCGAGGTGGGCCTGTGAACGCGCTCTGGCAGAAAGTGAACCGCGAGATGGTGGCAAAGATCCTCGCCGAGCTGGAATACGAACGCACCCTGCGCGCTGAGCCGGTTTCGTCGGACGGCTGGCGCATCGCCATGGGCAGCGAGTCCTGGCAGTTTCGCGCCACGCGCGGGATCTGGGGCTGGCTGCATATCGACCCGGACAGCCTGATCGCCGCCAGCGGCGAGGCCGTCGAAGCGGAAAAGGCACTGCTGCAGCTGGCGACGGTGCTGGAGATGAGCGACGCGCAAACGGCAGAGCATATGGAAGATCTCTACGCCACGCTGCGCGGCGACATGCAGCTGCTGCAGGCGCGTGAAGCGCTGGACGCGGACGCGCTGATCCAGCTCGACCCGGACGAATTACAGTGTCTGATGAGCGGTCACCCGAAATTTATTTTCAACAAAGGCCGCCGCGGCTGGGGCCTGGACGCGCTGCGTCAGTACGCGCCTGAGTATCGCGGACGTTTTCGTCTGCACTGGGTTGCCGTTCAGCGGGAGCATCTGGTCTGGAGCAGCGACGCCGATTGCGACATTCACACTCTGCTGGCGAGCGCCATGGACAACGCCGAGCGCGCCCGCTTTGACGCCCGCTGGCAGGCGCTGGGTCTTGACGACAGCTGGCTGCCGGTGCCGCTGCACCCGTGGCAGTGGCAGCAGAAGATTGCCGTTCATTTCCTGGCCCAGCTGGCGCGCGGAGAGATGGTTGAGCTGGGCGAATTTGGCGACGAGTATCTGGCGCAGCAGTCCCTGCGCACGCTCACCAACGCCAGCCGTCGCGCACCATATGACATCAAGCTTCCGCTGACCATCTACAACACCTCCTGCTATCGCGGCATTCCGGGCAAATATATTGCCGCCGGGCCGCTGGCCTCGCGCTGGCTGCAGCAGCAGTTCGCTACCGACGCCACGCTTGCCCGCTCTGGCGCGCAGGTGCTTGGCGAACCCGCCGCCGGTTATCTGTCGCATCCGGGCTATTCGGCTCTGCCGAAAGCGCCCTACCGCTATCAGGAGATGCTGGGGGTGATCTGGCGCGAGAACCCGTCCTGTTATTTAGAAGACGGTGAACAGGCGGTGCTGATGGCCGCGCTGATGGAGACCGATAACGCCGGGCGCCCGCTGATCGACGCGTGGATTAAACGCTCGGGGCTAAGCGCCGACGCGTGGCTGGAAAAGCTGTTTGAGGCAACGGTGATCCCGTTCTATCACCTGCTCTGCCGCTACGGCGTGGCGCTGATCGCCCACGGCCAGAACGTGACGCTGGTGATGAAGGATTACGTCCCGCAGCGCATCCTGCTGAAAGATTTCCAGGGCGACATGCGCCTGGTGGATGAAGATTTCCCGCAGGCACAGACCCTGCCGGAACAGGTGAAAGCCGTCACGGCGCGCCTGAACGCGGATTACATTATTCACGACCTGCAAACCGGTAATTTTGTGACGGTGCTGCGCTTTATCTCGCGCCTCACGCTGCAATGCGGCGTGAGCGAAACGCGCTTCTACAAGATTCTGGCCGGGGTTTTACGGGAGTATATGGCGGCGCACGCGGATCTGGCAGAACGCTTCGCGAAGTTCGACCTGTTTAAGCCGCAGATTATTCGCGTGATCCTCAACCCGGTCAAACTGACCTTCTCCGAACACGACGGCGGCAGCCGCATGCTGCCTAACTACGTCACCGACCTTGATAACCCTCTTTTTCTGGCCTCACGGGAGTCAGCGCAATGAAAACCTATGATTTCATCGGCATTGGTATTGGCCCGTTTAACCTCAGCATCGCCGCTCTGGCCGAAGGGCTGGACGGCTTTAGCTCGCTGTTCCTCGAGCGTAAACCGCACTTCTCCTGGCACCCGGGAATGATGGTGCCGGACTGCCACATGCAGACCAGCTTCCTGAAGGATCTGGTCAGCGCCGTGGAGCCCACCAACCGCCACAGCTTCCTGAACTACCTGGTGCAGCGCAAAAAGTTCTACCGCTTCCTGACCACCGAGCAGCGCACCGTCTCCCGCGAGGAGTTTGCGGACTACCTGTGCTGGGCGGCGGAAAATCTCACCAATCTCTCCTTCAGCCAGCAGGTGCAGCAGGTGAGCTTTGATGAGAAAAGCGGCCTGTTTGAGGTAGTGACCCAGCGCGACCGCTTCCTGGCGCGCCACGTCTGCGTGGGGATTGGCAAACAGATCAACCTGCCCGACTGCGTCACCGCGCAGGACGATACCTGCTTCCACGCCAGCGAGATGATGCTGCGCACACCGGATCTCGCGGGCAAGCGCGTCACCGTCGTCGGCGGCGGCCAGAGCGGGGCCGACCTGTTCCTGAATATCTTCCGCGGCGAATGGGGCCAGCCGCTGAGCCTGAACTGGGTATCGCGCCGCAATAACTACAACGCGCTGGATGAAGCCGCCTTTGCCAACGAGTACTTCACGCCGGAGTACGTGGACAGCTTCTCCACCCTCGGCGATGAGGCCCGTCGTCAGATGCTGCACGAGCAGAAGATGACGTCCGACGGGATCACCACCGAATCCCTGCTGGCGATTTATCGCGCCATGTACCACCGCTTCGAAGTGCTGCGTGAAAAACCCTGGGCACACCTGATGCCGTCCCGCTCGGTGACGGCGCTGACGCGCCAGGAAAACGGCCATCGCATGAGCATTCAGCATCACCTCGACGGCGGCCGCGAGCAGCTTGAGAGCGACGTGGTGATTTTCGCCACCGGCTACCGCGCCGTGCAGCCCGCGTTCCTCGCGCCGCTGTCTCACCGCCTGCATCTGGATACGGACGAAGCCTTCTGCATTAACAACGATTTCACCCTCGAATGGGACGGTCCGCAGAGCAACCGCCTGTTCGCCGTGAATGCCGGGATGCACCGTCTCGGCATTGCCGAACCCCAGCTCAGCCTGATGGCCTGGCGCGCGGCGCGAATTCTTAATCGCGCACATGCCGACGAGCCGTTTGAGCTGGCTACTACACCCGGCGTTATCCACTGGCGCAGCACCACCAGCCCGGAGAACAGCCCGGTTTTTAAATCGTTAGCAAAAACCACCGAGTACTGACACACACAATCAGGATCAACATAACAATGAAACGTTCTCATCTTTGGGTTTTAAATCCTTGCTTGCTTGCAATGCTTTCTACCTCTGCGTGGGCGGAAGAACAAAAGGAAGAAAATATCGTGGTCTCCGCCAGCCGCGCGCACCGCAGCGTGGCGGAGATGGCGCAGACCACCTGGGTCATTGAACGGGCTGAAATTGAACAGCAGGTTCAGGGCGGGAAAGAGATTAAAGAGGTGCTGGCGCAGCTGATCCCGGGCATGGACGTCAGCAGCCAGGGCCGTACCAACTACGGTATGAACCTGCGCGGCCGCTCCATGATGGTGATGGTGGACGGCGTTCGCCTGAACTCGTCCCGCAGCGACAGCCGCCAGCTGGACTCTATCGATCCGTTCAACATTGACCGTATCGAAGTGATCTCCGGCGCCACGTCACTCTACGGCGGCGGCAGCACCGGCGGCCTGGTGAACATCGTCACCAAAAAGGGCCAGCCGGATACCGAAGTTGAGTTCCAGACCGGGACAAAGAGCGGGTTTAACAGCCACAACGATCACGATGAGAACGTGTCGGCCGCCGTAAGCGGCGGCAACGACAACGCCTCAGGTCGTCTGTCGGTGTCGTATCAGCGCTACGGCGGCTGGTATGACGGCAAAGGCAACGAGGTGATTATTGATAACACCCAGACCGGCCTCCAGTATTCCGACCGTATTGATGTGATGGGCACAGGCACCATCAACATTGACGATCGTCAGCAGCTGCAGCTGACGACGCAGTACTACAAGAGCGAGTCCGACGGCAAGCATGGGCTGTATCTCGGGAAGAACTTCTCGGCGGTAACGGGCGATGCGACCGCGTACAACAAAGGTAATCTCGATTCTGACCGCGTACCGGGTACCGAGCGCCATCTGATTAACCTGCAGTACTCCAATACCGACTTCTGGGGCCAGGATCTGGTCGCGCAGATTTACTATCGCGACGAGAGCCTGACCTATTATCCGTTCCCGACCCTGACCAAAGGCGTGGTGAGCAGCATCGGCGCGTCCCAGCAGAAAACCGATTTTTACGGCGGCAAGCTGACGCTGAACAGCAAGCCGGCGGACGATTTAACGCTGACCTGGGGTGTGGATGCCGACCACGAAACCTTCGATGCCAACCAGCAGTTCTTCGACCTGAGCAAAGCGGCGGCGAGCGGCGGCATGAAGCTGGATAACGCCTACAACGTGGGCCGTTACCCTGGCTACAGCATCACCAACCTCGCCCCGTTCCTGCAGGCCAGCTACGACATTGACGCCATTACCCTGAGCGGCGGCGTGCGTTATCAGTACACCGAAAACAAGGTGGACGACTTTGTCGGTTACACCCAGCAGCAGGCCATCGCCACCGGGAAAGCCACCTCCGCCGACGCGGTGCCGGGCGGGAAAACCGATTACAACAACTTCCTGTTTAACGCCGGGATCCTCGGTCGCCTGACCGAACAGCAGCAGCTGTGGTTTAACTTCTCACAGGGCTTTGAAATTCCGGACCTGGCGAAGTATTACGGCTCCGGCACCTATCAGCTCAGCAACGGTCACTATCGCCTGCTGAACAGCGTCAACGTGAACGACTCGACGCTGGACGGTATCAAGGTCAACGCTTACGAGCTGGGCTGGCGTTATACCGGGGATAACCTGCGCACACAGGTCGCGGCCTATTACTCGCTCTCGGATAAAACCATCACCATCAACAAGACGGATATGACCATCAACCTGGAAGACGACAAGCGTCGTATCTACGGGGTGGAAGGTCAGGTGGACTATTTCTTCACCGACAGCGACTGGAGCACCGGTGCGAACTTTAACGCCATCAAGTCTGAAACCCGCGAAAACGGCAAATGGGAGAAGCTGACGGTTGACAGCGCCAGCCCGTCAAAAGCCAGCGCCTGGGTCAACTGGGCGCCGGGCGACTGGACCCTGCGCGTGCAGAGCACGCAGACCTTTGACGTGTCAGATTCCGACGGCAAGAAGATCGATGGCTATAACACGGTCGACTTCCTGGGCAGCTACGCCCTGCCGGTGGGTAAGGTCAGCTTCAGCGTGGAAAACCTGCTGGACAAAGACTACACCACCGCCTGGGGCCAGCGCGCGCCGGGGCTGTATAGCCCAACCTACGGTGAACCGGGCCTGTATACCTATAAAGGCCGCGGACGTACGTTTGGTCTGAACTACTCCGTACTGTTCTGATCCTGCGCGCCGCCTGCGGGCGGCGCATTTTGCTGTGTAATTTCAACGCGAATTTGCTATAGAATCAGCGATTTGCTGAAATTGTCGGCAAACGAAAGAAAAGTGCGTTTTCACCCTTTGACAAGGCGTACCGAGGTCGCTACTATGCGCCTCGTTCACACGATTCCTCTGTAGTTCAGTCGGTAGAACGGCGGACTGTTAATCCGTATGTCACTGGTTCGAGTCCAGTCAGAGGAGCCAGATTTAAAGAAGCCTGCTTACGAGCAGGCTTTTTGCTTTTCAGCATTCAGAGATCATCAGCACCGGGTTGCCCCGGCACCATGCATTAACCTGCCTGGATGCGCAGCGGCGCGGTGGCGGCAATCAGCCAGATGCTGCGACAGAGTGGCGTTGAGATAACGCATCACAAACTTTGCTTTTCCTTTGCCAGCAGGGAGCGAGGTGAGACGCCAAAGGCTTTGCGGAAGGCGTGGCTGAAATGAGAGAAATCAGAGAAACCGAAATCCAGTGCCACCTGTGACACACTTTTTACCTTTCCACGTTCGATAGCCTCGCGGCTCGCCCGCAGTCTCTCCTGCCAAATCACTGCCATCGGCGTTTTTTTATGGCGGGCGAAAGCGCGCGTGACGGTACGAACGGAAACGTGGTGAGCCCGTGCCAGACTTTCGATGTTCAAATCAGGCTCGACAAGTTGCCGCCTGATGTAATTCATCATGCGGGCATAGAGATCGCGCTCAGCACTGACGTTGTCAGAATCCTGTAATTCCAGACTCAACACCAGCAGATCCAGCAGCGTCTGGGAGAAACGCCCAGAAATATCCGGGTTGTCCAGATAGCTGGGCATTACCGTCGCCTGGCGCAGCATTTCACGCAGCGGGATCACGCCGGGGCGGCGGTCATCCAGCACCACAGCAGTGAGGTTTTCAATCCCCGGCAAACGACCACTCAGCAGATGTCGTGGGACCCGCACCAGATGGTTCTCGTGTCCACCCAGACTGAAACGGAAAGTCTGTGCGGCGTCGTAGAGCACCAGACTATTCGCCACCAGCGCCGCCTTGCGTCCACCCTGCTCAAGCTGGCCGTATCCTCCCTGCATATAGCCCAGCCACAGATCATCATCGGGGCCTTGTCTCAGATATCGGGCGGTGCGATCCCAGCGGTGCAAAGGTGCGGACAACGAACAGATATCCACCATTCCCACGCCACGCACCGCAAGCCGGGCGTCAAAGTCGACCCCTGCCATGGGCACGCTGGCGGCCGGAATGCAGTGACGTAACACGACGTCGTTCCAGTATTCGAAGCGTCGTGACTCGGCAACGCCAACGGTCGAATAGTGGGTGCTGCCCGCAGACTGCATGAAGCTATTCATAATTGCTCACCTCGCGACGTGAATCCCGCATAAACAACAGAAACATGTTCAGAGGCAGCAACTATCGTGCCAGCAGGTCGATCCCCCCCTCCCTTTCTTACCTGCATCTTCACTAACTCACTCAAAATACGTCTTGAAACCTGTCGTCTCAGCTCGCCTGCCATCCTGTTGCTGGTGGCGTCGGAAAGCGGAAACGTTACGCCAGGCATGTGCAACTGCACTAAGACGGAGCACCACGCTATGGAACTTTTCAGGGCTTCGCGCCCGTTGTCCCTGCCAGCCAAACGACTGTCCTTATGAAACAAGTTCGCAGCAAATTTCTCCCTAGTATCAATAAGCGCAAAATCTTCCGGCCGCACCCGGTGCCGGACTTAAGCGACAAAAGATAAAAGGGAGAACGTGATGACTTTTAGCGGTACCCGATTTCGCATCAGCCTGGTCGCCTGCACACTCTGGCTGGCAGCCGACCAGGTCCATGCAGTCGATCTTAACTCGCAGGATCTCATTCCGGCTCCTGCCGGTACCAATGCCATTCTGGGGTATTTCACCTACACCACACGAGACAGCTTTACCCCCACAGGTGGCGATGAAATCAAGCAAGGCACCGGACTGGACTCCTTCGTCAGCATCTTTCGTTATGTCCACTACATGGATGTCGGGGGCTTTACCGTCGCGCCGCAGGTGCTGCTGCCGTACGGACGTCTTTATAACGGCTCCCTGAGCGGTATCCACCTCGACTCCGCCAGCGGCCTGGGCGATCCCATTCTGGCCGCCCCGGTCTGGCTGGTGAATAACCCCAGCACTACCTTCGCTATCGTGCCCTACCTGTACGTTCCTGCCGGTTCCTTTGATGCCGGACGCACACTCAACGTTGGTGAGAACCGCTGGAAGTTCGACTTGCAGGTCGGCGGCGTGCAACAGCTGGGTCATGGCTTCGCCACACAGTTATCTGCTGATGCGCTGTGGTATGGCGATAACGACGATGCCACGGGTATCGGTACCGGTCGTCTCAAACAGGATAACACCTACCAATTTCAGGGCTGGCTAAGCTGGACGCCACCGGCTGACAAGACCTGGACCGTCTCCGCCGGTTACGCCAAATCGTGGGGCGGCAAACAGCAGATCGACGGCGTCGATAGCGGACAAGCGACACGTTCGGATCAAGTTCGCCTGGAGTTGTCGAAGTTCGTCACCCCCACGGTGCAAGTTCAGGGCTTGGTCCAGCGCGACGTCAATGTCGATGGCGGTTTTAAAGAAGATCTACACACCACCCTGCGCGTGATGAAGCTGTTCTGATCAGGACAGAGACCACGACCTCCCCGACCATTCACTTGCAACGGAGAAATTCACGATGAACGAACAACAAAAACCCTCTCTCTATGAACGTCTTGGCGGTTATGACGCCGTGTATGCCTTCGCCGGAGAAGTGTTGAAAACCTGTATGAAGCATCCCGACATCGGCCATATCTGGGCGCATATGTCCGAGTCGTCATTCCAGAAAGAGCACATTAACTTCGTTGATTTCTTGTGCAAACACTGGGGTGGCAACACCGTCTATCGGGGACGAGATATGGTTACCGCACATCGCGGTATGGGTCTGACCGAGGTGCACTGGAAGGCCGTATTCGAGTCTATCGACGAGTGTTACGAAAACTTCAACGTACCGCAGGATATTCGCGAAGAAGTCACAGCCTTCCTGGCCCAATTCAAGCCCGCTGTCATCGGCAGTCCTTCGTATCGCGACGTGGTGCTCTCACACCCAGACATGGACGTGACCAAGGGCATGAAAAGTGTCGGTATCCACTGGCCCAAGGCCGATAAGCCGTCTTAACACCTGACAGACACCCACTGAATGCGTGGGTGTCCATTTCAGCCAAACGACTGACCCGGATAACCAGGTCGGGATGGCATTCCGGGCTTATGTTCAGGACAGGTGCATGAGCAAACAAAAGAAAAAGGAAACAGCATGGCTATTCAACGTCCCACTACCGAACAACTACAAGAGCTTGCCAGTCGGCTGTATATCAGCCTGACGCCGGCGCAGGCTGAGGAATATCTGGCGCTGATGCAGGCTAACTTCGATGCCTACGATCTGGTCGACTCCCTGCCTGATGATATCCCTGAGGTCCGCTATCCACGTGCTGCCGGTTATCGTCCGACTGACGAGGAGAATCCGCTCAACGCCTGGTATTACAAAACCGAGGTCAAAGGTGCGGCGACGGGCACACTGGCCGGGCGGACCATTGCCCTTAAAGACAATGTCTCGCTGGCCGGCGTACCGATGATGAACGGTACCTCCACACTCGAAGGTTTTGTACCATCCTACGATGCGACTGTGGCCACTCGCCTGCTGGATGCCGGGGCGACGATTCTGGGCAAGGCCACGTGCGAACACTTCTGCCTCTCCGGCGGCAGCCACACATCTGATCCTGCCCCGGTACATAATCCTCACCGTCATGGCTATGCCGCTGGCGGTTCGTCTTCCGGCAGCGCCGCGCTGGTAGCGGCTGGTGAGGTCGACATGGCGATAGGCTGCGATCAGGGCGGTTCAATCCGTATCCCTTCCGCCTTCTGTGGTACCTACGGCATGAAACCGACCCACGGTCTGGTGCCTTATACCGGCATCATGCCGATTGAGGCGACCCTCGACCACGCCGGTCCCATCACTGCCAGCGTGCGCGACAACGCGCTGATGCTGGAAGCCATCGCCGGCAGTGACGGGCTTGATCCGCGTCAGTATGCGCCTGTTGCAGAGGCTTATACCGCCGCCCTCGGAAAAGGTGTAGGCGGTCTGAAAATCGGCATTCTGACAGAAGGCTTCCAGTTGCCGAATCTGGACCCGCAGGTAGAAGCGAAGGTGCGGGCCGCCATCACCCGCCTGCAGGAACTGGGCGCCATCGTGAGCGAAATTTCTGTGCCGGAACACAATCTGGCGGGCGCGCTTTGGTCGCCAATCGGCTGCGAAGGTCTGACTGCCCAGATGATGCACGGCAACGGCATGGGCTTTAACTGGGAAGGTCAGTACGACGTCAGCCTGCTGGACAAACACGCGCAATGGCGCGACAGCGCGGATGCGCTCTCCCCGTCGCTTAAAGTGTGCATGTTCGTCGGCCAGTATGGGCTGGAACGCTATAACGGCCGCTACTACGCCAGGGCGCAGAATATCGCGCGTCAGGCACGTGCTGGCTACGACCGGGCCCTGAGCCATTTCGATCTGCTGGTGATGCCGACCGTACCTATTGTGGCTCAGCCGATGCCAGATCCTGACTGTTCCATCACCGAATATATCGCGCGCGCTTTCGAGATGATCGGCAACACGGCCCCACAGGATGTCACCGGTCACCCGGCCATGTCTGTCCCCTGCGGCATGGTCGATGGACTCCCCGTGGGCATGATGCTGGTAGGACGGCACTACGCTGAAAGCACGATCTATCAGGCCGCCGCCGCTTTCGAAGCCTGCGGTGACTGGCGGACGTTTTAACCTTTAACTTTCGGGAAACATAACATGAGCCATAAACACGACCACGAACATACCGAACCACCAGCGGACATCGAGTTGCGCGTCCGCGCGCTGGAATCCCTGTTACAGGAAAAAGGCCTGATCGACCCGGCTGCGCTGGATGAGTTGATTGATACCTACGAGCACAAAGTCGGCCCCCGCAACGGTGCACAGGTTGTCGCCAGAGCGTGGATCGACCCGGAATACAAGCGTCGCCTGATGGAAAACGCCACCGCTGCCATTGCGGAACTGGGTTTCTCCGGCATACAGGGCGAAGACATGCTGGTCGTAGAGAACACGCCGGACGTGCACAACGTCACCGTCTGTACGCTCTGTTCCTGCTACCCCTGGCCGGTACTGGGTCTGCCGCCGGTATGGTACAAATCAGCGCCCTATCGTTCGCGTATTGTTATTGACCCGCGCGGCGTTCTCGCCGGGTTCGGATTGCACATCCCAGAAAGCAAAGAGATTCGCGTCTGGGACAGCAGCGCCGAATTGCGTTATCTGGTACTGCCTGAACGTCCGGCAGGCACCGACGGCTGGAGCGAGGCGCAGTTGAGCGCACTGATCACGCGCGATTCGATGATTGGCACCGGTGTGGTTAGCGCACCCTAATGTGAGGAGAAAAACATGAACGGGATACACGATCTGGGGGGAATGCACGGCCTTGGCCCAATCCTTATAGAGGAGAACGAGCCCTGTTTCCATCATGAGTGGGAACGCCGCGTCTTTCCTCTGTTCGCCTCATTGTTCGTCGGCGGGCATTTTAACGTTGATGAATTCCGCCACGCTATTGAACGTATGGCGCCGAGCGAATATCTGGAGTCGGATTACTACGAGCACTGGCTGCACGCGTTCGAAACCTTACTGCTGGAAAAGGGCGTGATCACGGTTGAAGAACTGTGGGGGGGTGCGAAACCAACCCTCTGTAAGCCTGGCACAGCAGTGCTGACGCAGGACATGGTATCCATGGTTGTCAGTACCGGCGGGTCTGCCCGGGTCAGCCATGATGTCGCGCCCCGTTTTCGGCCAGGGGATCTGGTTCGGACGAAAAATTTCAATCCGACCACCCATACCCGACTGCCACGCTACGCACGCGACAAAGTCGGTCGCATTGAGATCGCCCACGGCGTGTTTATTACGCCAGATACTGCGGCACACGGTCTGGGCGAACATCCTCAACATGTCTACAGCGTCAGTTTCACTGCGCAGGAGCTGTGGGGAGAGCCACGCCCGGACAAAGTGTTCATCGATTTGTGGGATGACTATCTGGAGGAAGCATGAACACCGCGACGCAACACGATTATGCTGCCGTCGGGCTACCGCGCGACGAAGAAGGGCCGGTATTTGATAAGCCCTGGCAGGCAAAAGCATTCTCCCTGATAGTCCATCTGCACCAGGCCGGGCTGTTCCCGTGGACAGAGTGGGTACAGACATTCAGCAAAGAGATTAAAGCGGCACCAGCGCAACCGGGCGAAAGCGTGAATGATGCCTACTATCGCCAGTGGACCGCAGCGATGGAAAACATGATGACCACGCTCAACCTGGCGGTGCCGGATGATATCAACCGACGCACACAGGAATGGCGCCAGGCGTATCTCAACACGCCTCACGGCCAGCCGATTGTACTGGCGAACGCCAGTTGCCCGCCAACACATAGCCATCATCACCTTCCGCTGGGCGTGCCGGTAACGGTGAGTCCGGCGCATGTTACTAATAGCAAAATCAACAATGGAGTCACACCATGAGTGATATCACCCTTAATGCCCACGCCCCGGCTGCCCCAATTCCTGTCGCGGAACTGCTGCCCTGGGCGCTGTTCACTACCTTGCTGGCGCTGCTGGCAATCTATTTTGTTGGCGCAGAACAAGGCGCAACGTCGATGTTTTCCGGCACGCAGGTGCATGAATTCTTCCACGACGCGCGTCATCTGCTGGGCTTTCCCTGCCACTGAGGAGGCGGACATGATTGGGAAACTGTTATTGAAAGGAATGATGGCTGGCATTCTCGCCGGGCTGGTGGCATTTGCCTTTGCCCATCATTTCGGCGAGCCGCAGGTTGACCGCGCGATTGGTCTGGAAGAAAGCCTGTCCGCCCATAAGCACCAACACGGCGCGTCGGCGGACAGCGGGGAAGAGCATGAGGTGTTTAGCCGACAGACCCAGTCCGGCATCGGCCTGATGGCTGGCATGGCGTTGTTTGGCGCCGCACTGGGCGGGGGTCTGGCGTTGGTGTGGGCCTTTAGCTACCAGCGCATTGGGCCATCGAACCCGCGTGTGCTGGCACTCTGTCTGGCGCTGGCCGGTTTTCTGGCGATGAGCCTGATGCCAGGACTGAAATATCCGCCCAATCCGCCCGCAGTCGGCAACCCGGATACCATCGGCTATCGCACCGGGCTGTACTTCGTCATGATGCTGCTTTCCATAGGCATCGTCATCTCTGCCACGTGGTTATCACGTCATCTAACGCCGCGCCTGAGCAGCGGCAATGCACTGATGTGGGCTGTACTGTTCGGCATCGCGCTAATGCTGGTGGTTTGTGCGCTAATGCCGACAGTGAACGAAGTGTCCGACCACTTCCCGGCGGATCTGCTTTGGAATTTCCGCATGAGTTCCTTCGGCACGCATCTGGTGCTTTGGGGCGTCATCGGCGTGGCGTTCGGCGCCTTAGCCGAGCGCGCCCCGGCGACACACAGACAGCAGCCGGTTTTACGTCGCGGTTAATGTGATGAGAGCGTCGCTTACGCTAATTTGTCAGGGAGAAACGGCAGCGTCCAGAAGTTCACATTTTCCCTGTGATGATCCTCTGGAGACACGAGAATGGCAACGCGCGCAGAAGTTACACGCCATTGCCGCCCGTTATCATAGTGTCTGGACCGCCCCGGAAACCGCCGCCCGACAAACCGCGACGGCGCTCTCTTTACATGCTACCCCAACAGCTGAACTGGCGGATACCGACTATGGCCTCTGGGCCGGCCGGCCCTTACGCGAGGTGATGACGCAGGATGCCGACGCGTTCCACGCCTGGCTTGAGGGCGCTGCGCCACCCGGCGGCGAGTCTCGTGCTCAGTTATTGGCTCGCTGTGCCGCATGGCTGGCTCAGCGTGTTGCTATTCCGGGTCTTCACTGTGCAGTTGTACCCGCAGCCGTCATCCGCGCCATGATCGTCGATGCTCTCGGCGCACCACCCCAGTCATTTGCACGCATCGACATTCACCCGCTAAGCATCACCGAGTTACGCAGCGACGGAAGGCGCTGGCATTTTTGTGTATTGAAAGACCGCGCAACTGGCAAATAGACAACTTTCCACCAGCAGATGAATGTCAGCCATACGTGTTATTCGGTGACAGGCGTAAACGTTTTATGATCTTTAATGGACACCAGACGTTTATTGTGGAGCCCCATGCCTGTTCAGCATGCAAAAAGGTGGTCATTTTGGTGGTCTTGACAGACAAGGATTGCTGATTTAACTTAATTATCAGCCAGTTGATGGCATAGGCGATCCGAGTCAGAGGAGCCAAATTTGAAAAGCCTGCTTTTGAAGCATGCTTTTTGCTTTTCTGCGTCTCGACAATTTTCTGGTGGTGCTGCGCTTACCCGACCTACGGAACTGTATGCCCGGTCAGCGCAGCGCCACTGGCGCAGTAAACCGCTGCTTTCATCATTTTTCCTCTGTTTTATTTTCGACAAGCGGAAAGACCCGTAACGCTCACGGCAGCCTGGCAATCACCTTAATCTCAAACTGGAATCCGTACAGCCACGTCACGCCGATCCCGGTCAACGTCGGGTAAGGCGCTTCCCCCCAATATTCTGGCAGGATACTCCAGATAGCGTCGAGGTTTGACTCGGGATCGACGACAAAGAGGGTAACGTCAACCACGTCATCGAACGTGCAGCCCGCAGCCGCAAGAACAGCATTAAGGTTATCGAATGCTAGCCGGAACTGCGCGTTGAGATCCTCTTCAGGCGAACCATCCTCCCGGCTACCTACCTGTCCAGAAACAAACAGGAAGCCGTTAGATTTGATGGCCGGTGAATACCGATTTCGCTCGTAGAGCGCCTGCCGACCGAAGGGGAAAACGGCTTCGCGTGTTGTCATGTTTGTGCCTCTGTAATGGGGCGAAATCTGCCCGGTGAACATAAAGACACTTTACAGGTGCAAGCTCGGGCGGATAAACAAGCGACTTTGTCCATCATTGTTTGTAATATCCAAACAATCGATGAAAAGAGAGGACAAAGGATGGATCGTTTCGATGCGATGCGCGCCTTTGCTCGCGTGGTGGAGGCAGGCAGTTTCACCAAGGCTGCCCAAACGCTTCACATGAGCAAAACCACGGTGACGCAGCTTATTCAGCAACTTGAAGCGCGCCTGCGCGTCAAGCTGCTCCATCGCACCACCCGCAGGCTCGGCGTCACTCCTGATGGTGCGGTCTACTACGAACGCGTCATCCGCCTGCTGGCGGACATGGAAGATGCTGAAAACAGCCTGTCCAGTTCGGCGAAAGCGCCCAGGGGACGGCTACGGGTAGATGTGCCCACTCCCCTCGCCCGCCTTGTGCTGGTGCCCGCGCTACCGGCTTTTCACGCGCGCTACCCTGATATCCAGTTCGACATGGGGGTGAGTGACCGGGTGGTGGATCTGATCGGCGATAATGTGGATTGCGTCCTGCGAGGCGGTGAAATCAACGATCAGTCCCTGATCGCACGCCATGTCGGCGATTTGCAAATCGGTGTTTACGTCGCGCCGAGCTATGTGGAACGCCTAGGCCTCCCTGCGCATCCGCGAGAGCTGGAGAACACGGACCATCGCATAGTTGGATTCTTGTCCTCACGCACCGGTAAGGTTGATCCTCTGGTACTGCGCTGTGAGAGCGAACATGTTGAAATCACGGGCAGCTACGTGCTTGCTGTGGATGATGGCAACGCCTACCTCGAAGCCGGGCTCGCGGGATTAGGCGTGATTGCGCTACCCGTCTATATGGCGGCAGCGCATCAGGCATATGGATCCTTGATTCCGCTATTTGAAGACTGGCGTATTGATCCAATGCCCCTGTATCTGGCCTTTCCGCCTAACCGCCATATCAATGCCAAACTGCACGTTTTTATTGATTGGATCGTTGAATTGATGCGGCAGCATGTCCCCACGACTTACAATAAGTGACGACATACTGCCCCCTGATTCGGTCAGTGCAGCGCTACCGGGCAAACCAGCGCCTAAATCTGATAATCAATCGCCACTTCTTCCGGTTCCATCACCTGGCGTTTAATCTCATCTACCGACAGCCCGGCGTTGCAGAGCTCGATAAAGCGCCACACGTAGTTGCGCTGCAGCTGCCCGCGCTTCAGGCCAAGCCATACTGTGTTGGCGTCAAACAGGTGACGCGTATCAAGACGCACCAGATTCCCGTCCTCGCGTTCTCCGCTGGACTGTTCCGCCACCAGACCAATGCCGAGACCCAGCTCGACGTAGGTTTTGATCACGTCAGAATCCTGTGCGCTCAGCACCACGTCCGGCGTTAGCCCTTTGCGGTTGAAGGCTTCATCAATGCGCGAGCGTCCGGTGATCCCCTGGCGGTAGGTAATCAGCGGCCATTTCGCAATGTCTTCCAGCGACAGAGGGGAAACCTGATTCAGCGGATGATCCACCGGGAGTAATAGGCTGTGGTACCAGCGGAACCAGGGGAACGCCACCAGCAGCGGGTCGTTGCTCAGGCGTTCGCTGGCAATGCCGATATCCGCCCCACCGTTTTGCAGCAGCACTTCAATTTCCTGCGGCGTACCCTGGATGAGCTCCAGACGGACGTCGGGGAAAAGTTCGCGGAACGCTTTAATCACCGGCGGCAGGCTGTAGCGCGCCTGGGTGTGGGTGGTGGCGATGGTGAGTACGCCCGAGGCGTCATTGGTGAAGAGATCCGCCAGACGACGCACGTTGCTGGCCTCGTTGAGGATCCGCTCTGCAATGGTGAGCAAAGCCTTACCAGGCTCCGTCATGCCGAGCAGCCGCTTGCCGCGACGGATAAAGATCTCTATGCCCAGCTCCTCTTCCAGCTCGCGGATATGGCGGCTGACGCCGGACTGAGAGGTATAAAGCATATTGGCGACCTCGGTCAGGTTGTAGTCCCGCCTGGCCGCCTCACGGATAATTTTAAGTTGCTGGAAATTCACGATTCACTCCGGCGCATCTGACATAGCTCTATTGTTAGAGTCAGCCGCGCTGCAGAACAAATAATAAAAACCAGCATCTTATGCTTTTATGGAATATCAGCTCACGAGCTGAAGTTCACGATTCTCAAGCGACGGCTTGCTGACCAGCGACATCAAAATCTCTTTTACCGCCTGCGCCTGCGGCGTCAGCGAACCGCGTGCAGACATGTTCAGCGACAGCGGCAGGCTCATGGAAGGCGTGGTGATGCGTGCCATCCAGCCGTTCGCCGCGCTGCACAGCGAGCGGGCTGCAGATTCTGGCAGAACCGTCACGCCCATTCCGCTGGCAATGGCTGCGGTCAGCGTGGAGATCGAGTCAATTTCACCGATGATTTTGGCCGTCAGACGGCGCAGGGAGAACGCTTCGTCCACGCGCACCCGCACGGCGCTGTAGTCGCGCGGCAGATAAAGGTTCATCTCTGCCACGGCGGTAAGGTCTACGCTCTGGCCCGGACAGTCGCGGGTGCCCACGAGGTAGAGATCTTCTTTCAGCAGCGGCTGGCTGGTAATGCCGGCGACCGGGGAGCGATCGTAAAGGACCGCCATATCCAACTGGCCGTTGAGTAGTTTGTCATTCAGCATGGAACCGCTGTTTTCGTGCAGGTACACCAGCACCTCAGGCAGCTCGGCGCGGACGGCCTGCAGCAGCGGCATGGTAATAGAGGACGCTGCCGTTCCCGGCGCCAGGCCGATAGAAACGTGCCCGCTCAGGGTCTGGCCCACGTTATTCACCGCCAGCTGCGCCTGTTCACACTGGCGGAGGATGGTGCGCGCATGGGTATACAGGATCTTACCTGCTTCGGTTGGCGTAACGCCGCGTTTGGTACGAATCAGTAACTGCTGATCCATCTCGCCTTCCAGAGTAGCCACCTGCTGGCTCAGCGCAGGCTGCGCGATATGCAGCACTTCTGCCGCTTGAGTCAGGCTGCCGATATCGACGATTTTTACGAAGTATTTCAGTCGTCTTAAGTTCATTTTGCCCCCTGTTCGAAATGCTGTGCCGGAACCGGCTGTCGTTGTTGAACAGGTTTTGCAATATGAATGCCACTTTTACCAGGCGGTCTGAATTGTTCGCTAAGCGCCTGAAAATAAGGAAACCTAATCATGGAGGGGGGTATTATTACCGAAACAGCAGTTTGTGATCTGCCCCATTAGGGGTATACCCGCACCATGACGGTGCATTCCGCTGACAAAAACATCACTTTGCCGATTTTGTCAGCAAACAATCAAAAGGCGTTGATCCACCCTTTGACAAGGCGAACGCAGGTCGATAATATGCGCCCCGTTCACACGATTCCTCTGTAGTTCAGTCGGTAGAACGGCGGACTGTTAATCCGTATGTCACTGGTTCGAGTCCAGTCAGAGGAGCCAAATTTGAAAAGCCTGCTTTTAAAGCAGGCTTTTTGCTTTTCTGTGCCTGGAAAGATGGCCCTCACATGCCAATCTTAACCGGCATCCCCGACCGCCGTTCCAGTTCGGCTCCTGCCCCCTCGTTTATCAGCTGCGTCCGCTGCGCGGCGGAGATGGGCAGCGGCACCTTCCGGGTTGATTCAAATTCCGCACGGTTACGTGATAATGGCTCGTGAACTTCCACCCATCGGCTGCCGTCCGGCTCGCTGGTGACTTTAACCGGCCTGTCGATAAGCTGCACGCGGGTACCTACGGGAACGTTATCGAAAAGATACTTGATGTCGTTATTGCGCAGACGGATACAGCCCTGGCTCACCCGCAGCCCGATGCCGAAATTCGAGTTGGTGCCGTGAATGGCATACAGCCTTCCGATATAAATCGCATACAGGCCCATCGGGTTATCCGGCCCGGCGGGCACGAATGCCGGCAGCGTTTTCCCTTCCGCCGCATAGGCACGGCGCGTATTCGGCGTCGGAGACCAGGTTGGCCCCTCCTGCTTACGCTCAACGGCCGTCACCCAGTTACGCGGGGTTTCACGCCCGGCCTGACCGATGCCGATGGGCAGCACTTCAACGGTAGTGCCGCCAGGCGGGTAGTAGTAGAGGCGCATTTCCGCCGCATTCACGATAATGCCCTCGCGGACGGTGTCAGGCAAAATCAGCTGCTGAGGTACAACCAGCCGGGTGCCGGGTTTGGGCAAAAAAGGATCCACCCCCGGATTCGCTTCCAGCAGGTTGCTCAGCCCCTGCCCATACTGCGCGGCAAAGGCTTCCAGAGGCAGCGTATTGCCTTCGGGAACGGTGATGATAATCGGGGTTCCCACCAGACGACTGCCTTGCGGCGGGAGTGTATAGGTTACGGCAAACGCGCCGGGTACAGCGGCACACAGCGTAAGGACGAACCAGGTCAGTCGAATCATAGTTTTCTGCGCTCAAAAAAGAGAAAGCCCGGACTCAGGCAGGCTTTCTCAGTTTACGCTATCACGCCTCGGTTTTGCGCCACCTGCGGGTCAGCACTTTCTCCGCCTCGACAATAAGGAACATCACAAAACCAATCAGGAAGGTGATGACCCAGTAGCGGAACGGCAGCGCTTCGGTGCCAAACAGCATCTGCATGAACGGTGCGTAAATAATAAGAAGCTGTAACGCCAGCAGTACGCCGCTCACGATCCAAATCCCTTTGTTCGCCAGCAGGCCTTTGCTCAGCGAGAAGCCGTCATTAACGCGACAGTTGAGCATGTAAAACCACTGCGCGGTCACCAGGGTTTGCAGCAGCACGGTGCGGATAAACTCCGCCGAGTAGCCGCGCGGCTGTAGCCAGGCTTCCAGCACGAAGGCGCTAATGGCAATCATCAGACCGACAAACACCACGCGCCAGATGGCATAGCCGTCCATCACATGGAGATTCGCCTTGCGCGGTGGCCGGTTCATGATGTCCTTCTCACCCGCTTCAAATGCCAGGCCAAACGACAGGGTCGCCGACGTCGCCATGTTCATCCACAGGATCAGGACCGGCGTCAGCGGGATCAGGTTCCCCGCCAGCAGCGCGATGATGATCAGCAGAGCCTGCGCGATGTTGCTGGGGATAACGAACAGAATGGTCTTTTTCAGGTTGTCGTAAACCCGGCGTCCCTCGTGCACCGCGCTGGCAATGGTGGCAAAGTTGTCATCCGTTAACACCATGTCGGCGGCTTCCTTGGTCACTTCCGTCCCCTTAATTCCCATGGCGATACCCACATCCGCCCGCTTGAGCGCCGGGGCATCATTTACGCCATCCCCGGTCATGCCCACGACTTCCTGCTTACTTTGCAGGGCCTGCACGAGGCGGAATTTATCCTCCGGGCTGGTTCGGGCGAAAATATCGTACTGCTGCGCGGCGTCGCTCAGCTGACGGTCGTCCATCGCCTCCAGCTCACGTCCGGTGATAGCGCTTGCGGCATTACCAATCCCCAACATTTGCCCAATGCTCATGGCCGTTTGCGGGTGGTCGCCGGTGATCATTTTCACGCGGATCCCGGCCTGCAGACAGTCGGCAATGGCGGTAATCGCCTCCGGACGCGGCGGATCCATCATTCCAGCAATACCCAGCAGGATCACGCCATCGTGCAGGTCCGGGTGATCCAGCTCGCGCTGTCCCTCGCGGGCAGGTTTCCAGGCCGCAGCCACCATGCGCAGCCCTTCGCGGGCATACTCTTCAATCTTCCCTTCCCAATAGGGCTGATCGAACGGCTGCAGCCCGTCATTCGTCTGCTGGTACTGGCAGAGACGGAACAGGACGTCCGGCGCGCCGGTGATTAAAATAACCTCTTCATCGCCCAGCCGGTACAGCGTGGACATGTATTTATACTGCGAATCAAACGGGATTTTACTGCGCATTTCGGTATCGAGCGGTGGGAGCGGAATTTTCGCCGCCAGCACCTTCAGCGCGCCCTCGGTTGGGCCCCCGGTGATTTTCCACAGCCCCTGCTCGTCTTTGATCAGCTGGCTGTCATTACAGAGATCGATGGTGCGAAGATAGCGTTCCAGCAGGGAACCCTGCGTCACGCTGACGGGCGTCGGGTCATCTACGGGGTGAATATTCCCCACCGGTTCGTAGCTGTCGCCCTCCACGCGATAGGTCGTGTCAGCGGTAATCACCGCTTTGACCGTCATTTCATTCATCGTCAGGGTGCCGGTTTTATCCGAGCAGATGACCGTCATCGCGCCCAGCGTTTCCACCGTAGGCAGCTTGCGAATGATGGCCTTGCGACGCGCCATGGCCTGTACGCCAAGCGAAAGGATGATGGAGATGATGGCCGGCAGGCCTTCAGGCACGGCGGCAACGGCGAGGCTAATAAGCGACAGTACCAGTTCAGAAACCGGCATATCCCGGAACAGGAGGCTAAAGACAAACAGCGCCACCATCATCACCAGGATAGTGATGAAGATGGTCTTACCGAGCTTATCCATCTGCACCATCAGCGGCGTGCGGTGCTTTTCAATGTCGGACATCATCTGATTGATGTGACCCAGCTCGGTCTCGCCTCCGGTAGCCACCACCACGCCTTTACCGCCGCCGGAGCTGACGGTGGTGCCTGAGTAGAGCAGATTATACCGGTCACCTAAAGGCAGTTCCCCGCTTAACGCATCGCTGTTTTTCTCAACAACGGTGGATTCGCCGGTCAGGATGGCCTCCTCCACGCGAAGGTTATGCGCTTCAATCACGCGCAGATCGGCAGGGATACGATCCCCGGCACGGATCACCACGATATCTCCCGGGACCAGCGCCGTAGTGGGGATCGTTTCATGATTCCCCTGTCGTACCACCACGGCTTCGCTGGAGAGCATATTGCGAATACTCTGCAACGATTTTTCAGCATTGCTCTCCTGAATATGGCCAATCAGCGCGTTAATGATGGCAACACCAAGGATCACAAACATGTCTACCCAGTGGCCCATAAAGAGCTTAAGCAACGCGGCCACCAGCAGAACGTAAATCAATACGTCGTTAAAATGCGCCAGGAAGCGCAGCCAGGCAGGTTTGCCCTTTTTTTGCGGTAACGCATTCTCACCGTGCTGCTGAAGTCGGGCTGATGCCTCAGTGCCGCTAAGGCCTTCCAGGGTGGAGTGGATATTCGACAGGGTTTCGTCAACGGTTTGTTGATAGTACGGACGTTCAGGTTTTCCTGTTTTCATCGTTCCTTCCTCAGGTTCTATTCAGAAATCACCTTGCTTCTCTGTAATTAACGAATAACGAAAACAGGAACATGTGCGTAACGAACAATACTTGCCGCCTCTGAACCTAACAAATGGGTTTGAATATTGGGATTGCGGGAGCCGACGATAATCGCGCCGACAGCAAGTTCATCCGCCAGCTTAATAACCTCATCACGAACATTCCCGCTACGGACGTGGAGATGAACCCGTTCTTCTGGCAGATTCAATTTTTTGACCAGGTCAGACAGCTTTTCTTTCGAATTATTAATCATATATTCATCCATTTTGCGCGCATCGGAAATAAAACCACGCGTCAGTTCGGCTGAAAATTTGGGCATGACGTGCAGCAGATGAATGTCACCCGATGCGCTTTGCGCCAGAAACTGTGCATGCTGCAACGCTTTATCCGCCAGGCTTGTCTCGTAGACATCCACCGGAACGAGAATGTTTTTATACATATCGAGCATCCTTTTTATAACCAACACGAGAGTGAATGAAGCAAAAAAACGCATTAAATGCAGGGACTTGCCCTTAATGCCAATTACGGTAAAAAAAGATGATTAATATTAAACGTAGCACAGGAATATCAGGTTTAGCGCTTCCCCACTGATAATGGTTATTTAACATTTATCTTTTCGCCGACTATGCTCATAGTCAGCTACCGCTTCCGGCTCATGGAGGAATGTATGTATGGTTTAAGCCTGATCCGTCTGGGTATGTTTATTGCGCTTGCCATTATCGCCAGCACGGCGATTGGTTTATTTACCTATATGGTCGTCACTGTTCTGGCAGAATAGTGTCACCCCTGTCCAGGCTATGGAATAAATAAAACAGTTATTTATTAGGGGAATACAGTGAACCGCTACCTCTCTCTTTTACCGTTCGTTTTGTTAACGCTCACGGCGTGCGACCCGAAACCGAAGCAAGCCGACCCCCTGCCCAGGATGGTAAAAGTCGCGGAGGTGACGGTTCCCGGTCACGCCCAGCAGCGAATTTTTCCCGCCCGCATTGAATCGGGCGATGCCACAGACCTTTCTTTCAAGCGCGCAGGTCAAATTGAAGCGCTCGATGTGCGTCAGGGCGCAGCCATCAAGCAGGGGCAACAGCTAGCCAGACTGAACGCCCGTGAAGCCCAGCAGCGGGTTAACGACAGACAAACGGCGGCGACGCTGGCCCAGAGGCAATTCGATCGATTCCAGACGCTGGCGGGCCGCCAGGCGATTTCGAAAGCAGAAATGGACGTGCAGCGCGCGAACCGCGATTCGGCGAATGCGGCGCTACAGATCGCCCGAGAAGAGCTGAATCAGATGACGCTCGTCGCCCCCTTCAGCGGGACGGCGGCCAGCGTGCATGTCCGAAACCATCAGGTGGTGTCTGCCGGTCAGCCCATCGCGACGTTAACCCGCACCGACCTGCTTGACGTGGTGTTCAGCATCCCTGAAAACCTGTTTAAGACCTTTGATATCCGCAACGCGCAGTATCGGCCCGTGGTGAGAATTAACGCCATTCCGGATCGGGAATTTACCGCCGTCTACAAAGAACACTCGGGCAGCAGCGACAGCAATACCCTGACCTGGCAGGTGATACTGACCATGCCGCGCCCGGATGATTTTCCCGCCGTCGGTGGCGTAAGCGGTACGGTGACCATCAATTTAAGCAACCTCCCGGCGGGCGCGGGCGATCAGGCGCTGGTCGTACCGGTTGAGTCAGTCTTTAACCCGGACAACAGACCGCGCAATGAGCCGCACGTCTGGGTCGTAACGGGCGAAGGCGACGCGCTCCATCTTGAAGACCGCAAGGTCAGCGTGGGGCAAGTGAGTACCGAAGGCGTGATGATTACCAGCGGGCTTAAGGCGGGTGAGCGCGTGGTGGCCGCTGGCGTTGGGGAGCTTCATGCTAACCAGCCGGTGCGTATCTGGACGCGTGAACGGGGACTGTAATGGATATCTCTCGTCAATTTATTAATAACCCCGTTCGCGTCTGGCTAACGATCCTGCTGCTGGGCATCGGGGGTATTTTTGCCCTGTTGAATATCGGCAGGCTGGAAGATCCCGCCTTTACCATTAAAACCGCAGTGGTGGTCACCCACTACCCCGGCGCATCCGCTCAGCAGGTGGAAGAAGAGGTGACGCTTCCGCTGGAGAATGCCCTTCAGCAGTTGCCCTATCTGGACAACGTAAGCTCTATCTCCTCAAACGGCCTGTCGCAAATCACCGTGAACATTGCCTCGCGCTATCACTCGAACGAGCTGCCGCAGATCTGGGATGAACTGCGCCGCCGCGTGGGCGATGCCTCGCGTCTGTTCCCGCCCGGCGTCGTCACGCCCTTTGTAAATGACGATTTCGGCGACGTGTTCGGCTTCTTCTTCGCCATTTCCGGAGACGAATTCAGTAATCCTGAACTGGTGAGATATGCGGAGCAGCTGCGCCGCGAGTTAATTCTGGTCCCCGGGGTCGCGAAGGTCGCCATCGGCGGGGCAATTGGTCAACAGGTCAACATCGATATCTCCCTGACCAAAATGGCCGCGCGCGGCATTACGCTGAACCAGCTTTCCGCCCTGCTCAGCAGACTTAACGTCGTTTCCAGCGCCGGTGAAATCACCTCCGGCAGCGAATCCATTCGGCTGCACCCGACCGGTGAGTTCGAAAATCTTGATGAACTGGCGGATCTCATCATCACGCCTTCCGGCACCGGGGCGGCGACGCGTCTGCGGGATATCGCCACGCTGTCGCGCGGGCTGAACGAATCGCCAGCCAGTATCTACCATGCCAACGGCAAAAAAGCCGTCACCATGGGCGTCTCGTTTATTCCCGGCGTGAACGTGATCGACGTGGGCCACGCGCTGGAGTCAAAGCTAAACCAGATGTCGGCGGAAAAACCGGCAGGCATACAGATAGACCTGTTTTACGATCAGGCAGCCGAAGTGGGCCATTCCGTTAACGGTTTTATTATTAACTTCCTGATGGCGCTGGCGATCGTCATCGGCGTGCTGCTGATCTTTATGGGCGTACGCAGCGGGATAATCATTGCGGTTTCTCTCGCCCTTAACGTGCTGGGCACGCTGCTGATTATGTATCTGTGTGGCATTGAGCTGCAGCGGATCTCGCTCGGGGCGCTGATTATCGCCCTCAGCATGCTGGTGGATAATGCCATCGTGATCGTCGAAGGAGTGTTGATTGCCCGACAGCAGGGCTCCCCGCTGTTAACCGCCGTGAACTACATCATCCGCCGCTCCGCCCTGCCGCTGCTGGGAGCGACGGTGATTGCCATCCTGGCGTTTGCCCCAATCGGGCTGTCGCAGGATTCCACCGGGGAATACTGTAAATCCCTGTTCCAGGTGCTGCTGATTTCCCTGATGCTGAGCTGGTTCTCTGCGCTCACCCTCACCCCGGTGCTGATTAAGTGGTGGTTGTTTAAAAACGACAGCGCGCCCGATAAAACCGACGAGTCAGATCCTTACGACAAACGACTCTACCGCGCCTACCAGCGCCTGCTTAACACGCTGTTGCACCATAAGGCACCGACGCTCATTGTGATGGCTGCGCTGCTGGCGGCGTCCATTTGGGGCTTCGGCGCCGTACGGCAAAATTTTTTCCCGTCGTCTAATACGCCGATTTTCTTTGTCGACCTGTGGCTACCCTACGGGACCGATATCAAGTGGACCGAGAAAATGACCGGCGATATCGAAAAAACCATTAACGGCCAGCCGGGGGTGGAGACCACCGTCTCGACCATTGGTCAGGGCAGTATGCGCTTTATTCTCACCTACAGCGGACAGCGGCAGTACGGCAACTATGCGCAGATCATGGTGCGCATGGACGACCAGCGCAACATCTCCGCCCTGACGCGCCACGTGGACGAGTACATCGCGCGAAACTATCCGCAGGTCAACGCCAGCACCAAACGGGTGATGTTTGGCCCCTCCGGCGACAGCGCCATTGAGGTGCGCATTAAAGGCCCCGATCCTGACCGGCTGCGCCTGATTGCCAGCCAGGTGGACGACATCCTCACGCGCGATCCTGCTACTGGCAGCGTCAGGAACGACTGGCAAAACCGCAGCAAGGTGATCCGCCCACAGTACGTTGCCGCCCTGGGCCGCGAGCTTGGCGTGGATAAGCAGGACGTCGACAACGCGCTGGAGATGAACTTCTCCGGCAGCCGGGCGGGGCTGTATCGGGAAGGCAGCGACCTGCTGCCCGTGGTGGTGAGGCCCCCGGAAAGCGAAAGGCTGGATGCCAGTCACCTGAACAACGTGCTGGTGTGGAGCCAGACGCGGCAGCAGTATATCCCGATGAGTAACGTCGTCAGCCGCTTCTCGCTGGAGTGGGAAGATCCGCTCATCCTTCGACGCGACCGCTCGCGGGTGCTGACGGTTCAGACGGACCCGGACCCGCTGAGCCAGCAAACCTCCGGGGACATTCTCGCCCGCGTGAAGCCGCAGATTGATGCCCTTAGCCTGCCACACGGCTACAGTATCGAGTGGGGGGGCGACGCGGAAAACTCCAGCGAAGCGCAGCAGGGGCTGTTCACTACGCTGCCGATTGGGTATCTGGTGATGTTTGTTATTACGGTGCTGATGTTCAGCTCGGTGAAAAATGCGGTCGCCATCTGGCTGACCGTGCCGCTGGCGCTGATTGGCGTCACGCCGGGATTTTTACTTACCGGCATTCCCTTTGGATTTATGGCGCTGATTGGCCTGCTGAGCCTGAGCGGGATGCTCATCCGCAACGGCATCGTGCTGGTGGAAGAGATCGAACAGCAGAAAACGCAAAAGGATCAGCACAGCGCGATCGTTTACGCCGCCACCTCGCGCCTGCGCCCTATCCTGCTCACCGCGTTCACTACCGTACTTGGCCTGGCTCCGCTGCTGCTGGATGTTTTCTTCCAGAGCATGGCCGTTGTCATTATGTTTGGACTGGGGTTTGCTACAATCCTGACGCTACTGGTACTCCCCGTGATCTACGCGTGTTTCCATCGTAAGGACGAAGCCAAACAACAATGAATGCGACAGGGCTGAACATTATTAAAACGCTGGGCTGTATGACGGCGGTTACCTTCTTCACCATCTACAACACCTGGGATCATTATGATTATGACTATCACTGGATCCTGGGGTTTTTAACCTTTATCTCGACGATTGCCACACCGCTGTTTTTTGTGGTGTCGGGCTATCTCGACGGACAATCGCGGCACGGCACGCGCTGGCAGCTGGGTAAAATTAAAAGTCTGGTGATTGTTTTTCTGTTCTGGATAACGATCTACTACCTGTGGGAGCCCTATCAGCGCGGGTATTTAATCCAGCCCTGGTTCGTGTTCGCCTTTGTGGTGATTTACACCTTCCACCCGGCGGTGGAGTGGCTTAGCCAGCGGAGAGCGCTGTTCTGCGGCGCGATTGCCGCCCTGCTGCTCTTTTCCTACGGATACGATCTGCTATCGGCGCTCTATCCTGAAACGCACGTCCTTTCGCTTTCACCGCAGTATCGGCTGTGGACGTGGCTGCTGTTTTATCTGACGGGGCAACTCTTTTGCGACCCGAAAATTGCCGAGTGGATTAGCCGCAAAAATGTCGTCAGGGCGGCGGTTGTCGCCATCCCGTTTATCTACCTCTTCACCTGGTTTTACGAGCGCCACTTCTTCTTCGCGCTGTTCAAGGCGGACAGAAACGCCTTTATCCTCACCGGCTCTCAAATTTACATTTTGATCATCGCGCTGGTGATTGCGGCGAACGGCGTGCGCTTTCGCCGCAATGCTGAATTTAAGGAGTCCATTCTGGCCGCCATCAGCAAAACGATGACCGGCGTGTACATTGTGCACTACTCGGTGTTTCATCTGCTGACGGCGCTGATTCCGGTGACCTCTCTTGGTATGAAGCTGGCGTTGATTGTGCTCACCTTCGTCACCTCTGTTCTGTTCTCCATGCTGGTATTGTCTAACGCCGTGGCAAAAAAGGTGATCACCCTTTAAAAGCCTAAGCGCAGCCAGGCAAAGAGCACGTTGCCGTTATTATATGTCCCGGGAATATAGGTGAACTGGACGGTAACGCGCTTATACCCGGCTGAAAACAGCGGGAAGATGAAGGGGAGCGGGACATAGTTTGCAAAATCATCTCGCGCCGTGATGCCCGCTGCGGCACCGAGCCCAAGGCGGAAATCTTTGGCATTATCCAGGTACCAGCCCTTCTCCCAGCCATACCCCATCGCGGGCTGCCATTCGTTGTGCGAGTCCTTGAACATCATCGCGAAAAGCGCGCTCCAGTTGCCCTCTTCGTTATAGCGGGAAACGCCCAGACCACCGCCCCATGGCATTTCATTGTAATTGTCAGTTTTTTCTTTGTCGTACATAAAGCGAGCGTGCCAGCTCAGAAACGGCAGGTACAGGTCGTAACGTTGGGGCTCTTTCCAGGTTTGTGAAATATCATCCGTCAGCGCATTCCACCAGCCGCTGATACGCTGTTCACCATAGACGTTGGGCTCCGCATGAAGCGGTGCGACGAATAAAAACAGAATCATCCAGAATGCCGAAAAGGTGCGTTGCATCATTATTCCCTCAGCTTAACTCACGCGGCGGTCACTATTACTGTAAACCATTCAGCCTTTAACGGAACCAGAAGACACAATTATCTCGCCGCAGGCGAAGATGAAATTTATTTATTCAGCACCATCCGGAAAGATAAAAACGTTTTCTCAGGCGTTTTGTCGCGGTAGTCTCATAGGTTCCGTTTATATGACGGCTGCTTTGTGAGTGACCTTTTCTTATACCAATAATTAAAAATTAGTACGGACAGGACAACTATGGACTCCACCCTCATCTCCGATCGTCCCAACGAGGAGACACCTTCGCTCAACCGTGCCCGCCGCGCAGCCTTAGGCAGCTTCGCGGGTGCCGTCGTCGACTGGTATGATTTTCTGCTTTACGGCATCACCGCCGCCCTGGTCTTTAACCGCGAGTTTTTTCCCCAGGTCAGCCCCGCGATGGGCACGCTCGCCGCGTTTGCCACCTTCGGCGTCGGCTTTCTGTTTCGCCCGCTGGGCGGGGTGATCTTCGGCCACTTCGGCGACCGTCTTGGCCGCAAGCGTATGCTGATGCTCACCGTCTGGATGATGGGGATCGCCACCGCGCTGATTGGCGTTCTCCCTTCGTTTTCCGCCATTGGCTGGTGGGCGCCCGTACTGTTGGTCACCCTGCGCGCCATCCAGGGCTTCGCCGTCGGCGGCGAATGGGGCGGCGCGGCGTTGCTGTCCGTTGAGAGCGCGCCGAAGCACAGAAAAGCGTTTTACAGCAGCGGCGTACAGGTCGGGTACGGCGTAGGCCTGCTGCTTTCCACTGGTCTGGTATCGCTCATCAGCCAGCTTACTACCGACGAGCAGTTCCTGAGCTGGGGCTGGCGCATTCCGTTCATCTTCAGCATCGTGCTGGTCATCGCCGCACTGTGGATCCGTAACGGGATGGAGGAGTCGGCTGAGTTTGAAAAACAACAGCTGGAAAAACCGCTCGCCAAAAAGCGTCTGCCTGTGATGGAGGCGCTGGTTCAGCACCCTGGCGCTTTTCTGAAAATTATCGCCCTGCGCCTGTGCGAGCTGCTGACGATGTATATCGTCACCGCGTTTGCCCTGAACTACTCGACGCAGAACCTCGGTCTTCCCCGCGAGCTGTTCCTCAATATTGGCCTGCTCGTCGGCGGGATCAGCTGCCTGACTATCCCCTGCTTCGCCTGGCTGGCGGACAGGTTTGGCCGCCGTCGCGTTTACATCACCGGGGCGCTGATTGGCACCCTCAGCGCCTGGCCGTTCTTTATGGCGCTCGAGGCGCAGTCGATCTTCTGGATTGTCTTCTTCGCCATCATGCTCGCCAACATCGCTCACGACATGGTGGTGTGCGTGCAGCAGCCGATGTTCACCGAGCTGTTTGGCGCAAGCTACCGCTACAGCGGCGCGGGCGTGGGATACCAGGTCGCAAGCGTGGTCGGCGGCGGATTTACGCCGTTTATTGCCGCCGCGCTGGTGACCTTCTCCGGCGGCAACTGGCACAGCGTGGCGATTTATCTGCTGGCCGGCTGCCTCCTGTCGGCGGCGACGGCGCTGCTGATGAAAGAGACGAGCCACGGCTGATCTCCCTTTTGTTTCACGGGCGTGTGACATACTATCGGGTAGAGTCGCACACCTGTGGAACAAGGAGACAGAGATGAATAATAAGGGCTCCAGCCTGACCCCGGCTCAGGCGCTGGAAAAACTCGACGCGCTGTATGAACAGTCCGTCAACGCGCTGCGCAGCGCCATTAGCGAATATATCGAAACAGGGAAACTCCCCGATCAAAAGGCCAGAACCGAGGGCCTTTTTGTTTATCCATCGCTCTCTGTGACCTGGGACGGCAGCGCCAGCAGTAATCCCAAAACCCGCGCCTACGCGCGCTTTACCCACTCCGGCTGCTACAGCACCACCGTCACCCGCCCTGCGCTGTTCCGCCCGTATCTAGAAGAACAGCTTACGCTGTTGTATCAGGATTACGGCGCGCACATTGCCGTTGAGCCCTCGCAGCATGAGATCCCGTATCCGTACGTGATTGACGGTTCGGCGTTAACCCTTGACCGCTCCATGAGCGCGGGGCTGACCCGCCACTTCCCGACCACCGAGCTTTCGCAGATTGGCGATGAGACGGCAGACGGGATTTATCACCCGGCCGAATTTTCTCCTCTGTCGCACTTTGACGCCCGCCGGGTCGATTTCTCCCTGGCACGTCTGCGCCACTACACCGGTACGCCAGTCGAACATTTCCAGCCGTTCGTGCTCTTTACCAACTACACCCGCTACGTGGACGAATTTGTCCGCTGGGGCTGCAGCCAGATCCTCGATCCGGAAAGCCCGTACATTGCCCTCTCCTGCGCGGGCGGGATCTGGATCACCGCTGAAACCGAAGCGCCCGAGCAGGCGATCTCCGATCTGGCGTGGAAAAAACACCAAATGCCCGCCTGGCACCTGATCACCGCCGACGGTCAGGGCATTACGCTGATCAACATCGGCGTGGGCCCGTCAAATGCAAAGACCATCTGCGACCATCTGGCGGTACTGCGCCCGGACGTGTGGCTGATGATTGGCCACTGCGGCGGCCTGCGCGAAAGCCAGCTGATTGGCGACTACGTGCTGGCCCATGCGTATCTGCGCGATGACCACGTGCTTGATGCGGTGCTGCCGCCGGATATCCCAATCCCGAGCATCGCCGAAGTCCAGCGCGCGCTGTATGACGCTACCAAAGAGGTTAGCGGCATGCCGGGAGAAGAGGTTAAACAGCGCCTGCGCACCGGTACGGTCGTCACGACGGATGACCGCAACTGGGAGCTGCGCTACTCCGCCTCCGCGCTGCGCTTCAACCTGAGCCGCGCGGTGGCGATCGATATGGAGAGCGCCACCATCGCCGCGCAGGGATATCGCTTCCGCGTTCCGTACGGCACGCTGCTGTGCGTCTCCGATAAGCCGCTGCACGGCGAAATTAAGCTGCCCGGCCAGGCCAACCGTTTCTACGAAGGGGCTATCTCAGAGCATCTGCAAATCGGCATTCGCGCCATCGACCTGCTTCGGGCGGAAGGTGACAGGCTGCATTCGCGCAAGCTGCGCACCTTCAACGAGCCGCCGTTCCGCTAATAACGTAAGGAAAAACAATGTCCAGCACATCACCGCTCTCTGCCCTACGCCACTGGCTTGAGGCCAGCCGTCTCGACGGGATGATCGTCCCGCGCGCTGACGCCTGGCAGAGCGAATACTGCGCGCCGTACGACGAAAAGCTGGCCTGGCTGACGGGCTTTGACGGCTCTGCCGGCGTCGCGCTGGTACTGAAGGATAAAGCGCTGCTGTTCGTTGACGGGCGCTATCAGGTCCAGGCCCGCGTTCAGGTGAATCTGGCCGAGATTGAAATTCACCACCTGCACAACGAGCCGCTGGCTGAATGGCTGGCAGAAAACGTTGATGCAGGCACGCGCATCGGTTTTGACCCGCTGCTGATGACCCACTCGGAGTTTGAGCAACTGTCTGCCACGCCGTGCGAGCTGGTGCCTCTGAAGGCCTCGCCGTTTGACACCTTATGGACCGATCGCCCTGCCGCGCCGGCGGGGCTTATCCGGGATATGCCGGTTGAACACAGCGGAGAACGCAGCGCGGACAAACGTCAGCGCGTCGCCGCCGCGCTGGCCGCAAACCACGTCGATTATCTCGCCGTTACCCTGCCGGATAACATCGCCTGGCTGCTAAACGTACGCGGTGCGGATATTCCTTACAGCCCGGTACCGCTCTCCTTTGCCCTGCTTGGACGTGACGGTCACGTTGAGTGGTTTGTTAACGAAAATAAGCTCAGCGCCCTGCCTGACGGTGTGCGCAATGCGTTCACCATTGCGCCGCAGGATACCTTTATTGAACGCTGCCAGCAGATTGCTGAAGGCAAACGGGTGATGGTTGATGCCGACTCCGCGCCGGTTGCCCTGCGCTTCGCCATTGAACCACGCGGAGAAATTGTCTGGCGGACCGACCCTATCACCCTGATGAAAGCCACCAAAAACCCGGTCGAGCTGGCAGGCTATCGCGAGTGCCATCACCGGGACGGTGCCGCGTGGGTTAACTTCCTCGCCTGGCTGAGCCGCGAAGTGCCGCTGCGCGAGGCGGCAGGGCAACCGCTCACCGAGCTGGACGCGCAGGCGCAGCAGCTTGCGTTCCGTCAACAGCAGCCGGGGTTCATCGAGCAGAGTTTTGCTACCATCTCCGCCTCTTCGAGCAATGCGGCGATGTGCCACTATCATTCGAGCGAGGCCAGCAATAAGCCCATCGGCCATGACCATTTTTACCTGAACGATTCCGGCGGCCAGTATGCTAACGGCACCACCGACGCCACGCGCACGCTGGCGTGGGGTAAGGTCGATCCGCAGCAGCGCCTGCACTACACCGCCGTGCTGAGAGGCTTTCTGTCGCTCATTACCCTGCAGTTCCCTTCCGGGACTCAGGGGCATCAGCTGGATGCGTTTGCGCGTCGCCCGCTGTGGGAGATGGGGCTGGATTACGATCACGGCACGGGGCACGGCGTGGGGCACCAGCTGCTGATCCACGAGAACCCGCATCGCATCGCCAAAAAGGTCAATCCGTGGCCGCTGGTGGCGGGCAATATCATGACTATCGAGCCGGGCTACTATCTGGGCGATAGCCACGGTATTCGCATTGAAAACCAGGTGGAGATTGTGGAGAGCCGTCCGGGGTTCTGCAAATTTGCCTCGCTGACGCTGATCCCGATCGACTTAAGTCAGGTTGAGCTGCATCTGTTGAGCGAGCAGGAAAAACAGTGGCTGGATGAATATCATCAGCAGGTACGGAAGGTATTGTCACCGCTGGTGGATAGCGATGCGCGTGAGTGGCTGGTTGAGGCGACGGCGCCGATTGGTGTGTAATATCGTGCGGTCTGGTGCCCTCACCCCAACCCTCTCCCACGGGAGAGGGTGCAAACACTAAAAACGGCAACAAGGTTGCCGTTTTGCATTTTGCCTTGCGCAGAAAAGCAAAAAGCCTGCTTTAAAAGCAGGCTTTTTAAATTTGGCTCCTCTGACTGGACTCGAACCAGTGACATACGGATTAACAGTCCGCCGTTCTACCGACTGAACTACAGAGGAATCGTGTGAACGGGGCGCATATTATCGATGCTCCCCCGGGATGTCAAAGGCAGAATGCACATTTCCGATCGTTTGCCGAATTATTCTCCACTTCGCGCAATTGTCAGGCACTCTTTCGCGGATATTTCCACAGCCAGCGCCCGCTGACCATCCGCCAGTAGAACAGCGCGCCCCGCACGGCCCAGTCGAGGAACATCCCCAGCCAGACGCCGACCACACCCCATCCGAGCATCACCCCGAGCGTATACCCCACGACAACGCGACATCCCCACATGCCGAGCATCGATACCCACATCGCAAAGCGGGCATCGCGCGCCCCCTTCAGCCCGGCGGGTAGTACCCATGAGGCTGCCCAGATGGGCATAAAAGCCGCGTTGAGCCAGATGAGGATCTTAACAACCTCTTTAACGTCGTCTTCGTGGGTATAGAACGAGGCCATCAGCCCGGCAAACGGCGCAGTTCCCCAGGCGATCAGCGTTAGCCCAATGGTCGACAGCCAGAACACGTGCCGCAGCTGCCGCTCCGCCTGGCCTATCTGCCCTTTCCCGAGCCGCTTACCCGTAATAATGGTGGATGCTGAACCCAGCGCGTTACCCGGCAGGTTAATCAGCGAGGCAATAGAGAAGGCGATAAAGTTACCGGCGATAACGTCGGTCCCCATCCCGGCGACAAACATCTGCGTGAGCAACTTCCCGCCGTTGAATAACACCGATTCTATGCTCGCGGGAATGCCAATCCCCATCACTTCCCAGATAATGGCGAAATTAAAGGGACGGAAATAGCTTTTCAGCGTCAGACGCAGCGAGGGGGTAATCCCGGCCATCAGCACCCCGATGATGGCTGCCGCGCCGATATAGCGTGAAATGGTTAACCCCAGTCCGGCACCGACGAACCCCAGCCCCTCCCACGAGAACACGCCGTAGATCAGCACGCTGCTGATAATGATATTCAGGATATTCATCCCGCCGTTGATCAGCAGCGGAATTTTGGTGTTGCCCGCCCCGCGCAGCGCGCCGCTGCCAATCAGGGCAATGGCTGCCGCTGGATAGCTTATGACGGTCATCTCGAGGTAGGTCAGCGCCAGGTCTTTCACCTCGTTCGTGGCCTCCCCGGCGACAAAATCGATAATCTCTTTACCGAAATAGTGGATCACCGCCGCCAGAACGATCGAAAAAATGGTCATGATCATCAGCGACTGGCGGGCCGCCTCGCGTGCACGTTTGGGATCCAGCTTGCCGAGGCTAAAGGCCACCACCACCGTCGTCCCGAGGTCTATGGCGGCAAAGAACGAGATCACCACCATGTTAAAGCTGTCCGCCAGCCCAACCCCAGCCATCGCCTCTTTCCCCAGCCAGCTCACCAGGAAAGTGCTCAGAACCCCCATCAGCAGAACGCAGGTATTTTCCAGGAAGATAGGCACGGCAAGAGGGGTGATTTCACGCCAGAACAGGACACGATAGCTTTTACGTTTTGCATACCATGGCGTGCGCGTTATCGCCTGGCGTAAGGAGGCAGTGACGTTCAAAATGGACCTTAGCGAGAAAAGTTGAAACTCCATTTCAAATGATGGGGGACAAATGCTAATCCTGCAAAGTATTTTCCTGAAAAAGATGTGTGGATTTACAACAAACTGACGACAGAATCAGCAATCAGTCGATTTTCCCTAAGATCAGGTTTGACAAAACTTTTTTCGCCGCTAAGATAAGCCTCCACAACGATTCCTCTGTAGTTCAGTCGGTAGAACGGCGGACTGTTAATCCGTATGTCACTGGTTCGAGTCCAGTCAGAGGAGCCAAATTTAAAAAGCCTGCTTTTAAAGCAGGCTTTTTGCTTTGCGGATGAGGGAAAATGAACGCTCTGTTTGTCTACGGCACGCTGCGCCCGGGCCACTGTAATGCGCATATTCTTGAAAACATCGGCGGCGAATGGCTGGCCGGTTCCGTATCCGGTACGTTTTACGAACGCGGCTGGGGCGCTGCGGCGGACTTCCCGGGAATTGTGCTCCACCCTGACGGCCCCCGCGTCGAAGGCTATCTGTTTATCTCTGATAACCTTGCCGCACACTGGCAGATGCTGGATGAGTTTGAAGACGGCTACGATCGGGTTGAGGTCACGGTGACCACCCTTGAAGGCAAGCAGGTTAAGGCCTGGATTTATCAGCTACAGCCGCGTTCTGCGTCATAAAAAAAGGCTCTCTGTCACCAGAGAGCCTTTTTTGCTATTCGCTGCGATTACTCGCTTTTTGCTTCGCCGTTTTTAATTTCGCCCATCACTTTCAGCTTTTTAGAGATGTCGCGACGCTCTTTGGACAGCTCAGCATTTTTGATGATGTAGTCATCAACGCGGTCTTCATAGTCGCTCTTCATGCTGGCGATGATGCCCTGAATAGCTTCAACGCTCATGCCTGGCTTGATGTAGTCGCTCAGGTTGTCGAGCAGCAGAACACGTTTCTGGTTGTCACGGATCTTCTTCTCAACGTCCTGGATTTCACGCTGCAGCTTGTTTTTGCGGCGGAACAGGCGGACGAATTCCAGAACATCCTGGAACGAAGGCTTGGTAGTTTCCATTTTTACACCCCTGATAATGTGAGATTCGGATTCGTTAAGGCAACCGTTGTAACAATAACCTTACTGACAGCGGCTGCGAATGACAATGAGTATATCGTTTAAAGCTATCATAACCCCAATTGCTGCTGAATCGAAGCAGCAGGCGTCACATACGCCTTTTATTTGCGCAGCGCCCGGCAAATAAGGTGCGATAACAGCTCAAGCTGCCGCGCCAGTTCCATGCTCAGCCAGACGTAGCCATGAATAGGCGTTTCCGCAACGTTATCGCTCTGGCGTTCGTTGATTAACTGCTTCAGCTCGGCGACGATCTCATTCAGCCGCTCGCTGTTGGCCAGTATCGGCTGCGGGTTCCCTTCATAGAGCGCATGGGCAATGGTCAACAGCGTTTGCTGCGTCATCTGCTGGGTCTCTTTGAGGGTCTGCGCATTAAGCATCAACAGATGGCTGGGACGCGAGGCCCAGTGGGCGTTGATTTGCAGTTCAAGCATGCAGACCAGATTGCGGCTTACCGTCTGGATGGCTTCGAAAATCGATTTCTGAATACGGGTTTCTTTGCTGGCGGGCGTGATCAGGCCGCGCATTTTGACCACGTCGTTGAGGATGGTTTGCAGATGCTTTTCCAGCCGGGGACGTTCGACCAGATTCGGGGAAAAACCGGCCTGATAGACGCGGTTAAAGGCGGTGACGTAGTTCGCCATCTGAATACGCCAGTGCAGAAAAGCGCGCTGCGGCCAGATACCGGTGAAGAGCATGGCCAGCAGTGACCCCAGGATAACATCCCCGCTTCGCCACAGCGCGGTGGTCATATCCCCGGCGGGTGCGCCAACCACCACCGCAAGCGTGATACCAATCAGCAGCGCCTGATAAGGACGCTTACCCAACGCCAGCCAGCCGCACAGGAACATGGCGGCACCGCACCATGCCAGCATCACCGGAAACGAGATAAGCTCCAGCTTAAGGGCAATAAGCCCAAGGGCCGAGCCTAACACCGTCCCGCCAATTCGCTCGAAAGCGCGCGGAACAACGTTCCCCCAAAACGAGATGGGCCCCATCACCACCACCAGGGTGATCAGCGGCCACGTCCCTTCCGGAACATCAAGCAAACGGACCAGTACAAACGTCAATACGAACGCCAGCGCGATGCGACACCCGTGCACCACGCGGTAATGTTTGTACAACCGAATTTCAAAAGGGGTTAATGATTTGTCGGGACGCACACCCGCTCTCCAGCTACACGGCAAATCACAATTGTACTGTGTTTTCAGCCGGGCGGATCGCTCCCGGCTGAAAAACCCTTCGTTTAGCAGGCTTAAACCGTTTTGTGCTCTACTGCGATAAACATTTCGATATCCCAGTAGCCGTCTGCATTGCCGTCATTGAGATAGCGTTCGAAGCAGGGTTTAAGCGCCATCTGGTACTTATTGTCCTGCAGCAGAGAGTTGAAGAACTGATACCACGGCGTGGCGAAGTCGTAGTTTTCCACGCGCGCCGTCGCCACGGCATAATCCCCGGCCGCGATTTCCGTCATCATGACGCCTTCGCTGTTTTCCGGGATAACGAAATCGTCCGGCACCGTAACGGCCGTATCGCAGCGCAGTTTTTCTGCCGGGACTTCATCGGGGTTATCGTAGTAGACCGCAACCCACTCCAGCGGCTCAATGTGGCGCCCGTCCACCCACATCACCAGCTGTTCAAAGCCCTGTTTTACCGTTTGTTCCCACGGTCCGACCAAATGAAAACCGGCAATCTTACGTTTCTGTTGCTGCTTGATGCTGTAGTCCATGCTGCCTCCATTTATTACTGTATATTTATACACTATAAAGCTGGATTACTATTATCGGCAAACGAGGAGTGTTTATTATGTGAGCAGACTCGCAACCCTGCCAGTCTGCCCATCAGCGGTTAAAGCGTGTGGTGGAGATAATCGCTCATGCGTGAGAACAGGCCGCCCTTATCAACGGCTTCCAGCGTCACCAGCGGCCAGTGCGCCACCACCTTGTCGCGATCGTAGAGCTGGATCTCCCCGACCCGCTGGTGCGCAGCAATCGGCGCTTCCAGCTCTTTTTTATCCAGCACATATTTGGCTTTGATGTTCGGCACTTCCGCTTTCGGCAGGGCCAGCCAGAAGTCCTGGTCGGTGCCCAGTTTCACCTGCTCCTTATCGCCGTACCAGATACGCTCTGTCCCCACTTTTTTACCGCTATGCAGGATTTGCACCGTATCGAAATTCTGCTGCCCCCAGTGCAGCAGTTTCCGGGCCTGGTCCTCACGCCCTTTCGGGCTGTCCGCCCCCATCACCACCGCGATTAAACGGCGCTGCCCGTCAACGGCGGACGCAATCAGATTAAAGCCCGCCCCCGAGGTGTGCCCCGTTTTAAGCCCGTCCACGTTCATGGTTTTATCCCATAGCAGGCCGTTACGGTTTTGCTGGGTGATCCCGTTCCAGGTCAGGCTCTTTTCGCTGTACATATGATAAAACTCAGGCTCGCCGTGAATGATGGCCCGGGAGAGTACGGCCAGGTCATAGGCGGAGCTGTGCTGGCCCGGCGCATCCAGCCCGTGGACGGTTTCAAAGTGCGTATCGCGCAGGTTAAGCTTCTGCACGTAGTCGTTCATCATCTTCACAAACTGCGGCTGACCGCCCGCCACGTGATCGGCCAGCGCCACGCAGGCGTCGTTGCCGGAATCGACAATCAGACCGCGGCTTAAATCGCGCACGCTGACGCGATCGCCCTCTTTCAGGAACATCAGAGACGAGCCGTCAAAAACCGGGTTACCTTTTGCCCAGGCGTCACGCCCTACTGTGACAATGTCGTCCGGCGTAATGCGATGGCTATCAATGGCCCGATCAACCACATACCCCGTCATCAGCTTGGTCAGGCTCGCCGGATTACGTTGTTGATGTTCGTTGCCCGCCGTTAAGATCTGACCAGTCGTGTAGTCCATCAGCACCCAGGAGCCAGCCTGAATGGCCGGAGGCTGCGGCGAAAAATCCAGCGGTTCGGCCGCAAAAGCAGATGAGACACTCGAAGCGAGTAAAGAAACAGCAATAAACAGACGGCGTTTCAACGGTATATCCTCAGGTCATTAAAAATCGATGACCTTTTTACGGGAGTTCTGATGTCGTTACCTGGCTTAATTGCAAAAAAATGTGACAGAGCACAGATTTTTCTCTGAAGCTGACGCGCAAATTTGCTCGACGGCGGTGCTTTTTATTCGGTCTGAACCGCACGATCGTTTACCATAGTGACGTCATTTTTTAACAGGATGGTATTACTGGTGTCTGACTCTGCCGCTCGCCCGACTTTTTTATTTCATGACTACGAAACCTTTGGCACGCACCCGGCGCTGGACCGACCGGCGCAGTTTGCCGCCATCCGTACCGACGACGAATTCAACATTATTGGCGAGCCTGAGGTCTTTTACTGCAAACCGGCTGATGACTACCTGCCGCAACCCGGGGCGGTCATGGTCACCGGGATCACTCCTCAGGAAGCGCGCGAAAAAGGCGTTAACGAGGCAGAATTCGCCCGACGCATCCACGATCTGTTTACCGTCCCCAATACCTGCGTGGTCGGTTACAACAACATCCGCTTCGATGACGAAGTAACGCGCAACATCTTCTATCGCAACTTCTACGATCCCTATGCCTGGAGCTGGCAGAACCGCAATTCACGCTGGGATTTGCTCGACATCATGCGCGCCTGTTATGCCCTGCGTCCTGAGGGGATTAACTGGCCGGAAAATGAGGAAGGGCTGACCAGCTTCCGGCTGGAACACCTGACGCGCGCCAACGGCATCGAGCACAGCAATGCCCACGACGCGATGGCGGACGTCTATGCCACCATTGCCATGGCGAAGCTGGTGAAAAACGCGCAGCCCCGGCTGTTTGAGTATCTGCTGAGCCACCGCAGCAAGCAGAAGCTCATGACCCTTATCGACGTACCGCAGATGAAACCCCTGGTGCATATCTCCGGCATGTTTGGCGCCTGGCGCGGTAATACCAGCTGGGTTGCCCCGCTGGCCTGGCATCCGGACAACCGTAATGCGGTCATCATGGTGGATTTAGCCGGCGATATTTCGCCGCTGCTTGAGCTCGACAGCGATACCCTGCGCGAACGGCTTTATACACCGAAAAATGAACTCGGCGATCTGCCTGCGGTGCCGGTCAAACTGGTGCATATCAATAAATGTCCGGTACTCGCGCAGGCGAATACGCTGCGCCCGGAAGATGCGGATAGACTGGGTATTAACCGTCAGCGCTGCCTCGATAACCTGAAAGTGCTGCGCGAAAACCCGCAGGTGCGCGAGAAAGTGGTTGCCATCTTTGCCGAGGCGGAGCCGTTCGTGCCGTCTGAAAACGTGGATGCCCAGCTCTATAACGGTTTCTTCAGCGATGCCGATCGCGCGGCGATGAATATCGTTCTGCAAACCGAGCCGCGTAACTTACCGGCGCTGGATATTACTTTCGCAGATAAACGCATCGAAAAGCTGATGTTTAACTACCGCGCGCGTAACTATCCCGGCACGCTGGACGAAGCAGAGCAGGATCGCTGGCTGCAGCATCGTCGCAATGTCTTTACCCAGGAGTTTCTTAACAGCTATGCCCAGGAGCTGGAAATGCTTTATGACCAGTATGAAGGGGATGCTGAAAAGCAGGCACTGTTGAAATCCCTGTTCCAGTACGCTCAAGAGATTGTCTGAGCGAGGGGTATAAAAAAAGCCGGAGGCGATGTCTCCGGCTTTTTTTCCCGATGGCGCTGCGCTTACGCGACGTCTTCGTACTGTGGAACCGGGTTACGGAAGCTTTTGGTTACGCAAGCCAGATAAATCAGACCGATAGCACCCCAGATCAGCCCCAGAACCATAGAACTCTCTTCCAGGTTAATCCACAGCGCACCCACCGTCAGCGCGCCACACATTGGCAGCACCAGATAGTTGAAGTGGTCTTTCAGCGTTTTATTACGCTTCTCGCGGATCCAGAACTGAGAGATCACCGAGAGGTTAACAAAGGTAAATGCCACCAGCGCACCAAAGTTAATCAGCGCGGTTGCAGTCACCAGGTCAAATTTAATGGCCATCAGTGCGATTGCGCCAACCAGCAGTACGTTCCACGCCGGAGTACGCCATTTCGGATGAACGTAGCCGAAGAAACGGGTTGGGAACACACCGTCACGACCCATTACGTACATCAGGCGAGAAACACCTGCGTGTGCCGCCATACCGGATGCCAGTACGGTTACGCTGGAGAAGATCAGCACGCCCCACTGGAAGGTTTTCCCTGCAACATACAGCATGATTTCAGGCTGTGATGCGTCCGGCTCTTTAAAGCGAGAGATGTCCGGGAAGTACAGTTGCAGGAAGTAGGAAGCCCCGATAAAGATCATGCCGCCGATAAGCGCGGTCAGGAAAATCGCTCTCGGGATCACGCGCTCGGCGTCTTTGGTCTCTTCAGACAGAGAAGAGATACCGTCAAAGCCCAGGAACGAGAAGCACAGGATGGTCGCACCGGTGATCATCGGCACAACGTGCGCGCCTTCAGACCAGAACGGACGGGTGCTGGCCAGCGTACCTGCGCCTTCACCGTGGGACACGCCGTAAATGATTAACCCCACGATAACCGCAACGATACCCATCTGCAGAATAACAATCAGGGTGTTGAAGTTCGCCACGGTCTTGATGCTGCGCAGGTTAGAGATGGTCATAAAGGCCACCAGCGCGACAACGAAGATCCACGATGGAACAGAAGGCACCAGCGCTTCGAAGTAAATTTTTGCCAGCAGAATGTTGATCATCGGCATGAACAGATAGTCCAGCAGAGATGACCAGCCCACCATAAAGCCAACCGCCGGGCTAATGGATTTCTGAGCATAGGTATAGGCAGAGCCTGCAGACGGGAAACGGCGAACCAGTTTTCCGTAGCTCAGCGCTGTAAAGAGAATGGCGACCAGCGCAAAGGCGTACGCCGTTGCAACGTGACCGTCAGTAAGGCCTGATACGATACCGAATGTATCGAACAGCGTCATCGGTTGCATATAGGCCAGGCCCATCATAACAACCGGAATCAACGTAAGCGTTTTACGTAATTCCACGCGAGAGGTGTTTGGAGTTGCGTTATGCGACATAGTTATTCTCCTTTACGGTGATAACCGCCACGTAAGCGAAAAATTGCCCCATTTGTTTCTTCCTCAGCGACAACAACTGTCGGATTTTAGTAAATATCTATCCGGTACGAAGCCCGGCCTCTTGGTTTTTAGTTTCGTTTCGTACATGCAAAAAAAAATAACCGACGCCTTTTATATCGTCGATTATTCATTTGGTTGCAGCGGCCGCATTTTGCCCCACTTCGGATACAAAAGGCAATACTTTGCAAAGCGCGGGTCGATTTTCTTTTTGCTAACTGGCTGATTTCTGGACGCCGGGCTGAGAGTAAACGGCGGCGATAGCACTATTTGCTAAAATTTCGTCCCGCCACCAGGCGCTGGCAAGCCCGGCAGTTTGTTCATTCCAGCCGACCCACACCGATTCATTACTGCTTTGAGCAAGTACCTGTTTTTCAACAAGCGCGCCGCTGTCAATAAACCGCTGCGCCAGATAGCGCGGTAAATAGCCGCAGCCGAGGCCGCTTATTTGCAGTTCCAGCTTGGTTTTAAAGTCGAAAACGGTAATGGCCTCCTGCTCATCAAGCAGCTGCGAGGAGACCGAGCATTCCGGACGAGAACTGTCCCCAACAACTATGGCGCGGTAGCCTTTAATTACGCGACGGTTAAGCGGCTCGGATTCCTGAGCCAGCGGGTGATGGGGCGCCACGGCAAATACCTGCTCCAGCACGCCGAGGCGGGCAAAACCAAAATCACTCAGCTGGGGAGGCTCATGGAGTGCACCGACGAAAATGTCCGCCCTGCCCTGCGTTAAGGCATCCCAGGATCCACCCAGCACGCCGTTGATAAAGATAAGCCGGGTCACGCTGTGGTGTTGATAGAAGGCTTCAATCAGCGGCGTCAGGAGAGAAAAAGGAAAAGTATCATCCACGCCAATAACCAGCTCGTTTTCCCAACCCTGATGGAGTTTCACGGCCTGTTTTTCGAGTTCACGAACGGTATGGAGGACTTCGCGGCCTTTTTCCAGCAGCATCTGTCCGGTACGGGTGAAACGTGCGCGGTGTCCGGAACGATCGAGGATCTGGATATTGAGATCGCTTTCCAGTTTTTGAACGGTATAGCTCAGCGCTGACGGGGTTTTGTAGAGCTTTGCTGACGCAGCGGCAAAGCTCCCCTCTTTTTCAAGAGCATCCAGAATAATAAGAACATCCAGCAGCGGTTTCATGCTCGCCCCCTTCTGGTGCGCGATCGTCTCCGCTGCGGGTCTTATTCCATGGGCATCACCAGCGGATCGGGATACTGATACTCAAACCCCAGTTCATGACAAATGCGATTGCCATCAACAATTTTGCCTTTACTGTCATCCTTTGCCTCACCAAAAACCGGCGGAGCCAGGCCCAGCTGACGTGCCATCAGCGGGTAAAACGTGCTGCGTGCCGGATGAGAAGGTGCACATATATTATAGATGTGTCCACCTTTCGGAGCCTGCAAGAGCAGCTCAATCGCGCCTACAACATCGTCAAGATGCACAAGATTGACGACATGCTGGCCGTCTGGCGCAGACTTACCGGCAAAAAAGCGTCCCGGATGGCGGCCAGGCCCCACCAGCCCCGCCAGACGTACAATATCGACCTGCGTGCCGGGAAGATGATGCAGCCAGTCTTCCAGCTCTTTCAGAACCTGACCGCTCGCCGTCACTGGACGGCGCTCGGAACTCTCTTTCACCACGCCCTCAACTTCGCCATACACCGACGTCGAGCTGGTAAAAATGATACGCGGAACATGGTGCGCCAGCGCGCTGTCGACGATCTCCTGCATCGCCTGCAGATAAAACGACTCGCCCGGGCCACTGCGCCGCGCGGGGAGCGTGATCACCAGCGCATCGACGTTCATCAGCGTGTCCAGATCGTCAGCATCACACACCAGCTCCGGTTCAAGGCGCAGCTCAACGCCGTCAATACCGCACATGCGCGCCGCCTCTACCCCATCCGCCGTGGTTTTGCTCCCGGTCACCTGCCAGCCTTTCGCGGCTAATGACATCGCCAGCGGCATTCCCAGCCATCCTAAACCGACAATCGCGACCTTTTTCATGCAAATTCTCCTGACTCTTACTCGTCTTTTATAAGGCTACGCCAGCCCGGCAGAACACACAATTCATAGCATCAATATGAAATGAATTAATGATCAAAAAAAGCCCTTGCAATATGTCGTACAACTGGTTTAGGTTAAAAGACATCAAATGAATAAGCATTCATCGAGAATTTATATGACACGCGTTCAATTTAAACACCACCATCATCACCATCATCCTGACTAGTCTTTCAGGCGATGTGTGCTGGAAGACGTTTGGATCTTCCAGTGGTGCATGAACGCATGAAAAAGCCCCCGGAAGATCTTCTTCCGGGGGCTTTTTTTTGGACCGAATTCAGACAGGTTAAAACAGGTTAACGAGGAATAAAGAATGTTAGATAACTCACGCTTACGCATAGCTATTCAAAAATCAGGCCGTTTGAGCGACGACTCACGCGAACTGCTGGCCCGCTGCGGGATTAAAATTAACCTGCACACCCAGCGCCTGATTGCTCTGGCTGAAAACATGCCCATCGACATTCTGCGCGTGCGTGATGACGATATTCCCGGCCTGGTCATGGATGGCGTCGTTGACCTCGGCATTATCGGGGAAAACGTGCTTGAAGAAGAGCTGCTGACCCGCCGCGCGCAGGGCGAAGATCCGCGTTACTTCACCCTGCGTCGTCTGGACTTCGGCGGCTGCCGCCTGTCGCTGGCAACGCCGGTTGACGAAGCGTGGGACGGCCCGGCCGCGCTGAACGGCAAACGTATCGCCACCTCTTACCCTCACCTGTTAAAGCGTTATTTCGACCAGAAAGGCGTGCAGTTTAAGTCCTGCCTGCTGAACGGCTCTGTTGAAGTGGCGCCGCGTGCAGGTCTGGCGGACGCCATCTGTGACCTCGTCTCTACCGGGGCGACGCTGGAAGCCAACGGTCTGCGCGAAGTGGAAGTGATCTACCGCTCTAAAGCGTGCCTGATTCAGCGTGACGGCGAGATGGCCGACGCCAAACAGCAGCTGATCGACAAATTGCTGACCCGTATTCAGGGCGTGATTCAGGCGCGTGAGTCTAAATACATCATGATGCACGCCCCAACCGAGCGTCTGGATGAAGTGATTGCCCTGCTGCCAGGCGCCGAACGCCCAACCATCCTTCCGCTGGCGGGCGATCAGCAGCGCGTGGCGATGCACATGGTGAGCAGCGAAACCCTGTTCTGGGAAACCATGGAAAAACTGAAGGCGCTGGGCGCAAGCTCCATCCTGGTGCTGCCGATTGAGAAGATGATGGAGTAATGGCCATGAGCTTTAACACAATCATCGACTGGAATACCTGTAGCGACGCTCAGCAGCGCGAGCTGCTGATGCGCCCGGCGATTTCCGCCTCTGAGAGCATCTCACGCACCGTGGCGGAGATCCTGGATAACGTCAAAGCCCGTGGCGATGACGCGCTGCGTGAATACAGCGCGAAGTTTGATAAGACGGAAGTCGGTGCATTACAGGTTACCGAGCAGGAAATCATTGATGCGAACAATCGTCTGGGTGACGACATCAAGCAGGCCATGGCTGTTGCGGTGAAAAACATTGATACCTTCCACACCGCGCAAAAGCTGCAGACCGTGGATGTCGAAACCCTGCCCGGCGTGCGTTGCCAGCAGGTCACGCGCCCGGTTGCGTCCGTCGGCCTCTATATTCCCGGCGGCTCTGCCCCGCTGTTCTCCACCGTACTGATGCTGGCGACTCCCGCGCGAATTGCCGGGTGTCAGAAAGTGGTGCTGTGCTCACCGCCACCGATTGCCGACGAGATCCTCTACGCGGCGAAGCTGTGCGGCGTGCAGGCGGTCTATAAAGTGGGCGGCGCGCAGGCGATTTCGGCCCTGGCGTTCGGCACGGAATCCATTCCTAAGGTCGACAAAATTTTTGGCCCGGGCAATGCGTATGTGACCGAAGCCAAGCGCCAGGTCAGCCAGCGCCTGGACGGCGCAGCCATCGATATGCCTGCCGGTCCGTCTGAGGTGCTGGTGATTGCCGACAGCGGCGCAACGCCGGACTTCGTGGCGTCCGACCTGCTTTCTCAGGCGGAACACGGCCCGGACTCGCAGGTCATCCTGCTGACGCCGGATGCCGATATGGCGAAACGCGTGGGCGAAGCCGTTGAGCGCCAGCTTGCCGACCTGCCCCGCGCCGACACGGCACGCCAGGCGTTAGCGGCCAGCCGCCTGATTGTGGCGCGCGACCTGGACCAGTGCATTGCCATCTCCAACCAGTACGGCCCGGAGCATCTGATTATTCAGACCCGCAGCGCGCGCGATCTGGTCGACAGCATTACCAGCGCAGGCTCGGTGTTCCTCGGTGACTGGTCACCGGAGTCCGCGGGCGATTACGCCTCCGGCACCAACCACGTGCTGCCCACGTATGGCTACACCTCAACCTGTTCGAGCCTGGGTCTGGCGGATTTCCAGAAACGCATGACCGTGCAGGAGCTCTCCCGCGAAGGGTTTGCGTCACTGGCTTCAACTATTGAAACCCTGGCCGCCGCCGAGCGGCTGACCGCCCACAAAAATGCCGTTACGCTGCGCGTTGCAGCCCTGAAGGAGCAAGCATGAACATTGAAGAGTTAGCCCGCGAAAATGTCCGTCGCCTGACGCCTTACCAGTCGGCGCGTCGTCTGGGCGGTAAAGGGGATGTCTGGCTGAACGCTAACGAATTCCCGACGGCGGTGCAGTTTGAACTGTCTCAGCAAACGCTGAACCGCTATCCGGAGTGTCAGCCGAAAGCGGTGATTGAAAACTACGCGCAGTACGCGGGAGTGAAGCCAGAGCAGGTGCTGGTCAGCCGCGGCGCGGATGAGGGCATTGAACTGCTGATCCGCGCGTTCTGCGAGCCGGGCAAAGATGCGGTGATGTACTGTCAGCCGACCTACGGTATGTACAGCGTCAGCGCGGAAACCTTCGGCGTGGCGTGCCGCAACGTGCAGGCGCTGGAGAACTGGCAGCTGGATCTGCAGGGTATCGCCGACAATCTCGATGGCGTAAAAGTCGTGTTTGTCTGTAGCCCGAACAACCCGACCGGACAGGTTATCAACCCGCAGGATATTCGCACCCTGCTGGAGATGACGCGTGGTAAAGCGCTGGTGGTAGCCGACGAAGCCTACATCGAGTTCTGCCCGCAGGCGACGCTGGCAGGCTGGCTGGAAGAGTATCCGCACCTGGTGGTGCTGCGTACGCTGTCGAAAGCCTTTGCCCTCGCGGGCCTGCGCTGCGGATTCACCCTGGCGAATAAAGAGGTCATCGACCTGCTGCTGAAAGTGATCGCCCCATACCCGCTCTCGACGCCGGTTGCTGATATTGCGGCACAGGCGCTGACGCCTCAGGGGATCAACGCGATGCGCGAGCGCGTGGCGCAAATTCTGGAGGAACGTCAGTATCTGGTGACTGCCCTGAAGGGTATCCCTTGCGTGGAGCAGATATTCGACTCGGAAACTAACTACATCCTGGTGCGCTTCACCGCATCGAGTGCCGTATTTAAATCTTTATGGGATCAGGGCATTATCTTACGAGACCAGAATAAACAACCTTCTCTGAGTGGCTGCCTGCGCATTACCGTCGGCACCCGCGCAGAGAGCCAGCGCGTGATTGACGCCCTGAAAGCGGAGAAAGTATGACCCAGAAGATCCTTTTCATCGATCGTGACGGCACCCTTATTTCGGAACCACCAGCCGATTTTCAGGTCGACCGATTCGACAAGCTGGCCTTTGAACCGGACGTGATCCCGGTGCTGCTCAAGCTGCAAAAAGCAGGCTTTAAGCTGGTGATGATCACCAACCAGGACGGGCTGGGTACCGACAGCTTCCCGCAGGCGGACTTTGACGGCCCGCATAATCTGATGATGCAGGTGCTGACCTCTCAGGGCGTGGTATTTGATGAAGTGCTGATTTGCCCGCACATGCCGGCCGACGAGTGCGACTGCCGTAAGCCAAAGGTGAAGCTGGTAGAGCGCTACCTGGCTGAAGATACGCTGGATAAAACCAACAGCTATGTCATCGGCGATCGCATCACCGATATTACGCTGGCGGAAAACATGGGCATCGCGGGACTGCGCTACGACCGCAACAACTTTAACTGGGCGAAGATTGGCGAGCAGCTGACAAAACGCGACCGTTATTCCCACGTTGAGCGCAACACCAAAGAGACACAGATTGACGTGAAGGTCTGGCTGGACCGTGAAGGCGGCAGCAAGATCCACACCGGCGTCGGTTTCTTCGACCACATGCTCGACCAGATTGCCACCCACGGCGGTTTCCGCATGGAAATTACGGTAAAAGGCGATCTCTACATTGACGATCACCACACCGTGGAAGATACCGGCCTGGCGCTGGGTGAAGCCCTGAAGCTGGCGCTCGGCGACAAGCGCGGTATTAACCGTTTTGGCTTTGTTCTGCCGATGGACGAATGTCTGGCGCGCTGCGCGATGGACATCTCCGGTCGTCCGCACCTGGAGTATAAAGCCGATTTCACCTACCAGCGCGTGGGCGATCTGAGCACCGAAATGGTGGAGCACTTCTTCCGTTCATTGTCTTATACCATGGGCCTAACGCTGCACCTGAAGACCAAAGGTAAGAACGACCACCACCGCGTGGAGAGTCTCTTCAAAGCCTTTGGCCGTACCCTGCGCCAGGCAATTCGCGTGGAAGGTGACGCCCTGCCTTCATCGAAAGGAGTGCTGTAATGAATGTGGTGATTCTGGATACCGGATGCGCCAACCTGAACTCCGTAAAATCGGCCATTGCGCGCCACGGCTATGAGCCGGTGGTGAGCCGTGACCCGGACGTGGTATTGCGCGCCGACAAACTCTTTTTACCGGGCGTGGGCACCGCGCAGGCGGCGATGGATCAAATTCGCGAACGCGAGCTGGTCGACCTGATCAAAGCCTGTACCCAGCCGGTGCTGGGCATTTGCCTGGGCATGCAGATCCTGGGCCGTCGCAGCGAAGAGAACAACGGCGTTGACCTGCTGGGCATTATTGACGAAGACGTGCCGAAAATGACTGACCACGGTCTGCCTCTGCCGCATATGGGCTGGAACCGCGTGTACGCCAAAGCGGGCGACAGGCTGTTTCGCGGCATCGAAGACGGCGCGTATTTTTACTTCGTGCACAGCTACGCCATGCCGGTGAACGTGAATACGATCGCCCAGTGCACCTACGGCGAGGCGTTTACGGCGGCCGTACAGAAAGACAATTTCTTCGGCGTGCAGTTTCACCCGGAGCGCTCTGGCGCCGCGGGCGCGCAGCTGCTGAAAAACTTCCTGGAGATGTGATGATTATTCCCGCTTTAGATTTAATTGACGGCACGGTTGTTCGTCTCCACCAGGGCGATTACGGCCAGCAGCGCGACTACGGAAACGACCCGCTGCCGCGTCTGCAGGATTATGCCGCCCAGGGTGCACAGGTGCTGCATCTGGTCGATTTAACGGGTGCGAAAGACCCTGCAAAACGCCAGATCCCTCTGCTTAAAAATCTGGTTGCCGGTGTTGATGTGCCGGTACAGGTCGGCGGCGGCGTGCGTACGGAAGATGACGTTGCAGCGCTGCTGGACGCTGGCGTGGCCCGCGTGGTGGTGGGTTCAACCGCCGTGAAAGATCCTGAGACCGTGAAAGGCTGGTTCCGCCGCTTTGGCGCCGATGCCCTGGTCCTGGCGCTGGACGTTCGTATTGATGGACAGGGTAATAAGCAGGTGGCCGTCAGCGGCTGGCAGGAAAACTCCGGCGTGACGCTGGAAGAGCTGGTCGATATCTATCTGCCCGTTGGCCTGAAGCACGTGTTATGCACTGACATCTCCCGCGACGGTACGCTGGCTGGCTCCAACGTCTCGCTTTATGAAGAGGTTTGTGCGCGTTATCCGCAGGTGGCGTTCCAGTCTTCAGGCGGAATTGGTGATATAGGCGACGTGGCCGCGCTGCGCGGTACCGGTGTGCAGGGCGTGATTGTGGGCCGGGCCCTGCTGGAAGGTAAATTTACTGTGACGGAGGCGATTCAATGCTGGCAAAACGGATAATCCCTTGCCTGGACGTACGCGATGGTCAGGTCGTGAAAGGCGTACAGTTCCGCAACCACGAGATCATTGGCGACATCGTCCCGCTGGCAAAACGCTATGCCGATGAAGGTGCCGACGAGCTGGTCTTTTATGATATCACCGCCTCCAGCGATGGACGCGTGGTCGACAAAAGCTGGGTCGCACGCGTGGCTGAAGTGATCGACATTCCGTTCTGCGTGGCGGGCGGGATTAAGTCCGCTGACGACGCGGCCAAAATTCTCTCCTTTGGTGCCGATAAGATTTCTATCAACTCCCCTGCCCTGGCCGACCCTGAGTTGATCACCCGCCTCGCCGATCGTTTTGGCGTGCAGTGTATTGTGGTTGGGATCGACACCTGGTATGACGCCGCAACGGGCAAGTACCACGTGAACCAGTACACCGGGGATGAAAGCCGCACGCGCGTGACGCAGTGGGAAACGCTCGACTGGGTGCAGGAAGTGCAGAAGCGTGGCGCGGGTGAAATTGTCCTCAACATGATGAACCAGGACGGCGTGCGTAACGGGTATGACCTCGAGCAGCTGAAAAAAGTCCGTGCGGTCTGCCACGTTCCGCTGATTGCCTCCGGCGGTGCAGGCACCATGGAACATTTCCTGGAAGCCTTCCGCGATGCGAACGTGGACGGCGCGCTGGCCGCGTCCGTGTTCCACAAACAAATTATCAATATTGGTGAGTTAAAAACGTACCTGGCCGACCAGGGCGTGGAGATCAGGGTATGTTAACAGAGCAACAACAGGCGCAGCTGGACTGGGAAAAAACGGACGGATTACTGCCGGTGGTTGTCCAGCATGCGGTTTCAGGTGAAGTGCTGATGCTGGGATATATGAACCAGGACGCGCTGGCAAAAACGCTCGACAGCGGTAAAGTCACCTTTTTCTCGCGCACCAAACAACGCCTGTGGACCAAAGGCGAGACCTCGGGTCATTTCCTGAACGTGGTCAGCATGGCGCCTGACTGCGATAACGATACCCTGCTGGTGCTGGCAAACCCAATCGGCCCAACCTGCCATAAAGGTACCAGCAGTTGCTTCGGCGAGGCGAGCCACCAGTGGTTGTTCCTGTATCAACTGGAGCAACTGCTGGCAGAGCGTAAAACGGCTGACCCAACCAGTTCATATACCGCGAAGCTGTATGCCAGCGGAACCAAGCGTATTGCGCAGAAGGTGGGTGAAGAAGGTGTTGAGACCGCGCTGGCCGCGACGGTGCATGACCGCGAGGAACTGACCAATGAAGCGTCTGATTTGATGTATCACCTGCTGGTGCTGCTGCAGGATCAGGAGCTGGACTTGACGGCAGTAATAGAGAATCTTCGTAAACGGCATAAATAAAAAAACCGGGGAATTTCCCCGGTTTTTTTTATCAATGCATCAGGCTTTTGGTTTGTAGTTGCGTAATGCGTTGCGGCCAAGCACAAAGCCTGAACCGATAATGCCCCCCAGCAGCACGGCCAGAATAAGTACAATCGCTTTTTTCGGGCTGTCACGACGTACAGGGAGTTCCGGCTTCATGACATAACGGTAAACGTGGATCGTTTCCGGGTTTACGTTCAGATTCTGGATGTCCAGGAGGTTTCGTTTGGTCTGATAGTAGGCTCTTGGGAAAACCAACGGGAGAGAAGCTTCGTTGTCAATCATTGATTTCAGCCCCTCACTTCCCAGCAGGAACATCGTTTCCTGAGTCACCTCTTGAGTTTGCTGGAGTTGCGGCGAAGTAATTTTCGCTGCTTCAGCGTTCTTCAACGCCTCAGCAATCTGTTTGATACGCAGATCTTTCTGCTCCTGAGCGACCTTCTCTTGGTTTTTCAAAGAATCATTCAGAGTTTTTATCTGCGCTTTGATGTTATCAGTAAGGTCAGCGGCGAGTTCTTTTGCCGTTTGCTCATCAACCTGCTGAATGTACTGCGCCAGCTGCTTTTGCGCGGCTTCTGCTGATGTACTGGTATAGGAGACGCTTAACGGTAACGGTTGTCCTTTAACCGTAGGCTCAATCGTCAGTTTTTCAGGCACAGCCTGATTTTCAAGCGCCTGTGACAATGCCGAGAATGAGGCGTTAAAACGGCCAATAGCGCGCGTTTGATTGTCAAGCATTGTTGGTGCCGCAGTACCATAAAGGATGTTCAATGCATTGGAATAACTCGCGATCTGGGCCGCATCTGGTTGCGTGATAATCGCACTTGAGGTCCATTTTTCCTTCGCGACAGTGAGATATCCAATTGCCAGGGCGATACCAACAACAATAAAGGCTGTTACAACCCACTTCCCACGCCACAGCTGGAACACTAAATCAAGTAAATCAATTTGCTCAGGCTCGTTACCTGGAGCGACCTGGCCATTGTTGTTTTGCGTCATACAATCCCTAACTGATAAAAAAAGGGCAAACATAATTAAGTTTGTATAGTTTATCTATTACTGGCGATTTTTCTATAAGAATCCGATGAGTAATATCGGAAAGATGGGTTATGTAACTTACACCCTTCGCGCTATCATAGACGCCATCTGATGCGCTATGGCATCTGTATGATTAAGGTTTATGAGGGAAACTATGAAATTTTTGGTCACGGGCGCTGCGGGTTTTATTGGTGCGAATGTCAGTAAACGCCTCCTTGAGGCCGGGCATCAGGTTGTCGGTATTGATAACCTTAATGAATACTACGATGTCAACCTGAAGCTGGCACGTCTGGAACTGTTAAAATCTGAGCGTTTCACCTTCCAGAAGCTGGAATTAGCTGACCGGGAAAGTATGGCCGCGCTTTTCGCCAGTGAGCAGTTTGATCGTGTGATTCATCTGGCCGCGCAGGCGGGCGTACGTTACTCCCTTGAAAACCCTCACGCGTATGCGGATGCCAACCTTATCGGCCATCTCAACGTGCTGGAAGGCTGCCGCCATAATAATGTTCAGCATCTTCTGTATGCCTCATCCAGCTCCGTATATGGCCTCAACCGCAAGATGCCCTTCTCGACTGACGATTCCGTAGATCATCCAGTTTCACTCTATGCTGCGACCAAAAAAGCCAACGAGCTCATGTCGCATACCTACTCCCATCTCTACAATCTGCCGACCACCGGCCTGCGCTTCTTTACCGTGTATGGTCCATGGGGACGCCCGGACATGGCCCTGTTTAAGTTCACTAAGGCGATCGTTGAAGGCAAAAGCATCGACGTTTACAACTACGGCAAGATGAAGCGCGATTTCACTTACATCGACGACATCGCCGAAGCCATTATTCGTCTGCAGGATGTCATTCCTCAGGCCGATGCAGACTGGACCGTTGAGACCGGTTCCCCGGCAACCAGTTCAGCGCCTTACCGGGTCTACAACATCGGTAACAGCTCGCCAGTCGAGCTTATGGATTATATTACTGCGCTGGAAGACGCGCTGGGTAAAAAAGCAGAGAAAAACATGCTGCCTCTCCAGCCAGGCGATGTTCTGGAAACCAGTGCCGATACCCGGGCGCTTTATGACGCGATCGGATTTAAACCGCAAACCTCGGTTAAAGATGGGGTGAAGAACTTTGTAGACTGGTACAAACGTTTCTACAAAATTTGAATGCATTCATTATGTCAATGCCAAAAGGAGCTGCTATGTCTATTCCAGTAATTCACCAGACAGATCTTATCGTGGGTCGCTCTGTTAAACTTCGAAATGTAAAAACCGATGATGCAGCTTTCATTGTCGCGCTGAGAACGAATGAGAAAAAGGGGCGATTTATAAGCACCACTTCTGATGATGTTAAAGCTCAAGAAAAATGGATCGAAGGTTATCTGAAAAGCGAGGGTCAAGCCTACTTCATCATTACCGACCTTGATGATATACCTTTTGGTACGGTAAGAATTTATGATCAGCAGCAAGATTCTTTCTGCTGGGGATCATGGGTCATTCATGAGGATGCACCTTCACATTTTGCAATTGAGTCGGCACTTCTAGTCTATTATTACGCTTTGAAATTAGGGTTTACGAGTGCCCACTTCGACGTACGTAAAGGTAATCTTTCTGTCATCAGATTCCATGAGCGTTTCGGTGCTGCTCGTCAAAAAGAAACTGAAGATGATGTTCTTTTCACCATTTCGAAAGATAGCATTCAGCACTCAATGAACAAATTCAAAAAATATCTTCCTGAGCGCATTTTAATCAAATAAGAAAGGTTTAACTGCTCTAAGATTAGAGATTAAAAGGACAGCTAATAACAAGCTGTCCTTTTAAGCTAAATTGTTCTCTTAATCACTACCAAACAGATCGCGGGTATATACCTTATCCGCCACGTCAGCCAGCTCTTCCGCCATGCGGTTTGAAATGATGACATCGGCTTCTTTCTTAAAGGCATCCAGATCGCGGATCACCCGGGAATTGAAGAACTGATCGTCCGGCATGGCAGGCTCATAGATAACAACCTCAACCCCTTTCGCCTTGATACGCTTCATGATCCCCTGAATGGAAGAGGCGCGGAAGTTATCGGAACCGCTCTTCATGATCAGACGGTACACGCCGACCACTTTCGGTTGACGCGCAAGGATAGAATCAGAGATGAAATCTTTACGCGTACGGTTCGCATCAACAATCGCCGAAATGAGGTTATTCGGCACAGCCTGATAGTTTGCCAGCAGTTGCTTCGTGTCTTTTGGCAGGCAATAGCCGCCGTAGCCAAATGACGGGTTGTTGTAGTGGTTGCCAATACGCGGGTCGAGACACACACCTTCAATAATCTGGCGGGTATTCAGGCCAAGACTCTCTGCATAGCTGTCCAGCTCATTGAAATAAGCTACTCGCATTGCCAGGTAGGTATTCGCGAAGAGCTTGATCGCCTCAGCTTCAGTGGAGTCGGTAAACAGCACCTGAATATCTTTCTTCACTGCGCCTTCCTGCAGCAGCGCAGCAAAGCGTTCAGCGCGCTCGGAGCGTTCGCCAATAACGATACGCGAAGGATGCAGGTTATCGTAAAGCGCTCTCCCCTCACGCAGGAATTCCGGCGAGAAGAAGATATTATCAATACCGAATTTTTCTTTAATGGATTTGGTAAAACCGACAGGAATGGTCGATTTAATGACCATCACGGCATCAGGGTTGATCGCGATAACGTCTTTAATCACCGCTTCTACCGTTGAGGTGTTGAAGTAGTTGGTTTTAGGATCGTAGTCAGTAGGCGTCGCAATGATGACGTAATCCGCATCGCGGTATGCATCTTCTTTATCTGTCGTGGCGCGGAAATTCAGCGTTTTATGGCTGAGATAGTCCTGGATCTCTTTATCCACAATCGGCGATTTTTTCTGATTAAGCATGTCCACTTTGGCCTGCACGATATCCAGCGCAACCACTTCATGATTCTGAGCAATCAGAATGCCGTTAGAAAGACCGACATACCCTGTTCCGGAGATTGTTATTTTCATTCGCTAATGACTTCTGTGAGTTAACTGTACTGATGGCCGCCAGACCATCGCGATAAACCTAACTGTTGGGCTTTGTACCTCCTGGCAAACTGAACTGTCAAGGCAAACCAGGAGTAATGGCTACGAGCGGGGCGAGATTCAGACTACTTCGAATAACAGGCGACATTTTTTGCATAAAAAAACCCGGAGACAGGCTCCGGGTTTTGATTACAGCGAGTATGTTAACTTATTCCATCCATTCGGTATGGAACACGCCTTCTTTATCGGTGCGCTTGTAAGTGTGCGCCCCGAAGTAGTCACGCTGTGCCTGAATCAGGTTAGCTGGCAGCACAGCAGCACGGTAGCTGTCGTAGTAGGCTACAGCAGCAGAGAAGGTCGGAACCGGGATACCGTTCTGGACAGCGTAGGCAACCACGTCACGCAGCGCCTGCTGATATTCATCCGCAATCTTCTTGAAGTACGGTGCCAGCAGCAGGTTGGCGATACCGGCGTTTTCAGCATAGGCATCGGTTATTTTCTGCAGGAACTGCGCACGAATAATACAGCCAGCGCGGAAGATCTTCGCGATTTCACCGTAGTTCAGATCCCAGTTGTTCTCGTCTGACGCCGCACGCAGCTGAGAGAAGCCCTGCGCGTAAGAAACGATTTTACCCAGGTACAGTGCACGACGCACTTTCTCAACAAATTCAGCTTTATCACCCGCTGGTTTAGCCTGAGGGCCAGACAATACTTTCGATGCCGCCACGCGCTGCTCTTTCAGGGAAGAGATGTAACGCGCGAAGACGGATTCGGTGATCAGAGACAGCGGTTCGCCCAGATCCAGAGAGCTCTGGCTGGTCCATTTACCGGTACCTTTGTTGGCAGCTTCATCCAGAATCACATCAACCAGGTATTTACCCTCTTCATCTTTTTTCGTGAAGATATCTTTGGTGATGTCGATCAGGTAGCTGTTCAGCTCGCCTTTGTCCCACTCGGTGAAAGTTTCCGCGAGTTCTTCATTGGAGAGGTTCAGACCGCCTTTCAGCAGGGAGTATGCTTCTGCGATCAGCTGCATATCGCCGTATTCGATGCCGTTGTGAACCATTTTGACATAGTGACCAGCACCGTCCGGACCGATATAAGTCACACACGGCTCGCCATCTTCGGCAACGGCAGCGATTTTAGTCAGAATAGGCGCAACCAGTTCGTACGCATCTTTCTGGCCACCAGGCATGATGGATGGGCCTTTCAGCGCGCCCTCTTCACCACCGGAAACACCGGTACCGATGAAGTTAAAGCCTTCAGCAGACAGCTCACGGTTACGACGAATGGTGTCCTGGAAGAAGGTGTTACCGCCATCAATGATGATGTCACCTTTTTCGAGGTAAGGCTTCAGGGAGTCGATAGCTGCATCGGTACCTGCGCCCGCTTTCACCATTAACAGGATACGACGAGGCGTTTCCAGAGACTCAACGAACTCTTTCACCGTATAGAAAGGAACCAGTTTTTTGCCTGGGTTCTCGGCAATGACTTCTTCGGTCTTATCACGGGAGCGGTTGAAAACGGAGACGGTATAACCACGGCTTTCGATGTTGAGCGCCAGGTTGCGCCCCATCACTGCCATACCGACGACGCCGATCTGTTGTTTGGACATTACATACTCCTGTCAGGTGTGGTTCTCAGCAAGTACGGCTGAGTATTTCATACTGCTTCGTATCTTAGCGGATAGATGTCTTGCGATAAACGTTTATCTTAACGTTTGGTTTTTTAAAACGCACTTTTAGAAAAGTGCCCAATCAAGTTATAATTCATTTACGAAGAACTGTTGAATATAATAATGATAGAAATGAGATAGGAATGAGCCTTAAGGGTATTCTGATTGATAAGTTCCTAATCAATTCAAAAAAATTAAGATAACCAGTTTTATAAAAATTAATCTGTGCAGTGAACTCTGATTTTGCATATTTTAAGCCTGAGCGTCGAGTCGCCATCCCATTTCCAGTTCTTGCATAAACCAGCGCTTCAGGTAAATTAGCAGTAATAACACCATTTTGAATCATTCTAATCCATAGCGCATAGTCTTCATATAAATATTCGCGTTGGTAACCACCAACCGCTAATACCAAGTCCTTTTTGAATGCTACAGCCATATGATTAAATGGATTTCTCTTTTTGGAAAATTGTAAAATCATTGAATGCGTCAATGGCAGTTTGCGATAGGCGTAAACATCATCAATCGACTCCCTGAACTCACCAATAGTTGAACTCAACAAACCTATTTCAGGGTTATTCTCAAAGTATGACACCTGTTTCAAGAAACGGTCTTTGTGACATATGTCGTCAGTATCCATTCTAAAAACAACATTATGAGTGCACGACTTCAACCCAATATTTAACGCTTCACCCAAACCCACATTATTTTCAATTCTCACGATCTTTATGGGCAATTTTTCAGACCATTTAATGGTACACGCATTCAATTCGGTAGTGACTGGACCATCGAAAACAATGACGATTTCATTAGGCAAGTAAGTTTGATTAGACAAACTGGCAAGGCATGCATCCAAATAATCTGGTGATTCTTTTATATAGAGAGATAGTAAAACACTTATTTTCATGAATAATCCCGAATTAAAAACCATCATTTATTTCGTGATGCTATCTGCAACCACTCAAGGAAACGTGTAATTCCAGAATTGATATCCGTATAGTTGTAAAAACCAATTTCATCTAATATACGCCTATTGCATAGAATATTAGACTTAATTATATTATCGTTAGGGATATAGTTAATTCGAACATTATAATTTGGTAAGTGCTGACGGACAGTCTTTAAAATTGATAAAGTCGATTCCCCAGTACATGAACCTATATTGTATATATTATGGAGCGGATTTTCTATGCAAAAAAGCGAATAGAAAATATTAACAAAATCTTTTATATATATATAATCCCTTACCTCATCCCCACTTCCCCAAACATCTACAACCTGACCAGAAATTATGCGTGCAGTAATTATTGCAATCAATCCTTGATTGCCTGTTAATGTTTGATGAGGTCCATAAGGATTTGAAGGCCTCACTATCAGAAATTGTTTTTTCTTTCTGGCACCACATGACATTACAAAAGCTTCAAGATCTATTTTGCTTTTTCCATAATCACACACAGCTTCAAGATGTTCATCTTCATGATGGGGCCTTTCGCTGCTTTTATATACCCTTCCTCCCGAAGAGAAAAAAATAAAACGTTTAACAAGGTCAAAAATTTCATTTATCAGATATTTATTATCATCCAGCAGGGACTGATAATTGCTAACTTTTGAATTCACGGAGAAAGTGTTTATTAGGTATATCGCTGCGTCTATTTCAAGGCTTTTAAGATATTCCTTCTTATCATTAATACTAGTTAAATCAGCTTCAATAAAGGTAATTTTTTCTTCGAAACCTAAGGGCCTATTTCTGCCATAGACAATCACATCGAAATTATGTAGTAAAAAGTGCTCAATGAGGTTAATCCCAATAAATCCCGCACCTCCTAATATAAGAATCTTTCTTTTCACATATCCCTCTTATATACTTCTGTATAAATCGATTCGGAGTGATTAACGAGTGAAGGCCAATTATGTTCTTTTATAATATATTCTCGGGCACGAGTGGACATATTATCTATTAAACTGCTATCCATTTTGAGCACAGATAAGATTAACTCAGCGACGCCATTAACCGTTGTCTCACATTCCCATCCAACTTGGTGCTTTTCAATAATAGTCGTCATATTTACCCCGCGAGTCACAAGGCATGGCAAACCAGCGTCCATAGCTTCAAGTATAGCCATTGGAAACCCTTCATATCGTGAAGTTAAAATAAAAATATCTTTATCATATAGCATAGAATTTTTATCTTCACCATATATGGGGCCATTGAAAGTCACGCCAGAAAAATTGAGCTTTTGAATTCGATCAATAAGTTGAGTTTCCTCATTTTCATTCCCCTTTCCATAAATAGAAAGATCTAAATTACTCACACCATATTTATCTTTCAGTAGCTCCAAAGCATCCAGGAGAATGTCGGTGCCTTTATGCGAGAAATCGATTCTCGAAAGATAAACAAACTTATATGGTTGGTGTTTCTTTCTAAGAATTATCTCCGATCCCTGAATACTTGAAATGCCATTACCTTCATAAAAGAACTGAGAATTCCATTGAACAGAGTTTTTAGCTTCATCTTCATTTGTAAATATGATAGAGCTAGCATTATTAACAAAACGCTTAAAGAAAAGAAAATTAGCCAACGTTTTTTTTATAATTGATTTTTTTTGTGCACTAACAATAAGACTAGAGTGAGGTTTAATAAAATATTTCTTTCCTCGTGATAATATTTTTTTAGCTAGTCTAGTATATTCGTAAAAATACAGCCCGTGAAAAATAAATAAATTATAATCATCAAAAAATTTATCATTGATATCATATTTATTGGTAACTTCAAACTCAGATGTATTATATACATCATTAATGCAGCAAAGTGCACTCTCCATATTTTTGCTGTATTTATTTTGCATTTTTATCATTTCTGGCAGCAAACGACCAATACCATTCGAAGTTTCTATTTGATTCCCAACGATATGCAATACTTTCATATAATCACCAAAATATTCTATAATTATTCATAAAATCAATCAACTTAAATGTTTGTTTTTTTTAATTTTAAAAATGATTCAATAATGTTAATCGTTGCAAGATAAAATATCATTAACACTATCATGCAAAACCAAGACTTGAAGAAAAGAAAATATGAAAAGTCATTTACGATCGGTAAAGTCAAAATAGATACGATGTAAACGCAACTAGCATATGTTCTATCAATCCTACTAAAAAATTCTTTAAGGAAATATAAACCAATTATATTCAGAGCCACGAATAATGGGCCAAGTATCAAAGAAACATCACCAAAAATCGACCAGGCGTGAGCTTGGAAATAACTATTTGAATTGACCCATGCATCTCCTGCAGTAGGAAAAAATATTGTTATAATTTCGGCTGCCGGATCAACTGCATATACACCAAAAAGTCCTCCTAAAGGCATCCCGTAAGCAATACGAGAAATATCCGGAGTCAGCGCCTGATAAATCATAAAGGACCCTTCAGTCTGACCTATAAAGAGCCTGGCTAATACAGAGTCAAATACTTCTCCTAAAGGTATATTATGCAAAAGGATAAAGAATGAACACAAGAGAATTAGACTAATTGCAGGAATAACAGTTATAATTATATAATTGATACGTTTTGTTGATTTCAAATAAAGAATAAAAAGAATAAAAAGCACAACGATAAGTTTAGATTTCTGCATGTCGTACATGCTATATATTATTATTAACAAGAGATTGATGCGGAATAGTAACCTACTATACAAATATTTCTTTTTATGACAATATGAATACACGAGCGAAATATAAGGAAAATATACAAATATATAACCAATAAACAAACCTCCAAACCCAACTTCATTTCTGAGTATTTGAGCTTTTGCCAAAGCGGCACCATCAAAATCTCCTCTCATTGCCATCAAAAAAGGGATATCACCAACCGAAAATATTTTTATTAAAATTACCACAAAGGAAAAAAAAGTGATTAACTTAACACGCAGATGGGTTGTATTTAATTTTGTAATATCAACATCAAATCGACAAATGCAAGATGAAAGAGAAACCATAAGAAGCAGAATTGATATTGAGAGAAATGTATACCTGAATGTTTCTATTTTACTTTCATCAGTTATAAGTGTATCAACGCCGAACGACATAGGGTAATTAAAAAAGGCCACTAATATTGTGCCGGGAACAATCTCTATAAAGAGAGCTAAAAGGAAAAGTGCTCCCAATACTGTTGGTCTGAAGCTAAAAATACGCAACTGGAAATTTGCAAATAAAGTAATTATCGCAAAAAATAGCAACAACATAACATTAATAGCCATCTGTATCTCTCTACTTCATTAGAATTTTTTTCGCAAGATTAAATAATTTATAAGGCCTTATTAGAAATATTAATTTTTGCACAACAAGATATGGCACAGTTACTTTATTACCAAAGAACCTAATCCAGAGTGTTTTTTGTTTAAAGAGCAAAAAATCATCCCATTTTTTTAGTAGCATTCGCGAAGGCAACAATGGCCAAATCTTTTCTTTCTGAAAAGAATATAAAGACTGTAGGTATAGCACATTGCCGATTCTACTTCCTTGCTGCGACAGAGAATCACCCTTGCGATAAAGAACAGTGTTCTCTTCCATATAAGAAAACGTTAAGCCGTTTCTTAGACATTTAAGCCAAAGAGGATAATCTTCGAGCATTGGATATGACTCATCTGCATAACCAACATATTCCAACACATCTTTACTGATGAACCCTGTTGGAGCAAGCAAGTAACACTCAGAAAGGATGTATTTAAGTTGCAATGGCTGTTTAGCACATATTTTCAGTTTATCATGTTTTATCGGCTCACCATTTCCATCAATCGTAAAAGGTATCATATCAGAAAAGACGATTTTAGCTGAGGAGTAATGAGTAATATATTTTACATTTAATTGTATGCACTCAGGTAATAACAAATCATCAGCTGCAATGCTTTTTATCCATGAACCTGAGGCCAATTTCCATGCCTGATTGCAATTAGCTGCAACTCCTTTATTTTTTTCATGAGAGACGATTATGATATCTTTAAAAAGATGTTTATTTTGCTCTTTCCACTGCAGAGCAATAGAAAGCGTATGATCCCTCGAACCATCGTCTGAAATGATAACTTCAATCAGATTTTTATTATAAGTCTGGCGTGTAATGCTATTTAAAGTTTCAGCAATAGTTTCCCCTGAATTATAAGAAATAACTGCTATTGTGATAATTTTATTGGTATCTGCATCGGTCATGTGAAGCCTGTTTTTATTTAATTTTAGTCAATATTCCGTTTTTAGTAACATATATACCAGACACTAAAATAGATTTATTTACAAGCGAATTAGCACCGATAATGACATTATCCGCAATATTTACACCTTTTAAGATTACAGTATTAGAACCTATCCAACAGTTAGCACCAATCATTACAGGTGAAGTTACAAAATCATTTTTGCTTACAACGTAATTCTCATCTATTGAATGGTCATGATCGTAAATTTTAACAGCCTCACCAAAAATAGTATTTTCACCTATCTGAATATGATGCAAGCTATTAAATGAACAATTATTATTAACAAAACAATTTTTTTTGAATACCAATACACCCTGACTAACAAAAAAATTTACGTTGTTTCTAGATGATAAATTACTGATATCTATAATAGAATTATTAACGGCTGTAATAATTAAACCCTTACCTAACTTCGGAGAGCTAAATTTGATCGTATTTTTAGTGAATATTTTTAACAGAAATAGATATACTATATTCAATGTAGCGTGATACGCTTTAATAATGAAATTCAAATATTTTTTCCCTACGTTAAAATTCGTCTGACATTCGTAATTATAATAATAGCATATAATATATAACTAATTAAATAAGCATAATTAGCCCCATGTAACAAAAAAATAGGGATCAATATATACGATAAAGCTACAAACATTACACCAAAGAATATTTCAGTAAATAAATACCATTTCACTGCACACCGTGACAACATAGGAAATGCATATAACCATGCAGTTATTTTTATCACATCTCCACATAACTGAACAAAAAAGAGATCTCTTGCCCCGCTAAACTCACTTGTGAATAATATATGAATTAAGATGTCTCTAAATGCGTAAACCATTGCCGCAATTAAAGATACAATAGGGACAATTATTTTTGCAGTTGAGGTAACCTCTTCCATAATGCTGTCTGTGTCACTTAATTGAGACAACTTAGGTAAATAATAGGTGCTCAGTGCAATAGTGATCACACCCAGGTAAACTTCAGAAATTTTCCATACAGACTGCCAGAGACCTGTTCCCTGCCAGCCCGTATGTTGCACCAAAACATTTCGGATAATCAGCAACGCTACTGGCATGACAAGAGCACTCGTCATCGCCATAAGCACATATTTACCAATACCATTGAATGCTGATAATTTAATATGTCCGATAAAGTTTTTTATCTGCATCCATTTTTGTTTTATATTAACTAGAAATATAACTAAACCAATCAATGCTGTTTGAATTGTCGCAGCTATAATTGCACCTTTTATATTATAACGAATGATCAATAAAATCATGACGATACTGGAAATCATCACAGATAAAAAATTTATAGCAATGAAACGTCTATGATTTTGAAAACCATTAATTATAGATAGTAAAAGGGTACCCAGTGCCGAAAACGGTAACAATAGTACTGTTAGTGTAATAACCCAATGAAATTGAATATCACCAAAAAAATATTCAGACAGTTTATCAGATACTAGTAAAGAAAAGGGCAATAATATAAAAAAAATAGCGAGCACCCAAATTAATGAAGCTCGCCACCAAGGCGAGCATTCATTATAACCACTATTGCTATATTCGGATGTATACCTTACTACTCCGTTACTTACAGGAGCATTGATGACCCCAGTCAAGGCAGTTACAAATCCTTGAATCTGCCCAAGGAGGGCCATGCCAGACGGCCCTGTATAAATAGCAACTACCTTTGCAATAGCAAATCCCATAGCCATTTTTGCCAAGGTTAAAACACCAGTTGAGGCGGTTACTTTTAAAAGCTTTTTCATCCCACAAAACCATTTAAGGCATTTATTACGATATTAATTTCTTCTTCAGTCATCGTCGGGTCCATGGGAATAGATAAGACTTTAGCATGTAAACTTTCTGTCAAGGGTAATGAAATTTCCTTCATCTCATTATAAGCACTTTGCTTATGAGGTGGTACCGGATAATGAATGAGTGACTGGATATTATGTTTATTAAGCCAACTCTGTAATTCTTCTCGCTGATTTGTTTTCACTACAAACAAATGCCATACGTGGTTTTCCATATTTTCAATATACGGCAACTCCAGCAATGGATTTTTTATTTCAGAAAGGTAACGTTGGGCTATGACCTGCCGAATTTTAATATCCTCTCCCAAGTTTTTCAGCTTTACACGTAAGATAGCAGCTTGTATTTCATCAAGACGACTATTAACGCCTTGATATATATTTAAATATTTCTGCTCTGACCCATAATTTCTCAATGCTTTTAATACATTATATAATTCTAAGTTATCTGTTGTGATAGCCCCTGCATCCCCCAGAGCTCCCAGATTTTTGCCTGGATAAAAACTGAAACCAGCAGCATCTCCCCAGCTCCCTGCTCGTTTCCCATCAATTTGAGCGCCGTGAGCCTGAGCACAATCCTCAAGGACGAGTAGATTCTTTTCGCGGGCAATCTCCATAATTTCTTTCATTGGAGAGATTTGGCCATAAAGATGCACAGGCAAAATGACCCTTGTTTTATCTGAAATTGCTGCACGAATATTTTTAGCGCTTAAATTGAAAGTATCTTCATCTGGCTCAACTAGAACAGGAATAAGATCATTTTCTGTAATAGCCAATACAGAAGCTATATAAGTGTTACCTTGGACAATAACCTCATCACCACTTTTCAATTTTCCCATTTCTTTCCATGCTCTGAGAACTAGAATAAGAGCATCCAGACCATTCGCAACCCCAAGCGCATATTTAGCTTGACAATATACTGAAAAGTCTTTCTCGAAAGCCTTAAGTTCCTCACCCAAAATGTACCAGCCTGAATCAATCACTTTCTCGATGGCACTGAGTATTTCATTCTTTTGCCGGTTATTAATTTTTTTGAGATTTAAGAAGTCAACCATTTTGCACCTTTATTTTTCGTAGATTATGAGTTAATAGACAATTAGAATCGAACATCATCACTTACTTGGCACAAGATGGTTCATTTCTGCTGCTGCTGTGCTAAATTTTTAAAAATAGAATAATCTCTAATATAGTCTAATTCTTCATATTCCATATCCGCGAGTACCATCAGAACACAATCTTCCGTAAAGTCGGTCATTTCTCGCCAAATAAATGAGTCGATAAGAAGGCCCTGCGTCGGGTTATCTAATATAACACTGACACGCTCAACGCCATTATCAAGTATAAAACGACAACTTCCCTTAACTGCAATTGCAACTTGCTTTAGCTTTCGATGCGCATGAAAACCCCTAGTTACACCTTTCTTAGTATCAAAGATATAATACACCCTCCTAATATCAAAAGGGATATTATTTTTTCTTTCTAGAGATACTAATGCGCCTCGTTCATCGCCATGAACCTGAAGAGAAATAAAATCTATTTTCATATATGATTTGCCAACTTCATCAAATATTGTCCATAATGATTTTTGCTTAAATTACTTCCTAATTTAAATAAATCATCTTTGCTTAACCACCCATTACGCCATGCTATTTCTTCAGGACACGCAACCATCATACCTTGACGTTTCTGAACAGTTTCAACAAAACTACCAGCTTCAATTAAACTATCATGAGTACCCGTATCGAGCCATGCAAAACCTCGTCCTAATAGCTCAACATTTAAATTATTATTATTAAGGTAAACTTCGTTAACAGTTGTTATTTCCAGCTCACCTCTAGATGATGGTTTTATATTTTTCGCAATATTGATTACATCGTTATCATAGAAATAAAGGCCAGTCACTGCCCAGTTTGATTTCGGTTTTTCTGGTTTTTCTTCAATACTCAATACCTTAAAATCGGCATCAAACTCCACCACTCCAAATCGCTCAGGATCCATTACCTGGTAGCCGAAGACCGTTGCTCCACTGACTCTGTTACTCGCCATTTGCAGTTTTGGTGTAAAGCCCTGACCAAAGAATATATTGTCGCCTAAAACAAGACAAACAGAATCATTTCCAATGAATTCTTCACCAATTATAAATGCTTGCGCCAGACCATCTGGACTTGGTTGAATTGCATAACTCAGATTAATTCCAAACTGTCTTCCATCACCTAACAATCTGACAAACCCATCCTGATCCTCTGGTGTCGTAATTATCAATATATCTTGTATACCCGCCAGCATTAAAACCGATAACGGATAATAAATCATAGGCTTATCATATATAGGGAGCAATTGTTTAGAAACCCCCATAGTAATTGGGTAGAGTCTTGTTCCAGAGCCTCCAGCAAGAATAATGCCTTTCATTAATTATTCTCTCCATATTGTTTTGAAAGCCATGAAGCATACGCTCCACTTTTTACATTATTTACCCACGACTCATTAGATAAATACCACATAACTGTTTTACGAATACCACTCTCGAAAGTTTCTTGGGGACGCCAACCTAGCACATTGCCAATTTTAGTTGCATCAATTGCATAACGACGATCGTGCCCAGGCCTATCCTTAACATAAGTGATTTGATCGCGATAAGAACCTTCTTTAGGCACAATTTCATCCAACAGGTCGCAAATAGTATGCACCACCTCGAGGTTCTGCTTCTCATTATGACCGCCGATATTGTACGTTTCCCCCGGTTTCCCTTGAGTGACAACGGTGTACAGCGCACGCGCATGATCTTCTACATACAACCAGTCACGAATCTGGTCACCCTTCCCATAAATAGGCAGTGCTTTACCGTCCAGCGCGTTCAGGATAACCAGTGGGATCAGTTTTTCCGGGAAATGGTACGGGCCGTAGTTATTTGAACAGTTTGTCACAATGGTCGGGAAACCGTAAGTACGCAGCCAGGCACGAACCAAATGGTCGCTGGAGGCTTTCGACGCCGAATACGGGCTGCTAGGAGCATACGCGGTAGTTTCAGTGAAGAGTGGCAGCTCGGCTGATGCCGGACGCTCATCAGGATGCGGCAAATCACCATACACTTCGTCTGTTGAGATGTGATGGAAACGAAACGCTTTCTTCGCCTGCTCATCCAACGTTGACCAGTAGCCCCGGGCGGCTTCCAGCAGCACATACGTGCCGACGATATTGGTTTCGATAAACGCAGCCGGGCCGGTAATAGAACGATCGACGTGACTTTCAGCAGCCAGGTGCATCACCGCATCAGGCTTATGCTTTGCGAAAATGCGATCCATGGCGTCTTTGTCGCAAATATCCGCATGTTCAAAAACATATCGCTCGCTGTCGATGACTTCACTAAGCGACTCAAGGTTGCCGGCGTAGGTCAGCTTATCCACATTGACGACGTCGTCCTGGGTATTTTTAATAATATGTCGTACAACCGCTGAGCCGATAAAGCCGGCTCCGCCCGTCACAAGAATTTTCACGTTATCTGTTCCGTCTAGTGTATATGTCTGGATACTGGCGTTCTGAAACCTGAGCTTTTATAAACGGTTTCAGAAATTGAGCACGCTACCGCCCCTGGCTTAACAGCTACCAGTGCACTGAGCGATGTTTGATTAAATGTTTTTTCTTGTCTGATTACAGACAAGAAACTGCCGTTAATTGTCGTCCTAAACGACCTCAGAAACAAGCACAAATCGCTACAATGCGGTCCAGGAGCAGTCTGGATAACTCCATGTAAATATTGAATTTATAACAAAAAAAGGCAGTCATCATTTTGGTTGGATATTAACACACCAAAATAATGACTGCCGTTTGCGCAAGCCGGAGACAGAAATATTAGTCGTTAGCCAGCAACTTCTCAATGCGGCTTCTGAACTTCGCCCCTTCCTTCAGGTTACGCAGCCCATAGTTCACGAACGCCTGCATATACCCCATTTTCTTACCGCAGTCGTAGCTGTCGCCGGTCATTAACATCGCGTCAACAGACTGCTTCTTCGCCAGCTCGGCAATCGCGTCGGTCAACTGAATTCGATCCCAGGCGCCTGGCTCGGTTTTTTCCAGTTCTGCCCAGATATCCGCGTTAAGAACATAACGCCCCACCGCCATCAGGTCTGAGTCCAGCGTCTGTGGCTGATCCGGCTTTTCGATGAACTCAACGATGCGGCTCACCTGCCCTTCCGTTTCGAGCGGTTCTTTAGTCTGGATAACGGAGTACTCGGAGAGATCGCCCTTCATGCGTTTCGCCAGCACCTGGCTACGACCGGTTTCATTGAAACGCGCCACCATTGCCGCCAGGTTGTAACGCAGCGGGTCGGCAGAAGCGGTATCGATGATGATGTCCGGAAGAACAACAATGAATGGGTTATCACCCACAACCGGACGGGCACACAGGATAGAGTGACCCAGGCCCAGCGGCTGCGCCTGACGGACGTTCATGATGGTCACGCCTGGCGGACAAATAGACTGCACTTCCGCCAGCAGCTGGCGCTTAACGCGCTGCTCAAGCAGCGCTTCGAGTTCGTAAGAGGTGTCGAAGTGGTTTTCTACCGCGTTCTTGGACGAGTGCGTAACCAGAACGATTTCTTTGATCCCTGCAGCAACAATCTCGTCGACAATGTACTGAATCATTGGTTTGTCGACGATCGGCAGCATCTCTTTAGGAATGGCTTTTGTGGCTGGCAGCATATGCATGCCCAAGCCTGCTACCGGAATGACTGCTTTCAAATTGATCATTATCTCTTCCACCTTAATATGGTTGACGAAGTATAAACTGTGTCAGGAAAAATGCCTGTAGAAGAAAGTCTACTTCGTCGAATGCAAATCACGTTTGGCTCAGAACTCTGATTACTAAAGCTCATTAAGCTATAAGTGTGACCCAGAATCGTCGGAAACCCTACCAATAAAGAAGAAGAAAAACGTGTTTCCGACAAATCCCAGATTCTAAGTCATTACTCAGAAACGAACGTGATGTCATCTTTCTTCTCATGCACGAACTCATACTTCAACGTACGGTCCAGCCCTTGAGATAAGGTATAAGGCGCTTTAAAACCTGAGTTGTGCACTTTCGTCGCATCAAACTGAGTGGTGGCACAGAATTTTTTGACACGCACGGAACTAATCGCATACTTTTTCCCGGTAACTTTGCTAAGAATATCAAAGCAATAACCGCCAAGCATACCTAAGGGATAAGGGAGATGAACTGATGGGATTTTTTTGCTAAGGCTCTTTTCTACCTCGGCAACCAACTGATTCATATTCAGATCGGGTTTATCTACATAGTTGTATACGTCGTAGCCAGGTTTGACGTTGCTCAATCGGAATTTGATAAACTCAACAATATTACCGACATAAGCCATAGACTTATAGTTAGTTCCGGCACCTACCATTGCGAATTTTCCACCCGCAATTTGCTTAAGAAGATTGAAGACATTGCCTCGATTGCGTTCACCAAAAATGACCGTTGGACGAACAATTGTCAGAGATCGCTCTTCTGGAGCTTTGTTGAACCATTCGCGCAGTACCTCTTCCGCTTGCCACTTACTTTTACCATAGTGGTTAAAAGGATCGTGCGGGTGAGATTCATCAGGATTGACTTTATTTAGACCATAAACGGCAACTGAGCTGGTAAAAATAATGTTCTTAACATTATTTTTTTCCATAGCTGCCAGTACGTTACGCGTTCCCTGAACGTTTACATCGTAGTAAAGCGAGGTTGGGCTAACATCATCACGATGTTCGGCAGCGAGTAATACTACCGTGTCGAAACCGGCAAGAGCATGATCGAGTTGCTCCTGATTGCGTACATCTCCGGAGACAGTAATCTCAGGGTAGAAATGGCTTTGCTGCTTGTCGAAGTTGGTAACATCAAACTCAGCCTTAGAAATCTCGATCAAACGAGTCCCAACGAAACCGGACGCGCCAATAAACAAAACTTTATCGTTCATAAACCACTCAGTGCGTTATGTGTGTTTGGCAAACCTCCGGTAATCACTGTATTCCCTGAGGTATCGCTAAAGATAAGACAGAACTGACGAAAATGTGGCACGGATTATAAACCCTAAAATCGCTGAGTTCAGTAACAAATTTTAGGGGTTACCGCGCACTCAATGAGATGTGACGTCAATACTTACTTTCTGAAGGAAGGAAGCGCAAAGTTCAGCCTTTCCACATTCACCACCTGCTGGTCGACCCGGTCAATATCCACCGAGCTTTGCCCCTTCTCATTCACCGCTTTTATGTTCGCCAGCGACAGCAAGGTCTCATCTTTCGCCATAAATTTACCCCGCACATCCTTGCGCAGGTCGAAGTTAATCTTCAGGGCGGGACCCACAGCGGCTTCCTGCATCACATTGATGTTGCGTAAAAAAAGATGCTGCGGCTTGTTGTGTAGTTCAAGCGTCGCCCGCTGCATTTCCACGTTAGTTATCGCCACAAACGAGGTGGCGTTCCCGGATGAAATCTGTATTCCGCGCAATTTATACGCAAGCTGTCGATTATCGAGGTGAATATTATTGAGCTTGAAGTTCTGTGGGATGGACAAATAATCGCCTTTTATGACCCCATAGCCGATTAACATTCCCGCACTGTTGACCATGTCGACATTATCAATAATGAAATTATCACAGCCATAAATGGCCACCGTGGCGTTGTCTATTCCTGCCTTTTTACTGAAGTCAGGGGTGATATTTTTGGCCTTAATATTGCGGATAACAAAGTGTTTCCCGTTTTCCACGTGCACCAGCTGACGACAGTTACTGCCGGTGATGTTGGCCACCACGAAGTTCTTGACGGTTTGCTTCTCAGGATAGTCATTATCGTAGGTGCTGCCGGCGAGGCCAATGCCGATGCCCCAGTTGATCTTGCCGTTGGTGCAGTTGATGTTATCGATGACATGGTCGGAAATCAGGATATTGCGATCGTTGATAGCGACGTTCCACTCGATCGCATCGCCCTGCAGATGGCTAAATTTGCTGTTGGTGATGCGAGCACCGTCCACCTGGTTGTGGAAACCCTGGCGCAGGATTGCGTAGTTGGCCTGGCTCACGCTGATGTTATCAATCAGCAAATTGCGCATAACGCTCGGTTTCTTGCCGCCGATGTAGATCTGCGTCACCGGGCCAAAACCGCTCATGGCCAGCCCTTTGATAACGCAGTCAGAGCCGCGAACGTCGAGCGTAATGTTCTCCGTGCGGCCGGCACCTTCCCCTATCACTTTGCTGCCTTCCTGCAAAACAAAGCGGCCGCGCCCGTTGCCGGTTAACGCCCCGCGGATCAGCAGGGTTTTACCGTCGGGAATGAAAATGCCCGTATTGATGTTTTCGCAGGTGAGCCCGGCGGGAACCACGACGGTGTCGCCGTCATTGAACGCCTGCTTAAAGGCGGCGATCCAGTCGTTGTTATTGTACTGATTAACAGAGACCGTTCTGCCGCTTGCCGCCCGCGCGATGCGTGACGACAGCAGCGGCGTGGCCGCCAGAACGGAAAGAGAAGAGACAAAGGTGCGTCGGGTAATCTTTTTCAGCATACATCCTCGGCGTTACAACGTTTGCAGCAGGCTCGCTAACTGGCGGTTAATCACCTGCTGGTTAAAATCGGTTTCCACTTTTTGTCGGGCGTTCTGGAGCACGGGCTCCAGCGCCTGCTGGTCAATATCGCTGAAGGCTGCTAATCGGTCCGCAAGGGCCATCGCGTTATTCTCCGGCACCAGCCAGCCGGAATGGTCAGACTTAATCAGCTCCGGTATCCCGCTGTGCAGGGTTGATACCACCGGAATACCTACGGCCATCGCCTCCATCAGCGCCACCGGAATGCCTTCCATATCGCCATCGGCGCCCGTTACGGAAGGCAGCAGAAAGACATCCGCCTCGTCGAGCATGGCCTTGACCTCGTGGCTCGGCTTGAAGCCCGGCATCTCTACGACATCTTCCAGCTGATACTGTTCGATAAGCGTGCGCAGACGACGCTCCCACGGCCCAATGCCGAGAATGCGATAGTGGAAATCTACCCCGCGCGCTTTCAGCTGGCGGCAGGCTTCAATGGCCACATGGAGGCCTTTCTTCTCGGTCAGGCGAGCAACGGAGATGATCTGCAGCGGTTTGCCCGGCACCTTCACCGGGCGGCGGGTAAAGCGCGTTAAATCCACGCCCATGCGCGAAACGGCAATTTTCTCTCCCGGGCAGCCCATGTTTTTCAGGCGTCCGGCCCACAGTTCGCTGATAGGCAGCATCATGTCGCCGCGCCTGAACAGCTGCTGATACTCCGGCGTGTAGTGGTTCAGCACTTCGCGGCTGGAGATGTCGATACCGTGGAAGATGGTCGCAATTTTACCGTCAATCACGCCCAGCTCGCGCAGCTTCGCGGCGGTGACGCCCGCCGGGCCAAAGTGGGCGATAAACACGTCGGCACGATACGGCTGCGCGGTTTGCCCGCAGATGGCCGACAGGATCAGATTGCGGGATTCGGCCCCATAGCGGGAAACGTTCAGCGCCCGCCACGTCGACGCGCGGTGGATCCCGCGCAGCGTCTGGCTGGCACGGTGGCGCAGCTTGCTCAGCTTCCCGGACGGCTCATCCTGCAGCCAGCGGGTTTTCGCCTCCAGCCCATACTGGGTATACGCCGCATGGGTATTTTTGGTATCGCCCTTTTGCAGGGCGATAATCTCCACGTCATATCCCATATCGATAAACGCGGTGATTTGGTTCAGGACAAACGTTTCAGACGACAGCGGAAATTTCAGTAAGAAGAAACCAACCTTCATTTCCCCTCCCGCACGCGGTCAAGTACCGATTTCACCATCCCAATGCCCTTCTCGCGCTCGGCTTTCACCGCCACGGCCAGGCGTTCATTGATCGAAGGCAGCTGGCCGAGCGTGTCGCCCACCATCGCACCGAGCGACCCATCCAGCAGATGACGGATATCCATGGCCATTTCCGGCATACCGAGCTGCTGCATGATGCCTGCTGATTTGTGCTCGTAGTTGATGGCAATGGCCGGCGTGCCAAAGTTCATGGAGATAATGGCGGAGTGCAGGCGCGTGCCGACGGTCAGGTCGCAGGCGGAGAGCAGCTTGCCCATCTCCAGGTCGTTCAGTTCATCCATCACCACGTGATACCGCGCCGGATCGTTCACCAGGCTGCGCAGGTTCAGCGCCACCATGCGGTCGTCTTTGTTGTAGCTGTCGATACCGGTGCAGGTGGAAAGCGCCAGCACCTGGTACCCGCTGTCCAGCACGCGGTTCACCACGTCGGCGAAAGCTTTCTCATACGCCGCCTGGGTCGTGCCTAAACGCTTATCGAAGGGCGCCAGCTCGCGCAGGGTAATGGCAACGGTTTTCTGTTTCGCCGCCACGTCGAGCCAGTGCTGCACCGCGTAGCTCGGCTGGAAGCTGTCGTCCTGGTGATCCACCAGCCACGCGGTGTCCACGCCGTGCTCAACTTTTGAGGTGTCAATTTCGCTGCGCTTCATCATGTCGAGGCTGACCGACTCGCGCAGGATCAGCGCGTCGCAGTGGCCGAACACGTAGTTTGCAAGCTGGTTGAACTGCGGATCCTGGAATGGCCCGACGCTGTGGCCAATCATAAACAGCGGCTTTTTCGCCATAAAGGTGCAGAGCGCATGCTCAAACTGCGGCACGCCGTAGAGATCGACGAAGAACGATCCGCCGACCTGGATAATGGCGTCGTAGCCGGACAGCAGACGAACAAAGTCGGTGAAGCCCTGCGCGATAGCGATGTTGCGCAGCTTGCCAGTATCGGTCACGCGGGAAAGCAGCACCTGGTGCTGGTAGCGACGACGCAGCACTTTCTTCACGCGGCCCATCACGCCCGCGGCGTTGTTGTGCTGTTTCATCTGGCTGTAGAGCGGGTCGCCCATCACCGGGCGGTTCAGTAACCAGGATGAGCTGACCGGATAACGGCTCATCACGTCCACTTCGGTCTCAGGCTTAAGGGTGTTAATTGCATCCAGTAAACCGCGCAGGATGGCGCTGTCGCCACGGTTGCCGCAGGTATGGTTGCCAAGAATTAATAATTTCATAATGGCCTCTTAAATAACTAGCCTGCGCGAAGCAGCGTTTTCATTTTTTCGTTACGGCAAAACTGGCGCTTCATCTCCACCACCAGCGCATTGCGTGACAGCACAATCATCACGCCAAATGCCAGCGCCCCCGCGGCAACCTGTACCGCCAGCAGCGCGGCCAGCGGCAGGTGGCCGCTGAGGATGATGCCCAGGCCGTAGCTCACCGCCAGGGTCGGCAACGAGAGATAGAACGGCAGCCACAGGCTCAGGATGTACTGACGGTAGCTGGAGCCCAGCACCGGCTTGATCATGATGAAGTAGCTCAGAACGGTATTGACTACCTGCACCAGCAGGAAGCCCAGGGTGACGCCGATGGCGCCCGCCATATGCCCGCCGACGATAATCGCCGGAATAAACAGGAAGGTTTTGAACACGTTGAACTTAAAGCTGATGTCCACGCGCGCTTTTGCCATCAGCAGGGAACCAATCGGATTCCCCACGGAGCGCAGGAGCCCCACCACGCACAGCAGCTGCAGGATCGGGATGATGCCGTTCCACTTCTCGCCAAACACCAGCGGCACAAAGTTGCTGGACACCACCATCAGCCCCAGCAGCACCGGGAAGTTAATGATCCCCACCACGGAAAGCAGCTTGTAGAAGTTAACGCGCAGCTTCTCGGTGTCGTCCTGGATCTTGGCGAACGCCGGGAACAGGACGCGGGTGATGATCGGGTTCAGCTTCATCGGCGGCACCACCGCGACGTTGTAGGCCAGGTTGTAGCCCCCCGCCACGCTCGCGCCGAGAATACGCGCCAGCACCAGCGTCGACAGGTTGGTATTCACATAGTTGATGATGCTGTCCGCCGTCAGCCACGCGCCAAAGCGCAGGTTGGACGAGACGGATGCAAGAGAGAAATGCAGCCCGGGACGGTAGATCTTGCGGCCAAAGTAGCCGAACAGCAGCGTACGCACGGCAGAGTTAACCAGGTATCCGAGGATGGCGGTCATCGCCAGCGGCCAGAAATGGGCGCTTACCACGGTGAAGGTAAAGCCCGCCAGCACCGCGCTGGTCTCAATCATGCCGATCTTGTTGAACTCCAGCTCTTTCTGCATCAGCGCGCGGAACTGCTGCCCGTGCGGGATCACCACGAACGCAAACGACAGAGTGTGCATCAGCGGAGCCAGATCCGGGTTATGCAGCACGCTGGCGATAGTGTCGCTCAGCAGGAACACCAGCACGAACACGAAAATCCCCAGCCCCACGTTCAGCCAGTAGAGGGTGGTCAACTCAAGATGGCTGATCTCTTTGCGCTGGATAATCGAGTTGGCGATACCAAAATCAGAAAGCGTATCGGCCAGCGCGATAATCACCAGCGAGACGGTCAGCAGGCCGAACTGGTGATTATCAATAATGCGCGCCAGCACGGTCATCTGCACCAGACCGAGGCCAATGATGACGATGGTCGCCATCGCTGACCACTTCGCCCCGCTGATGGTTTTTTCACGTAAGCTCATCTTAGTACGCCGCTTTGTTCACGAAACCTTTGAAGATGGTCAGAAAAACAATCTTGATATCGAACCAGATACTCCATTCACGGATGTATTCCAGATCGAATTCGATACGTTTTTCCATTTTTTCCAGCGTGTCGGTTTCGCCGCGCCAGCCGTTGATCTGCGCCCAGCCGGTAATGCCCGGCTTGACCTTATGGCGCAGCATGTAGCCTTCAATCAGCGAGCGGTACTGCTCGTTGTGCGCCACCGCGTGCGGACGCGGGCCAACAATCGACATGCCGCCGGTGAAGACGTTGATAAACTGCGGGAGTTCATCCAGCGAGGTGCGGCGCAGGAAGTTTCCCACGCGGGTGACGCGCGGATCGTTCTGCGTTGCCTGGGTCACCACCTTGTCGTTTTCCATCACCTTCATGGAGCGGAATTTCCACACCATAATCGGCTTACCGTCCATACCGTAGCGGGTCTGGCGGAAGATAACCGGGCCGGGAGAGCTCAGCTTCACCGCGAGGGCAATGCAGCACAGCACCGGGGAGATAAGCAGTAAAATCAGCGATGAGAGCACGATATCTTCCGCGCGCTTCAGCACGCGGTTAATGCCCGACAGCGGGGTGTCGTACAGCGGTACCACCGGCACGCCGTTCACTTCTTCAATGCGTGAATGGAGGATGTTAAAGGTAAAGACGTCCGGGATCAGGATCACCGAACAGGTGGTGTCCGCCAGCTCGCGCATCAGTTGCTTAATGCGGGATTCATCTCTCATCTGCATGGCGATGTAGACGTTGTGAATTTTACCGGCTTTCGCGTCTTCAATAAGCTGTTCGTAATTGCCCGCCCAGTCCGACGGCACGCCGCCCGGCTTCGCGTCGTGATAAATCCCGACCACTTCAAACCCTAACCACGGCTCTTTGCGGAAGCTGTCGAGCAGAACCTTACCAACCGGCAGATCGCCCGCTACCGCAACGAAGCGACGGTTATAACCGCGGTTACGCAGCCAGCCCGCGCCGAAGCGGATCAGGGAACGGCACACCACCATGCCGACGCTGGTTAACAGATACCAGCTCAGATAGGTCACGAGGCGATTATCAAAATCATGGCTAAACGCCACGAGGCCCGCGCTGAAGATCAGGCTCAGGGTCCAGTTTTGCAGCAGCAGCATCAGTTCAGTGGTCATTTTGACGCCGCGCCACGAGCGGTAGAAATCGGTCATTCCGCCGATCATCTGAAACACGACCAGCGCAATCAGGGCCATCAGCAGATGCATATATAAGAACGGCAGCCCGCCGATCCGACACACCGCCCACAATCCGCCGACCATGATGGTGATATCAGAAAAACGCTGCACCATAGAGATTAACGATGCATTCGTTCTCGCTCGTTCGCGTTTTTTTAGATTCGTCATCGTTGTTCCTGTATTCGGTTCCCCCTCCCGCCGGGAGGGGCAATTGTTACTGATTCAACAGCGCCAGAATGTCCTTCGTTCGGGCTTCCATCAGCGCCGTGTCAGCACGGGACTCCACGTTCAGGCGCACCACCGGCTCGGTGTTGGACGAGCGCAGGTTGAAGCGCCACTGCGGGAACGCCATGCTGATGCCGTCCGTACGGTCAATTTCCAGCGCGTGGATCGCAAAGTGCTGCTCCACGCGGGCAATGGCCTCGGCCGGCTGCGCCAGCTTGCTGTTGATCTCCCCGCTCGCCGGGAACGCCGCCATGCGGTCGCGCACCAGCTCGCCCAGCGTCTGCCCCTTCAGGCACAGCAGCTCGGTCACCAGCAGCCACGGGATCATCCCGCTGTCGCAGTAGGCAAAATCACGGAAGTAGTGATGGGCGCTCATCTCGCCGCCGTAGATGGCGTCTTCTTCGCGCATGCGCTCTTTGATGAAGGCGTGGCCGGTTTTGGACATCACCGGCGTGCCGCCCGCCGCTGACACCACGTCGACGGTGTTCCAGGAAAGGCGCGGGTCATGAATGATTTTCGCGCCCGGGTTTTTCTCGAGGAACGCTTCCGCCAGCAGGCCGACAATGTAGTAGCCCTCGATGAACTGCCCTTTCTCGTCGAACAGGAAGCAGCGGTCGAAGTCGCCGTCAAAGGCGATGCCCATGTCCGCGCCGTGCTCAATCACCGCGTTGCGGGTGTCGTCGCGGCACTCCGGCAGCAGCGGGTTAGGAATACCGTTCGGGAAGTTGCCGTCCGGGGTGTTGTGCACCTTGACGAAGGTCACCGGCACGTTCAGCGCCTTAAAGCGGGTTTCCAGCGCATCCACCACCGGGCCGGCCGCGCCGTTACCGGAGTTGATGACCAGCTTCAGCGGCTTGAGGTTCGCCACGTTGATGTAACCCAGCAGGTGGTCGATGTATTCTTTCTGCAGGTTGATTTTTTTGTAGCTGCCGCGCTTCACGTCGTTCACCGGCGGGAAGTCGTTGGCTTCCGCCAGGCGCTGCACGTCGCGCAGGCCGGTGTCGCCGCTGATCGGGCGCGCGCCCTTGCGCACCAGCTTCATCCCGTTGTAGTCCATCGGGTTGTGGCTGGCCGTCACTTCGATACCGCCGTCCACGCCCAGGTGGAAGGTGGCAAAATAAATCTCTTCGGTCCCGGAAAGGCCGATATCCAGCACGTCCACGCCCGCGTCCTGCAGCCCTTTCGCCAGGGCCAGCTTGAGGGATTCACTGGTCAGACGCACGTCGCCGCCCAGCACGATGGTCTGCGGTTTTAAATATTCGCCGTACGCGCGGCCAATGCGCCACGCGATGTCTTCATTCAGCTCTTCGCCCAGCTTGCCGCGAATATCGTAGGCTTTAAAACAGGTTAATTTTTCCATGATGACCCCTTTTTCAGGCAACAGTCGGCCCTGACCACTTAATGGCCAAATTGATTTTTTGTCATTCGCAGGCCCGGTCAGCGCAGCGCCGCCGGGCATAATGCAGAGTGCTACACCCGCCCGTAGCGGTCCTGGAAGCGCACGATATCGTCCTCTTCCAGATACGAGCCGGAGCGCACCTCAATTAAGTCGAGAGGAATTTTCCCCGGGTTTTCCAGACAGTGCGTCGCCCCCAGCGGAATATAAATGGACTCGTTTTCACCCAGCAGTTTGATTTCACCGTCGATAGTGACTTTAGCGGTACCCGCAACAACCACCCAGTGCTCGGCGCGGTGATGGTGCATCTGCACCGACAGCCCCTCGCCTGGCTTCACGGTGATGCGTTTCACCTGATAGCGGTCACCGGAATCAATGGAGTCATATTTCCCCCACGGACGGTAGACTTCGCGGTGAATATGGTGCTCGTGACGGCCATCGGCCTTGATCTGCTCCACCACTTTTTTAACGTCCTGCACGGCGTTACGGTCGGCAATCAGCACGGCGTCCTTGGTCTGGACAACCACCAGATCCTTCACCCCGACCGTGGTCACCAGGCCGGATTCGGCGTAGACGTAGCTGTTTTCCGTTTTGTGGCTAATCACATCGCCGTGGTGGACGTTACCCTCCGGGGTATGGGCGCTGATCTCCCACAGGGAGGACCAGGAGCCGACATCGCTCCAGCCCGCATCCATCGGTACCACGACGGCGTCCGCCGTACGTTCCATCACCGCGTAGTCAATGGACTCTTCCGGGCAGGCGAGGAACGCCTCTTCATCCACGCGGATGAAGTCGAGATCCGGGTCCACCACCGCCATTGCTTTCTCGCAGGCGTCCAGAATATCCGGGCGGTATTTGCGCAGCTCTTCCAGATAGCGTCCGGCGCGGAACAGGAACATCCCGCTGTTCCAGTAATACTCACCGCTGGCGACATAGGCCTGCGCGGTTTCCAGATTCGGTTTTTCAACAAACTGCGCCACGTCAAACGCCACGCTGTCGCCTTCACCCGGCGTCACGCTGCCGCGACGGATATAGCCATAGCCGGTTTCCGGCAGATCCGGCACGATGCCGAAGGTCACCAGCTTGCCGCTCTCGGCGTAAGGGATCGCCGCACGCACCGCGTCGCGGAACGCGTCTTCCTGCTGGATAACGTGGTCTGCCGCCAGGACCAGCATCAGCGGGTCACAGTCCGGGCTGCTGCGTTTTGCCGCCAGCGCCGCCAGGGCGATCGCGGGCGCGGTATTGCGTCCGGCAGGCTCCAGGATGATGTTTTCGGTGAGCTTATTCAGCTGGCGCAGCTGCTCGGCAACAATAAAGCGGTGCTGTTCGTTACAAATCACCACCGGGCTTTCACACTCCACGCCGTGCAGACGGTTTACCGTCGTCTGCAGCATGGTGAGATCCCCTTTCAGGCAGAGGAACTGTTTTGGATAGAGCACGCGGGACAGCGGCCACAACCGGCTACCAGAGCCACCAGCCATCACAACCGGATACAAAGTGGTTTGACTCATGATTTATCCCCGTATATCTGCAATAAATTGGCTCAGCACGTTCTCTTTCTCGAGCGTGCGTTCGGCATATTCACGTGCCACCGTGTTCACTTTTGGCATGGCAAGTGCCTGCTCAATTCCGGTGACCAGCGCCGGGACCGATTCCGGCTCCACGCACACAGCAATCCCCGGATAGCTGTCACACAGCTGGCCTAACTCTGTTTCGGCTTCTGCCGTAATCACTGCGTTACCGCCCACTGCCAGAATGTTGGTCAGCTTGGACGGCAGCACCGCGTCCGCGGCGCCGCGTTTTTGCACCACCAGATGGCAGTCGCCCATCTTCAGCAGCGCAGGCAATGCCTCGTAAGACTGAAGCGGGAAAAATTTCACGTTGGTCAGGCCGCGTTCCCCGGCCATTTTTTCCAGCCGCGCCTTTCCACCGCCCTGCCCGACAATCACAAACGTCCACGGATGTTCACTCAGCAGCTGGGCCGCTTCAATCACGCTCTCCAGCCCCTGCTTTTCGCCGATGTTGCCTGAGTAAAGAATGATTTTTTGATCTTCAGGCAAGCCGAGCTGCGCGCGCAGGGCCTGAGCGTCCTGCTCAGTCACGTCGCGAAAACGCGCCACTTCGGACCAGTTCGGGAAGAAGATTACCTTCTCTGCCGGAACGCCCTTCTCCTGCGCCTTGTTCATCATCGAGCGCGAGATAGTCGAGACGTAATCCACGTTGTGCAGGCCGCTGCGCTCAAAGGCGCTGGCGAGCTTCGCCACCTTGCCGCCTTTACTTTTGCCTGCCATCCCCAGGCCCAGCATGGCGTCAACTTCGTAATCCTGAATGTGCAACAGAGTGCGCGCACCGGAGAGTTTGCCCAGCAGACGCATGCCCGGCGTGCAAAACAGCGTTGGCACAACGCCGATGATGCGATCCGGCTTCCAGCGACGCTGCGCCATCAGCGGGAAGAAACTGCTCAGGGCAAAGCTGCCCAGATGAAGTAACCGTTTCAGCGTTGAGGGCTGCTTAGGCACATACAGCGGGCAGCGCCAGACGGTCGCAGCGCCCTCTTCGCGACGGTAGCGCCAGCTTGAGTAGCGCTCCCCGACTTTCCACGCCGGGTAGTACGGCGGCGCGGTAATGACCCGCACGTCATGTCCCTGGCTCGCCATCCACTCGACCATCTCGCCGGTATATTTCCCGATGCCGGTTAATTCCGGCGAGTAGTTGATTCCGTACACTAAAATTTTCATAAGCCCGGCACTCCGGACTGACGTTCAGCGAGGAAATAGGCACGACTGTTGTCATGCACATTGTCGCTCGCCAGCAGCGCCTCTGGCGTCTGCCAGCGGTAGTCGTCATGCTGAGAATCAGGCAGACGCAGGTCTGCCTCACTCACCTTCAGGCGGAACCCCAGCACGATGTAGTGCGTGGTGAATCCGGTGCCTGAAAAGTTATCGTCATAGAAGTGCTGCCAGACCCCGTAAAACTGGCCTGCTGCCATCGGCAGCTGCAGGCCCAGTTCCGCCAGAGTGAGACGCTCAAACGCATCGGTAAGCGTCTCATCCTTTTGCACGCGCCCGCCGGGCACGAACCAGAAGCCCTGTGCAGGACGGTTGGTTCGTTTCCCCAGCAAGAACTCGCCGCGTTCGTTCTCCACGATCAAATCAATCGAGATGAGCGGAGTGGAACGCACTACCGTGGCAAAATCTTCCTGACTTAAAAACATCGTTACCCCCGGAAGCGGTGCTGGTTTTCCAGGAACCACTGATAGGTACTGGCCAGCCCCTGCTCCAGTGACACCTCGTGATACCAGCCCAGCTGATGCAGACGGGTCACGTCCAGCAGCTTGCGCGGCGTGCCGTCCGGTTTCGTCGCGTCAAACACCACGCGGCCTTTGTAGCCCACTACCTGCGCGATGGTTTGCGCCAGCTCGCGAATGGTGCAGTCCACGCCGGTACCGACGTTGATGTGCGACAGCATCGGCTCGGTGTTCTCCTGCCACACTTCGCGATCCAGCTCCATCACGTGAATGCTGGCGGCAGCCATGTCGTCCACGTGCAGGAATTCACGCATCGGCGTACCGCTGCCCCACACCACCACGTCCGGCGCGTTCTCGGCGGTCGCCTCGTGGAAGCGGCGCAGCAGCGCCGGGATCACGTGCGAGTTGCTCGGGTGGAAGTTGTCGTGCGGTCCGTACAGGTTGGTCGGCATCACCGAACGATAGTCGCGGTTGTACTGACGGTTGTAGGACTCGCACAGCTTAATCCCGGCAATCTTGGCAATCGCGTACGGCTCGTTGGTCGCTTCCAGCGTGCCCTGCAGCAGTTCGCTCTCAGCGATCGGCTGCTTCGCCATTTTCGGGTAAATACAGGACGAACCGAGGAACAGCAGCTTATTCACGTTGTGCAGATGCGCCGCGTGAATGATGTTGCTCTCGATCATCATGTTTTCGTAGATGAAATCCGCCGGGTAGGAGTTGTTAGCGACAATACCGCCCACCTTCGCCGCTGCCAGATACACCTGGTCAATGCGTTCGTTAGCAAAGAAGTCCTGTACCGCACGGCTGTCGAGCAGGTTCAGCTCGTCGCGCGTGCGGACAACCACTTCGACGTCACCGCGCTGCTCCAGCTGGCGAACAATCGCGGAACCCACCATTCCGCGATGACCGGCGACAAAAATACGTTGTTTTGTCATTCTCAGGACTCCAGCGCGATGGCAACCTCGTAGCCATGAGACTTGAGCAGGGAGTGTTTTTTCGCTGCTTCAAGATCTTTAGCTACCATCTCGGAAACCATTTCCTGCAGAGTGATTTCTGGTTTCCAGCCCAGCTTCTCGTGCGCTTTGGTTGGGTCGCCCAGCAGGGTTTCCACTTCAGCAGGACGGAAGTAGCGCGGGTCAACCTGGACAATCACGTCGCCTGGCTTCACGCCCGGTGCGTCGTGGCCGGTCACGGAAACCACGATACCTTTCTCTTCCACGCCGGTACCTTCGAAGCGCAGTTTGATGCCCAGCTGTGCCGCGGCCATTTCAACGAACTGACGTACGGAGTACTGCACGCCGGTCGCAATCACGAAGTCTTCTGGCTGTTCCTGCTGCAGCATCATCCACTGCATTTTCACGTAGTCTTTGGCATGGCCCCAGTCACGCAGGGAATCCATGTTGCCGAGGTGCAGGCAAGACTCCAGACCCTGCGCGATGTTGGCGATAGCGCGGGTGATTTTGCGGGTCACGAAGGTTTCGCCGCGACGCGGAGATTCGTGGTTGAACAGGATGCCGTTACAGGCGTACATGCCGTAGGATTCACGGTAGTTCACGGTGATCCAGTAGGCGTACAGTTTTGCTACCGCATACGGAGAGCGCGGGTAGAACGGCGTGGTCTCTTTCTGTGGGATTTCCTGCACCAGGCCGTACAGCTCGGAGGTGGATGCCTGGTAGAAGCGCGTTTTCTTCTCAAGGCCGAGGAAGCGGATTGCTTCCAGCAGACGCAGCGTACCCATGGCATCAACGTCAGCGGTGTATTCCGGGGATTCGAAGGAGACCGCTACGTGGCTCATCGCGCCCAGGTTGTAGACTTCATCCGGCTGTACTTCCTGCAGGATACGGGTCAGGTTGGAGGTATCGGTCAGGTCGCCGTAGTGCAGGTGGAATTTCGGGTTCGCCGCGTGAGGATCCTGATAAATATGATCCACACGTTCGGTGTTGAAAGAAGATGCACGACGTTTAATACCGTGTACTTCATACCCTTTTTCCAGCAGGAACTCTGCCAGGTAAGAACCATCCTGCCCGGTAACGCCGGTGATGAGAGCGACTTTAGACATGTTTATATTCCTCTACTTATGAATTTAATCAGTTTCAACGCGTTCGCGTATCACCACTGCGGGGTTGCCACGGCAAATTTTATTTGCCGGTAGCGATTTAAAAACGCTGCTGCGGGCACCGACTACCGTGCCATCGCCAACAGAAACACCCGGTGCAACAAAAACATCCGTTGCCAGCCAGCATTTTTCACCTATCGCTATAGGCGAAGCGGTAATATCAAAATGCTGACTCATAAAGTCGTGGCTGCCGGTGCACAAATAACATTTTCTGTGAAACCACCGAATTTGCGCCAATCGTAATTTCGCCAAGGGTATATAACACCGCATCATCCCCAACCCATGCGTAATCCCCCAGCGTTAATTTCCACGGATAGGTAATTTTCACAGAAGGTCGGATGACTACGTTTTTTCCGATTTTTGCGCCAAACAGGCGCAATAAAAAAGCTCGCCAGCGGTACATTATTTGCGGCGACCAGGCAAATAATGTTGCCTGAACGGCCCACCACAGCTGTACCTTAATACCGTTCCCGCCCCGAAAACCTTTCGGCACGGAGAAACCTTTTAAATCCTGCATTGCGTTTCCTTATATTCAGGCTTTGTTATATAAGGTTTTCGTTTTGCCTGTGGTACGCAGGCGTAATAAATAAGACAATTCCGCCCAGAATCCCGGTACGCGTAATATTTTACGCTGTACGTTTTTGGCATCCTGGCACAATTCCAGATTATTAGACGTTGACACGCCGCCCATGGAGAATTCAGACACCAACCCTNTTAATTCGACGGAACGGATAACCTGATTTATACAGGCTGGCTGCCAGCGCATAATCGGAAGACACTTTATACTGCAAATCGTAAGGCTGTTTTTTCAGACCCTTTACCGGGAAGAAAATGGCCTGATGGCTGGCCGGCAAGCTGTGGTAGATATACCAGCCTGGCTTCGCGCTGCGGCACACTTTATGTCCGTCGCCAAAATCGAGCAGCGCATCGCCAATATACATGGCGTCCTCTTTCTGGCGAGCCAGCTGACGGGCAAACAGCGCCACGTCTTCATGGAAAATATCGCCCGAGTTCAGGAAGATGGCATAACGGCCTTGCGCCATGCTGATGCCTTTATTCATCGCATCGTAGATGCCTTTATCTTTCTCGCTGATGTAGCGTAAGTTGAACTCACCGTTGAGTTTTTCCAGAAACTCCGCCGTGCCATCGTTCGAGCCGCCGTCGACCACAATCCACTCAAAGGTGAGGCTTGGATCGCGCGCCAGGTTGCGCAGCGAGCGCCAGGTTTTTTACCACCCCTTCGTAATTACGAAAAGCGACAGTAATGACGCTAAGAAACATAAATCACCTCATTTCGTCATAAGTTCGTAATATTAAGCGCCTTGCGCAGAATAAACGGACAGACAATCAAGAAAGCATATTCCGGGCTAAATATTGACCCGGTAAAAAACAGCGACACCGGAGTAAACAGATAAAGCTGAACGCGAAAGTTCTGGTTATCACCAAACGCGTTAATCATCATTTTGAAAACTTTAAACAGATACCACAGGGTCAACAGCACGGCGAACCACGAAAAATAAATAATTAACAGATACAGACCATTGTCTATGGTTTTACCGACATCCGCACCGTTAAAGATTCCGAATGATGCAACATATTCGTAAAGTGAGCCGAATCTTACTACCCCATCAATATGGGTTAAGGAATAACCCACCATTACCAGTGGCCCAATGATGCGATAATAGGACGAAGACCCTTCCGTTCCCAAATCACCCAGACGTTCTGAGATGTACGGGAAGGCAAATATCACGCCTACCATAAACACCGTCAGGGAGATAATCGCCAGCGGCAGTTTTTTCTTAATCGCATCTTTGTTCAGGTACTGAAACGCCCATTCCAGCAGGTAAAACAGGATAAATGTCATTACCCCTGAGAACGATCCAGACAGAACAATTCCTGCAAGAATCATAGCATCGGTCTTAGGCGTTTTGATACCAAACTGTTTGATGCTGAGCCAAATTGAGATTAACGCCAGAGCGAAAAACGCCGGTTCAAAATAGAGGGCCGTAGTACGCTTCCCGCCAAACTTGATGAAGTTCAATACATAGCTGTTACTGTAAATGAGATATTTCGAAATTATCTCCATCAGGCTGCTGCCGCCGGTGAGAATAATTTGCGCCATCTCCAGGGCGGCAAGCATAACAATTAACGCAACGGCAATATAAAAGAACCTAAGGATTTTCCGATAATTGTGCGGAGAAATAGTTTTAAACCGAATACTCCAGACCATACCGATAATAATGACAATATAAACAAACAGCATGGTCGACGTGACGTATTTACTCGCATCCAGCGACTGGCCAAAGATGTAGTTAAACAGCGTCAGGCCCGTGCCCAGCCCTAAGGCAATCATCAGCTTCTTGAGGTTGATTTTATCGACATACAGCAGAAGCAGAACGGGCAGGAAGGTTACGATGGTTATCGGGAAGCTTTCGCCGAGCTGGGCAATTTTGACGTTGACCAGCAGGTAGATCAGCGGCAGCAGCAGATAACTACAGATTCTGATAGAACGAGACATATTCCTCCAGCATCTGTTGTCCACTGTAGGCCTTGCGGCTGCGGTTGCGGAACGATTCCAGGTCCGTGCCAAAAACGATCTCAGCGATCTGCGCCTTCGGCAGCTGTACCAGCGGCAGGACCTCCTGCTCCGTGAAGGTTTTCCCGCCGGACTTTTCCAGCACTTCGCGCGCCGCATCGCTGTGGGTGGCGATCACCGGCACGCCGATAGAGAGCGCTTCGCAGAGGATCAGCGGGTAGTTATCCACGCGGGAGCTGAACACCAGCGCGTCCATTTCATTCAGCGCACTCATCAGCTTGCGCTTGTCGGTCTCAAACCCGTGGTTCACCACGTTGGTCCCTTCGAACGGCGAAAACTTGCCGAAGGTGTGAAGCTCTATCTTGTCACCCAGCGCCATCATGTCGCGCACCAGCTGCTGGTTGGTTTTACCGTCGTAACGCAGGTCATGCGCAACAATAGCGATTTTCGGTTTGCCCGCGGTTTCGGCCACCGGGGTCAGCTCGGCAAGAATGGCTTCCGTCGCTACGTCGATGCCGTTGTTGATAATCTGACAGCGCCCTGCCCCGTACAGGCTGTTGAAGGCATCGGCCACGTGCTGGCTCGGGGAGATGAACGTACAGCCGAGCGAGAGCATGTCGCGGAACAGCTGACGCTTTCCGGCCACCAACTGATGCGCGCGATCCACCTTCACCGGCGGGTAGTTGCTTAACGTCGGGCACTTCTGGCAGTTATCTTTCCAGCCTTCGCAGCCGTCGGTAAACGCGCAACGTCCGGTCACGCTCCAGTGATCGTGCAGCGTCCAGACAAAGCGGGTGTCGGGCTTGTGGGCCTGCACCTTCTGGCAAAACGCCACTACCTCTTCCAGATTCAGCCAGTAGCTGTGCAGCACGTGAAAATGCAGCACAACCGGGCCCGCGGTGCGGGTAACCGTGCGGTACAGCGTGTTCAGGTTGCCAAACAGGTCGCGGTTAAACAGACGGAACAGCGCAATGTTGGCAATGGAGGTCAGACGCGGCGTGTGCTTGTGCACCTGCGGGAAATTATCGTGGCTGACGCTTTTCTTGCCGCCTTTGCCGTAGCCGTAAATAAAACGCGACTGAAGTCCTTTTTGCAGCGCGCGCTGGTGCAGATCCAGGGCCACGCCTGCCGCTCCGCCTTCTGCGAGGCGTACGTTAAATTGCAGAATGTTCATTTAATCACCTTCACGCGGGCTTTTTCTCCCACCACCAGCGCGTTATCCGGAATGCTGTCCAGCACCACGCTGCCAGCACCAATCGTGACGTTGTTACCAATCGTGATGTCACCGATGATTACCACGTTCGCCCCCAGCTCGACGTTGTTGCCGATGACCGGGCAGGCCAGGCTGTCAGGCCCGCGGTTGCCAATGGTGACCGCATGACGAATGGTGAAATCATCCCCGGCGACCACAAACTTGTTGATCACCACCGCATAGCCGTGGTGGATGGTAAAGCGGCGGCCAATGGTGGCAGCGGCCTGAATTTCATAGCCAAAAAAGCATTCGGTAATGATGCGGTACAGCACCAGCACGGGTGCCGCCCAGATATTGTTCAGCACGTTTTTCTTACGCCATACCGAGCAAAAGTGCGCGATGCGGTACGCCAGAACCATGCAGCACGGACGCAGGCTCCAGCTGTTAGCGCGGCAATCTTCCAGAAACATTATTTCCCCCGAAGTCCATCAGCCAGGCGCTTGCCGTTACGCACGGACAGCAACGTCAGCAGCGTGCGCCAGTTCATGCGCTTATTGCGGATCTGATAGAGGGTAAAGAGCTGATATTTACGGCTGGCACGGTCAAACTTGTCCTTGTGCTTGCGGTAAAAATGGAAGTAGCCGGAGAACTTCTTCGGCGAGGAGGTGATTTGCATCTCCCCGTGGTTGATGTGCAGGATCTGCGTAGCCTCTTCCACTTTCCACGGCTCGCCGTATTCCACCACCATGCGCAGGAAGATATCGTAATCCTGCGCGGCCTTGAGTTCGGTATCGAACAGGCACTCTTTGAAACGCCACGCCCAGGTGAAGACCTGGTTACCAATAATGTTGCGCTTGTAGAACAGGCGGCGAGAGTACGGTGATTTCGGATACAGCGGCAAGCTCGCGGGCTGCGAGTAGACCTCGCCCTGGCAGACATAGTCGTTGGCATACAGGAAAGCGTGCGTGACCAGCTGTTCTTTATGCGACAGGAAGATAGACAGGCGGTTCGGCGTCCATTCGTCATCGTCGTCAATTCCGGTCAGATACTGCCCTTTGGCCTGCATAATCGCCTGATTACGCACCGCACACGCGCCGGAGTTGATGGCGTTGTGGGTATAGACCACCCGCGGGTCGTTGAGGTCAGTCACAAACTTTTGCAGCTGTTCATACGAGGAAGAGCAGTCATCAACGATGATCAGCTCCCAGTTATCGTAATCCTGTCGCAGGACCGACTTGATTGCGCGGATCGCCAGCTGCTGACGATTCCATGTCGGCATATAGATTGAAACTAAAGGGCGTTGTGTGGTCATGGTCTTCCCCTTATCCCTCACCCCGCCCCTCTCCCGGAGGGTGAGGGTTAGGGTGAGGGGGATTTTTATTTGCTGTCAGATTTATATTCGTACTCGTAATAACCGTAATCCTGGTACCCGGTCGCGCGGCGGAAGATGGAGTTCAGGATCACCCCTTTCACCTCAATCCCGTTCTGCTCGAAGCGGCTCAGGCTGGTTTCAACCTCTTTCAGGGTGTTCACCGCGTAACGCGCCACCATCAGCGTGGTGCCAGCGTGGCGGCCAACAACCGCTGCGTCGGTTACGGCCAGAATTGGCGGCGTATCGATCAGCACCAGGTCGTAGTTTTTGCTCGCCCACTCGATCAGCTGGGTGAAGCGTTCGCTCATCAGCAGCTCGGACGGGTTAGGCGGCACCTGACCGCGTGGGATCAGGTCAAATTTCGGCACCGTTGTGGGTTTCGCGCTCTGGCTGATGTCACCTTTGCCGAGCAGGATTTCCGACAGACCGTTCACGTTGTTGGTGCCCAGCAGTTCGTGGGTGTAGCCCTTACGCATATCGCAGTCGATCAGCAGCACGCGCTTGTCTGTCTGGCTGACCACCGCCGCCAGGTTGGCGCAGACGAAGGTTTTACCGATCGACGGGCTCACGCCGGTTAACATCAGGACGTTGTTTTTGGCCTGCATCATGGCGAAGTGCAGGCTGGTGCGCAGGCTGCGGATCGCTTCGATGGCGAGGTCGGTCGGGTTACCCACCGCCAGAAGCTGGCTCTGTTTGTAACGCTTGACGCCCTTGATGGTTTTGACGCTGTCACGGGATTTTTGCCACTCGGACAGCGGAATGCTGGCATAGACGTTGATACCGCTCTCTTCCAGCACCTGCGGGCTTTCGATACCGCGGTTGAACAGCGAACGCAGCAGCACGCCCACGATGGAGAGCATCAGGCCGAGAATAATGCTGCCGAGAATAATCAGCGCTTTCTTCGGCTTCAGCACGCCAGGCTGGGTAATCGCCGGGTCGACAATGCGCACGTCACCGACGGTACTGGCTTCGGTGATTTTCAGCTCCTGCTGCTTGTTCAGCAGCTGCATGTAAACCTGCTGTCCGGACTCCACGTCGCGGGTCAAACGCACGATCTCCTGCTGCGTTTTCGGCATCGCGGTCACGCGGTCATTGAGCTTCGCCTTCTCCTCTTCCAGCGTGCGGCGTTTCTCCAGCAGCGTGCGGTAGGCCGGATGGCGTTTGGTATAAAGCTTGGAAATCTCCGCCTCTTTGAAGGTTAGCTCGTTGAGCTGCGCGTCAATGTTGACCATCGAATCGAGGACCGATTTCGCCTCCAGCGGCAGGTCAACGGAGTCTTTATCCTGACGATAGGCGTTCAGCTTGTTCTCGGCATCATCCAGACGGGCACGCACCTCCGGGAGCTGTTTTGACAGGAACGCCAGGCTTTTCGCCGCTTCCGCCGACTTACGCTCAACGTTCTGCTCAAGATAGTTGCGGGTGATGCTGTTCAGGATGTCGCGGATTTGATCCTTATCTTCACCGGTAAAGGTCATGCTCAGCACGCCGGTGTCCTTACCGTTTTCGGTGACGGTCAGGTTGTTTTGCAGATTATTGATCATTCCCAGCGTGGAGAATTTGGTGACGGTGAATTCGCCCCCCTCCTGCGCGTTGATGGCGCTAACCATCATGCTGACGCCGTCTTTGGTCAGCATCTGCCCCACTTCACCGCGGGCGCTAAAACCTGCGTCGCTGGTTAGCTGATACTGTTTCGGGCCAAGCACCGTCAGGGTAAACGTCTGATCGGCGGCCCCTTTCGGCAGCACGAAGTCAGTCACTTTCACCGTGTCGTTGCTTCGCCCCATCAGACGATCCCAGCCGGCACCAAAGACTGGGAAGGTATTTTTGGTGACGGAGATATCGAGCCCGAGGTCGTGAACCGTTTTACCCAGCACCAGGCGTGACTGGATGAGCTGAATTTCGGCGTCGGATGCCGGCGGCTTGTTCGCCAGCGCGGAACCAATGTCCTGCACCAGCGAGTTGCCGGTATTCTGCTCGATCTGCACCAGCGCGTCGGCGCTGTAGATAGGAGTGGCGAAGAGCGTGTAGACGACGGCCGCCGCGGCGAACACGGCGGTAATGCCAAGCACCCACCACTTTGCCTCTACAACAGTGCCGACCAGGCGCCCAATATCAATTTCATCACTGCCCGAAGTCGGGGCGGCAGAAGCTCTTGTTTTTTCTGTCATTGTTATCCCTGCTGAACTTTCAGTGCCTGCGCCCACTGTTGGGCAGACTGGTCAAGTAAGGTGTAAACCGCCTCAAAGGCCTCATGGCTTTTGCGATACGGATCGGGGATTTCACGTTCATTGTCCCAGTGACCAAACAGCATCACCTTGCCGCGCATCTCCGGAGCGATATCGCACAGCGCATGAATATGGCGTTTTTCCATCGTCAGGATCAGGTCATACTCGCGGCACATGCGGCCAGTGACCTGGCGGGCCACGTGGCCGTCGAGAGAGAGATGATGATCCCGCGCCACGCTCGTTGCGCGCTCATCGGCACCTTTACCGACCAGTGCACCCAGCCCTGCCGAATCAACGGTCAGTTCGGGCTGGTAGTGTTTCAACAACCGTTCAGCCGTAGGGGAACGGCAAATGTTCCCCACGCATACCACCAGAATTTTGTTAAACATCGCGGATTACCAGGTATGAATGTCGCGCGCCGTATCCGTCATGTAGCGAACGCCACTGATGGTTGGCAGCAACTGGTTGATCAGACGGTTCCAGCGGGCAACCGGCGCGGTGGTGACGTACACCACATCGTATGGCTGGAGACGGAACTCCGTTGCCATCACCAGAGAGGTCGCATCGGACATATCCAGCTGGTAAATGTTGGCAATCTTGCCTTTCGCACTGCCCTCACCTTTCAGCGGACGGATAACGAAGATACCGGTCGCGTTAGAGGTCGTCAGATCGATACCTTCAGCATTGCCCAGCGCTTCGGTCAGCGTCATACCGCTGAAGTCCATTTTGAGGGTGCTCTGTTTTTTCACTTCACCCATCACGAAGACTTTCAGATCGTCATTGCGCGGTACGTAGAGAATGTCGCCCGGATAGAGCAGGCGGTTCTGGGTCAGATCGCCGTTTTGCATCAGCGCCTGCAGCGAAATGCGCTGCTCCTTCCCGTTGTGGGTGAGCACGACGTTGCGCCAGTCGGCGCCGTCGGTTAACCCGCCCGCGGCGTTAATGGCATCCAGTACGGTCAGAGGAACGTTGGTGATGGCCTGCTGGCCGGATTTGTTCACCTGGCCGGAGATATAGGCTTTTTGCGAGCGGAATGCGGCGATATTAACGTCCACCTGCGGATCGGCGATGTACTGCGCTAAGCGGCCGGTAATATCACTACGGATCTCGGCAAGCGTTTTCCCTGCAACATGGACTTTACCAATGTAGGGATAGAACATGGTGCCATCTGACTGCACCCAGTTACCGGTGTCGCTCGAGCTACGGTACTGGCCCGCTGGCGTGGTCAGTTCAGGGTGGTCCCAGACGGTCACGTTGATCACGTCACCCGGCCCCACGCGGTACTGGTAAGACGCAATTTCCTGGTCCAGCGACATATTCGGCTGGGCAACATTCGGACGTGGACGTAATTGCTCGACCAGACGAGGCGTAAGTGGATAAACATTCACCATTTTGTCGAGATCAAAATCGGCATCCTGTTGCTTGATCACATCCTTACCCATTGTTGACATATTGCTGCCGGGAAAGACCGTGCAACCACTCATCAAGGTCACAGACACCAATAATGGCATCAATTTCATTTTGGATTTCATCATTGATTATTTATCACTTTGGCAGAGTAATTATCCTGTGCAATTTAAATAAGCTCGAGTCGTATTGGGTTTCAGCATGCAGTTAATCAAATAGAAATATAACTGGCATCAGTCCTAAAAAAAGCTTATTCATCCATTGGCTATTGACAGAATAATCGAGGCTGATTCACACGCTTTCAGGCACGCTACCGCCCTTGGCTTTCAGTTACCAATCCACTGACTAAACAATGCGTTATGGATAGACACCCTCTTGAGCAAGGTCTTCTGGAAATATATCAGTCGCTTGAGAAACCCAACGGATAATGAATAACCATCTCCTGAAGACCGAACATTAATAGCAACACTGAGATTTAACATTTGATGCTGGGAGAATTGTTGCAGCTAACCTAATAGCAGGCAAGGAGACAACAGTCCTAATATCGGTTTTTAAGATTAATATTAAGAGCAAATTTTTGACCTTTTAGGATTTTCTTTATATTGACAAAATGAGAGTAAAAAACAGCGCCTGCGATATATCCTAAAATGCTATCTCTGCAATTAAATATTCGCATTTCGCTTATTTACACATTATTGAGAATGCTCTCTTTTTTAACCGTCGTATTAAGAGAAATCTCAGCCCGGCATTGCAATTTCCCCCAGCTTTATCCATGATCGAAGTGTGACATTCGTCATATAACAGAAGGTATTGCTATTACTATGGAATGGATTGCCGATCCCTCAATCTGGGCCGGGCTGGTTACGCTGGTCGTCATCGAGCTGGTGCTCGGGATTGATAATCTGGTTTTTATCGCCATCCTTGCTGAAAAACTGCCCCCTTCCCAGCGCGACCGCGCGCGCGTAACGGGTCTGCTGCTGGCGATGGTGATGCGTTTACTGCTGCTGGCCTCTATCTCCTGGCTGGTGACGCTCACTCAGCCTCTGTTCTCCATTCACGGCCTGAGTTTTAGCGCCCGCGATCTGATCATGCTCTTCGGCGGGTTGTTCCTGCTGTTCAAAGCCACGGTGGAGCTCAACGAGCGGCTTGAGGGCAAAGACAGCGAGAACCCAACCCAGCGCCGCGGGGCGAAATTCTGGCCGGTAGTGGCGCAAATCGTGGTGCTGGATGCGGTCTTCTCCCTCGACTCGGTGATTACCGCCGTCGGGATGGTGGACCACCTTGCGGTGATGATGGCTGCGGTGATCATTGCCATCACGCTGATGGTCATGGCCAGCAAGGCGCTGACCCGCTTTGTGAACAGTCACCCGACCATCGTGATCCTCTGTCTGAGCTTCCTGCTGATGATTGGCTTTAGCTTGGTGGCCGACGGTTTTGGCTTCCATATTCCGAAAGGCTACCTGTACGCCGCCATTGGGTTCTCCGTCATGATTGAAGCGCTCAACCAGCTGGCAATATTTAACCGCCGCCGCTTCCTGTCCGCGAATCAGACTCTGCGTCAGCGTACGGCCGACACGGTTATGCGCCTGCTAAGCGGTAAGAAAGAGGATGCGGAGCTGGATGCCGAATCCTCCGCCATGCTGGCCGATCACAGCGACGAGCAGATCTTCGACCCGCAGGAACGACGGATGATCGAGCGGGTGCTCAATCTGAATCAGCGGACGGTCAGCAGCATCATGACCTCGCGGCATGACATTGAACATATCGACCTGACGGCACCGGAAGAGCACATTCGCGCCCTGCTGGATAAAAACCAGCACACCCGCGTGGTAGTGACCGGCGGTGAAGAGGAAGAGGAACTGCTGGGCGTGGTGCACGTTATTGACCTGCTCCAGCAGCAGCTGCACGGCGAGGCGCTCAATCTGCGCGTCCTGGTCCGCCAGCCGCTGGTTTTCCCGGAGGGACTACCGCTGCTTTCCGCCCTTGAGCAATTCCGTAACGCGCGCACGCACTTTGCCTTTGTGGTGGATGAGTTTGGTTCGGTGGAAGGGCTGGTCACGCTCAGCGACGTGATGGAAACCATTGCCGGTAATCTGCCTAACGAGGTGGATGAGATTGACGCCCGCCATGATATTCAGAAAAACGCAGACGGTTCGTGGACGGCTAACGGTCACATGCCGCTGGAAGACCTGGTGCAATACGTGCCGCTGCCGCTGGATGAAAAACGGGAATATCACACTATTGCCGGTCTGCTGATGGAGTATTTGCAGCGTATCCCGCAGCCGGGAGAAGAGGTTCAGGTGGGCGACTATCTGCTCAAAACGCTGCAGATTGAAAACCATCGCGTGCAGAAGGTTCAGCTCATTCCGCTGCGGGATGAGGAAGAACTGGATTTTGAGGTGTAAAAAAGCCCGGTGGCGCTGCGCTTACCGGGCCTACGGTACGGGCTTTTGTAGGCCGGGTAAGGCGAAGCCGCCCCCCGGCGCAACGGACATCAAAGCTTATCCAGCAGCTTCTTCACGTCCTTACCGTCCTGTGAATCTTTGTTGCGATCCGCCCAGCCGCTAAGCCGACGTTTCGCTTCATCCTGCAGATGCTTGCGCAGGATCTGATCCACCTGCAGACTGTAATTCAGGGCCTGCCATTTGCCGTATACGGTCAGCGGGACCGGCGTCTCTTTCAGGAAATCGATGAGCTTGCTTTCACCCTGCCAGCCGGAAAGTACCCGCACGTTAAAGCGCGTGTCCGCGGTCTCTTTCACCAGATCCAGCTTACCTTCACCGGTCATTGATAACAGTGAAGAGGCACCCTGCATCCCGTCGAGTGTGAGTTGCCCGTTGTCCAGCGTCAGGTCCGTGGTGAAGCTGTCGAGGCGCGTGGCACTGTCGTAGTTATCCTGGGCCTTCACATCGCTGCTGCGCTCAACCGCCTGCTGCACCAGCTGCTGGAAGTTAAGCCCTTCCATACGGGAATTTTTCAGCTCAAGATGCGCCTGCCCCTGCCACTCGCGGCGGAAAGCATCTGCATCAATTTTCGTCCCTGAGAAGTCACCCGCGAGCGTCAACTGCCCCGTCAGGGATATCGGATAGTTAAACGCGTTCAGGATGGTGCCTATCTCAACGTTGTCGAGACGCGGCTGGAATTCGGCACTGGCAACGTCTTTACGGACGTCCAGCGTGCCGGGCAGCGAGAGGTTTCCTGCGCCCATCTTCCCGCTCAGCTCGGAGATCACCAGCAAACCGTTATGGTTAAACATCTGGCTGCTCACGTCGGTAAAATCAATACCGCGCCAGCGCAGGCTATTGGCTTTCAGCAGAATATCCGCCGTGAATCCGCGCAGGACGTTATAGTCAGGCTGATCGAGATTAGACGAGATAACCGGACGTGATGCCGGTACCTGGCTTTGCCCCGTCTGGGCGGCATCGCTATCCGTGGCGCTGGCCGGCAGAGGCGGCAGCAGGTTTTCCAGATTTAGCTTGTCAAACTGCAGATTCAGCACCCACTTCGGCTTCTCTTCGAGCGTGACGCTCGCCTGCCCCTTCAGGCTACTGTCATTTGCCTGCAGGTTGAGATTATCCAGCTCTAGCTGCTTTTGTTCTTCGCGCCACACGGCCTGCAGCGTTCCCTGCCCGGTTATCCCCTGGGTGGGGAGATCGGCACCCGTCAGCTGCCAGCTCAGCTGCTGGATGTCGGCCGTCAGCTGATGCGGGTAGTCCGAGGCGTTCACATTAGCATTCAGCGACAGGGCCAAATCGCGCTGATCGCGGTTTACGCGCCCGCTAAATTCCAGCGACGCAAGATGGTGAGCATCCTGTTCCATCTGCAGGTTAATGTTGCGAATGGTCACCTGCTCCTGGTGCTCATGCTGGAAAACCAACACGCTGTCGGCAACTTTCAGCTTGCCGATATCAAAGGACCAGCCGGTATCGGACGGTTCATCAGGCAGGGTATTTTCGCGCGGCGCAACCGGCGCGCTGGCATCACGCACGGCTTCGGTTTGCGGGGTGAGCTGAATCACCGCGCCTTTCAGCATCACCTGGTTAACCTGCAGCTGATGGGAAATGAGCGGGATCAGCGCCACATCAAGGCGCATGTTGTCTGCGGACACCAGCGGCTGGGCCGCCCCCGGCGCCGTGAGCGACATGCGGCCAGAGAGAATGCTGAGCTGCGGCCAGACGTGCCAGCGCAGCGGCCCGTCAAGCTTCAGTTGATAACCACTGCGTGCCTCGACCTGCCGCACCATATAAGCGCGGAAATCGTTAGGGTTAACCAGCAGAACCAACGCCGAAAGGCCAGCCACCAGCACCACCAGCAAAATCATCAGCGTTGTCAGAACTCTTCTCATGGCATCCTCAATGGACTAACGATCAGTCTTTATCAATACGGCTGGCAACCGCGCCCTGCTGGTCGCGATATTTTGCGTCCTGCCGACGGTTATAAGGACGATCTGCCGGGCCTGACAGCGGTTCAAAGCTCAACGCGCCGATCATCATGCCCGGGCGTAGCGCCAGCGGCAATTTACCAGCATTGAAGAATTCCAGCACGATACGCCCCGACCAGCCTGGATCGATACGGTGCGCGGTCACGTGAACCATCAGCCCCAGTCTCGCCAGCGAAGAACGGCCATCAAGCCAGCCGACCAGGTCCGGAGGCAGGGTGACGGATTCAAACGTCACCGCCAGGGCCAGTTCACCCGGATGCAGATAAAAAGCTTCGCCTTCATCGATTACGATTTCGTCACTCATCACGCGATCGAGCGCGGCGCTGACTTCGTCCTTCGGCCCGCTGAGGTCAATGAACGGTGCGGTATGGCCGCTAAAGGTGCGGAATTTATTCCCCAAGCGGACATCAACGGTCACGCCATTGATACGCTCAACGGGTGGGCGTGGGGTAATAGATAAACGGCCTTCATCCAGCCAGGCTTCTATATCGCGATCACAAAGACGCATGCCAATTTCTCCTTTCATGCATCGTACCCTGAGGCGGTAAGCGCTCAGGGTAAAACCAGGTTATCTCTGAACGGTACACAATTCACGCGGCTTATTCAAAAAACTGGCTGATTTTCGCTTTTAAGATATCAATAGCAATGCGGTTTTTACCCCCGCGCGGCACGATGATATCGGCGTATTGTTTGGATGGCTCAATAAACTGCAGGAACATCGGGCGAACCGTTTTCTGATACTGCGCCATGACGGAGTCCATCGAACGGCCTCGTTCATTCACGTCACGCTTGATGCGGCGCATCAGGCAGATATCCAGAGGGGTATCAACGAAAATAGAGAAATTCATGGATTCACGCAGGCGGGCGTCGGTCAGGAGCAGGATGCCTTCAAGGATAATGACCTTTTTCGGCTCGATGCGGATGGTTTCCTGCGTGCGGGTGTGTTCTACATAACTGTAAACGGGCAGCTCAATCGCCTGGCCGCTCTTAAGCGCTTCTAAATGCTGGAACAGCAAGCTGTGATCCATTGCATTTGGGTGGTCATAGTTGGTTTTGACGCGCTCTTCCATCGACAGATGGGATTGATCTTTGTAATAGCTGTCTTCGGGAATGACGCCGATATGCTCATCACCTACTTGTTCACGCAGTTCGCGATAAAGCGTACTGGCAATTAGACTTTTACCTGAAGCCGATGCGCCGGCGATGCCTATAATGACGCACTGATGAGACTTATCAGTCATAAATTTAGCGACCTGATTAACCTGGATGTTAAGGAAGGACGACGCCGGAGCGTCAAACGCGGCAATTATAGGGATTTCGCGGGCGTGATACCAGTCGAATGCACAGGTTCTGCGAGACTGGCCGAAAAGTGACGTTTTATTCCCTGAGTGAAATTTAAATGAACGTTTTTTCAGCGTTTAACCGTTTTTTTCTCACGGAGCCTCTATTTAATAAGTCTGTGGTGTCAAATTCTGAGCGGTCACCATATGAATTGTAAATTGTTTGTACTAGCATAAACCAAATTATCAAATTCACGCGTTCGGACATCTTCCCTGACGGCATGGCGTCTCTGGATAAAGCGGTAATGAATAAACAATACCAGCGGGTTTTGGTTACCACCCCACATCCTTTAATACGACTTGTCTGTCTGGGCCTGGTCACCTTTATCTTTACCTTATTTTCCCTGGAGCTCACCCGGTTCGGCACCCTGCTGGCCCCCCTCTGGTTCCCCACCGCCATTATGATGGTGGCGTTTTATCGCCACGCAGGAAAAATGTGGCCCGGAATCGCCCTGGCCTGTTCGTTTGGCAATATTCTGGCCACCTGGATGCTCTTTTCGTGGGGATCGATAAACCTTACCTACACCTCAGTTAACGTGGTTGAAGCCTTTATCGGTGCGTTGTTGTTGCGCAAGTTGCTCCCATGGTACAACCCGCTGCAGAATCTGAATGACTGGATCCGCGTGGCCATCGGCAGCGCGGTGATACCGCCGCTGGTTGGCGGCTTGCTGGTTTCCCTGCTGGCGCCCGGCCCCGAACCCCTGCGTAATTTCTTCGTCTGGGTGTTGTCCGAAGCCATCGGCGCGCTGGCGGTGGTACCGCTGGGGCTGTTGTTTAAACCGCATTATCTGCTGCGCCACCGTGACCCGAGACTGCTGCTGGAAACCCTGACCACGCTGGCCGTAACGCTGGCCCTCAGCTGGGCAGCCATCACCTGGCTGCCGTGGCCTTTCACCTGCGTAATCGTTTTGCTTATGTGGAGCGCCGTGCGCTTGCCGCGAATGGAAGCGTTCCTGGTGTTTCTGGTCACCGTGATGGTTGTGTCGCTGATGATTGCCCAAAATCCTGTGGCGCTGACAACCCAGCACGTCGGGGCGATGCTGAACGCTCCCTGGCTGCCGTTCCTGATGCTGCTCCTGCCTGCCAACGTGATGACCATGGTGATGTACGCCTTCCGCGCCGAGCGCAAACACATCACCGAAAGCGAGGAGCGTTTCCGCAATGCGATGGAGTATTCAGCTATCGGTATGGCGCTGGTCAGCATTGAGGGCAAATGGCTGCAGGCTAACAAGGCGTTGTGCAATTTCCTCGGTTACAGCCAGACGGAGCTCCAGTCGCTGACCTTCCAGCAGCTCACCTGGCCGGAAGATCTGCACACCGACCTGGAACAGCTCGAACAGCTGGTCAACGGCGACATCAATACCTATACCCTCGAGAAGCGCTATTACACCCGCGACGGGGAAGTAGTCTGGGCGCTGCTTGCCGTCTCCGTCGTGCGCCATGCCGACGGCTCGCCGCTCTATTTTATTGCTCAGATTGAAGACATTAATGACCTGAAGCAGACCGAGTGGGTCAATAAACGCCTGATGGAGCGCATTACGCTCGCCAACGAAGCGGGCGGCATCGGCATCTGGGAGTGGGATCTGGAGCCAGACATTATCAGCTGGGACAAGCGGATGTTTGAGCTGTATGAAATCCCGCCGCACATCAAGCCCACCTGGCAGCTCTGGCATGACACGATGCTGCCGGAAGATCGTGCCCACGCCGAGCAGGTGCTGCGGGACTCGCTGATATCCCGCCTGCCGTTTAAGCTGGAATTTCGCATCCGCGTGAAGGAAGGCGTGCGCCATATTCGCTCCCTGGCGAACCGGGTGCTCAATAAGCAGGGTGAAGTCGAACGGCTGCTCGGTATCAACATGGATATGACCGAGGTGAAGCAGCTCAACGAAGCGCTCTTCCAGGAAAAAGAGCGTCTGCACATTACCCTCGACTCCATCGGTGAAGCGGTGCTGTGCACCGATATCAACATGAACGTCACCTTTATGAACCCGGTGGCCGAAAAAATGAGCGGCTGGCTGCAGACCGAGGCTATCGGCCAGCCGATCCTGAAGGTGTTGCACATCACCTTTGGTGAAAAAGGGCCGCTGATGGAGAATATTCACAGCGGCGATATGTCCCGTTCCGATATCGATCAGGACGTGGTGCTGAACTGCCGTACCGGCGGGAATTTTGATATTCACTACAGCATTACGCCGCTCAGCACGCTGGACGGGCAGAATATTGGCTCGGTTATCGTGATTCAGGACGTGACCGAATCGCGCAAAATGCTGCGTCAGCTGAGCTATAGCGCCTCCCACGATGCCCTGACCCATCTGGCAAACCGGGTCAGCTTCGAAAATCATCTCAAACGACTCCTGCAGACCGTTCGCGAAACGCGCCAGCGCCATGCCCTGGTCTTTATCGATCTCGATCGCTTCAAAGCCGTCAACGATACGGCAGGCCATGCGGCGGGCGATGCCCTGCTGCGGGAACTCTCTTCCCTGATGTTGACCATGCTCCGCTCCAGCGACGTGCTGGCGCGTCTGGGCGGGGACGAGTTCGGGTTACTGCTGCCGGACTGCAATATTGAAAGCGCGCGCTATATTGCCGGGCGTCTGATCCACACGATCAATGACTATCACTTTATGTGGGAAGGCCGCCTGCACCGGATCGGCGCCAGCGCAGGTATCACGCTGATTGATGAAAATAACCATCAGGCGTCGGAAATCATGTCGCAGGCGGATATTGCCTGTTATGCCTCGAAAAACAGCGGGCGCGGCATGGTGACGGTTTACGAACCCCAGCAGGAGCGGGATCACAACACGCGCAGCATGATGTCGCTTGATGAACAGTGGCACATGATTAAAGACAATCACCTGATGATGATTGCCCGCAGCGTCGCCTCCCCGCGTATCCCGGAAAGCAGTAATTTCTGGCTGCTCTCGTTACGCCTGTGGACCAGCCAGGGCGAAGTCCAGGAGGAGCATGCCTTCCGCTCGGGCCTGGCGGAGCCTGAGCTTTTGCACGCCCTCGACAGGCGCATTTTTAATGAGTTTTTCCGCGCCTCTGCCGCCCAGATCGCCAGTAAAGGCATGGGAGTGGCGCTGCCGCTATCTGAGGCCGGTTTAGCCAGCGTAACGCTGGTCGATGAACTTCTCGACCTGCTGGATAAAAGCCCCATGCCGGGCCGTCTCCTGCATCTTGTTATCTCTGCCGACGTGGTGTGCAGCCCGGATAAAAACCTGCAGCGGAGTCTGCAAAAGCTTCGTCAGGCGGGCTGCCGCGTGATCTTCAGCCAGGTGGGCCGCGACATGAACGTCTTTACCCACCTGACCGCCAATATGGCCGACTATCTGATGCTGGACGCGGAGGTGGTAAGCAACGTGTATGGCAACCTGATGGATGAGATGATGGTGACCATTGTTCAGGGCCACGCCCAGCGTCTGGGGATGAAAACCATCGCGGGCCCGTGCAATCAGCCCATCATGATGGATACGCTCTCCGGCATCGGCATTGATTTCATCTATGGCGACACTATCGCCGAGCCGCAGCCATTAGATCTTCTGCTCAACACCAGCTATTTCGCCATCAACTGACGGCGTCCAGCCGTCGGTGTACCAGATGTGCAGCAGCGCGTAAGAGCGCCACGGCTGCCAGCGTTCGGCATAACGACGAATTTGCGCGGGCGTCATCCCGGCAAAGCGTTGCTTAATCAGATAATCATCCGGCAGAAAGACATCTTTCGCCTGCCAGCCGCGCAGGGCCAGGTAGTTTGCCGTCCAGCGCCCTATCCCCGGCCGCTGCTGTAGCGCCTTCATCCCGGCCTCAATATTCTCGGGCGGGAAAAGCGGAAATGTCCCGTCAATGACCGACTGCGCCAGGTGAATTAACGACTCCGCGCGCTTTACCGGCATGCCCAACGCTTTCAGCGCCAGCGGGTCCGCTGCCGCCAGCGCGTCCGGCGTGGGGAAGCAGAGATAGCCCGCACAGTCCGCCACCGGTTCGCCGCACAGTGCCACCACGCGCGACGTCAGTTTCGCCGCCATCGCCACGCTCACCAGTTGCCCGAGGATCGCCCGCACGCCCTGCTCGTACGCGTCCATCGCCCCCGGTAAACGCAAGCCTGGCCGGGCAGCGCCGAGATCGCCCAGCGTATCCGCGATGTGCTGCGGGTTGCAGGTGAGATCGAACAGGCGCTCTATGCGTTCAAGGCACGTCTGCGCAACCGGAATTAACCCCGGGCTGAGCGTGACGGTCAGCGTATGGGTGGCGATATCCGGCGTGACGCGAAATATTCCCTGATGCCCTTCGCAGGCAAAACTGCGCTCGTAATAGTCGTGCGTGACGGTTTCAATGCCTGACACCGCACGCGCGCCAAGAAAGCCAAACATCCACTGCCAGTCGTAAGGGGGTTGCCAGTTCAGGGTGTACATCGTTGCTCCTTTTTTGTTCTTATCAGCATAAACGGAAAGACCTTGTATTGCCTTGCTTTCATATTCCTGTTGTCGCCATGAAGACATTTCGTTAAAGTCTCGCCCCTTCTCACTGGCATGGGGATTTATCGTGTTTATTGGATTCGACTACGGTACGGCAAACTGCTCGGTTGCGATTATGCAAAACGGGCAGCCACGGCTCTTGAAAATGGAAAAAGAGAGCACGCTGCTGCCGTCAATGCTCTGCGCGCCAACGCGTGAAGCGGTAAGCGAATGGCTGTTCCGCCACCATCAGGTTCCGGCCACGGCGGTGGAGACCCAGGCGCTGCTGCGCCGGGCAGTGAGCTTTAACCGCGAGGAAGACATCGACGTTTCGCCGTCCAGCGTGCAGTTCGGCCTCTCTTCGCTCGGGCATTATATTGAAGATCCTGAAGAGGTTTACTTCGTTAAGTCGCCAAAATCCTTCCTCGGCGCCAGCGGCCTGAAGCCGCAGCAGGTGGCGATGTTCGAAGACCTGGTGTGCGCGATGATGCTGCATATTCGCAATCAGGCGCAGACGCAGGTCTCCGATGCGATTACCCAGGCGGTGATTGGCCGCCCGATCAACTTTCAGGGGCTGGGCGGCGATGAGGCCAACCAGCAGGCGCAGGGGATCCTTGAACGCGCGGCGCACCGGGCAGGCTTCCGCGACGTGGTGTTTCAGTACGAGCCGGTTGCCGCGGGGCTGGACTTTGAAGCCACGCTGACGGAAGAGAAGCGCGTGTTAGTCGTGGATATCGGCGGGGGCACCACGGACTGCTCGCTGCTGCTGATGGGGCCGCAGTGGCATAACCGTCGCGATCGTGAAAACAGCCTGCTCGGACACAGCGGCTGCCGCGTAGGCGGTAACGATCTCGATATCGCGCTGGCATTCAAGAGCCTGATGCCGCTGCTCGGCATGGGCGGTCAGACGGAAAAAGGCATCGCCCTGCCGATCCTGCCGTGGTGGAACGCAATTGCCATTAATGACGTGCCTGCGCAGAGTGATTTTTACAGCACCGCGAACGGCCGCTTCCTTAACGATCTGGTGCGTGACGCGCAGGACGCCGAAAAAGTCGCGCTGCTGTACAAAGTGTGGCGTCAGCGCCTGAGCTACCGCGTGGTGCGTACTGCCGAAGAGAGCAAAATAGCCCTTTCCGACCGTACTGAGCATGCGGTCTCCTTGCCGTTTATCAGCGACGATCTGGCCACCGCGATTTCGCAGGACGGGCTGGAGACGGCGCTCGCGCAGCCGCTACAGCGTATTCTGGAGCAGGTGCAGCTGGCGCTGGAGAACGGCAAAGAGAAGCCGGACGTGATTTACCTGACCGGGGGTAGCGCCCGTTCGCCGCTGATCAAAAAAGCGCTGGCGGAACAGCTGCCGGGCATTCCTATTGCCGGTGGCGATGACTTTGGCTCCGTTACCGCAGGGCTGGCGCGCTGGGCGCAGGTGATGTTTAGCTAATGTTGTTGCGGTCCGGTTTTCTCCCTCTCCCTGTGGGAGAGGGAGAAAACCGCGGCGCTACTCTCAGACCATTCCTGACAGTCTTCCATATTTCCTCCATTTTTCCGCTGTGTTAGCTGACTAAACTAGTATCATTCCCCGAAGTATTCAGGATGAGAACGTATAACGATGAAAGGCAGTAACAAATCCCGCTGGGCAATCGCCGCTGGCATCATTGTGGTGGTCCTTGCCGCCGCATGGTACTGGCACAGTCAATCCGCGAACTCCGCCGCTCCCGCCGGTGCCACCGGTCAGGCGCAGCGCCCGGCAGGCGGAGGACGTCACGGCATGCGCGGCGGCGCGCTGGCGCCGGTACAGGCGGCGACGGCGGTGAATAAAGCCGTTCCTCGCTATCTCACAGGTCTCGGGACCATTACCGCCGCCAACACCGCCACGGTGCGCAGCCGCGTCGACGGCCAGCTCATCGCGATCCACTTCCAGGAAGGTCAGCAGGTTAAAGCGGGCGATCTGCTGGCGGAAATCGACCCGAGCCAGTTTAAGGTCGCCCTCGCCCAGGCGCAGGGGCAGCTCGCGAAAGACAAAGCCACCCTCGCCAACGCCCGTCGCGATTTAGCCCGCTACCAGCAGCTGGTGAAAACCAACCTCGTGTCTCGTCAGGAGCTGGACACCCAGCAGTCGCTGGTCAGTGAAACGCAGGGCACTATCAAAGCAGATGAAGCCGCCGTCGCCAGCGCACAGCTGCAGCTGGACTGGAGCCGCATCACCGCGCCGATTGACGGGCGCGTGGGCCTGAAGCAGGTCGATATCGGCAACCAGATCTCCAGCGGCGACACCACGGGCATCGTGGTGATCACCCAGACCCACCCGATTGATTTAGTCTTTACCCTGCCGGAAAGCGACATTGCGACCGTGGTGCAGGCGCAAAAAGCCGGTAAAGGCCTGGTGGTGGAGGCCTGGGACCGCACCAACAAGCAGAAGCTGAGCGAAGGTTCCCTGCTCAGTCTGGATAACCAGATCGACACCACCACCGGCACCATCAAGCTGAAGGCGCGCTTTAACAATCAGGACGATGCCCTCTTCCCGAACCAGTTCGTCAATGCGCGCATGCTGGTCGCGACCGAAGAGAACGCGGTGGTGATCCCAACGGCTGCGCTGCAGATGGGTAACGAAGGTAACTTCGTCTGGGTACTTAACGGCGACAATAAGGTCAGCAAGCACCTGGTGAAAACTGGTATTCAGGACAGCCAGACGGTGGTCATCGCCGCCGGCCTTTCCGCAGGCGACCGCGTGGTTACCGACGGCATTGACCGTCTGACCGAAGGGGCCAAAGTGGAAGTGGTTGAACCTGCGAAACAGGGAGAGAAATCCTGATGCAGGTGATGCCCCCAGGCTCTACAGGCGGGCCGTCACGCCTGTTTATCCTTCGTCCTGTCGCCACCACGCTGCTGATGGTGGCGATCCTGCTCGCCGGGATTATCGGCTATCGCTTCCTGCCCGTGTCGGCGCTGCCGGAGGTGGATTACCCAACGATTCAGGTTGTCACACTTTATCCAGGGGCCAGCCCGGATGTGGTGACGTCCGCCATTACCGCTCCGCTGGAGCGCCAGTTCGGCCAGATGTCGGGTTTAAAACAGATGTCCTCCCAGAGTTCCGGCGGGGCATCCGTCGTGACGCTACAGTTCCAGCTGACGCTTTCGCTGGACGTCGCCGAGCAGGAGGTGCAGGCCGCCATCAACGCCGCCACCAACCTGCTGCCGTCGGATCTGCCTAACCCGCCGGTCTACAGCAAGGTCAACCCGGCGGATCCGCCGATCATGACGCTTGCCGTCACCTCCTCCGCCATGCCGATGACCCAGGTTGAAGACATGGTGGAAACGCGCGTGGCGCAGAAGATTTCTCAGGTTTCCGGCGTCGGCCTCGTCACGCTGGCGGGCGGCCAGCGTCCCGCCGTGCGCGTGAAGCTTAACGCGCAGGCGATTGCCGCGCTGGGGCTCACCAGCGAAACCATCCGTACCGCCATCAGCAGCGCCAACGTCAACTCGGCGAAGGGCTCGCTGGACGGCCCCACTCGCGCCGTGACGCTCTCTGCCAACGATCAAATGCAGTCCGCCGATGAGTACCGTCAGCTGATTATTGCGTACCAGAACGGCGCCCCGGTGCGTCTGGGCGACGTGGCGACCGTAGAACAAGGCGCAGAAAACAGCTGGCTGGGGGCATGGGCCAACAAACAGCAGGCGATCGTGATGAACGTGCAGCGCCAGCCGGGTGCTAACATCATCGAAACCGCCGACAGCATCCGCGCCATGCTGCCGCAGCTGATCGAAAGCCTGCCGAAATCGGTCAGCGTGAAGGTGCTTTCCGACCGCACCACGAATATTCGCGCGTCGGTCACCGACACCCAGTTTGAGCTGATGCTGGCGATTGCGCTGGTCGTGATGATCATCTATCTGTTCCTGCGTAACGTTCCGGCAACCATTATTCCCGCCGTTGCCGTACCGCTCTCGCTGGTCGGCACCTTTGCGGTGATGGTGTTCCTCGACTTTTCGATTAACAACCTGACGCTGATGGCGCTCACCATCGCCACCGGGTTCGTGGTGGATGATGCCATCGTCGTTATCGAGAACATCTCGCGCTATATCGAGAAAGGCGAAAAACCGCTGGCGGCCGCGCTGAAGGGCGCGGGCGAAATCGGCTTTACCATTATCTCGCTGACCTTCTCGCTGATTGCGGTGCTGATCCCGCTGCTGTTTATGGGCGATATCGTCGGGCGGCTGTTCCGCGAGTTTGCCGTGACGCTGGCGGTCGCCATTTTGATCTCCGCCGTGGTGTCGCTGACCCTGACGCCGATGATGTGCGCCCGCATGCTCAGCCATGAGTCCCTGCGCAAGCAAAACCGCTTCTCGCGCGCCTCCGAGCGCATGTTCGAGCGGATTATTGCCGCCTACGGTCGCGTGCTGGCGAAAGTTCTGAACCATCCGTGGGCCACCCTCGGCGTGGCGCTGGGAACCCTGGCGCTCAGCGTGATGCTGTGGATTTTCATTCCGAAAGGCTTCTTCCCGATTCAGGACAACGGCATTATTCAGGGAACGCTTCAGGCCCCGCAGTCGGTCTCCTTCGCCAATATGGCCCAGCGCCAGCAGCAGGTGTCCGAAATCATCATGAAAGATCCGGTGGTCGAGAGCCTGACCTCCTACGTGGGCGTCGACGGCACCAACCCGTCGCTCAACAGCGCGCGTCTGCAGATCAACCTCAAGCCGCTGGATGAACGCGACGATCGCGTCAACGCCGTCATTGAGCGTCTGCAAAACGCCGTCGCGCGCGTGCCGGGCGTTGAGCTTTACCTGCAGCCGATTCAGGATTTGACCATTGATACCCAGGTCAGCCGCACGCAGTATCAGTTCACCCTACAGGCGACCACGCTGGATGCCCTCAGCACCTGGGTGCCGCAGCTGGTCAATAAACTTAACACCCTGCCGCAGCTCGCCGACGTCAGCAGCGACTGGCAGGACAAAGGGCTGGCGGCGTACGTTAACGTCAACCGCGATACCGCCAGCCGCCTCGGCATTACCATGGCAGACGTGGATAACGCCCTGTACAACGCCTTCGGTCAGCGCCTGATCTCCACTATCTACACCCAGGCCAACCAGTATCGCGTGGTGCTGGAGCACAACACGGAGAACACGCCTGGCCTGGCGGGGCTGGACTCGGTGCGCCTGACCAGCAAAGACGGCGGCATTGTGCCGCTGAGCGCTATCGCCACGGTGGAAGAACGCTATACCCCGCTGTCGATTAACCATCTGGATCAGTTCCCGTCCACTACCATCTCCTTCAACGTACCGGACAATTATTCTCTCGGCGAAGCGGTGGAGGCCATTCAGGCGGCTGAAAAAGAGCTCAGCTTCCCGTCCGATATTCAGACCCGGTTCCAGGGCAGCACGCTGGCGTTTCAGGCCGCGCTGGGTAACACCATCTGGCTGATTGTCGCTGCCGTGGTCGCGATGTACATCGTGCTCGGCGTGTTGTACGAAAGCTTTATCCACCCGATCACCATCCTCTCTACCCTGCCGACGGCGGGCGTGGGAGCGCTGCTGGCGCTGATGCTGGCGGGCAGCGAGCTGGACGTCATTGCCATCATCGGCATTATCCTGCTTATCGGGATCGTGAAGAAAAACGCCATCATGATGATCGACTTCGCGCTGGCCGCCGAGCGCGAGCAGGGCATGTCGCCGCGCGACGCGATTTTCCAGGCCTGCCTGCTGCGTTTCCGTCCTATTCTGATGACCACGCTGGCCGCCCTGCTGGGCGCGCTGCCGCTGATGCTCAGCACCGGCGTCGGCGCGGAGCTGCGCCGTCCGCTGGGTATCGGCATGGTCGGCGGTCTGCTGGTGAGCCAGGTGCTAACGCTGTTCACCACGCCGGTGATCTACCTGCTGTTTGACCGCCTGGCGCTGTGGACCAAAAGCCGCTTCCCGAAACGTGAAGAGGAGGCATAAGTGAAGTTCTTCGCCCTCTTCATTTATCGCCCGGTGGCGACGATTTTAATCTCGCTCGCCATTACCCTCTGCGGCGTGCTGGGCTTCCGGCTGCTGCCGGTAGCGCCGCTGCCGCAGGTGGATTTCCCGGTGATTATGGTCAGCGCCTCGCTGCCGGGCGCCTCGCCGGAAACCATGGCCTCGTCCGTTGCCACGCCGCTGGAGCGCTCGCTCGGGCGGATTGCGGGGGTCAACGAGATGACTTCCAGCAGCTCGCTGGGCAGCACACGCATCATTCTGGAGTTCAGCTTCGACCGGGACATTAACGGCGCGGCGCGCGACGTGCAGGCCGCCATCAACGCCGCCCAAAGCCTGCTGCCGAGCGGGATGCCGAGCCGCCCAACCTACCGCAAGGCCAACCCGTCCGATGCGCCGATCATGATCCTGACGCTGACCTCGGATACGTATTCTCAGGGGCAGCTTTACGACTTTGCGTCTACCCAACTGGCGCAGACAATCTCTCAAATTAACGGCGTCGGTGACGTGAGCGTCGGCGGGAGCTCCCTGCCCGCCGTGCGCGTCGGCCTAAACCCGCAGGCGCTGTTCAACCAGGGCGTGTCGCTGGACGACGTGCGCTCCGCCATCAGCAACGCCAACGTGCGTAAACCGCAGGGGGCGATTGAGGACAGCAGCCACCGCTGGCAGATCCACACCAACGACGAGCTGAAAACCGCCGCGGAATATCAGCCGCTCATTATTCACTACAACAACGGCGCGGCGGTACGCTTGAGCGACGTTGCCAGCGTCACCGACTCGGTGCAGGACGTGCGTAACGCCGGGATGACCAATGCGAAACCGGCCATTCTGCTGATGATCCGCAAGCTGCCGGAAGCGAACATTATTGAGACGGTGAACAGCATTCGCGCCCGTCTTCCGGACCTGCAGGAGACCATCCCGGCAGCTATCGATCTGCAAATTGCCCAGGATCGCTCCCCGACCATTCGCGCCTCGCTTGAAGAGGTGGAGCAAACGCTGATTATCTCCGTCGCGCTGGTGATCCTGGTGGTCTTCCTGTTCCTGCGCTCCGGTCGCGCAACGCTTATCCCGGCAGTGGCCGTGCCGGTATCGCTGATCGGTACCTTTGCCGCCATGTACCTGTGCGGGTTTAGCCTCAACAACCTGTCGCTGATGGCCCTGACGATAGCGACGGGCTTCGTGGTGGATGATGCCATCGTGGTGCTGGAAAACATTTCCCGCCACCTGGAAGCGGGCGTGAAGCCGCTGCAGGCCGCGCTGCAGGGCACGCGCGAGGTGGGCTTTACGGTGCTCTCCATGAGCCTGTCGCTGGTGGCGGTATTCCTGCCGCTGCTGCTGATGGGCGGGCTGCCGGGCAGGCTGCTGCGCGAGTTTGCCGTCACCCTCTCCGTCGCCATCGGCATTTCGCTGGCGATCTCCCTAACGCTGACGCCGATGATGTGCGGCTGGATGCTCAAGCGCAGCAAACCCCATTCGCAGCCGCGCCGCAAAGGCTTTGGTCGCTTCCTGATGGCGATGCAGGAAGGCTACGGCAAATCGCTGAAGTGGGTGCTGAACCATACCCGGCTGGTCGGCCTGGTGCTTATCGCCACCATTGGGCTGAACGTCTGGATGTACATCACCATCCCGAAAACCTTCTTCCCGGAGCAGGACACCGGCGTGCTGATGGGGGGGATTCAGGCGGACCAGAGCATTTCGTTCCAGGCGATGCGCGGCAAGCTGCAGGACTTTATGAAGATCATTCGGGAAGACAAAGCCGTGGATAACGTCACCGGCTTTACCGGCGGGTCACGCGTCAACAGCGGGATGATGTTTATTACCCTGAAACCGCGCGGCGAGCGCAACGAAACCGCCCAGCAGGTGATTGATCGCCTGCGGGTGAAGCTCGCCAAAGAGCCGGGGGCAAACCTGTTTTTGATGGCCGTTCAGGATATCCGCGTCGGTGGGCGACAGGCGAACGCCAGCTATCAGTACACGTTGCTCTCGGACGATTTAGCCGCCCTGCGCGAGTGGGAGCCGAAGATCCGCAAGGCGCTGGCCGCCCTGCCGGAGCTGGCGGACGTCAACTCCGATCAGCAGGACAACGGCGCCGAGATGGCCCTGACCTACGACCGCGAAACCATGTCGCGGCTGGGTATTAACGTTGAAGCCGCCAACAGCCTGCTGAATAACGCCTTCGGCCAGCGCGAGATCTCCACCATCTACCAGCCGATGAACCAGTACAAGGTGGTGATGGAAGTCGATCCGCGCTACACCCAGGACATCAGCGCCCTGGACAAAATGTTTGTGATTAACAACGACGGCAAGGCGATCCCGCTCTCCTATTTTGCCAGCTGGCAGCCTGCCAACGCGCCGCTGTCGGTGAACCACCAAGGGCTGTCGGCGGCGTCGACCATCTCCTTTAACCTGCCCGCCGGTTCGTCGCTTTCTGAAGCCAGCGACGCAATCAACCGCGCGATGACGCAGCTTGGCGTGCCGTCCACCGTGCGCGGCAGCTTTGCCGGGACCGCGCAGGTGTTCCAGGAGACGATGAACTCGCAGGTGATTTTGATTCTGGCCGCCATCGCCACGGTCTATGTTGTGCTGGGCGTGCTGTATGAGAGCTACGTTCACCCGCTGACCATTCTTTCGACGCTGCCGTCGGCGGGCGTGGGGGCGCTGCTTGCGCTGGAGCTGTTTGGCGCGCCGTTCAGCCTGATCGCGCTCATCGGGATCATGCTGTTGATCGGCATTGTGAAGAAAAACGCCATCATGATGGTGGATTTCGCCCTGGACGCCCAGCGCAACGGCAATCTGTCGCCGGAAGAGGCCATCTTCCAGGCCTGCCTGCTGCGTTTTCGTCCGATTATGATGACCACTCTGGCGGCGCTGTTTGGCGCGCTGCCGCTGGTTATCTCGGGCGGCGACGGCTCAGAGCTGCGCCAGCCGCTGGGGATCACTATCGTCGGCGGCCTGGTGATGAGCCAGCTGCTGACGCTGTACACCACGCCGGTGGTCTATCTGTTCTTCGACCGCCTGCGGCTGCGCTTTTCGCGTAAAAACAGAGAAACGGTAAACGGGTAAATGACCGAGCTTCCCAGCAACGTTCGCTGGCAATTATGGATAGTCGCCTTCGGCTTCTTTATGCAGTCGCTGGATACGACCATCGTCAACACCGCCCTCCCCTCCATGGCGAAAAGCCTGGGGGAGAGCCCGCTGCATATGCACATGGTGATTGTCTCCTACGTGCTGACGGTGGCCGTGATGCTGCCCGCCAGCGGCTGGCTGGCCGATAAAGTGGGCGTGCGGAATATCTTCTTTACCGCCATCGTGCTGTTTACCACCGGCTCGCTGTTTTGCGCCCAGGCCAACACCCTCGACCAGCTGGTGATGGCGCGCGTGCTGCAGGGCATCGGCGGGGCGATGATGGTGCCCGTCGGGCGGCTAACGGTGATGAAGATCGTACCGCGCGAGCAGTACATGGCGGCGATGACTTTTGTCACCCTGCCCGGCCAGGTTGGGCCGCTGCTGGGCCCGGCGCTCGGCGGCATTCTGGTGGAGTACGCCTCCTGGCACTGGATCTTCTTAATTAACCTCCCGGTTGGCATCATCGGCGCCATCGCCACCCTGACGCTGATGCCAAACTACAAAATGCAGACGCGGCGCTTTGATTTCTTTGGCTTTATCCTGCTGGCGGCGGGCATGGCAATGCTTACCCTGGCGCTGGACGGGCAAAAAGGGCTCGGGATTTCCACCCTGACACTGGGGATGCTGGTCGTTATCGGCATCACCGCCATTCTGTGGTATCTGCGGCATGCCAGAGGTAACGATAAGGCGCTGTTCAGCCTGAACTTGTTTAAAAACCCTACCTATCGCCTTGGCCTGTTCGGCAGCTTCGCCGGGCGCGTCGGCAGCGGCATGCTGCCGTTTATGACGCCCGTTTTCCTGCAAATCGGAATGGGATTTTCGCCGTTCCACGCGGGCCTGATGATGATCCCGATGGTGCTCGGCAGCATGGGAATGAAGCGCATCGTGGTGCAGGTGGTGAACCGCTTTGGCTACCGTCACGTGCTGGTGGCCGCCACGCTGGGGCTGGCGCTGGTCAGCCTGCTGTTTATGGCCGTGGCGCTGATGGGCTGGTACTACGTCCTGCCGCTGGTGCTGTTCTGCCAGGGGATCGTCAACTCCATGCGCTTCTCGTCGATGAATACCCTGACGCTGAAGGACCTGCCGGACGATCTGGCGAGCAGCGGCAATAGCCTGCTGTCGATGATCATGCAGCTCTCGATGAGCGTCGGGGTGACCATCGCGGGTTTACTGCTCGGCATGTACGGCCAGCACCATCTCAGCGTCGATACGCCGGTGGCGCATCAGGTCTTTTTGTATACCTATCTCAGCATGGCGGTCATCATCGCCCTGCCCGCTTTCATCTTCGCCAGAGTGCCGGATGATACTAGCAAGAACGTCGTGATTAGGCGCGGCAAAAGGAGTGGTTCATGAAATTCTGGCGTCCGGGCATTACCGGCAAGCTCTTCGTGGCGATATTTGCCACCTGTATCGTCCTGCTGGTCACCATGCACTGGGCAGTGCGGGTAAGCTTTGAGCGCGGTTTTATTGATTACATCAAGCATGGCAATGAACAGCGTTTACAGGGCTTAAGCGATGCGCTGAGTGAACAGTACGCCCAGCACGGCAACTGGCGTTTTCTGCGCAATAACGACCGCTTTATTTTCCAGATCCTGCGCTCGCTGGAGCACGATACCGGTGACGATCGCCCGGGGCCGGGCATGCCGCCGCACGGCTGGCGCACCCAGTTCTGGGTGATTGATCAGGACATGCGCACGCTGGTGGGTCCGCGCGCGCCGATCCCGCCGGACGGCACCCGTCGGGCGATCAAAGTCAATAACGCGACAGTCGGCTGGGTTATCGCCTCCCCGGTGGAGCGCCTGACGCGCAACACCGACATCAACTTTGACCGCCAGCAGCGCCGGACAAGCTGGCTGATTGTCGCCCTCTCCACCCTGCTCGCCGCGCTCGCCACCTTCCCGCTGGCGCGCGGTCTGCTCGCTCCGGTGAAACGGCTGATGGAAGGGACGCACAAGCTCGCCGCCGGGGATTTCACCACCCGCGTCGATACCCGCAGCCAGGACGAACTGGGCAAGCTGGCGCAGGACTTTAACCAACTCGCCAGCACGCTGGAGAAAAACCAGCAGATGCGCCGCGACTTTATGGCCGATATCTCCCACGAACTGCGCACCCCGCTGGCGGTGCTGCGCGGCGAGCTGGAGGCCATTCAGGACGGCGTGCGCCAGTTTACGCGGCGCCTTCCGCGAGCGGTTTGCCAGCCGCAACCTGAAAATCGACCTCTCCCTGCCGGACAGCGCGGTGGTGTTTGGCGACAAAGACCGGCTGATGCAGCTGTTCAATAACCTGCTGGAAAACAGCCTGCGCTACACCGACAGCGGCGGCGGCCTGCATATCTCAGGCAGGCAGGAAAACGGGCGCTTTGCCCTCACCTTCGCGGATTCCGCCCCCGGCGTGCAGGACGCGCAGCTGGAAAAGCTGTTTGAACGTTTCTACCGTACCGAAGGTTCTCGCAACCGCGCCAGCGGCGGCTCCGGCCTGGGGCTGGCGATTTGCGTTAACATCGTCGAGGCGCATAATGGCACGATCCGCGCCGCCCATTCGCCTTTTGGCGGGGTTAGCATTACAGTAGAGTTACCTCTGGAACGGGATTTATCGAGAGAAGTATGACCGAGTTACCGATTGACGAAAACACGCCGCGCATTTTGATCGTGGAAGACGAACCCAAGCTGGGACAGCTGCTGATCGACTATTTACGTGCGGCCAGCTACGCTCCATCGCTAATCAGCCACGGCGACCAGGTGCTGCCGTACGTGCGCCAGACCCCGCCGGATCTGATCCTGCTGGATTTAATGCTGCCAGGCGTTGACGGGCTGACCCTGTGCCGGGAAATTCGTCGCTTCTCCGACGTGCCGATCGTCATGGTCACCGCAAAAATTGAAGAGATTGACCGCCTGCTGGGGCTCGAAATTGGCGCGGACGATTACATCTGCAAGCCCTACAGCCCGCGTGAAGTGGTCGCCCGCGTGAAAACCATTCTGCGCCGCTGCAGGCCGCAGCGCGAGCTTCAGGTGCTCGACGCCGAAAGCCCGCTGATTGTGGATGAAAGCCGCTTCCAGGCGAGCTGGCGCAGCAAGCTGCTGGACCTGACGCCTGCGGAGTTCCGCCTGCTGAAAACCCTCTCCCACGAGCCGGGGAAAGTGTTCTCCCGCGAGCAGCTGCTGAACCACCTGTATGACGATTACCGCGTCGTGACCGACCGCACCATCGACAGCCATATCAAAAACCTGCGCCGCAAGCTGGAGGCGCTGGACGCCGAGCAGTCGTTTATTCGTGCGGTGTACGGCGTGGGGTATCGCTGGGAAGCGGATGCGTGCAGGATAATGTGAGAATATTGCCCCGCAGCACTGCGGGGCAGAGACGCCAGACATTAAAACTGTGGCCTTACCAGGAACGAAAAGGTGTAGCATAGGCAAAAAGTCGCGCTAATACATCGCGACGCTCGGTGCCAGTTATCATCGCCAGGAAAGCGAAGCTAGTAACGTTCAAATCTTGCTGAGAAGGATGTTTATGCATTTTCTTCAAAATAGCATTAACCTTTTTATCATCAAAAAAACTCCAGATAGCCAAAAGTGCCCATCGTTTCCCGGCGGATAAATTTATTATATCGTCTGAAGTATCCCAGTCCGGTGGTAATTCATTAATATTGCTTACACTGTTAATACCGGCAGCAGGAATAACGAAATAATCTGAAAACATATGGACGGCATCTTTCCATGCCTGCAAGAACATAGGTTCATGGATATCATTCATCGCCTTCTCATTTGCATACTGTGCAGCTAAATTAGCATTACAGGCGTAGACCCGTGGCTCGTAGTCACTATAAACATCCGGGACTATCCAACCTGAAGAATGACGCACTGCATCACAGGATGTGTAGGTGGGCAGTAGGGCAATAAATTGTGGTAATATATTTTGCACTGAACGAGGAAAAAAACGCTTTGCTAACTGAAAGCCCGCGTGATTTTCCAGTAACAAGGTTTCAATATCCTCTGAATTATAAATCTGGTACAAAATCCCTTTTTTATCTTTCAGTCGCTCCAGTTTTTGCTCAAGTCCGGACGATGCAATGGTGGAATAGAATCCAACAAACTCATCACATTCAAATTCAGCAAGTCTGTCCTGAATGTCTTCTTCATCACTGCGACCAACGGACTTTTTAGACGGAGCGTAGTGTTTGCAGCTAACCAGTTTGGCAATGCGACGTCCGGCAATATCAAACTCAACCCGTATATCTATGCCACCATCCGCCCCCCGGCTTGGGCCTTTAGTTACAATCCCTCCCAAAATTTTTTCCATGAATATTTTTGCGAACTTCTCAAATTGGTCGCTATCTGCAGTCTCTGCGTTTGCAGAAGCAAGTTCACAGAAATCCAGCCTCGCCATACTTTTCCCCTGACAAATGGTAACGGTTCATAAACAGATTCCGTCTTTTTCTCTTCATTAATCAAGCTACGTATTCAGATAGGTTCCTGAACAGACGACTTGATGACGCTCAAAAGTTATACACGATCTCAATATCAGTTAGTTTTCCTGTATCTGGCTGATTCGAATTAAGCAAAAGCAATGACGTTCAGTCCACGCTTGTACTGAAAGCGGGAAACGGCATTGCCTCGGTCTTTCAAGCCAGATGGTAAAGACAATACCTAAAAATATGCGTACACGCCGGATGGGCGGTGATACGGCTCGACGCTTTACCTCCCTGCCCCGCAGCGCTACAATGCCCGCCCTTAAAGTGGGGGATCTCCCCTTACCGCTGCACCTGGTGCACGCGGCTCTGACCTGTCATCAGAACGAGAACAAACATGTTTAAACCGGAACTCCTTTCCCCGGCGGGAACGCTGCAAAATATGCGTTACGCTTTCGCCTATGGTGCCGACGCCGTTTATGCGGGCCAGCCGCGCTACTCGCTGCGCGTGCGCAACAACGAATTCAACCACGAGAACCTGCAGCTCGGCATCAACGAAGCGCATGCCCTGGGCAAAAAATTCTACGTGGTCGTGAACATCGCGCCGCACAACGCCAAGCTGAAAACGTTCATTCGCGATCTGAAGCCCGTTGTGGATATGGGGCCGGACGCGCTGATCATGTCGGACCCGGGTTTAATCATGCTGGTTCGGGAGAACTTCCCGGAGATGGATATTCACCTCTCCGTTCAGGCTAACGCCGTCAACTGGGCGACGGTGAAGTTCTGGAAGCAGATGGGGTTGACCCGCGTCATCCTGTCCCGCGAGCTTTCGCTGGAAGAGATTGAAGAGATCCGCACCCAGGTGCCGGATATGGAAATCGAAATCTTCGTTCACGGCGCGCTGTGCATGGCCTACTCCGGCCGCTGCCTGCTCTCCGGCTATATCAACAAGCGCGACCCGAACCAGGGCACCTGCACCAACGCCTGCCGCTGGGAATATAATGTCCAGGAAGGCAAAGAGGATGACGTCGGTAATATCGTGCACAAGCACGAGCCTATTCCGGTGACCAACGTTGAGCCTACGCTGGGCATCGGCGCGCCAACCGACAGCGTGTTTATGATTGAAGAAGCCAAACGTCCGGGCGAGTACATGACCGCCTTTGAAGACGAGCACGGCACCTACATCATGAACTCGAAAGATCTGCGCGCCATCGCCCACGTTGAGCGTCTGACGCAGATGGGCGTGCACTCTCTTAAAATCGAAGGCCGCACCAAATCCTATTACTACTGCGCGCGCACAGCGCAGGTGTACCGCAAAGCCATCGACGATGCGGCGGCCGGTAAACCGTTCGATACCAGCCTGCTGGAAACTCTGGAAGGCCTGGCGCACCGCGGCTATACCGAAGGCTTCCTGCGTCGTCATACTCACGATGACTACCAGAACTACGAGCACGGCTACTCCGTTTCCGAGCGCCAGCAGTTTGTCGGCGACTTCACCGGCGAGCGCAAAGGCGCGCTGGCGGCCGTGGCGGTGAAAAACAAATTCACCAAAGGCGACAGCCTGGAGCTGATGACCCCGCAGGGCAACATGAACTTCACGCTGGAGCATCTGGAAAACGGCAAAGGCGAAGCGATTGACGTGGCGCCGGGTGACGGTCATACCGTCTGGCTGCCGGTTCCGGAAGAGGTGGAGCTGAAGTTTGCGCTGCTGATGCGTAACTTCAACGGTGAAAGCACCCGAAACCCACACGGCAAATAGTTAATCAGGGAAATTTTTTCGCGCTGGGATAATTCTTAGAATCGGATCACATACCGCTTCGTTCAATACGGGTATTATCCCCCCGCTGAAAAACATAACCCATAAATGCTAGCTGTACCAGGAACCACCTCCTTAGCCTGCGTAATCTCCCTTACGCGGGCTTATTTTTTGCCTTCTCTCTCCTCAACCCAGGCAATCAGTTCGTCGATTTGCCCCTCAGAGAAGACGGCTATCCCATGCTCTGCGAGCAACGATGCAGCAACACCCCTCCCCGCTTTATGGATCCCGCGAAACGATCCGTCATAAATAAACTGACTGCCGCACGTTGGGCTGCCATCGGTTAAAAGCGCTGCGCTACACCCCGACTCCTGAGCAGCGCGTAGCGCGAGCCAGGCTGCAAGCTGATACTGCTCAGTCACGTCCTGCCCTGTATTTTCCCTAATTCTGGCTTGCCCGCGCATTACGTCTTTGCCATCAGCGGACATAATTTCTGCCGGAGGACGAGGTACAGGCAGCCCGGCCGCAAGTTCAGGGCAGTGGATAACCAGACGCTGTTCCTGCTGCCAGCGAATGAGCTGCTCGTTCATTCGCGCTTTTTCACTTCCGTTATAACGAACCTTAAAGCCCATCAGGCACGCGCTTACCAAAATTTTATTCATCATCACTTTCCTGTGATTACATTACTATCATCGCTTGAGTGTAACGCGCTTTCGGGCATATTTTGTTCCTTTCATCCTGTTCTTACCCGCTTTTTTCCTCTCTGCTATACACTCTTACTAACGCTAAAAAAGGGAGCAGCGCGGATGGCAACCTATCCAGACAGTTTATTGATTCTCAATGGCAAAAGTGCGGGCAACGATCTGCTGCGTCAGGCCATCATAGGTTTGCGTGACGATGGCGCGCGCATTCACGTTCGGGTGACGTGGGAAAAAGGCGACGCGGCACGATATATCAATGAAGCTCTCGGGCTTGGCGTCAGCACCATCATTTCCGGCGGCGGCGATGGCACCATCAATGAGATTGCGTCAGCGCTTATCGACCTGCCCCCGGCAAACCGGCCGGTGATGGGTATTTTACCGCTCGGCACCGCCAATGATTTTGCCACCAGCGCCGGGATCCCGGAAGAGCTGGAGAAAGCGCTCCAGCTGGCGATCCTCGGCAAGGCCACCGCTGTGGATATCGCGCAGGTGAATGATAAAACCTGCTTTATCAATATGGCGACCGGCGGGTTTGGCACCCGCATCACCAGCGAAACGCCGGAAAAGCTGAAGGCGGCGCTGGGCGGCGTGTCGTACCTGATCCACGGCCTGATGCGCATGGACACCCTCAAGCCTGACCGATGCGAAATTCGCGGCGAGGATTTTCAGTGGCAGGGTGACGCGCTGGTGATTGGCATCGGCAACGGGCGTCAGGCGGGCGGCGGACAGCAGCTCTGCCCGGAGGCGCTGATTAATGACGGACAGCTTCAGCTGCGTATTTTCACGGGCGACGGCCTGCTGCCCGCGCTGTTTACCACGCTGACGCAGCCGGAAGAGAGTCCAAATATCATCGCCGGGAAATCGGCGTGGTTTGAAGTGAATGCTCCCCACGGGATGACCTTTAACCTCGACGGAGAGCCGCTGAGCGGAACGCAGTTCCGCATTGAGGTATTGCCCGGCGCGCTGCAGTGTCGGCTACCGCCGGACTGCGTGCTTTTGCGCTGATGTTTCACACGGTGCGCGATGATGCCCTCTCCCACCGGGAGAGGGATATAGAGCCGTCAGGCAATCGTGACTTTGCTGTCCAGATAGACGTCCTGAACCGCATTGATCAGCTTCACGCCGTCGGCCATCGATTTCTTGAACGCCTTGCGTCCAAGGATCAGCCCCATGCCGCCCGCACGTTTGTTGATCACCGCCGTACGCACCGCGTCTGACAGATCGGTATCACCGCCCGCCGCGCCGCCGGAGTTGATCAGCCCCGCGCGCCCCATGTAGCAGTTCGCCAGCTGGTAACGCACCAGGTCGATCGGGTTATCGCTGGTCAGCTTGCTGTAAACGCGGTCGTCGGTGTAGCCAAAGTTCACCGCTTTATAGCCGCCGTTATTCTCGGCCATTTTCTGCTTCACGATATCCGCGCCGATTGTCGCCGCCAGGTGGTTCGCCTGCCCGGTCAGGTCGGCAGACACGTGGTAATCCACGCCGTCTTTCTTGAACGCGTTGTTGCGCAGATATGCCCACAGTACGGTGACCATGCCCAGCTCGTGTGCGCGCTCAAACGCCGCGGAGATCTCTTCAATCTGACGACGGGACTGTTCAGAGCCGAAGTAAATCGTCGCCCCTACCGCTACCGCGCCCATGTTGAACGCCTGCTCGACGCTGGCGTAGAGGGTCTGGTCATATTCGGTTGGATAGCTAAGGGTTTCGTTGTGGTTCAGCTTCACGAGGAACGGAATGCGGTGGGCATAGCGACGCGAAACCGAGGCCAGCACGCCGTAGGTAGACGCCACGCAGTTACAGCCCGCTTCAATCGCCAGCTCAACAATGTTCTTCGGATCGAAATAGAGCGGATTCGCCGCAAAAGAGGCGCCCGCAGAGTGCTCCACGCCCTGGTCCACCGGCAGGATAGAGAGATACCCGGTGCCGCCGAGCCGCCCGGTGTTGTAAAGCGTCTGCATATTTCGCAGGACCGCAGGCGGACGGTTGTTATCGATCATCACGCGGTCAACGTAGTCGTGACCAGGCAGATACAGCTGGTCGGCTGGAATGGTCATACAACGATGCTGTAAAAGGCTGTCGGCGTCTTTGCCAAGCAACTGCGCAATATCAGTCATGTGATACTCCCGTAAGTCCGACGTCGTGTCGGTGTGTGTTTATCCAGTCCCATTTTTTATGGGCAGACTAAGCCTGGTACCGACTTAACAGATTTTCCACTCTTTGCTTTTTTTTTCAGCACAATCTGCTGGCTCGATTCGTGTACAACAAAACTGTTACATTGATCAAACAATCGCCACAAAGGTATTTAAAAGGTATTATTGGGTGGTATGTTAAAGGCGTACCCTCTCTGACATGCAGGATTAAAAAATGAAAACGAAAGTCCAACTGTCATTCATGATGTTTGTTGAATGGTTTATCTGGGGCGCATGGTTTGTGCCGCTGTGGCTGTGGCTGAGCAAAAGCGGTTTTACCGCCGGGGAAATCGGCTGGTCTTACGCCTGTACCGCCATTGCCGCGATCCTCTCGCCGATTCTGGTCGGCTCGTTGACGGACCGCTTCTTCGCCGCGCAGAAAGTGCTGTCAGTGCTGATGTTCGCCGGAGCCATTCTGATGTACTTCGCCGCACAGCAAACCCAGTTCAGCACCTTCTTCCCGCTGCTGCTGGTTTACTCCCTGACCTATATGCCGACCATCGCGCTGACCAACAGTATTGCCTTCGCGAACGTAGATGACGTCGAGGCTGATTTCCCGCGTATCCGCGTGATGGGCACTATCGGCTGGATCGCCTCCGGGCTGGCGTGCGGGTTCCTGCCGCAGATGCTGGGCTACAGCGATATTTCCGATACCAATATCCCGCTGCTGATGACGGCAGCCAGCTCCGCCCTGCTCGGCGTCTTTGCCCTGTTCCTGCCGAATACGCCGCCGAAAAGTACCGGCAAGCTGGACTTCAAAGTGATGCTGGGGCTGGACGCGCTGATCCTGCTGCGCGACAGAAACTTCCTGGTGTTCTTCTTCTGCTCGTTCCTGTTCGCCATGCCGCTGGCCTTCTATTACATCTTCGCCAACGGCTATCTCACCGAAGTGGGGATGAAAAACGCCACCGGCTGGATGACGCTCGGCCAGTTCTCCGAAATCTTCTTTATGCTCGCCCTGCCGTTCTTTACCAAACGCTTTGGTATTAAGAAGGTCTTACTGCTGGGCCTGATTACCGCCGCCATCCGCTACGGGTTCTTCGTTTACGGCGGAGCGGAACAGTACTTCACCTACGCCCTGCTGTTCCTCGGCATTCTGCTGCACGGCGTGAGCTACGACTTCTACTACGTCACCGCGTACATCTACGTGGATAAAAAAGCGCCGGTGCACATGCGTACCGCCGCGCAAGGCCTGATTACGCTGTGCTGCCAGGGCTTTGGTAGCCTGCTGGGTTACCGCCTGGGCGGCGTGATGATGGAAAAAATGTTCGCATACAAAGAGCCGGTGAATGGGCTGACCTTCAACTGGGCCGGAATGTGGACGTTTGGTGCAATCATGATTGCCGTGATTGCCGTGCTGTTTATGCTGTTTTTCCGCGAATCGGATAAAGAGATCGCCGCAATTGAGGTGGTTGATAGCGATGCCGCGCTGACACAAGGGGAAGTTAAATGAAACAAGAACGTGTTCTCGGTGCCCTTTACGGGCAGGCGTTAGGGGATGCGATGGGCATGCCGTCGGAACTGTGGCCGAGAAAGCGCGTCAAGGCGCACTTCGGCTGGATCGACCGCTTTTTACCCGGCCCGGCAGAGAATAATGCGGCCTGCTATTTCAAACAGGCAGAGTTCACCGACGATACCTCAATGGCGCTGTGCCTGGCGGACGCGCTCATCGAGTGCGACGGGGAGATTAACGCGGACATTATAGGCAAGCATATTCTGCGCTGGGCGCTCGATTTCGACGCGTTTAATAAGAACGTGCTCGGCCCGACCTCCAAAATCGCGCTTAATGCGATTCGCGACGGCAAGCCGGTTAGCGAACTGGACAACAACGGCGTAACCAACGGGGCGGCGATGCGCGCCTCTCCGCTGGGCTGCCTGCTCCCGGCCACGCGTCTGGAACACTTTGTTGAGCAGGTGGCGCTGGCCTCCAGCCCGACCCATAAATCCGACCTCGCTATTGCCGGCGCGGTGGTGATTGCCTGGGCGATTTCCCGCGCCGTTGACGGCGAAAGCTGGCAGAACATCGTCGATGCGCTGCCGGGTATCGCCCGCTACGCGCAGGAGGCGAAAACCACCACCTTCAGCGCGTCGCTGGCGGNGATGCGCGCCTCTCCGCTGGGCTGCCTGCTCCCGGCCACGCGTCTGGAACACTTTGTTGAGCAGGTGGCGCTGGCCTCCAGCCCGACCCATAAATCCGACCTCGCTATTGCCGGCGCGGTGGTGATTGCCTGGGCGATTTCCCGCGCCGTTGACGGCGAAAGCTGGCAGAACATCGTCGATGCGCTGCCGGGTATCGCCCGCTACGCGCAGGAGGCGAAAACCACCACCTTCAGCGCGTCGCTGGCGGCACGTATTGAGCTGGCGCTTAAGACCGTACGGGAAGCCAACGGGGTTGAGTCCGCCAGCGAGCAGGTTTACCAGCTTGTGGGGGCCGGAACCAGCACCATTGAGTCCGTTCCGGCGGCCATTGCGATGGTCGAACTGGCGGGAACCGACCCAAACCGCTGCGCCATTTTATGCGCCAACCTGGGCGGCGATACCGACACTATTGGCGCGATGGCGACGGCCATCTGCGGCGCGCTCCATGGCGTGCAGGCGATTGACCCGGCGCTCAAAGCCGAACTCGACGCCGTCAACCGGCTCGATNCCGCCAGCGAGCAGGTTTACCAGCTTGTGGGGGCCGGAACCAGCACCATTGAGTCCGTTCCGGCGGCCATTGCGATGGTCGAACTGGCGGGAACCGACCCAAACCGCTGCGCCATTTTATGCGCCAACCTGGGCGGCGATACCGACACTATTGGCGCGATGGCGACGGCCATCTGCGGCGCGCTCCATGGCGTGCAGGCGATTGACCCGGCGCTCAAAGCCGAACTCGACGCCGTCAACCGGCTCGATTTCGGCCACTATAGCGAGAAACTGCTGCACTACCGGGAGCAAAGGGAGGGCGTATGAGTTCATTTGCCCAACGTCTCGACACCCTGCACGCCACGCGCCCGGTGACGGTGCTGGGCGCGGCGGTGATAGACGTCATCGCCGACGCCTACGCCCTGCCCTGGCGCGGGTGCGATATCGAGCTCAAACAGCAGGGCGTGAATATTGGCGGCTGCGCGCTGAATATCGCCATCGCCCTGAAGCGGCTCGGCATTACAGCGCAAAACGCCCTGCCCGTTGGTCACGGGGTATGGGCGGACATCATCCGCAACGCCATGGCGAAGCAGGATCTGCACAGCGCCATCGAGGCCGAAACCGGCGATAACGGCTGGTGCCTGGCGCTGGTGGAGCCAGACGGCGAGCGCACCTTTATGTCCTTTAGCGGCGTGGAGAACCAGTGGCAGCAGCGCTGGCTTGATGTGCTTAACATCCCGTCGAAGAGCCTGGTCTACTTATCCGGCTACCAGCTGGCCTCGCCGTGCGGCGAGCTGCTGACACGCTGGCTGGAGGGGTTGCGGGACGTGACGGCGTTTATCGATTTCGGCCCTCGCATCGCGGATATCCCCGACGCGCTGATGGCGCGGATTATGGCCTGCAGGCCGATCGTGTCGCTCAATCGTCAGGAAGCGGAGATCGCAGCCGAACGACTGGGCGTAGCGGCTGAAAACCTGGGTGCGGAGTGGCAGCATCGCTTCGGCGCCGCGCTGATTGTGCGGCATGATAAAGACGGTGCCGCGTGGTATGACGGTGACGCCTCGGGCGTTGTTCCGGCGTTTCCGGCCACGGTGGTGGACACCATTGGCGCTGGCGACAGCCACGCGGGCGGCACGCTTGCCGGCCTGGCGGCGGGATGGTCACTGGCAGACGCCGTTCTGCTGGGAAATGCCGTGGCGTCCTGGGTAGTCAGCCACCGCGGCGGGGACTGCGCCCCGACTCGCGAGGAATTACTCCTCGCACACAAAGACGTATAGATCGCTACGACAGTAGCTGATGCTGTACTCAATCGGCCGGTGCTGTTGGTCAAGCGCGACCTGCTTGATCACCAGCACCGGTATTTTTTCGTCCATCTTAATGTGCGCCTGAAACTCGCTGTCCGGCATGCGGGCGCTGACCCGTGAACGGGTGCGCTGCGGGAAAATATTCTGACTGCGGAAGTAGTCGTACAGCGAAATGCCAATCGCATCCGGATCGGGAATGAGCCCAACCGGCACCCAGGACTCTTCAATCGACACCGCATCGTCATCCACATAGCGAATGCGCTTGAGCAAAAAGACTTCGCTGTCCGGCGGGATCGACAGGTGGTTTGCGACCTCTTCCGGGCACTTCACCACCCGCTTGTTGACCCACAGCGTATTCGGCTTTTGACCGCGCAGCACCACCTGCTGGGAAAAGCCGCGCGCCTCTTTCAGCGAATATTCAAAGATGTTATTGATTTGCGTGCCATAGCCACGGGAGCGCGTGACCACGCCCTCTTCCTCCAGCGCCTGCATCGCTTTTCGCACGGTGATGCGCGACACCCCGGTTAACTGGCTCAGATCGCGCTCGCCGGGCAAAATATTCCCGTGCTCCAGCACCCCGCTGCGCACCGCATTTTTTACCGTCTCGGCAAATTTCAGGTACAGCGGCGTATTGTCAGGCGCGGCGATCCGTTCATTCAGTTGAGCGATTAACCGGGTATGCGCTTGTTCCATCTCTGTTTTCTCAGGCGTGGTGTTTCCTGCCAGTATACTGGGTTACCACCACGCATGAAAATGATGAACCGGCCCAATACCGTGACCCACTTCCAGAGTATCGGCTTTTGCCAGCGCCGCCGAGAGCCAGATTTTCGCTTCGCGCACCGTATCGGCCCAGCCGTCATGCCGCGGGCACAGCGCCGCCAGCGCGGCCGAAAGCGTACAGCCCGTGCCGTGGGTGTTTTTGGTCTGCACGCGCGGCGCGGTAAAGCGTACTTCGCCGTCGCGGGTAAACAGCCAGTCCGGGCTTTCAGCGTCGTCAAGATGCCCCCCTTTCATCAGCACCGCCCCGCAGCCCATCGCCAGCAGCGCGTATCCCTGCTCCTTCATCTCGCGTTCAGTTTGCGCATGCGATGTGCCCAATAGCGCGGCGGCCTCCGGCAGATTGGGCGTGATAAGCGCCACCTGCGGCAACAGCTTATTGCGCAGCGTCTCGACGGCGGAGGCGGAGAGCAGCGGATCGCCGCTTTTTGCCAGCATGACGGTATCCAGCACCACGTTTTGCACCTGATAGCGCTTAAGCCGCTCCGCCACCGCTTCCACAATGTCCGTCTCGGCCAGCATGCCGATCTTGGTGGTGTCGATGCGCACGTCGCTGAACACTGAATCCAGCTGCGCGGCAACAAAATCCGGCTCGATACGGTAGACCGACTGCACGCCGCGCGTGTTTTGCGCCACCAGCGCGGTAATGACCGAGCAGCCGTACGCGCCAAGGGCCGAGAAGGTTTTGAGATCGGCCTGGATACCCGCGCCGCCGCTGGGATCGGTGCCGGCAATGGTCAGGGCGTTAATCCGTTTCATGGCTGCTCCTCCAGCGTATAGAGCGCATCCAGGAACGCGCTGGCAAAACTGCCTGGTCCACGTGACTGCGCAACGGCCACCGTTCCGGCCCGCTTCATCCATCCGCAGGCGGCAGTGACGTTATCCATCCGGTCGCCCGGCAGCGAGCAGCTCGCCGCCACAACGGCAGAAAGCGCGCATCCGGTTCCCACTACGCGCGTCATCAACGGATCGCCGCCCGTTACCGTGCGAGTGCGTTGCCCGTCAGTGATGTAATCCACCTCACCGGTGACGACCACAACGGCATTGGTCTGGCGCGCCAGCGCCTGTGCAGCGGGCACCGCGCTGGCTGCGGTATCGGTTGTATCGACACCGCGCCCGCCCGCGCTCATTCCGGCGAGGACCAGAATCTCGGAGGCATTGCCGCGAATGGCGGCCGGTTTCAGGGCAAGGATTTGATGGCAAAAACGGGTGCGGAACGTCAGGGCACCCGCGGCAACCGGGTCCAGCGTCCAGGGCTTGCCTGCCGACACCGCGCTTTCTATTGCCCGACGCATCGACTGGGCGCGCGGCGAGGTCAGCGTACCAACGTTAACCAGCAGCGCATCGGCGATGCTGGCAAACTGTTCAGCCTCTTCGGCCTCAATCACCATCGCGGGTGATGCGCCAAGCGCCAGCAAAACGTTGGCCGTGAAGGTCTGTACGACATCGTTGGTCATACAGTGGGTCAGCGGAGAACGGGTTCGGAAGTGGTGTAAAACGTGTAAATCGAGCAGGTCAGGCTGCATGGGTTCGCTCCTGCCTTGCGTGAAGAAGCGATGACCGGGAAGGCATCTGACTTCCCTACGCTGGCATTATCCAGATCAGGTAATACGGGTATTTCTCAGCCTTCACGTGGAAGGGCACCCCGAGTCAAAATAGTTTTAAAACAGTGACTTATTAAAATCAATGTTCTTAATCAGTGTAACCGTGGCCACAGGCCAGGCGCAAGGGGGTTTCGATTTATCACGCCAGCGATCGCGTTATGAATCTCCCTAAACACTTTTTCGCTGGCATCTTCAACATAAATATTTTTTCCTGGTATATCCCGGAACAAAAATGAGCTGAATTTATTTTCATTCGAAGCTGACGAAAGGTTCGATAATAAATAATCGGCAAAAAACCATAAATTTACATAAACTGTTATGTGTATTTTTAATCTTTTTTCGTCTAAACACATAAATATATTTAATGTATTGATATTTTATTTCCAATTTATCCCCATTCATTACAAACAGGTAATACATTGTATTATATAATTATTATCTTCATCCCTTCTGGAACATCTTATTTAGCTATTCCTGCTATTTATGATTTAGATCAATAATCAAAATTACACATTCATAGATAGTTACTGCACGTTACGAAATAAGTTATCAAACCAAAATTATCAACCTTATTATCGAATTTATAGATATATAACAAGACGTTGTATCTTCCCGTCAGGTTAGCGCCCTTACTTTATTTTTTCTTGTAGTGATGATGAGAGCTTTAAAATGAACTATTTAAATACAACAGCTATCGCTGTTTTTGGTTTTGTGTTTGCTGGTTCAATGAATACTGCAAATGCTGCGGAAGTAAACGTAAACCTTGACGATAACGTCAACAATCCAGGTGCTCACATTCAAATTCAGGGTACCGATAAAACCGCCTATAACCTTGATAACATCGAAGGAAGTAACATTAAGCAAGACGGGCAAATCTATAACCTTCAAGGCGATATTGACAGAGCAAATACAGCTATTAATAAAGCACAAGATACAGCTAACACCGCTCAAGATGGCGTAAACGCTAACACTCAAGCTAACGCTATCCTTAATCAGAAAGTCGACGATAACAAAGCAGATCAGACAATCACTGATAACAAACAGAATATATTGATTGATAACACTAATAATAAAGCAGACGCTAATACACAAGCGCTTGCAAGTAAGGTAGATAAAAGCATTTTCAACGCCGATCAGGATAGACAAGATCACGCCCTTCAGGACGCCTCTGACAAAGCGACTCAGGCATTTAATACGGGCGCTTACGCGCAATCTTTAGCTTTAGATGCACAAACGGTAGCCGCAGCGAATAAAACTGCTGTTGTTAACGTTCAGTCACGCCAGCAAACACAGGAAGCGACGATTCAGAATCACAGCGCACAATTAGCGAATCATGAATCACGTATTACTGCGTTAGAGAGTCAAAATAACGCTAAGTTCTCTTCTCTGGAGAATCAGCAGAATGAGGATCGTAAGGAATATCGTGCTGGTATCGCTGGCGCTGCTTCTCTTGCTGGTTTGCATTACGTTGATACAGATAACGCGGTTGCTGTCGGTTCTGCCAACTTCAAAGATGCGCAAGGTTATGCGATCGGCTACCGTCATAAGTTCGCTGAGAATGTAGCCGCGACCCTCTCTACATCAGGTACATCCAACGGTGATGAAATTGTTGCGGCGTCCGCATCTTACGGATGGTGATGTTACAGTATTAAAATAAAAAGCCAGTGAGCTAAAAAACTCGCCCATGAGTTTTAATCAGCTGGCTATAACTCAATACATTGCTGCTCGCAAAGAAAATGACAAAGTACATTTTTATCTCCGCTGTTTTGTATCTCACTTTTATTTTATTAGGGATATGGATCGGCTTGATGTTAGGCACCTATATTTATAATTGTAATTACTAAGGCAATAATGAAAAAGTTAATGATGGTAGCGGCTGTATTATCTCTTGCTGCGTGTTCCTCACCAGCTCAACGGATGGCTGATTGTCAAAGCAAGGGAGTGAGTAAAGATGCTTGTTATATAGCAGAGCAAAACCGCACTACAGCCATTAACGCTGCTGCTGAAAAACAGGCTTTGGAGAATGCTGCTCAACTTGCACAATCAGCACGTAAGCATCTTCCTGAAGGCTGCACTCAGGTGATGGATGCTGCGGGTCGTTGTGATAGCAAGCCAGCCAAAGCAAGCGGCGATGTTAAACAGTTTTCAGGTGAAGCGGATCGCATTATAAATAAGTCAATCTCTGAAGCTGCTGAATATCTGCTTTTGAAAGGCTGGAAGCCAAATAAGGGTTCATGGCACAAGGGTGGCTATATTATGCAGCTGGTTGTCGAAAAAGAGAGAGTTGTAAACGCACAATTATCAAAAATGTGATCTTAGCACTACGCTCCCACCTCATAAGATTTACATAGCCCCATTTGCATGGGGCTTTATTTTAGCTCGTGACTAAATACATATTTACTCTAACTGCCAGGCCCCACCATGGATAAGCGACGCTCCCCCCGTCCAGGCAAACAACGCCAGCTCGCGGCAGTCTGCATCAGGATAAATACGGCTGCTGAGGCACGCCTCACCCTCGTTAACAAACACTTCCACGGAAGAGTAGTCAAAAAACAAGCGCAGACTGAGCACGCCGTTCAGGTTAAGCGCAACGCTTCGGGTGCCGCACAGGCCATACTGTGGATAGTGTCGCTCCAGCACCAGGCGCTGCATCTGTGCATCAACATAGACGCGTAACCCGTCGCCGAGACGAATGCCGTATTGCTCCGCGCTGCTGTTCGCGCAATCCCATTGCAGAATGACCTCCATCGCATCGCAGTGTTCAACCAGCGTCATCTGCTGGTTATTAAGCGTACTTACCGGCCAGGGGAACCATGCTCCGCGCAGGGTTTCAACTTCTCTGGCCGGCCGCATTTGCAGGCGGTTAACACTCAGCGTCAGCTCGCGCGGTAAGGAGAGCATGCCTGCCCAGCCATCCTGCTGTTCCGGCAGGGGCGATTCCCACATGTCCAGCCAGCCGATAACGATGCGGCGACCGTCAGGAGTCAGGAAGCTTTGTGGCGCATAGAAATCATGTCCGCGATCCATCTCCACAAATTCTCCTTCACGCGCGAAAGGTTTGCCGGGCTGCCACTCGCCCAGCAGGTAGCCACTCTGGAAAAGATTACGATTTTTGAATCCCTCTGCCGCCAGCCCCTGAGGCGAAAACATCAGCACGCGTTTACCGTTGAGGGAGAAAAAGTCCGGACATTCCCACATATAGCCCATCTCTTTTTCAGCCACTGCGAGCACGCCCATGTCCTGCCACTCGCGCAGATCGGCAGACCGGTACGCACGCACCTGGCCCGTATCACCCTCCCGCGCACCAACGACCATGTACCACCACTCCCCTTCACGCCATACTTTCGGATCGCGGAAGTGATGCAGTCCGGGCGGTGTGTCAATGACGGTCCCGTGCCGCACAAACTGGATGCCGTCTCGGCTGGTTGCCAGGCACTGAACCTGGTAGAGATTCGCCTCATCGCCGGGATCGCCGTGGAATTTGTGGCCGGTGTAGATCAGCGCCAGCGTGTCGCCATCGACCACCGCTGAGCCAGAAAAACAGCCGTCCTTGTCGTCTGGTCCTTCCGGTGCCAGCGCAACCGGGAGGTGCTCCCAGTTAACTAAATCTTTGCTTCGCGCATGGCCCCAGTGCATCGGCCCCCACTGGGTCGAATATGGATGATGCTGATAAAAGGCGTGATACCAGCCGTCAAACCAGACCAGGCCATTCGGGTCGTTCATCCAGCCAGCACGTGCGGCGAGGTGGTAACGCGGATACCAGCGCAGGTTAAGCTCTTCGCGTCTGGACTGCATTTCCTGTTCTGCTTTCGTAATTGAATACGTCATTTCTCTACTCTTTCGATCAGATGGTGGAAGGTTGCGGCATCAGCGGGTCAGAAGAGGACTTACCCGAGCGCAACAGGAAGATGGAGATAAACGTGGTGCTGAATACCAGTAGCCCCATGATGAGATAGGACTGAGCAAAGCCGTATTTCTCATAGCTGTAACCTGCCAGCGGCGACAACACCGAGGCAATCACCGAGCTTGTACAGGCAAAGCCCACCAGATAGAGGGTGGAAGAGAGCCGCTTATCAAAATGCAGGCTGTTGTATTTAAAGATGGAGACCAGCAAAACGGGCAGCTCAACCGCGTGCAATAGCTTGGTAATGGAGATCAGTACCGGTCCCTCAACCAGACCCGATGCCACCATACGCATCGCCATCACCATTCCGGCGAAAATCAGGCCGTTTTTCGCACCGAGACGATTCACCAGCCACGGGGCGCAAAACATACCCGCCGCCTCCAGGAAAACCTGGAATGAGTTGAGATAGCCGTACATGGCGTTCCCTTCCTGTAACGTCGGGAACTGGGAGGAGAAATAGACCGGGAACTGCTGGTCATAAACGCCATAAATACAGGTGCCGATAACGAAAAACACCAGCGCCCAGAAGCGCGGCAGCGTCAGCAGGCGCAATGCATCCTCCAGCGTGACCTTACCGCCGGACACCGCCTCCTGCATGGCGTGCGGGGCGGAAGAGACCCTGAGACGCGCCAGCAACACAAAAAACACCAGCCCTGCGCAGCTCGCGACAGCGAAGTTCAGCTTTGGATTAATGTTAAACAGGAGCCCCGCAAAAAAGGTTGCCACCGCCCAGCCAAGCGATCCCCACATCCTCGCCTTACCAAACTCAAACTGACTCTGGCGGGCCACGCGCTCGGTATAGGATTCCAGTACTCCAATCCCGCCGTTAAACGTTAGTCCGATATAAATCCCGCCGAAAATACTGCCGAGTAACACGTTAATGTGCAGCAGATAACCAAACAGCAGGAAGGCCGGACCGGAAAGAATGAGCAGGCTGGTCAGAAACCAGAGCAGGTTTTTTCGCAGGCCGAGTTTATCCTGAATGAAGCCGTAGCAGATTTGCGCGCACAGCGCGGAGACAGACAGTACGGCATAGATGACTCCCGTATCCCCTGCCTTTAACCCCACCTCCTGGTGGAGCCAGATAGAAAGCAACGAGCCAGAAGAGGACCACGTGACAAAAAAGAAAAACAGTAATGCGCTTAATAAAGGGTAGCTGTGAGAGTGATGCGTTTTCATCATGACATTCTCATGTTGGAGTAATGACAGAATGGTAACGTTAACATTTAAATTTTCTCATGCTATTTGGTAAAAAATTAAGATGTTAATCACGAAAGTTAACGTTAACATTAAGAGAGTGAGATCGCGATCAAATTTTCATCACTCAGGTAAGAATGGCCTGGCCTGTGCAGCAGCCTTCCTTTTACATCAGCGACTTAGTTGTATACCCTCTCACACATAGCACTAACGGAGTAACAAGATGGCTTCCCTGAAGGACGTTGCAAAGCTGGCTAACGTATCGCTGATGACGGTCTCCCGCGCACTGAACAGCCCGGAGCGCCTTAAACCGGAAACGCTGGCACGCGTGCAGCTGGCTATCGAGCAGACCAGCTATGTGCCGGATCTGTCCGCCAAGAAAATCCGCGGCGCGCATGCCTCGCCGAAAACCATAGGCGTACTGGCGCTCGATACGGTGACGACACCTTTCTCGGTGGAGATCGCGCTTTCTATTGAAGAGACGGCCAGAATGCACGGCTGGAATAGCTTCGTGATGAATATGTTTACCGATGACAACCCGGACGCCATCGTCGACCTTCTCCTCTCTCATCGGCCTGACGGGATTATCTACACCACCATGGGGTTACGTCGTGTCCCTCTCCCGGCTAAATTACTCACCCTTCCCTGCGTGCTGGCCAACTGCGAAAGTGACGGCGAAAAGGTCGCCAGCTATATTCCCGATGATGAACAGGGCCAATATACCGCCGTGCGGGCGTTACTCACGGAGGGTTATCGACGCCCTCTCTGCCTGCATTTGCCTGAGGGACATCTGGCCACAACCCGGCGCCGACAGGGGCTGGAACGTGCATGCCGAGAAGCGGGGCTCGATCCGGACAGCCTGGCGCACAGCTATATGACGTCAGGGGACGAGCACTATCGTGATATCCCGTCAGTGCTGCTGGCGCACATGCAGAATGGCATTCCCGGGTTCGACTCCGTTATCTGCGGCAACGACCGTATCGCGTTTATGGTCTACCAGACGCTGCTGGCGCAAGGGCTTCGCATACCAGAAGATGTCGCCGTTATCGGCTATGACAATATGGTGGGTATTGGGGAGTTGTTCCTGCCTCCTCTCACTACGGTTCAACTGCCACACTATGAAATTGGTCGTCTGAGCGCCTTGCATATTATTAACGGTGAAGAACATCAGAACACCACGCGTGTAGAAAGTCCTTTTTTACTGCGTAATTCTATTGTGCATGCATCATGAGCACCGCTTTTAGTCCATGACGCAGAAACAGGCAGAACTCCCCCCTTTTATGCCGTTCGATGGCACGATTTGTCACACTCTTTTCTGTGACTTTACACACCGGGTAAACAGCCTGTAACGCGCTGATTTTATTTGGCATAAAATGCAATTTTCATTTTAAAAATGGGGATATTTCCTCGTTACAGCCCCGTGTCACAAAACAGTAAACAAATTAACCATTGAGCCCCGTGGCAAAAGGCTCTATATTGGCGGCGTTTTTTTCAGGCCCCCATCTGTTTTTTAACTTTTTATTCAATCGTGGCTCATAACGAAGCGGCGGTTGTAGGAGTGATATGATGACGGATAAAGTCCGTATTGACACCGTAGATGCCCACAAAAGCAACGAAACCTATCTGGCCCGTCAGGCCGAGTTTGAATCTAACGTCAGGAGTTATCCGCGCAAACTGCCTTTAGCCATCACTAAAGCAGAAGGCGTGTGGATCACCGATGCAGATAATAAAGAATACCTTGACTGTTTAGCAGGCGCGGGGACCCTTGCGCTTGGCCATAACCATCCTGATGTGCTGAAAAGCATCCAAAATGTCATTACCAGCGGCTTGCCGTTACATACACTGGATCTGACTACGCCTCTGAAAGACGCGTTTTCTGAATACCTGCTCTCTCTGCTGCCTGGTCAGGGCAAAGAGTACTGCCTGCAGTTCACCGGTCCATCCGGTGCTGACGCCGTTGAAGCGGCGCTGAAGCTGGCGAAAAAAGTGACCGGTCGTAGCGGTATCATCAGCTTCTCTGGTGGTTACCACGGTATGACCCACGGCGCACTGTCCGTGACCGGCAACCTGTCTCCGAAAGAAGCGGTTGACGGTATGATGCCAGAAGTACAGTTCATGCCTTACCCGCACGAGTACCGTTGCCCGCTGGGTATCGGTGGTGAAGCGGGCGTGAAAGCACTGACTTACTACTTCGATAACCTGATCAACGACGTTGAAAGCGGCGTGCGTAAACCTGCTGCGGTGATTCTGGAAGCCGTTCAGGGCGAAGGCGGCGTGAACCCGGCTCCGGCTGAGTGGCTGCAGCGCATCCGTAAAGTGACTCAGGAACACGGCATTCTGCTGATCCTCGACGAAGTTCAGGCTGGCTTTGCCCGTACCGGTAAATTCTTCGCCTTCGAACACGCGGGCATTGAGCCAGACATCATCGTGATGTCTAAAGCCGTAGGTGGCGGTCTGCCGCTGGCCGTGCTCGGTATCAAGAAGCAGTTCGACGCATGGGCGCCAGGACACCACACCGGTACCTTCCGCGGCAACCAGCTGGCGATGGCAACCGGTCTGACCACGCTGAAAATCCTGAAAGACCAGAATATCGCGGGCAAAGTTGCCGCTCAGGGCGAATGGCTGAAAGGCCAGCTGAAAGAGATGGCGAAACGCTATCCGGTGATCGGCCACGTGCGCGGTCTGGGCATGATGATCGGTATTGAGATCGTTAAACCACATGAAGCCGCTGACCACATGGGCTGCTTCCCGGGCGACGGCGAACTGTCTGCACTGATTCAGAAGAAGTGCTTCGAAGCCGGTCTGATTTTGGAGCGCGGTGGCCGTAACGGTATCGTTCTGCGTCTGCTGCCGTCTCTGCTGATCAGCGACGAAGAGCTGAAAATCTTCCTGGATAAATTTGAGCAGGCACTGCTTGCTGCGGGCGTTCGCCCGGCGTAACCGGAGTTATTGATTACGATGTCTGATTCAAACCCAATTTTGTTCTCCTCTGCGCAGAGCATTGAAGCTTATCAGCAGGCGATCGAACAAAGCACTCAGGCTGTGATGCAGTGGCTGAAACAGCCTGAGATGTACCAGGGCAAAACGGTCGCAGAACTGCGCGACCGTATTAAGCTGGATTTCAACCCGAAAGGGCTGGGCAACGAAGCGGCGATTGAACGCGCCGTGGAGTTCTTCCTGAAAGACAGCTTGTCCGTTCATCACCCGCAGTGTGTGGCGCACCTGCACTGCCCAAGCCTGGTGGTAAGCCAGGCGGCGGAAGTGCTGATCAACGCCACTAACCAGAGTATGGACTCCTGGGATCAAAGCCCGTCCGCAACCATCATTGAGATCAAACTGATCGAGTGGCTGCGTACCCGCGTGGGTTATCAGGCTGGCGACGCGGGTGTCTTCACCAGCGGCGGCACCCAGAGCAACCTGATGGGCCTGATGCTGGCGCGCGATGCGTTCTTTGCGCGTCAGGGTCACTCCGTTCAGCAGGACGGTCTGATGGGCGATCTGCGCAAAATTCGCGTGCTGTGCTCCGAAAACGCACACTTCTCCGTGCAGAAAAACATGGCGCTGATGGGTCTGGGCTACCAGTCCGTGGTGCAGGTGAAAACGGACGAATTCTCCCGCATGGATCTGACCGATCTGGCGGCGAAAATTGAGCAGTGCAATGCAAACGGTGAGCAGATTCTGGCGATCGTCGCGACGGCAGGTACCACCGATGCCGGTGCCATCGACCCGCTGCGTGCGATTGCAGAGCTGGCGGCGAAACAGAACATCTGGGTACACGTTGATGCTGCCTGGGGCGGCGCGCTGCTGATGTCTGAGCAGTATCGTCACTACCTGGACGGCATCGAGCTGGTGGATTCCGTTACCCTGGACTTCCACAAGCAGTTCTTCCAGACCATCAGCTGCGGCGCGTTCCTGCTGAAAGAAGCGCGTCACTATGAGCTGATGCGCTATCAGGCGGCCTACCTGAACTCTGAGTTCGACGAAGAAGCGGGCGTGCCTAACCTGGTGTCCAAATCTCTGCAGACTACCCGTCGTTTCGACGCGCTGAAGCTGTGGATGAGCCTGGAAGCGCTGGGTCAGGAGCAATACGCGGCGATCATCGATCACGGCGTGACCCTGGCACAGCAGGTTGCGGCCTACGTGAAAGCGCAGCCTGCGCTGGAACTGGTTATGCAGCCACAGCTGGCAAGCGTTCTGTTCCGCTTCCGCGGACAGGTGCAGATGGATGACGCAGGGATCGCCCTGCTAAACCAGAAAATTGGTGATGCGCTGCTGGAATCCGGCCGTGCGAACGTCGGTGTGACCGAGCATAACGGCGTCACCTGCCTGAAGCTGACGCTGCTGAACCCAACCGTGACGCTGGAAGATATTAAAATCCTGCTGTCTCTGGTTGAGCGCACCGCGCAGGAAGTTCTGGCTAAGTAATACAATCCCCTCTTCCGCAGGGAGAGGGGTTATTTTTACAGCCCTGCCCACCACATCCTTAATTTTAATCCCCAGTAGCTCGTCCAGCCCGTCGTGGTGCTGACCACATTACCCTTCGACACAATGACCAGCGTCGGCGTTACGCTCACCTGCCACTGCTGCGACAACGCACCGTTTTCATCGTTGATCACCGGCATTTTCAGCTGTTTCTTTTCAACCCAGCGCTCAAGCTTTGCGTTATCACCGGAACGCATGGCAATACTAATCACATTCCCGCCCTCTTCTGCCAGCTGATTAACGGAAGGCGTCGTGAAACGGCATATGCTGCACCAGGTGGCCCACACGTAAATCAGCAGCGGGCGTTCCTGGCTCAGGGCCGAGATATCGTGAATGTTACCGTCGATGCTCTGCATCGGTGTTGCACTAAAACTGGCGGGGAGTGTCGGTTCTCGATACCGATCAACACCCCACACTACGGCCAGCGTCAGCAGAACAAGTATGATCCCTTCCCGCGCCCAGCGGCGCAGTCGACCGAATTTGCGGTTATCCATTGTGACCTCATGTTTTAACGAAGGTCATCTTAACGGGCAAAACGCCATCACGCTGTAAAGAAGTGTCGCGTCTGTATGATGGTAAAGATCATGTCATCAATTAGGCATACCAAATGCAAAACGATTATCAGATAGGTTCATTTTTGTTACATTTTTTATCGAACAAGCCATAGTCTGATATTTAAAATAGGCAGGTTGCCGTATTGTTGACAGGCAAAAACAAACTTAAAAACTGTTCAACTGGAGAAAAAATGGCTAAGTATAAATGGCTGCTTCTTGGTGTCGCGATGTCTCTGGCAAGCGCGGCGAATGCAGCGTCACAAGCAGCATCCGGCATCAAGGCCTATGAAGAACAAGAGTTCATCGCGGACTTCACAAAATTCAAGATTGGCGACACGGCGCCGGCGCAGTATCAAACGCCGGAGTACACCATCAAACAGTACCAGCTGCGTAACCTGCCGGCTCCGGATGCCGGAACCCACTGGACCTACATGGGTGAGAACTACGTGCTGATTGGCGATGCTGATGGCAAGATCTACAAAGCCTACAATGGAGATATTTTCTATCACCGCTAACGCAATTCTGATTCGCCCCTGGCAGGAAAGCGATCGCCCTTTCCTGCGCACGCTCTACCTCCACGCCCGGCGTGAAGCCTGGCCATGGCTGGACGGCGCAGACTGGCAGCTTGAAGATTTTGACGCGGCAACCCGTGACGAAGTGATTTGGGTTGCTGTTCAGAACGGTCATCGCCTGGGTTTTGCCTCCGTCTGGACGAACGATAATTTCCTGCACAACCTGTTTGTCGATCCGCAGTATCAGAGCCTGGGCGTCGGGCATGAGTTGCTTGAGCACGTACAGAAGACGTTTACCAGTACGGGTTCGCTTAAGTGTCTGGTGAAGAATGCGCGAGCTATTGCGTTTTACCAGCGACACGGCTGGCACATCGAGGCGACGGGTGATTCTCCGGACGGAGAGTATTATCTGATGCATTATCGGCTTGGGTAAAGTCAGGTGGCGCTTCGCTTACCTGACCTGGAAACCCAAACTTCGTAGGCCGGGTAAGGCGAAGCCGCCACCCGGCACTGAAGCACAGAGGAATTACACCGCGCGGAACGCGATTTCCCCCGGGATGATTTCGCCCTGCCAGTAGAGCTGCGCCGCAACGCGTCCTGCCAGCTGGCGATACATTTCCGCGAACTCGCTGTCCGGACGGCTGACCACCGTCGGCTTTCCGCTGTCCAGATCTTCACGCAGGGTAATGTGCAACGGCATCTGCCCCAGCAGCTGAGTGTGGTACTTCGCGGCCAGTTTTTCTGCACCACCCGTACCGAAGATAGGTTCGTGGTGACCGCAGTTGCTGCAGATGTGCATGCTCATGTTCTCAACGATACCGAGCACCGGCACTTCTACCTTCTCGAACATCACGATGCCTTTTTTGGCGTCAATCAGCGCGATATCCTGCGGCGTAGTCACGACGACTGCACCCGTGACCGGAATGTTCTGCGCCAGCGTCAGCTGAATGTCACCGGTGCCCGGCGGCATGTCCAGCACCAGATAATCCAGATCAGGCCACATCGTCTCCTGCAGCATCTGCAGCAGCGCTTTGCTGGCCATCGGGCCGCGCCAGACCATGGCGTTATCGTCAGTCACCAGGTAACCGATGGAGTTGGTCGCCAGACCGTGCGCCATAATTGGCGCCATGTGGGTCCCGTCCGGCGAGGTGGGGCGCTGGTTTTCCGCGCCCAGCATGTTCGGAATAGACGGACCGTAGATATCCGCATCCAGAATGCCGACCTTTGCCCCTTCCGCTGCCAGCGCGAGCGCCAGATTAACGGCGGTTGAGGATTTCCCTACCCCGCCCTTGCCCGAGCTGACGGCAATGATATTTTTCACGCCATTCACGCCAGGCTGGTTTTTCACGCGCTTCAGCGTGGCGATGCTGTGACTCAGCTTCCAGTCGATCGCCTTCGCGCCGGTAATGCGCAGCAGCTCAGAGCTGGTCTGCTCTTTCAGCGCGTCAAAGGCGCTGGTCCAGACGAACGGCATCTGCAGCTCAATGTGCAGGGTATCGTCCAGCCAGGCAACGTGGTGTAACGCTTTCAGCGTAGTGAGATTGTGCTTCAGGGTTGGATGCTGAAAGTTAGCCAGCGTCCCGGCGACCATTGCTCGTAAGGCTTCCGGTGATTTGGCCTGGGATTGAGAACTCATCCCGACTCCTTTGTTCTTGTGAATAAGACCTTAGATGAACAAGTTTACCTGAAAGGCCGTGGTTTGTGCTTACTTAATAATGCCCCTTTTGGTAATATCAAAAACCCTTTTCACAGTTAAAAGAAGTAATGCCTACTATGACTCAAGTCGCGAAGAAAATTCTGGTAACGTGCGCACTGCCGTACGCCAACGGCTCAATCCACCTCGGCCACATGCTGGAGCATATCCAGGCTGATGTCTGGGTCCGTTACCAGCGAATGCGCGGCCACGAGGTTAACTTCATCTGTGCGGACGATGCTCACGGCACGCCGATCATGCTGAAAGCGCAGCAGCTGGGGATCTCCCCGGAGCAGATGATTGCCGAAATGAGTCAGGAGCATCAGACCGATTTTGCTGGCTTTGACATCAGCTATGACAACTATCACTCCACGCACAGCGACGAAAATCGCGAGCTGTCTGAGCTGATCTACACCCGTCTGAAAGAGAACGGTTTTATCAAAAACCGCACCATCTCTCAGCTGTACGATCCGGAAAAAGGCATGTTCCTGCCGGACCGTTTCGTCAAAGGCACCTGCCCGAAATGTAAATCCCCGGACCAGTACGGCGATAACTGCGAAGTGTGCGGCGCAACCTACAGCCCGACCGAGCTTATCGAGCCGAAATCCGTGGTTTCCGGCGCCACGCCTGTGATGCGTGACTCCGAGCACTTCTTCTTCGACCTGCCGTCCTTCAGCGAAATGCTGCAGGCGTGGACCCGCAGCGGCGCGCTGCAGGAACAGGTGGCGAACAAAATGCAGGAGTGGTTCGAATCCGGCCTGCAGCAGTGGGATATCTCCCGCGATGCGCCGTACTTCGGCTTTGAAATCCCGAACGCGCCGGGCAAATACTTCTACGTCTGGCTGGACGCGCCAATCGGCTACATGGGCTCTTTCAAGAACCTGTGCGACAAGCGTGGCGACACCGTCAGCTTCGACGAATACTGGAAGAAAGATTCCACTGCCGAGCTGTACCACTTCATCGGTAAAGACATCGTTTACTTCCACAGCCTGTTCTGGCCGGCAATGCTGGAAGGCAGCAACTTCCGCAAGCCAACCAACCTGTTTGTTCACGGCTACGTGACGGTGAACGGCGCGAAGATGTCCAAGTCCCGCGGGACGTTCATTAAGGCCAGCACCTGGCTGAACCACTTCGACGCGGACAGCCTGCGCTACTACTACACCGCGAAGCTCTCTTCCCGCATCGACGATATCGACCTGAACCTGGAAGATTTCGTGCAGCGCGTGAACGCGGACATCGTCAACAAGGTGGTGAACCTCGCCTCCCGAAACGCGGGCTTTATCGCCAAACGTTTTGACGGCGTGATGGCGGCTGAACTGGCTGACCCAGCCCTGTACAAAACCTTTACCGACGCGGCAGCCACCATTGGCGACGCGTGGGAAACCCGTGAGTTCGGTAAAGCCGTGCGCGAAATCATGGCTCTGGCCGACCTGGCAAACCGCTATGTGGACGAACAGGCACCGTGGGTTGTCGCGAAACAGGAAGGTCGCGATGCCGATCTGCAGGCCATCTGCTCCATGGGCATCAACCTGTTCCGCGTGCTGATGACCTACCTGAAGCCGGTTCTGCCGCAGCTGGCAGCCCGTGCTGAAGCGTTCCTGAACACCGAACTGACCTGGGATGCAATCCAGCAGCCGCTGCTCGGCCACAAGGTGAACACCTTTAAGGCGCTGTACAACCGCATCGAGATGAAGCAGGTTGAAGCCCTGGTGGAAGCGTCTAAAGAAGAGGTTAAAGCGGCTGCGGCACCGGTCACCGGCCCGCTGGCAGACGATCCGATTCAGGAAACCATTACCTTTGACGATTTCGCCAAAGTCGACCTGCGCGTGGCGCTGATCGAAAACGCGGAATTCGTGGAAGGTTCTGACAAGCTGCTGCGCCTGACGCTGGATCTGGGCGGCGAGAAGCGTAACGTCTTCTCCGGCATCCGTTCTGCGTATCCGGACCCGCAGGTGCTGATCGGTCGTCAGACCGTGATGGTGGCGAACCTGGCGCCGCGCAAAATGCGCTTCGGCATCTCCGAGGGGATGGTGATGGCCGCAGGCCCTGGCGGGAAAGATATCTTCCTGTTAAGCCCTGACGAAGGCGCGAAGCCTGGCCAGCAGGTGAAATAACAAAAAAGCCGGAGATAATCTCCGGCTTTTTTTATGGTTTCGGGTGATGCACCCGGTGGGTCAGCCCGCGCAGGAAATTACGCAGAAACTGATCGCCGCACTCACGGTAGTTTTTATGATCCGGCGCGCGCATCATGGCGGTCACTTCCGGCACGGATACGCGGTATTTTTGCTCCGTCATGATCGCCACAATATCGTCCGTTTTCAGCGAAAACGCGATACGCAGCTTTTTCAGCACCGTGTTGTTGTTCACCCGACGCTCCAGCGCCAGCTCAGGCGCGGAGGGATCCTTGCCACGCTTATCGTAAATCAGGCCATTAAGGAAACCCGACAGAATGATGTCAGGGCAGCGGACAAAGCCCTCTTCGTCTTCTTTGGTCATCCACGTGTCAAAACTCGCAGACGTGGATTCCATGTCGGACAGCGCAAGAATGCGCACCATGTCGTTATTGTTCGCTTTCAGGGTGTAGCGCAGGCTACGAAGAATATCGTTACTTAGCATAGAGCCTTCGAATGTCGATGATGCAATGGCGCGCAGTGTACCAGCTTTACAGGCCAATCGCCTCTTTCAAACTCTTGAGATAGCGACGGCTGACGGGTACCGTTTGCCCGGCACGCAGCACCAGCTCGGCCTGGCCGTTATCTTCCAGGCGGATCTCCTTCAGGTGCGCCATATTTACAAGATACTGGCGGTGGCAGCGGAGCAGCGGCGTGCGGCTCTCCAGCGTGCGCAGGGTCAGCTCGGTAAACCCTTCGTTCCCTTCCGCGCTGGTAACAAACACCCCGCTCAGTCGGCTGCTGACGAACGCCACATCATCCATCTGCAGCAGATAGATCCGGCTGTGTCCGGTACAGGGGATAAACTTCAGCGGCTGCTGGTTCTCCGGCAGCAGCGTGACGTCCTGCACGGTGCGCTCCTGGCGTAAACGAGTGAGCGTTTTTTCCAGACGCTTCTCTTCAATCGGCTTGAGTAAATAGTCAAACGCGTGCTCCTCAAAGGCCTTAACGGCGTATTCATCAAACGCCGTCAGAAACACGATGTACGGGCGATGCTCCGGGTCAAGCATACCGACCATCTCCAGCCCGCTGATGCGGGGCATCTGAATATCGAGAAACAGCACGTCCGGGCGCAGCTTGTGCACCGCGCCGATGGCCTCAATCGCGTTCGCACACTCTCCCACAATCTCAATATCCGGCTGCTCCTGCAGCAGAACGCGCAGGTTTTCCCGTGCCAGCGGCTCGTCATCCACAATCAGCACTCTTAACATGCGTTTTCCTCCAGCGGCAGTCGTACGGTAATACGGGTAAATTGGTCGGGCTCGCAGGCGACGGTAATGCCGCAATCGTCGCCAAAATGGGCGTGCAGGCGTTTATCCACCAGGCTCATCCCTAAACCGCCGGAGGCGGAAGGCTGGTAAAGCCCGGCATTATCTTCAATATCCAATACCAGATGGTTGTTGAAACGGCTGGCGGCAATGGTTATCTCCCCCGTTCCCAGCAGCTGAGATGTACCGTGCTTGATGGCGTTTTCCACAATAGGCTGCAGGGTAAAGGCCGGGAGATGCTGATACGCCAGCTCGTCCGGAACGGAGAGCGACACCTGCAGGCGCGACTGGAAACGCGCCTGCTCAATCTGCAGATAGGCATTCACGTGCTCAATCTCATCGGCGAGGGTCACGATCTCAGAAGGCCGTTTCAGGTTCTTGCGGAAAAAGGTCGACAGAAATTGCACCAGCTGCGCGGCCTGATCGCTGTCGCGGCGGATCACCGCTTTGAGCGTGTTGAGGGCATTAAACAGGAAATGCGGATTGACCTGGGCATGCAGAAGCTTAATTTCGGACTGCGTCAACAGGGCTTTCTGCCGCTCATACTGCCCGGCAAGGATTTGCGCGGACAGCAGCTGGGCTATCCCCTCTCCCAGCGTGCGGTTGATGGAGCTGAACAGACGGTTTTTGGCCTCATACAGCTTGATGGTTCCCATCACCCGCTGATTTTCCCCGCGCAGCGGAATCACCAGCGTGGAGCCCAGCTTGCACTGCGGATGCAGCGAGCAGCGGTAAGGCACTTCGTTTCCGTCGGCATACACCACCTCACCGGTTTCAATGGCGCGCAGCGTATAGGCTGAAGAGATGGGTTTACCCGGCAGATGGTGATCGTCCCCGGTGCCGGTGAAGGCCAGCAGCCGCTCGCGGTCGGTGATGGCCACCGCGCCGATATCCAGCTCCTTGTAAAGCACCTGCGCGACCTTCATGCTGTTCTCTTCGTTAAAGCCCTGGCGCAGGATCCCTTCGGTCGAGGCGGCGACCTTCAGCGCCGTGGCGGAAAAAGCCGAGGTGTACTTTTCGAACATGGCGCGCTTGTCGAGCAGAATGCGCATAAACAGCGCCGCCCCCACGGTGTTGGTCACCATCATCGGGGCGGCAATGCTGCTGACCAGGTGCAGCGCATCGTCAAACGGACGGGCAATCAGCAGTATGATCGCCATCTGCGCCATTTCGGCCACAAAGGTAATGGCACCGGCGGTAAGCGGGCTAAAGACTTTATCAGGGCGGCCGCGTTTGATCATATAACTGTGCACCAGCCCGCCGAGCAGCCCTTCCACGATCGTCGAGATCATGCAGCTGAGCGCCGTCATCCCGCCCATGGAATAGCGATGCAGCCCCCCGGTTAAGCCGACAAGGCCGCCGACGACGGGACCGCCCAGCAGCCCGCCCATCACCGCGCCGATAGCGCGCGTATTGGCAATAGAGTCTTCGATATGGAGACCAAAATAAGTCCCCATGATGCAGAAAATAGAGAAGGTGACGTAGCAGAGCAGCTTATGCGGCAGACGTACGGTGACCTGCATCAGCGGGATAAACAGGCGCGTTTTGCTCATCAGCCAGGCGATGACCAGAAACACGCACATCTGCTGAAGCAACAGCAGCACCAGATTAAACTCGTACATACTCAAAACCGCACACGCTAAAAACGCGTAACATACACTGATGCGGGTTTACTTTCTTTGAAGCATCCCAAAAAAGCGCAAAATCGTGCCCGTTATCACACATTTTTCTAAATATCGCGCATGCTTCGCATTGTTTGTTCAAAAATCAATCAATTCTTCCTGGTTCGCCAAAGTGGGTCTACAGTTAAGCTGGGGACGCGTAAGCCAGGGGGCGAATATGGCGCTTTACACGATAGGTGAAGTGGCACTCCTTTGTGATATCAATCCCGTTACCCTACGGGCGTGGCAGCGACGGTATGGATTGCTCAAACCGCAAAGAACGGACGGTGGGCATCGCCTCTTTAATGAGGCCGATATCGACCGTATCCGCGAAATAAAAAGCTGGATCGACAACGGAGTGCAGGTCGGGAAAGTGAAATCCCTGTTGAGCCACGACGATCCTGACACGCAGCACCTCTGGCGCGAACAGCAGGAAACCCTGCTTCGGCTTCTGCAGGCGGGCAATCTTCAGCGCCTGCGCGGATGGATAAAAGAGCAGGGCCGAGACTATCCGGCACAGACGCTGATCTCCCATCTTTTCATTCCGCTCCGTCGACGCCTGCAGTGCCAGCAGTCCACCCTGCAGGCGCTGCTCAGCCTGCTCGACGGGGTGCTGATCAACTACATTGCCGTCTGCCTTGCCTCGGCGAAGAACAAAGCCGGAAAAGATGCGCTGGTGGTCGGCTGGAACGTGCACGATACCACCCGCCTGTGGCTGGAAGCGTGGATTGCGACCCAGAAGGGCTGGCGCGTGGATGTCCTGGCGCATTCCCTGGCGCAGCTTAAGCCTGAGTTTTTCGACGGTCAGACCCTGCTGGTCTGGTGTGGGGAAGTGCCCTCCACCACGCAGCAGCTGCTGCTGACACAATGGCGAGAGAATGGTTACCCGGTATATTCCCTTGGCCCGGATGAGCCATAACGGCATTTAATGGTTCATTAACAGCTGCGCTTCACCGTATAATTGTTCCGTTAACAACAGGAGCACATGATGAAGGCAACCAAACTGGCCATTATTACCCTTTTTGTCCTGATGGCCGTGAGCGGTATCGGCGGCGTGATGCTGGCAGGATACTCGTTTATTGTTCGCGGCGGTGTCGGCTGAGGTACAGCGCCAGCCGCTCAAAAAGGCGATCGACGACGATTGCCGCCAGCGCGACCAGCACCGCCCCCTGCACGATATAAGCCGTATTAAACCCGCTCAGGCCGATAATAATCGGCGTTCCCAGCGTATTGGCACCGACCGTAGACGCAATGGTCGCCGTCCCGATGTTGATAATCACCGATGTGCGGATCCCGGCAATGATAACCGGCGCCGCAAGCGGGAGTTCAACCTTGCGCAGCCGCTGGCCGCGACTCATCCCCATCCCTTCTGCCACACTCAGCACTGACGCCGGTACCGCCGCGAGGCCCGCCAGCGTGCCCTGCAGTACCGGCAATACGCCGTATAAAATCAGCGCAATAATGGCGGGCTGCTGACCAAAGCCCATCACTGGAACCGCTATCGCCAGCACAGCCACCGGGGGAAACGTCTGGCCAATCGCCGCTATCGTCTCCACCAGCGGACGAAACTCCTTGCCCGCAGGCCGCGTGACCGCGATGCCCGCCCCCACGCCCAGCACAACCGCGATGGCGCTTGAGAGCGCCACCAGCCAGAGATGCGCCAGGGCGAGATTAATAAAGCTCTCCTGCTGATACACCGGCCGCGGCAGCCCGGGAAAGAGGCTGTTAAACAGCACCGCGCTGTGGGGCATCAGAAACAGTAAGGCGACAAAGAGCGCTACCAGCCAGAGGAGCGGATCACGCAGTGCCTTCACGCGTCACCTCCCCGGCCAGCAGATCGCGAAAATGTAAGGTTCCGCACGGCGTACCGCGCGAGTCAGAGACGGGCAATACCTCGCACTGGCGCGCGACGAACGCCGAGAGGGCATCCCGCAGGCTCATCTGCGCCTGCAGCGGTTCGCCGCTCACCGGCACCTCCTCCCGACGCATATAATCGCTGACCGTGCGCAGGGAGAGCAGCCTCACGCCCAGCTCGCTGCGGCCAAAAAACTCGCGCACAAAGTCGTTCTTCGGCCATGTTAATAGCTCAAGCGGCGAGCCCTGCTGCACCACTTCGCCATGATCCATCAGCACCAGATGGTCGGCCAGGCGCAGGGCTTCATCAATATCGTGCGTCACGAGAACGATCGTGCGTCCGAGAATGCGGTGAATGCGGGTCATCTCCGCCTGCAGCGCCCCGCGCGTGACCGGATCCAGCGCGCCGAAGGGTTCATCCATCAGCAGCACCTGCGGGTTGGCCGCCAGCGCGCGCGCCACGCCCACGCGCTGCTGCTGGCCTCCGGAAAGCTGGTGCGGATAGCGATCGCGCAGCGCGGGCTCTAACCCCAGCAGCGACATCAGCTCATCCACCCGGTCAGCGATTTTTGCTCGCGACCATTTCTCCAGCTGCAGCACGGTGGCGATGTTCTGCGCCACCGTCCAGTGGGGAAACAGGCCGATAGACTGAATGGCATAGCCCATCCGCCGACGCAGCTCCAGCACCGGCAGGCTGCGGATCTCTTCTCCGGCAAAGCGGATCAGCCCGCTATCATGCTCAACCAGACGGTTGATCATCTTCAGCGTGGTGGACTTGCCCGACCCAGAGGTGCCAATCAGCACGGAAAACGCGCCCTCGGCAAAGTTCAGGTTCAGGTGGCTCGCCGCCGGGTGACCGGCGAAGGTTTTACTGACATCGTGAAATTCAATCATTGGCTCTTCTCCTGAGCAGCGCGAGCCATAAGGCAAACAGCGCGTCGACGACAACCGCCAGCGCAATCGTGGGCACCACGCCCAGTAACACCAGATCGAGGGCACTGCTGAGCAGCCCCTGGAACACCAGCGCGCCAAAGCCTCCCGCGCCAATCAGCGCCGCAATCACCGCCATGCCGACGGTTTGTACCGCCACCACCCGCAGGCTGCGCAGCAGCAGGGGCAGCGCCAGCGGCAGCTGAATTTTCCAAAAACACTGCCGTGCGCTCATCCCCATCGCATGGGCGCTTTCAAGAACATCCGGCGCGACCTGACTCAGCCCCGCGACCACGCCGCGCACCAGCGGCAGCAGCGCATACAGCACCAGCGCGATAAGCGCGGGCGTTAACCCCGTTCCGGCTATGCCGAGCGTTCCCAGCACCGGAAACGACTTCACCAGCCCGGCCAGCGGCGCAATCAGCAGGCCAAACAGCGCGACGGAGGGAATGGTCTGGATAATGTTGAGGACGGTAAAAACCCCACCCTGGCGTGAAGGATGGCGATAGCACCACATGCCGAGCGGTATCCCGACCAGCAGAGCCGGGATCAGCATGCCAAAAAGGATCGTCAGGTGCTGCGCGAGGGCATCATCAAACACCTCCTGACGGTTGGCGTACTCTTTCAGCAGCGAGAGATTGTTCAGCTCACCGCTGAACAGCAGGAACAAGGGAATACACCATATCTGCGCGTTGAGCACCCAGCGCCAGACGGCGCTGGAGATAAGTCGACGAATAGCGTCGCTGCTGGCCAGCAGACAGAGCGCCAGCCACAGCCAGAGGCCGCTTCCTATTGTGGTTCTCGCCAGCGGACTTTCCGCCGACGCCATATGCGTCGCCGCCAGCCCGGCGCTCCAGAACAGCACGATGAAGAGCCCTTCAGAGAGGAGCAGCGTCAGCCACTGCGCCGTGCGCCCTTGCCAGAGCGATAGCGCAACCCACGCGCCCAGCGACGCCGCCAGCAACCACGGCGTGAATGCCCACACTTCCCAGAGATAGCGCCCTTCCCCTGACATCAGGCGGTTAGGTGCGACATTCACAAACGGCAGCGCGGCTGCCGCGATGGCCACGCAGGCCAGCAGCAGCAGGACGCGGTTATGACATTTTATTGGCACAGCCCTTTCCCGTTACTTCACAAGCCCTTGTTGTTTCAGGAAGTCGGCGGCCACTTTTTTGGCATCCAGCCCCTCGACGGCAATGCTGGCATTCAGCTGTTGCAGCGTTTTTTCATCCAGTTTTTCGAAGACGGGTTTGAGCCAGTCGGCAATCTCCGGATAGGCTTTCAGCACCGCCTCACGCACGACCGGAGTCGGGGCGTAAATCGGCTGTACGCCTTTAGGATCGGTCAGGGTTTGCAGGCCGAGCGCCGCCACCGGGCCGTCGGTGCCGTAGGCCATTGCCGCGTTAACACCGGAAGTTTGCTGCGCCGCCGCCTTAATGGTTACCGCCGTATCCCCGCCCGCCAGCGAGAGCAGCTGCGCCTGGTCGAGCTTGAAGTCGTAGGCTTTTTCAAACGCCGGGAGCGCGTCAGGACGCTCGATAAACTCCGCGGATGCAGCAAGCTTAAAGTCGCCCTTCTCTTTCAGATAGCGGCTGAGATCCGCCAGAGACGTCAGCTTACCTTTCTCCGCCACGTCCTTGCGCACGGCGATAGTCCAGGTGTTGTTGGCCGGGGCCGGCGTCAGCCAGACCAGCTTGTTCTGTTCCGCGTCGAGTTTTTTGACTTTCTCATACCCGGCTTTGGCGTTTTTCCATGCCGGATCGTTTTCATCTTTGAAGAAGAATGCCCCGTTGCCGGTGTATTCCGGATAGATATCCAGCTCGCCGGAGGTGATCGCCCCGCGCACGACGGGCGTGGTGCCCAGCTGAACTTTATTGACGGTTTTCACGCCGTGGCTTTCAAGCACCTGCAAAATAATATTGCCGAGCAGCGCACCTTCGGTATCGATCTTTGAGCCCACTTTTACCGGCTCCGCCGCCTGTAGCGGCAGGCTTAGCGCTGCGAGTAGCGCCGCAGAAGCTACCATCCCCGTTTTAATCGTCATTCCGCTGTCCTCATTTTTTTATCGCCTTTTTCAGAGGCTTGAGAGAAAAGCGTAGCTTAAAACGGCGGATTTACCCGGCAAAATGCCTTTTTAGCATAAGGTAAGACGCATCCCCCGGAAACCGGGGGATGCAAAGGAAGGAAGGTTACAGCAGCTCGAACTCGCCTTTATTCACGCGGGCGGAGTCCACCCCGATAAAGACGTTAAACTTGCCTGGCTCCGCATCGTATTTCATCTGCTGGTTCCAGAACTTCAGCGCGTCCACGTCAATCGGGAAGCTGATGGTTTGGGTTTCGCCAGGCTTCAGATTGACCTTCTCGAAGCCGCGCAGCTGCTTAACAGGACGGCTCATCGAGGCGGTGACATCCTGGACGTACATCTGAATCACCGTTGCCCCTTCGCGCTTGCCAGTGTTGGTCACCTCAACGCTGGCGGTAACTTTGCCGTCACGCTTCAGGGTCGGCGCCGACATTTTCACGTCAGAAACCTTGAAGGTGGTGTAGCTCAGGCCGTAACCAAACGGATACAGCGGGCCGTTAGCTTCGTCGAAGTAACGGGACGTGTACTTGTTCGGCTTGTCGGCGTTATACGGGCGACCGGTGTTCAGGTGGCTGTAGTACACCGGGAACTGCCCGACGGAGCGCGGGAAGGACATCGGCAGCTTGCCCGACGGGTTGTAATCACCAAACAGCACGTCGGCGATGGCGTTACCGCCTTCGGTACCGGCAAACCAGGTTTCCAGAATGGCGTCAGCCTGCTGGTCCTCTTTCACCAGCGCCAGCGGACGCCCGTTCATCAGCACCAGCACCAGCGGCTTGCCGGTGGCTTTCAGGGCAGCGATCAGATCGCGCTGGCTCTGCGGGATGGTGATGTCGGTACGGCTGGAGGCCTCGTGCGCCATACCCTGCGCTTCGCCCACGACCGCGACAACCACATCAGACTGTTTCGCGGTATTCACCGCCTCGTCGATCATCTCCTTCGGCGTGCGCGGATCGACCTTCACCGCTTCCTCGTACTGATTGAGGAAGGTGACGATGTCTTTATCGTTGGTGACGTTCGCCCCTTTGGCGTACACCACTTTCGCGTTATCACCCACGGCACTCTTAATCCCGGTCAGCACGGTCACGGACTGGTCGGCCACGCCTGCGGCAGACCAGCTGCCCATCACGTCGCGCTTGCTGTCGGCCAGCGGGCCCACCACGGCAATAGTGCCGGATTTTTTCAGCGGCAGCGTATCGAGGCGGTTTTTCAGCAGCACCAGGCTTTCGCGCGCCACGTCACGCGCTTCTTTGCGGTGCAGGCGGCTTTCGGCGTTGGTATCTGCCGGGTCAGAGTCTTTCGGACCCAGGTGGCTGTAAGGATCGTTAAACAGACCCATGTCATATTTCACGTTCAGCACGTGGCGCGCGGCATCGTCCAACTCCGCCATCGTGACCTTGCCGCTCTTCACCAGACCCGGCAGGTATTTGCTGTAGTACTCGTCGCTCATGCTCATGTTGATGCCAGACTTGAGCGCCACGCGCACCGCGTCTTCCGGATCGGACGCCGTGCCGTGTTTGATCAGCTCTTTAATCGCGCCGTGGTCAGAAACGGTGATGCCCTTAAAGCCCCACTGGTCGCGCAGCACGTCTTTCAGCAGCCAGGAATCAGAGGTCGCAGGCGTGCCGTTCAGCGAGTTCAGCGCCACCATCACCGCGCCGCTGCCCGCGTCCAGACCAGCCTTGTACGGCGGCATGTAGTCGTTGAACAGGCGCTGCGGGCTCATGTCCACGGTGTTGTACTCTTTCCCGCCTTCAACCGCGCCATAGGCCGCGAAGTGTTTGACGCTGGTCATCACCGAGTAGCGGTCCGCCGGGCTTTTGCCCTGCATCGCTTCCACCATGGTTTTACCCATCGTGGAGGTTAAATACGTATCCTCACCAAAGCCTTCCGAGCCGCGGCCCCAGCGCGGATCGCGCGAGACGTCCACCATTGGCGCCCAGGTCATGTTCAGGCCGTCGTCCGCCGCTTCATAAGCCGACACGCGCCCGACGGTTTTCACCGCGTCGAGGTTAAAGGAAGAGGCTAAGCCGAGGCTAATCGGGAAGACGGTACGCTGGCCGTGCACTACGTCATAGGCGAAGAACAGCGGAATTTTCAGGCGGCTGAGATCCATCACCTGATCCTGCATCTTGCGGATATCCTGGCGGGTGACGGTATTAAAGATGGCCCCTACCTGCCCGTCTTTGATCATCTCGCGGATGGCCTCTTTCGGGTTATCCGGGCCGACGCTAATAAGACGCAGCTGGCCGATTTTCTCATCGACCGTCATTTTTTTGAGCAATTCAGTGACAAACGCGTCCCGTGCTTCAGGCGTGAGCGGGTGATTACCAAACAAATCCTCTGCCAGCGCAGGTTGCAGCGCCAGGCTGACGGCGACACCTACAGAACATAGCCATTTCATGTCGTTTTACTCTCTCATCAATAACCGCCGGACGATCTCGGCCATACCGTGCGAAAAGCGCAGTGTGCCACAAACCCTCTGAACGTTGCAGGGTTATTCTCTGATTTTTCTCGTGAATACTCGACCGCTTAACAGTTAATCGCGCTATGCTTTACAGCGAGAAATTTGCCCCACCACAAGGAGTGGAAGATGTCTTCTGTTCGAACAAACGATAACACGGCTTTTATTAACGAACTGTCGCGCCTGGTTGGCTCCTCTCACCTGCTTACCGACCCGGCCAAAACCGCCCGCTACCGCAAAGGTTTCCGCTCCGGTCAGGGCGAGGCGCTGGCGGTGGTCTTCCCCGGCACGCTGCTGGAGCTGTGGCGCGTGCTGAGCGCCTGCGTCGCGGCCGACAAGATTATTTTAATGCAGGCGGCCAACACCGGCCTCACCGAAGGCTCCACGCCGAACGGCAACGATTACGATCGCGACATCGTGATTATCAGCACCCTGCGCCTCGACAAGCTGCACCTGCTGGACAAAGGCGAGCAGGTGCTCGCGTTCCCCGGCACGACGCTCTATTCCCTCGAAAAAGCGCTTAAGCCGCTGGGCCGTGAGCCGCACTCGGTGATTGGCTCCTCCTGCATTGGCGCCTCGGTGGTTGGCGGAATTTGCAACAACTCCGGCGGCTCGCTGGTGCAGCGCGGCCCGGCCTATACCGAGATGTCGCTGTTTGCCCGTATTGACGAAAACGGCAAGCTGACGCTGGTGAACCACCTGGGAATCGATCTCGGCGCGACGCCGGAACAGATCCTCAGCAAGCTTGACGACGATCGCGTGAAGGACGAAGACGTGCAGCACGACGGCCGCCACGCGCACGATCACGACTACGTGACCCGCGTGCGGGATATCGACGCCGATACGCCGGCGCGCTACAACGCCGACCCGGACCGCCTGTTTGAATCCTCCGGCTGCGCCGGGAAGCTTGCCGTTTTTGCCGTGCGCCTCGATACCTTCCCGGCGGAGAAAAAGCAGCAGGTGTTTTACATCGGTACCAATCAGCCTGACGTTCTGACCGAAATTCGTCGTCATATTCTGGGCGAATTTACCCATCTGCCGGTGGCGGGCGAGTACATGCACCGGGACATTTACGACATCGCCGAGCGCTACGGCAAAGATACGTTCCTGATGATCGACAAACTCGGCACCGACAAAATGCCGTTCTTCTTCACCATGAAGGGACGCACCGACGCGATGCTGGAGAAAGTGTCGCTGTTCAAACCGCACTTCACCGACCGCTTTATGCAGAAGCTGGGCAACGTTTTCCCGGCGCATCTGCCGGAGCGGATGAAAACCTGGCGCGATAAGTACGAACATCACCTGCTTCTGAAAATGGCCGGGGACGGAATTGCCGAAGCGCAGAGCTGGCTGACCGAGTTCTTCAAAACCGCCGAAGGGGATTTCTTTGCCTGTACGCCTGAAGAGGGCAGCAAAGCGTTCCTGCACCGTTTTGCCGCCGCAGGCGCCGCCATCCGTTATCAGGCGGTGCATTCGGAAGAGGTGGAAGATATTCTGGCGCTGGATATCGCCCTGCGCCGTAACGACACCGAGTGGTTTGAGCACCTCCCGCCGGAAATCGACGGCAAGCTGGTGCATAAGCTCTATTACGGCCACTTTATGTGTTATGTCTTCCATCAGGATTACATCGTCAAAAAAGGGGTCGATGCACACGAACTGAAGGAGCAGATGCTCGCCCTGCTGCGTGAACGCGGCGCACAATATCCTGCGGAACATAACGTCGGGCATCTTTATAAAGCCCCTGACGCACTTAAGCAGTTTTATCGCGAGAATGACCCTACAAACAGCATGAATCCCGGCATTGGTAAAACAACGCGGAAGAAATACTGGAAAGAAGAGGCAGACGCGGAGCAGCGCATAACGCAAGCGTCTGATTAATTCCTACAGCCAAATTTGAGAGATTGTTTAGCGCGCCTTAATCGTAATAGAGTATCTTTCTGATGCCGGAGAAACGTTTCTCCGGCTTTCTATAACGAGGAGCGGGCACATCATGTCGGCTATTGATGTTTTATCCGAGACCGAACTGGAAGTGCGCGATGCCCTTCCCGATGATGTGCATGCCATCGCCGCGATCTATGCCTGGCATGTGCTGCACGGGCGCGCGTCATTTGAAGAAGTCCCCCCCACCATCGACGAAATGCGTCAGCGTATGAAAAGCGTGGCTGAGAACGGTTTACCATGGCTTATTGCGCTCTATCGCGGCATCGTGGTGGGCTACTGCTACGCCACGCCTTACCGCCCGCGACACGCCTACCGCTATACCCTGGAAGAGTCGATTTACGTGGATGCCAGCATCACCGGGCGCGGTTTTGGCTCGGCACTGATGGATGCGCTAATTGAACGATGCGAGCAAGGGCCGTGGCGGCAGATGATTGCCGTGGTGGGAGATGGCAACAATAATGCCGGCTCATTGCGGCTGCATAAAAAGCATGGCTTCGTGATTGTCGGTCAGCTGCGTAGCGTGGGCTATAAGAAAGGCGACTGGCGGGATACGGTGATTATGCAGCGCTCGCTCAACGACGGGGATTGGACGCTGCCGGAATAAAAGCAAAACGGTAACTGGGTTACCGTTTTTTGTGTTTTCTCCCTCTCCCTGTGGGAGAGGGTCGGGGTGAGGGCATCAGCGCGCACAAACGACTCAATCGTTCTGCGCCGTCGCCATCTGTTCCGCTTTCTGCTTTTTATACGTCAATGCTGCGGCCGGAACGGGCTGCACTTTCCCGGTTTCAATCCAGGTACGCAGGCGGCTCGCGTCCGCGAAGTGGGTATATTTGCCGAAGGCATCCATCACCACCAGCGCCACCGGCTTACCGTTAAACACGGTGCGCATCACCAGACAGTGTCCTGCCGCGTTGGTAAAGCCGGTTTTCGTTAGCTGAATGTTCCAGTTATCGCGGTATACCAGATGGTTAGTGTTGCGGAACGGCAGCGTATAGGACGGGTTAGAGAACGTCGCCATATCCTCACGCGTGGTGCTGAGCTGACCAATCAGCGGATACTGTTTGCTGGCAATCAGCAGTTTCGTCAGATCGCGGGCCGTGGAGACGTTGTTGATCGACAGACCCGTCGGTTCAACGTAGTGCGTATTGGTCATCCCCAGCGCTTTGGCTTTCGCGTTCATCGCGCGGATAAAGGCGTCATAGCCGCCCGGATAGTGGTGCGCCAGGCTCGCCGCCGCGCGGTTTTCAGACGACATCAGCGCCAGCAGCAGCATATACTTACGGCTGATCTCACTGTTCAGGCGCACGCGGGAGTAGATCCCCTTCATCTCCGGCGTGTGGCTGATATCCACTTTCAATTTTTCGTCCAGCGGCAGATGGGCATCAAGCACCACCATCGCGGTCATTAATTTGGTAATTGAGGCGATCGGGCGCACCAGGTCCGGATGGCTGGCGTAGATCACCTTATTGGTGTTGAGATCGACAATCATCGCGCTGCCGGACGCAATTTGCGGCTGAGCAGTGGCGGCGGTCACCGCGGGCGTTTTAGCGACGGCCGGCACGGCAGCAGACGCGCCCAGCAACAGCGCCAGGCTAAGTAAAGAGACTCGGAATTTCAGCATGGTGAGACTTCTGATAATTATTCACGCACGTCATGACGTACACCGCCTGTATCAACGGATAAACACAGGCTGGCTTCGGCATCATAGCGGTCACCGGGCGTTGTCGCCAGCGGATAATCGTGAACAGATGCTGCATTGCTGGCATTTACGCCAGCAATGCAGTGAACTCAGAAGAGACGGTATCCGTAACCCCAAAGAATAACCGTCAGCGCCAGTAGCGCCTCCAGCACCAGCACCCCGATGGCGAGCGTTGAACTGGAAAAACTCAGGCCTTCTTCTTTATTGATATTCAGGAAGGTTGGAACCCCCAGATACAGCAGATACCCGGTGTAAAAGAGGGCAATGGTACCGATCAGCGCGCACAGCCAGACCAGTGGATAGAGCGCAACAATACCGCTTAAGAACAGCGGGGTCGCGACATATCCGGCAAAGACCATACAGTGCGCCAGCGATGGACGTTGCGGGTAGTTACGCGCCATCCAGTGAATGACGCGGCCCATTATCGCCACACCCGCCAGCATCAGGCCATAAAAAACGATGGCCAGATAGAGTCCGGTAAACCAGGAAAGCTGAACCACGGTACCGTCACCGAAGTTCCAGCCGATTTGTGTTGTTCCGATAAAAGCGCATATTACCGGCACCGCCGCCATCAGCAGCACGTGGTGCGTGTAATGATGCGAGACCGTTTCGTTCTCACTTTTAATGACATGCATTTCACGATCGGGATGGGAGAAAAGTCCCCAGACATGGTTCATAGCGCCCCCTTGTTGTCGGCCCGTCAGCGATACCTTAAGTATAATGCAGGCTTTAGATTATTTTATGTACAGTGGGAAATTTCCGTTGATTTCCCCGCTGTTGATTCATGGGGTATATGATTAAACGAGGTATGCTGAGGGAGATAACATTTACGTAATGGATATTAACGCACTCATTGAACAATATGGATATGCCGCGCTGGTCGTCGGTAGCGTGGCGGAAGGTGAAACCATCACGCTGTTAGGCGGCGTCGCCGCGCATCAGGGATTGCTGAAATTCCCGCTGGTCGTCGCAGCGGTCGCGCTCGGCGGAATGATTGGCGATCAGCTGCTCTACTTTCTCGGGCTGCGCTTCGGGCCCACGTTGCTTAAGCGTTTCGCAAAGCATCAGAAGAAAATCCGCCGCGCTCAACGGCTCATTCAACGTCATCCCTATCTGTTCGTCATCGGCACGCGCTTTATGTATGGCTTTCGCATTATCGGGCCGATACTGATTGGCGCCAGCCATCTGCCGCCAAAAATTTTCCTGCCGCTCAATGTTCTTGGTGCGATAGCCTGGGCGCTGATCTTTACGACGCTCGGCTACGTCGGGGGCGAAGTGATTGGCCCGTGGCTGCATAATCTCGACCAGCACCTGAAGCACTGGGCGTGGTTGATTCTGGTGGTGGTGGCGGTGATTGGGGTCAGGCTGTGGCTGAAGCATCGGGAAAAGACGCGGGATGAGGAGTAGCCGGGCGCGGCCTGATGCCCGCACCCTAACCCTCTCCCACAGGAAGAGGGAGAAAGTAACCTACCCCTCCGGCTTAAACTGCGGGTTCGCCAGCATAAAGCCCCCGTCGACAATAAACGATTGCCCCGTCGTGTAGCTGGCGTCGCTGTCGCACAGCCACGCCACCAGGCTGGCAATCTCTTTGGTGTGGCCCGGCCGCGCCAGCGGGATCTCAGGCATTGAGCCTTCCTTCACTTCGCTGTCGTCCATGTCGTTCATCGGTGTGGCAATGGCGCCCGGCGCGACGGCGTTCACCAGAATGTTGTGCTTAACCAGTTCCATCGCCATGGATTTGGTTAACCCGCCGAGCGCGTGTTTTGCCGCCGTGTAGGCGCTGGCCTCCGGCAGCGGCGTGTGCTCATGCACCGAGGTAATGTTCACAATCCGCCCACCTTTCCCCTGCTTCACCATCTGCCGGGCGGCAATTTGTGAGCAGAGAAACGCGCCGTCCACGTCGACGGTGAAAATGTTCCGCCAGTCGTCAAACGGCATCTCAAGGAACGGCGCTTTGGTCATCGCTCCGGCATTGTTAACCAGCACGTCCAGCCGACCAAAACGCGCAATCAGCGTTTCAATAGCCTTTGCGCCTTCCGGCAGCGTGCTTAAATCAAGATGGATAGCCTCTGCGCGCTGCCCCTGCGCCTCAACTTCGCGGCAGGTTTCCAGCGCCCCTTTTTCATCCGAGTGCCAGGTGACGCCAATATCAAAACCGCGCTCTGCGAGCATCAGCGCCGTGGTTTTACCAATCCCGGAATCCGATGCGGTCACTATCGCTACTCTGGTCATACTCACCTCCTGAAAAACTGCAAAGAGGTAAGTATAGATAATGACCATTTTTAGCCATGATGATAGCCGCCGCCCAGCGCCGACGTGAGCTGCAGCGTGGCGTCGATATACTGGCCTTTCAGCAACAGTCCGGCGAGGTCTTCCCTGAGGGCCGGTATTCTGGCTTCACTGACCCGGGAGCCCGCAACAATCCCCGCGCTGAAACGCGCCTGCGCCAGCGCCACAACCCGCGCCGCATCTTTTTCGACCTGCTGCTGATGGCGGTTCTTCGCCGTCAGCGTTTCGACTTCGCTGGCCGTGCGCGCCACCTGATTGACCGCTTCGACCACCGCTTTGTTGTAGTTCGCGACCGAGAGATTGTTCTGCGCCTGGGCGATATCCAGGCTGGCGTTCAGCCTGCCGCTGTCGAAGATCGGCAGCGTCAGCCCGGCGGTCACGCCCATCTGCTGCGCTGAAGCGCGAAACAGATCGCTCAGATGGAGGGCATCCTGCTGTAAGAACGCCATCAGGTTCACGTCAGGATAGAAAGCCGCTCTGGCGGCCTCCACCTCGCTCATGGAGGCTTCGATGTACCAGTGCGCCTCCTGAAGATCCGGACGGCGTGCCAGCAGTTCATAACCGAGCGTCGGCGGTAACGAGGCCTCTACCGTCGGCAGCGCATGCCGCGTAAGCGTTACGGAGGAAGAATTCGTCAGCGCGACCAGACGCGCCTCAACGGCTTTCATCTTCCCGTTGACTTCTGCCAGCTGTTCTTCGGTTTTGTTGGCGTTGATATCGGTTTCCACCCCTTCCACGGAGGAGGTGATCCCGTGCTGATACAGCTCGCGGTCGGCGCCGATAATATTGTCCTGCTCATGTTTGATCTGCGCGAGAACCTCCCCCGCGGCGGCCTGAGTTTGCCACTCCCAGTAGAGCCGCGCCACGCTGCTGGCCAGCAGCTGGCGGGTTTGCTCCAGTTCCGCTTTTTGCGCATTCACTTTGCCAATCCGGGCCTCGACCCGGGCGCGATTTTTCCCCCACAGATCGAGCTCCCAGCCTGCGGTCAGGCCAAAGGTGCCGTTGGTGTACCACGGCCCGGTGGTGCCTGCAGCCGGGTCGGTAAGGGCAAAAGGCCCCATCAGCCCTTCGGCGGACATTTTCTGGCGTTCCGCATCGGCGGAAAAATCAATCTGCGGACCGTCAGCGGCCATTGCGGCTTTGGCCTGGGCTTCGGCAAGCGTTATGCGCTGGCGGGCAATCTGCATATCCGGCGCATCGCTCAACGCTTTTGCAATCAGCCCGTTAAGCTGGGGATCGTTATACGCTTTCCACCACTCATTCTTCGGCCAGTCCTGATGATTCAGAACCGTATTCACCGACGCCGCAGCGGTTTGCGTTTTAACGGGAGATACCGTGGCATGTTCAGGCGCACAGGCTGCCAGAATAAAAGCGAAGGGAGCACTCAGAGATAAAATAAGAGAACGTTTCATGACGCCATACACTCAAAAAATAAAGGCGCACGTTACGCTCGATGTCGCTCATTTTTTTAGTAACGCGTGGCAATCCGCAAATTGTCATACATTTTAATACCCGGAAATTTATTCCCGAAGAGAATGATTAAATTCAATGCATTCACGCCAAATATAAATACGCTGCTACACTTATTCAGGACATACATGAGCGGGAGAAAGGAATGAAAATATTACTGTGGGTTATTTTAATTATATTTCTGATAGGGCTCTTAGTGGTTACCGGCGTATTCAAGATGATTTTCTGATTCATTTGCCCGGCTCTGAGCCGGGCAACGGCTTTAATATCAGTCTTTCAGCGAAGCGCCTTTTGTGGCAATAACCTCTTTATACCAGTAGAAACTTTTCTTACGGCTGCGCGCCAGCGTGCCGTTACCGCTGTCATCGCGATCGACGTAAATAAAGCCGTAGCGCTTAGAAAGTTCAGCTTTAGACGCGCTCACCAGGTCGATTGGCCCCCAGCTGGTATACCCCATCACCTCAACGCCGTCGTCAATGGCTTCACGCACCTGCACCAGGTGGTCGTTAAGGTAGCTGATGCGATAGTCATCCTGCACCACGCCGTTCGCATCCGGTTTATCCTTCGCCCCGAGGCCATTTTCCACAATAAACAACGGCTTTTGATAGCGATCCCAGAGCACGTTCAACAGGGTGCGCAGGCCGATGGGGTCAATCTGCCAGCCCCATTCAGAACTGGCCAGATGCGGGTTTGGCACCATGCTCAGGATGTTGCCGCGCGCCTGCTGGTTGAGGGCCTCATCCGCGGTGACGCAGCCCGTCATGTAGTAGCTGAAGGAGATAAAATCAACGGTCGATTTCAGCGCCTCGCGATCGGCATCCGTTACCTCAAGCTGAATCCCGCTGTCGCGGAAGAAGCGCTGCATATAGCCCGGATAGGCGCCACGGCACTGCACGTCACCAAAGAATTGCCACGCGCGGTTTTCCTGCAGCGTCTCCAGAACATCTTCCGGCTTGCAGGTCAGCGGATACATCAGGCCGCCCAGCAGCATGTTGCCGATTCTGGCATCCGGGATAATCTCGTGGCAGGCCTTCACCGCCAGCGCGCTGGCCACCAGCTGATGATGGATCGCCTGGTACACCTCCCCTTTGCTGCTGGTTGCCGGCAGGCCCACGCCGGTCATCGGCGCGTGCAGGGACATGTTGATCTCGTTGAAGGTCAGCCAGAGCTTCACCTTCTCCTTGTAGCGCGCAAACACGGTACGGGCGTAGCGCTCGAAGAACCCAATGGTCTGGCGGCTGCCCCACCCGCCGTACTGCTTCACCAGCCCCCACGGCATTTCGTAATGCGACAGCGTCACCAGCGGGGTGATATTGTGCGCGGCCAGCTCGTCAAACAGCCGGTCGTAAAATGCCAGCCCCGCTTCGTTAGGCTGCTGCTCGTCGCCGTTCGGAAAAATGCGGGTCCAGGCAATGGAGACGCGCAGGCAGCTAAAGCCCATCTCAGCGAACAGTTTGATGTCTTCCGGGTAGCGATGATAGAAGTCGATGGCGACATCCTTGATGCCGCTGTCGCCCGCCACGCGTTCAACCACCGGGCCGAAGACGCCCTGCGGCTGAACGTCTGAGGTGGATAGCCCTTTCCCCTCCTCCAGATACGCGCCTTCTACCTGATTCGCGGCAACCGCGCCGCCCCAAAAAAAATCGTCCGGGAAAGTTTTCATCACGTTCTCCTGTTATTGATGGCTTACGCTGAGTAACGGCGCACCGGCATTGACGGATGTTGCCGCCACGGTCACCACGTCACGATACTCATCGCTGTTACTGATAATGATCGGCGTCGCCAGGTCATATCCGGCATCGATAATCGCCTGACGATCAAACTCCAGCAGCAGGTCGCCCGGCTGCACCCTGTCGCCCACCTTCACGTGGGCGGTAAACGGCTTGCCGTCGAGCTTCACGGTGTCGATCCCCACGTGGATTAACACTTCAATACCGCTGTCGCTGAGCAGGCCGATGGCGTGTTTGGTCTGAAACAGCGAGGCCACCACGCCGGCAAACGGGGCCACCACTTTGTTATCGGAGGGAATAATCGCGGCACCGCTGCCAAGCAGGCCGCTGGCAAACGTGGTATCCGGCACCTGGTCGAGCGCCAGAACGGTGCCGGTCATCGGTGCCAGCACATCGTTTTCACCCGCTGGCGTAACCGCCTCGGGCGCTGCGCGTCCCGGCATGCCCGCCACCAGCGTCAGGCCGCAGCTCAGCACCAGCGCTACCGCGGTGCCGATCACGCCGCCCCACAGCGTGGCGTTTACCCCACCCGGCGGAATCATCTGGGCGATGGTAAAGATATTGGCGAAGCCGAAGGAGTAAACGTGGGTATCGCTGAAGCCGACAATCGCGCCGCCGATTGCTCCCGCCACGCAGCCAAAAATAAACGGGCGGCGCAGCGGCAGGTTTACGCCATACACAGCGGGTTCGGTGATACCGCAAATCCCTGCCGTAACGGACGACCCGGCCAGCATTTTCTGACGGGCATCGCGGGTACGCAGGAAGATCCCCAGCGCTGCCCCTACCTGACCAAACACCGCGGGCAACAGCATTGGCAGCATGGAGTCATGCCCCAGCACCGCCAGGTTGTTAATCATCAGCGGCACCAGCCCCCAGTGCAGGCCAAAAATAACGCAGACCTGCCACAGCGCGCCCATCGCCGCGCCCGCCAGCCACGGTGCCAGAATGTAGATGCTCTGATAGCCGTTCGCCAGCATCTGGCTCAGCCAGGTCGCCAGCGGCCCGATAACGAGGAAAGTCAGCGGCACGGTCACGCCCAGACAGATCAGCGGCGCGAAGAAGTTTTTCATCGAGGACGGCAGCAGCCTGGTGCTCTGTTTTTCCAGCCAGCAGCTCACCCACGAGGCGAGAATAATTGGGATCACCGACGAGCTGTAGTTAAACCAGGTGACAGGAATGCCCAAAAAGGCGTCCGATACCGCGCCCGGCTGCTGGCTGGCGTTAAACGCCGCAATCATCATCGGATGAGTGAGCGCCCCGCCGATCACCATGGTAATAAACGGGTTGCCGCCGAATTTTTTCCCGGCGGTATAGCCCAGCACCAGCGGGAAGAAGAAGAACAGCGCGTCGCTGGCGGCGAACCAGATTTTATAGGTGCCGCTTTCGGTGGTGAGCCAGCCGCAGACCACCGCCAGCGCCAGCAGCCCTTTCAGAATACCGGAGGCCGCGAGAATGCCGATAAACGGGGTGAAGATCCCGGAGACGATGTCAATCAGGCGGCCCAGCAGATTCCCTTTTTCTCCCTTCTCTTCCACGACGGGCGCGTCATCGGTAAGGCCTGCCTCATTGCGCACCGCCTGCCAGACGTCGTGGACGTGGTTGCCAATCACTACCTGGAACTGGCCGCCGCTTTCGACCACCATGATGACGCCCGGGTTTTTCTTCAGCCCTTCCGCATCCGCCCGTTGATTCTCTTTCAGTTTGAAGCGAAGCCGGGTCGCGCAGTGTACAAGACTGACGATGTTCTCTTTTCCGCCAACGTGGCCGAGAATATCCTTCGCTAAAGCCTGGTATTCCATCTCGATTTCCTTACATCCGATGCCCGCAGGCACCTGTTGACTGAGTACAAAAAATAAAAAAACCCGAGAACGACCTTCTGACGAAGGCCGCGCTCAGGTTTTGCCTGCGTGATGCAGTAACAATCCTGTTTGAGGCTTAACGCCCCTCTTTTCTCACCCGCTCGATATGAATGGCGAGGAACATAATTTCTTCGGTTGTCAGCTCACGCTGATAGCTTTTGTTCAGGTGCTGGGCGATTTTCTCGGCGCATTTCCACGCTTTCGCATAGTTGTCTTTTACTGCCGTATGCAGCGAGACATCGTCATCTTCCACCACGGTGCGGGTGAGCATCCGCTGGGCAAAAAACTTCAGGTGGGTGACAAAACGCTGATAGCTGAGCGAGTCTTCATCGTACTCAAGCTGTAGCTGATACTTCACCAGCTGCAGGATCTCCTGCATCACCCTCGTCACGTGCATCACTTCCGGCATTTCGCTGTTCAGCTGCGCGGTGACCAGATGCAGCGCGATAAACCCGGCCTCATCCTCCTCTAGCTCGACGTTAAGTCGTCTGGCGATAATGGCCCTCGCCTCCTGCCCTAGTTCGAACTCCTTCGGATACAGCCGTTTAATATCCCACAGCAGCACGTTTTTGATGGCCAGCCCGTTCTTCTGCCGCTCAATCGCAAAGTAGCAGTGGTCGGTGAGGGTGATATACAAACTCTCCTGCAGCTTGCCCAGCCGCTGCGCCGCCAGCCCGATGATGCGGTCGCAGGTGGTCATCACCTCCAGCGGAATTTGACTCAGCAACTCCCCGAGTCGACGCACCAGCTCATCGCTTTGTAACGCAAACACCTTTTCAACCAACGCGGTATCCAGCGCTTCACCGACGCGCTTCTGAAAGGCCAGCCCACGGCCCATCACCACCTGTTCGCGCCCGCGCTCATCCTGAACAACCACCACGTTATTATTGAGTATCTTGGCGATTTTCATCTGAACCCCAGAAACAAAAAAACCTGACCTCCGGCAGATGCCAGAAAATCAGGTTTTGCCTGCCTAAGCAGTAACAATCCAGTTCTGGCACTCTATCAGTTTCATTCATAGCCTCAATGCATCACGCGTCAGAAACGTGACGCGGATCGAACTTGCTACGGTGATATTAGAAGCTCACCACCGTTTTCAGCTCGGTAACCCAGGCATCCTGGGTGCGACTGACGCCGCCAGGATGGTGCCAGTACTGAATGCCCGGCTGCAGCTCAAGCCACGGCACGGGACGAAAACGGTAGTAAAACTCACCGTTAAGGGAATGGCCCGGCACCGGGTGATATGCCGGATTGTAGTAATCGCTAACGCCGCTCACGCTGTTCAGGTAACGTTGGTTGCGGGCGTACTGGCTGCTCATATCAATCCAGGTTAAGCCAAAGCCAATCCAGTCCTCCGGTCGCGCGTCAAACAGCCCGCGGTAGCGCAGCGAGGCGGCGTAAACCTGGTGCATGTAGTTGGTGCGCTGATCCGCAAGGCTCATGCTGAAAGAGGTGCTCAACCCGCGATTCGGATCATCCTGATGCTGCGTAAGCTGCTGGTTCAGCCCGGCGTACATGAACCAGGTCCGGCTGTGCGTATCGAATCCGTCCGGGTCCGTCGCGCCCGCCCCGCCGGAATTGCCGCGATAGAGATCGGTTTGCGGCGCGTTGGTAAACACCACGCCCAGGTTGTACGCCCCCGACAGGCCGTTAATCAGCGGACGCGCTTCGATTTCAACCGGCAGTAAAACCCCTTTGCTGCCCTTCGTCGACCAGCTCCACGCGTGGCTGCGGCTGGAGGCCTCCGGATTTTGCTCCATCACGCCGCCCTTCAGGGTTAGCGTCGGCGTTAATTTATACGCAAGCGTGGTGCCCCAGGTGTGAACGTTCCAGTTGTTCCACGTCAGCGAGTTGGCTGACTTCCCGCCGCACTGCGACAGGAGCTGGAAATCACAGGGGATGATTTGATCGAAGGTCTGCACCTTGTTCATCATCCCGATGCGCCAGGTCAGACGCCGGTCGTCAAAGCTGCGGGCAAAGGTCAGCCAGCCCAGACGGGTAATCGACTGCCCTCCCCAGCTCTCCTGGGTCAGGTCGTTAAAGTTAACGCGAGGGTCCTGCAAGCGCTTGGTGGTGAGGTCGTCATTGTGGTTACGGTTGACGATGTTCCCCTCGATACGCGCGTCCGGGATACCGGTCCAGCGCTCCAGATCCTGATTGAAGGTCAGCGCGAACTGGTCGATATAGGCCACGTGGGAGTCGTGGTTATATCCGCCACCGCCGTTCCAGCCGATCTCATTTAAATAGCCGAGATTGTACGTAAAACCGTTATCGTTGAGGATTTTACGAATACCGAGCATCTCGCCCAAAACCGGGTCCGGTGGCGCTTCAAAACCTAATACCGTTCCGTTCCAGTCTTGCGCCATCGACAGCGGGGATATCGCCAATATGGAGAACGCAAAGAGTTTATTTTTATATGCCATGATAACAACCTGTGCTTGAGTATTTTGTGCGTAACCGGCCGCAGGAAATTTTCTATTTCCTGTCGATATTTCATTTTTTTAAAATCAGTAAAAAGCGCTAAGCCAAATTTCTCTCCTGCATAAACGAGAGGCAAAAAAAAACCTAAGCGCTCCACAGCGAAAATGCTGTGAAACGCTTAGGTTTTGCCTGTTAACCAGTAACAATCCTGCGTTGAAAACAGTGGCACCTTAACACCGTCGCGCCACGTTGAAAACCAGAACGGTTTTCTGATTTAAAAAAGTGTGAGCAATTTAACGCTTATTATTTGGACTGAATCACCCGGGCAATATCAGACGAAGTCTGCAATGTACGAATTTCCTGAAATAATCCCAGCGCTTCATCGTACTCTTTACGTAAATAACTCAGCCACTGCTTAATTCGCGCGACGTGATACAAACCGGTATCGCCCTGCTTTTCCAGTCGGCTGTATTTTTGCAGCAGCGTGATGACCTCTGCCCACGGCATTCGCGGCTCGTTATATTTCACCACCCGGCTGAGGTTCGGCACATTCAGCGCGCCGCGACCGATCATCACCGCATCGCAGCCGGTGTCCTTCAGACAGGCCTGCGCGCTCTCGTAATCCCAGATTTCGCCGTTGGCGATGACCGGAATGGTGAGGCGCTTGCGGATCTCACCGATCGCCTGCCAGTTTATGCGCTCGGCTTTATAGCCATCCTCTTTGGTGCGGCCATGCACCACCAGCTCGGTGGCCCCGGCCTGCTGCACCGCATCGGCGATCTCGAACTGCCGCGCGTCGCTGTCCCACCCCAGGCGCACCTTAACCGTCACCGGCAAATGCGAAGGCACGGCCTCACGCATGGCCTTCGCGCCGCGGTAAATCAGCTCAGGATCTTTCAGCAAGGTCGCCCCGCCGCCGCTGCCGTTAACCAGCTTCGACGGACAACCGCAGTTGAGATCCACCCCGTAAGAGCCCAGCTCAACCGCGCGGGCGGCGTTTTCCGCCAGCCATTCGGGGTACTGGCCGAGCAGCTGAATACGCACCAGCGTGCCGGAAGAGGTCCGGCTCTGGTTGTGCAGCTCGGGGCACAGGCGGAAGAAGGATTTTACCGGCAACAGCATATCGACCACGCGCAGAAACTCCGTCACGCAGAGATCGTAATCGTTCACCTCGGTCAGAAGCTCGCGCACGAGAGAATCGAGCACGCCTTCCATTGGGGCCAGCAAAACACGCATAGCAGTACCTGTAAAAAAAGACGCGCTATAGTATCTGCTCTGTATGTATGTGGAAAGCGCGACGTTCCATTCGGGAATGTCTGGTATGCTCAAATTTCATGATGTGATCCGTGGCACATTTTTTGGTTTAATTGTATGATGAATGCGTTTCAGCAAGGACTATCACCATGAGCAAATCATTGAACATTATCTGGCAATATCTGCGCGCATTCGTCCTGATATACGCCTGCCTGTATGCCGGGATTTTCATCGCGTCGCTGCTTCCGATTGTCATTCCCGGCAGCATTATCGGTATGCTGATCCTCTTTGTTTTGCTGGCGCTGCAAATCCTGCCCGCAAAATGGGTCAATCCCGGCTGCTTCGTCCTCATTCGCTATATGGCGCTGCTTTTCGTGCCCATTGGCGTCGGGGTCATGCAGTATTTTGATTTGCTCAAGGCCCAGTTCGGCCCGATTGTGGTCTCCTGCGCGGTCAGTACGCTGGTGGTTTTCCTGGTGGTGAGCTGGAGTTCGCATCTGGTGCATGGCGAACGTAACGTGGTTGGGGAGAAAACAAAAAAATGATGGCCAATATCTGGTGGTCGCTGCCGTTAACCCTGGCGGTATTCTTCGCCGCGCGCAAGCTTGCCGCACGTTTCAAAATGCCGTTGCTGAACCCGCTGCTGGTGGCAATGGTGGTGATTATTCCGTTCCTGCTGCTCACCGGCATTCCTTACGAACGCTACTTTGCCGGCAGCAAAATCTTAAACGACCTGCTGCAGCCTGCGGTTGTGGCGCTCGCCTTTCCTTTATATGAACAGCTGCACCAGATCCGCGCCCGCTGGAAATCCATCATTACCATCTGTTTTGTGGGCAGCCTGGTGGCGATGATCACCGGCACGTCGGTAGCGCTGTTGATGGGGGCCTCGCCGCAGATTGCCGCCTCTATCCTGCCTAAATCGGTGACCACGCCTATCGCGATGGCGGTTGGCGGCAGCCTCGGCGGTATTCCGGCCATCAGCGCGATGTGCGTCATTTTCGTCGGTATTCTCGGTGCGGTGTTTGGCCACACCCTGCTAAACGGGATGCGTATTCACACTAAAGCGGCACGAGGGCTGTCGATGGGGACAGCTTCCCACGCGCTGGGCACTGCCCGCTGCGCGGAGCTGGATTATCAGGAAGGGGCGTTTAGCTCGCTGGCGCTAGTGATCTGCGGGATTATCACCTCCCTGCTGGCCCCGTTCATTTTCCCGCTGATTCTGGCGGTGATGGGCTAAAATTTGCGATGCGTCGCGCAAATTTCATTTTGATTTCATAAGTTGCATACATAATGAGAATTGGATCACATATAAAGCCCTGACGGCTCCGTAAACTACCGATCCATTAACCTTTATGAGGCAAACGCCATGCACCCACGTTTTCAAGCTGCTTTCGCCCAGCTTGCAGAGAATTTGCAGTCAGCCCTTGCTCCCGTTCTGGCAGATGCACACTTCCCCGCCCTGCTGACCGCGGAGCAGGTCACGATGCTGAAACAGGCAACGGGACTGGACGAAGACGCGCTGGCTTTCGCACTGCTTCCTCTGGCTGCCGCCTGCGCGCGGGCCGATCTCTCCCACTTTAACGTCGGGGCCATTGCGCGCGGCGTCAGCGGAACCTGGTACTTCGGCGGCAATATGGAGTTCCTGGGCGCAACCATGCAGCAAACCGTGCACGCCGAGCAGAGCGCCATCAGCCACGCCTGGCTGCGCGGTGAAAAAGCCCTGAGCGCGATTACCGTGAACTACACCCCCTGCGGGCACTGCCGCCAGTTTATGAACGAGCTGAACAGCGGGCTGCAGCTGCGCATCAACCTGCCAGGCCGCGCGCCGCACACGCTGGGCGATTATCTGCCCGACGCGTTTGGCCCGAAAGATCTGGAGATCAAAACGCTGCTGATGGACGATCAGGACCACGGTTACGCCCTGTCCGGCGATGACCTGAGCCAGGCAGCGATTCGCGCGGCGAATAAAAGCCACACGCCATACAGCAAGTCCCCGAGCGGCGTGGCGCTGCAGTGCCGTGATGGCCGAATCTTTAGCGGCAGCTATGCGGAAAACGCCGCGTTTAACCCAACGCTGCCGCCGCTGCAGGGCGCGCTTAACCTGCTGAGCCTGAACGGCTATGACTATCCGGACATTCAGCGCGCCATTCTGGCAGAAAAAGCCGATGCGCCGCTGATCCAGTGGGATGCCACCGCCGCGACGCTCAAAGCGTTAGGCTGCACGACGATTGACCGCGTACTGCTGGCGTAATCCTTCCGGCGGGCAGAAATGCCCGCCCGTTTGCTGAAAAACCCCTCAGTTGAGCTGCTGTTTCTTGCGCTAACCAGGCGGGTAAAGTAGCCTGAGTTAAATTTCATCCACGAACGAGCCATCTCCATGTTAAAGCGCGTTTTTTACAGCCTGTCTGTCCTGGTCGGCATACTGCTGTTGATCGTGCTCGGTCTCGACCGCTGGATGAGCTGGAAAACCGCCCCCTACATCTTTGATGACCTGCAGGACCTGCCCTATCGTCAGGTTGGTGTGGTGCTCGGCACCGCCAAGTATTACCGCACCGGGGTGATCAACCAATATTACCGTTACCGCATTCAGGGCGCGCTGAACGCCTACAACAGCGGCAAGGTGAACTACCTGCTGCTGAGCGGCGATAACGCGCTGCAAAGCTACAATGAACCGGTGACGATGCGGAAGGACCTGATTGCTGCGGGCGTGGATCCTGCCGATATCGTGCTCGATTACGCCGGGTTCCGCACCCTGGACTCGATCGTGCGCACGCGCAAAGTCTTCGACACCAACGACTTCATCATCATTACCCAGCGCTTCCACTGCGAGCGCGCGCTGTTTATCGCCCTGCATATGGGCATCCAGGCGCAGTGTTACGCGGTGCCGTCGCCAAAAGATATGCTGAGCGTGCGCGTCCGCGAGTTCGGCGCGCGCTTTGGTGCCCTGGCCGATCTGTATATCTTCAAACGCGAACCGCGCTTTTTAGGCCCGCTGGTGCCCATTCCGGCGATGCACGAAGTGCCGGAAGACGCGCAGGGTTACCCGGCCGTCACGCCCGAACAGCTGCTGGATATACAGAAAAAAGAGAAATAACAGGCCGCCTTTATACTTTCTTTACGCCGGGCCTGACGCTTTTTATCCCCCCTTTACGTCGGCTCTTTTAAGCTGAGTTCACTGCCGCTACGGCTTCATTGAAGAATGACTATGAACTCAATAATGAATGCGTTTTTCCTCAAAAGTCTCCGTCCGTATTTTAACTTTCCTGGTTTATCACTTCCTGGCGCACTCAATTCCGGTCTCTGGCTTGATGAAAAAATTGACGCCCTGCAGCACAACATTTCAGTGGAAGTGGCAGATTATCTGGAACGTTACCCGCAAACGAAACATATTGACGTTTACCTGAACGATATCAACGGCACGATGCGCGGCAAGCGTCTGTCGGTGGAGAGCATGCTGAGCCTGGAAAAAGGCTGTTATTTTCCCCTTTCGGTCTACTCGATGGATCAGAAAGGAAAAATCGCCGCCCCGCTTCATGATGAGCCGGACCGACTCTGCGTTCCTGTCGCCGGCTCCCTGCGCCCCTGCCCGCAGGATCCGCAGCACAACGCGCAGATCCTGCTGACGATGAAAGACAGCGACGATACCCCCTGCCCGCTTGAGCCTCGCGTGATACTGCAGAACGTGCTGGCCCGCTTCCACCAGCACGGCCTCTTCCCGGTGATTGCCCCGGAAATCGAGTTCTATCTGACGGGGCATGACGATCGGGATCCGCAAAATCAGGGCTGTTTTCATATGGATACTACGACGGCCCATGCGGCACTGTTTGACGAGCTGGAACAGCTGGCGCACCTGCAGCGCATCCCGCTGTCCGGGATCGTGGCGGAAGCCGAGTCCGGTCAGTACGAATTAAACCTGAAGCACAGCCATCGCGTGGTTGAGGTCTGCGATAACGTGCTGGCGCTTCGTCGCCTGACCCGTTACGTTGCCGAGAAGCACGGCCTGCAGGCCAACTTTATGGCTAAGCCTTTCAGCCAGCTGGCCGGCAGCGGCCTGCACTTCCATTTCAGCCTGAACAATCGTCACGGCGAAAACGTCTTTGCTTCACCTGAGAACGCGCTTAACAGCATGATGCGTTTGTGCATCGCGGGGCAACTGGCGCTGATGCCCGCCTCTGTCGCCATTCTTGCGCCGGGCGTCAACGCGTTTCGTCGCCTGCGTAAAAACCTGACGGAGCCCGTCTTTAACTCCTGGGGCTATAACACCCGCTCCGCCGCATTGCGTATTCCCTGCTCGGATGATCACAACCGTCGTATCGAGTACCGGCTGGCCGGGGCCGATGCCAATCCGTATCTGGTGGCAGCCACGATCCTGACCGGCATGCTGTACGGGCTGGAAAACACCGACGAGCAGGATTTACCCGAACCGCAGCACGATCAATCCGAGCTGCCGCTGTTTCAGCAGGAGGCGATTGAGACCTTTGCCCGCTGTCAGTATCTCACCGACAGCCTGGGCGACGCCTTTTCCGAACAGTGGGTCGCCTGCAAGCTCTCTGAACTCGACTGGTTTGAGCGCATTGTGACCCGAGAGGAGTCGCATCTGGCGTAGGGCATAAAAAAAGCCCGCTCGATGAGCGGGCCGGATAACACGAGGAGCAATTACTTCTTACGCGCGTACTTAAGTGAATCCAGCGCGACCGCGAAGATAATGATGGCGCCTTTGATGATGTACTGCCAGTACGGGTTCACGCCGATATAGGTCAAGCCGTAGTTGATGACGGTGAAGATGATCACACCGGTCACCACGCCCAGTACCGTACCCACGCCGCCGCTGAAGGAGACGCCGCCCACCACGCAGGCTGCGATCGCATCCAGCTCGTACATGAAGCCAAGGTTGTTGGTGGCAGAGCCGATACGGCCCGCTTCCAGCATCCCGCCGAAGGCGTAGAACACACCGGACAGCGCATAAATCATCAGCAGGTTCAGAGCAACGTTTACGCCGGAGACTTTCGCCGCTTCCGGGTTACCGCCGATGGCGAAGATGTTTTTACCAAAGCGCGTTTTGTTCCACAGGATCCAGACGAAGGCCACCGCAATCAGCGCATAGAAGGTGATATACGACAGGCGGAAGCTGCCCAGCGCGATGAACCCTTGCGTAAAGGTCGAGAAGCCGCTGTCAAAGCCCGAGATTGGGGAAGCACCCACGAAGTCGTAGTACAGGGAGTTGATACCGTAAACGATGATCATCGTACCCAGCGTGGTGATAAACGGCGTCACGTTCAGGTAGGCGATAATGATACCGTTGATCAGACCAATCACCGCACCGATGGCGCAGACAATCAGGATCACCACGAAAATCGGCATGGTGGCCATTTCAGGGAACACCTTGTTGGCGTTTTCCATCGACTGCAGCAGGGTTGCCGCGATAACCGCCGCCAGACCCACCTGACGACCGGCAGAAAGGTCCGTCCCCTGGGTCACGATCAGGCCCGCCACGCCCAGCGCAATGATAATACGCACGGAGGACTGGGTCAGAATGTTACTCAGGTTCAGCAGGCTTAAGAACGTAGGGTCCTGGAAAATGATGATAGCCAGCAGTACTAAAAGAACAACGTAAATACCGCCTTCTTTCAGGTAAGTGAGAAAACTTTTTTTATTTAACGCACTCATGAGGAGCCCCTGATCTTAAAGGTGCAAAGACGCAAGACGCAAAATTTCGTTTTGCGTTGTCGTTTTGGTGTCAACAATACCGGCAACGAGACCATTGCTCATAACCAGAATACGATCCGTGATCCCTAACAATTCCGGCATTTCGGAAGAAATAATAATGATCCCTTTATTCTTTTTCGCCAGCTCGGCAATCAGCTGATAAATTTCAAACTTCGCGCCGACGTCAATACCGCGGGTCGGTTCATCCAGCATCAGAATTTCTGGCTGGGTTAATAACCAGCGTCCGATAATGACTTTCTGCTGGTTACCGCCTGACAGCGAACCAATTTGGGTGCGGTGTCCTGGCGTTTTCACGCGCATGGAGTCAATAACCCATTGGGTATCGCTCTTCATGCGGGAGTTATCCAGCAGTCCGACTTTGTTTTTGTAATTGCGAATGTTAGAAATTAACGAGTTAAAGTTAATATCCAGATAGGCATAAATACCGGTCGAACGACGCTCTTCCGTCACCAGCGCAAAACCATTATTAATGGCTTCGTTGGCGTTGTGGTTGTTAATTTTCTTACCGTGCAGCGTAATAGTGCCTTCGGCTTTCTCACGGATACCGAACAGGGTTTCCACGATATCGGTACGTTTAGCGCCGACCAGACCGGCAATCCCCAGGATTTCACCCTTGTGCAGATCGAAGGAGACATCGCGAATAGACGGCTGACGTAACGAGGTCAGATTGCGCACTTCCAGGATCACTTCGCCCGGCTTGTTTTCTTTGTCCGGGAAGCGCTGGTTCAGAGAACGGCCGACCATCATGGCGATGATCTTGTCCATGTCCAGCCCTTCCAGCGGCTGAGTGGCAATCCACTGACCGTCGCGCAGGATGGTAATCTCATCGCACAGCTGGAAGATCTCTTCCATTTTGTGGGAAATATATACGATACCGCAGCCGCGATCTTTTAGCTTACGAATAATAGTAAAAAGGTGATTAACCTCTTTTTCCGTTAATGATGATGTCGGTTCGTCCATGATGACAATTTTCGCATCGTAGGAGAACGCTTTGGCGATTTCGATCATCTGCATCTGGGAGACGGATAATGTTCCCACGCGGGCGCGCGGATCGATATCAATATCCAGCTCGTCAAAAATCGCTTTGGTGTCGCGATACATTTTGTCCTGATCGACAAAGACACCCTTGGTTGGATAACGCCCCAACCACATGTTATCCATGACTGAACGCTGCAGCACCAGGTTTAATTCCTGGTGAACCATCGAGATACCGTTTTCCAGTGCTTCTTTCGCTGAATGGAAATCGATCTCTTTCCCCTGAAAAAGAATGCTGCCAGAATCTTTTTGATAGATCCCAAAAAGACATTTTAATAATGTTGATTTACCCGCACCGTTCTCCCCCATCAGGGCATGAATAGAGTGAGGACGAACTTTTAAATTAACATTATCGAGTGCCTTAACGCCGGGAAATGACTTGTTGATACCGCTCATTTCCAACAGGTATTCACCGGATGACTGAGTATTTGTGCTGACCATAATTATACCTTGTTGGCCTCGCATATCGCGTTATAAAAGGGCGCAACGAATTGCGCCCAGTGGAGACAGTACCGCTAACTTATTTGCCGATAAACTCAGCCAGGTTGGACTGGTCTACGCCCACGTAAGGTACGCGAACGATTTTGTTTTCAATTTTCCAGTTGGTGCCATCAGCCGCGCCTTTGCCATCGGCCAGGTTTTTCGCCAGATCGAAGGTCGCTTTCGCCTGGTTGTTGGCATCGTTCAGAACGGTACCGGCCATCGCACCGGATTTAACCAGCGCCAGCGCTTCTGGCAGTGCATCTACGCCGAACACAGGAATGGAGGATTTGTTGTGTGCTTTCAGCGCTTCTACCGCACCCATTGCCATCGCATCGTTGTTCGCGATAACCACTTCGATTTTGTTGGCGTTAGGGCCGGACAGCCACGCGTCCATCTTATCTTTCGCCTGAGCGGTATCCCACATCGCGGTATCTAACGCCAGCTGTTGGGTTTTCAGACCCTTATCGTTCAGCTCTTTGATAACGTAGGTGGTACGGGCTTCAGCATCCGGATGGCCTGGTTCGCCTTTCAGCAGCACGAACTGAATCTGACCGTCTTTGTTCAGATCCCAGTTCGGGTTCGCCGCCCAGTGTTTGGCGATCAGATCGCCCTGAATAATACCGGACTCTTTGGAGTCGGTACCGACGTAATACGCTTTGTCATAGCTATCCAGCGCCTTACGGGAAGGTTCTTTGTTGAAGAAGACGATTGGCACGTTCTGGCCGCGCGCTTTTTCAATAACCGTGCCTGCTGCAGCCGGGTCAACCAGGTTGATGGCCAGGGCTTTCACGCCTTTCGCCAGCAGAACGTCGATCTGGTCGTTCTGTTTGGACTGGTCGTTCTGGGAGTCGTTCATCAGCAGCTGAACGTCTGGCGCTGCTTTCGCATCTTTCTCAATCGCTTTACGCACAACAGACATGAAGTTGTCGTCGTATTTATAGATGGTCACACCAATACGGGTATCCGCAGCGTGCGCTGCTGCACCAAAAAGCATGCTTGCCATTACGGCAGACAGGGTCAACACCTTCTTATTCATGGTATCTCCGGTTTTTTTTATGCAGGGTAGTTCTTGTGAATAACGATCGGCGGGCAGGTGTTAATAAAACGTTACTGACAGCCGAAGTTCACTTATAAAATTTCTATCTTCCGTGTTCGGTAACGCTCCAGAAATGCGTTTTATTCGTTGTTTGCAGCACGTTGGCTATAGTGAAAGTGAATAATCACCGTTACATAGCGTTTCAGCTCCTAAAACGCTGACATCATAGTCAGCGCCTTGTTAAGATACTGTGAATTTACTCACAGATTGAAAACGGTTACATCAGCTCATGTAATCAGTTAGTGATCGGAACCACAATTTGCCGGGCCGCTACGGAGTGCCGACGCACTAAAGTCGGCATGAAACAGTGCGTTGCGCCCGGATCCAGCAGCCCTGCCGCCCCCTGTAACGCCAGCTCAGTCGCCAGTTTTGCCATAGAGGCAATGGGGTAGCGCACCGTTGTCAGCTGCGGGTCGGTGTAACGGGCAATCGGGATATCATCAAAACCAATGAGTGATAAATGCTGTGGCACCGCAATGCCGTTATCTTTCAGCGCCGTCAGGGCCCCTGCCGCCATGCTGTCGTTATAGGCAAACACCGCAGTAAGCTGCAGGTTGCGCCCCAGCAGCTCCACCATTGCCGCCTCGCCGCCCTGCATGTCCGGCGTGCCGGTGCCTGTCCAGCTTTCTGAGGGCGTAATGCCGTGATCTTTCAGGGCGTTTTGCCACCCCTCGCGCCGCAGGTCATCATCTTCAATATGATGGCTGGAGGCCAGATAACCGATCCGCTGATGCCCGTTGTTGATGAGCATTTTCGTCGCCATCATGGCGCCGCTGACGTTATCCAGGCCGACGCAGCGATGGGCATAGCCGGGGACAATGCGGTTGATCAGCACCATGCCCGGGATCTGATCCATAAAGCCGGTTAGCTCTTCATCGCTCAAGGCTTTTGAATGGACAATCAAGGCGTTACAGCGCTGGCGGATCAGCACTTCAATGGCATGGCGCTCCTTTTCCGCCTCATGATAGCTGTTGCCGATCAGGACATATTTCTGATGCTGCTGGGCGACCACGTCGACCACTTTCACCAGCGCGCCGAAAAAGGCATCCGATACATCCATTACCACCACGCCGATGGTGTCGCTGACCTGCGTCGCAAGCGCCTGGGCATTGGCATTTGGCCGGTACCCCAGTTGGGTCACGGCTTTCATTACGGTTTCACGGGTTTCAGGGCTGACCAGCGCGCTATTGTTCAGCACGCGTGAGACGGTAGCCACAGAAACGCCCGCCTGACGGGCGACGTCACGAATGGTGATCATATTCACCATCCTTCAAAGGATTGCAGCAACTCACAGACACCCCCTGTGTTTAGCAAGGTGGCTATTTTGGCAGCGAGAGAAAGGGGACTACGTGAAGAAGCTCACACTCATGAAAACGCTTACATCCGTTTTGTTAATGATTGTGATCCAGATCGTTATCTGGATGTGTTTTTCAATGATACCCCTGAAGCATGTGCGGTTAACTGACGCCACACCCACTCCAGCGGTCCCTGGCGGAAATAGCGTAGCCAGAGCACAGAAAACGCCAGGTTTACTACCCAGACCGGAATAACAAACGCCAGCAGCGTGAGGCGGTCGAATTTCATAAACAGGCCAAAACGGTAGAAAAGCGTGGTGCAGAGAAGCGTTTGCAGAAGGTAATTGCTCAACGCCATGCGGCCCACGCAGGCGATAGCGCTGACGATCCAGAGGCGGGAAAGCGTTGGCCAGAAGCCATAGATCAGCGCCGCGTAGCCGATGGTCTGGAACGGCGCGCTCAGTTCGCGCGGCACCTGGAGCAGGAACGCACACCAGCGGTAATCCCAGTGGATGTGCCACTGCGTGATTATCGCCGGGAGGTTAATCAGCACGCCGATCAGCACCAGCCCGACCCCCGTTCGTCGATAGTGACGCAGGCTGAACTCCCCTTTCAGCCAGCCGGTGCGCATCAGTGACGCGCCCATCAGCATCATACCCGCCAGCTGCCAGCCGTATTGCGCGCCCAGCGCAAGGAGGTTATCCCCCAGCATATCCGCGCGGTTGCTTATCGCTTCCGTACCGCCCTTCAGCTTCCAGTACTGTTCGTACTGCAGGTTAGCGGCATCCGGGATCCAGGAACGGTTCGTCGCCTCGCCGGAGATCATCCCCAGCAGCAGCAGGACCCCAAGCCCCATGACATAGAGCATCACGCCGGTGTTAAACAGGCTTTTTACGCTGTGCGCATCGCGAATCAGGCGCCAGCAGATGAGCCCGACTAACCCATACGCGAGAAGAATATCGCCGTCCCAGAAGAACAGGCCGTGGATAAAGCCGAGGAGAACCAGCAGCGTCAGGCGCGACTGGATCCAGCGCGTACCGCGTTTGAGAAGGAGTTGCAGACCTGCGCCAAACAGCAGGGCAAAGAGCGTGAGGAATTTAACCTGCGCGAAGAGATCGAGGACAGCCCAGGTCCAGGCATCGCTGAGGGTGATGTCGCCATACCAGGCAGGATTGAGATAAGCCGCCTTCGGCAGGCCGAAGGCGCTGATATTAAGCAGCAGGATACCGAGTATGGCGACGCCGCGAACAAAATCGAGCGTGACGTTTCGCTCCATGGTTCCTGCCCTGTAAGACTTAGTTGTGGTGACGTACGGCGCGCAGGAACTCCTGGCGGGTATTCTGGCTCGATTTAAACAGGCCGCCCAGCGACGTGGTGGTCGTTGCACTGGTTGCATCACGCACGCCGCGCGCCTTCACGCAGTAGTGAACCGCGTCGATAGAGACGGCCACGTTACTGGTACCCAGCAGCGTTTGCAGCGCGGTCAGGATCTGCTGCGTCAGACGCTCCTGCACCTGCGGACGCTGAGCAAAGAACTGCACGATGCGGTTGATCTTCGACAGGCCAATCACCGTATCTTTTGGAATATACGCCACGGTCGCTTTACCGTCGATGGTCACGAAGTGGTGTTCGCAGGTGCTGGTCAGCGTGATATCGCGTACCGTCACCATCTCGTCCACTTTCATCTTGTTTTCAATGACGGTAATTTTCGGGAAGTTGGCGTAATCCAGCCCGGAGAAAATTTCGTCGACGTACATTTTCGCGATGCGGTGCGGCGTCTCCATCAGACTGTCGTCACTCAGATCGAGATTCAGCAGCTCCATGATCTCGGTCATATGACCGGCAATCAGACGCTTGCGGGTTTCATTGTCCAAATCCTGTACGGGCGGACGCAGTGGCGTTTCAAGACCGCGCGCAACCAGGGCTTCGTGGACCAGGGCAGCTTCTTTACTGAGTGATGACATTTTGTTCTCCTGCAGGTGTGGCGTCTTTTGCCCTCGTTGTGGCAAAAGTATGCGCTCATTGTGCGTGAGGCGGCGCACATAATCCAGTATTCACGACGATAATTATTGCAATTGCTGTTGCCTTTCAGCGTGACGATTCCAGACCAGCGCTCCGCCGACGAACAGCGCAACGCCCGCCAGCCCCAGCGCGGGCTCCAGCCGGTGGGTAAGCCAGGTTGATAACGCCGAGGTGACCGGGCCAATCAATTGACCAATTGCATACCCCGTGGTGAGCAGGCCTGCCATATAGCGCGTGTGGTTTGGCGCCAGCTCGCGGCCGTATAAAAGAGAGAGCTGGACGGCACACAAAAAACCGCCGCCCACCAGCAGCCCGCCCGTCAGCAAACCGCCAATCCCCGGCAGCAGCCAGGCCGCCAGCACGCCAGCCCCCTGTAACCACAGGACTATAGCCAGCCTGCGGTTAGCCGTTGAGGTGTGGCGTAAAAGAATACTGAGCGCAATCCCCACCACGGCGGCGAGACCAAAAATCGGCCAGACAAACTGGGCAAACAGGCTGCCGGGAAAACGCACCGCCGCCATTTGCGACAGGAATGTCGCCGGGAGGATATAGCCAAACCCGGCCAGGCTGTAGCTCCAGACCAGGCGCTTTAAATCCGCCGTCAGCACCAGCGGCTCAGGCGCGGTGCCGGGGCGATGGAGCTGCCCGGATCGCGGCAGGTAGCGCGCCACCAGCGCAATCAGCACCAGCGCCAGCACGCCGTAGATTTGCCATGCCGCACCGGCCGAAAGGGATTTCGCATGGATATAGACGGCGAGAAGCCCGCTCAGGGCAATGCCCGCCCCCGGTCCGGCAAACACGGCGGCGCTCAGGCCCGGTTTACCCAGCTGCCCCAGCCGTTCGTTGGTCCAGGCGGCAATGAGTACCATCGACCAGCCGCTCATGCAGCCAATCACGAAGCGCAGCAGGCCGTGCACGACGGCGTTATCCGCCGCCGCGGAGAGCAGCGTCAGCGCAACCGCGCCGGTGATGCCAAGCCAGAGGCGCGTTTCAACAAAGCGGTGCGCGCGCATCGCATCCCATGCGCCCACCAGATAGCCCAGATAATTCATCGCCGCCACCAGACCCGCGCTGGTCAGCGTAAGCTGTCCGGCAGCAATCATCAGCGGCACCTGGGGCGTAAAGGCAAAGCGCCCTATCCCCATCGCCACCACCAGAACGACAAACCCACTGAGCGCAATACGCAGCGCCATGACCGCTCCAATTGTTAAAGAAAAGTAAATTTATGATGCAGCATCTCGCCGTCTGGCGAAAGTGAAAGTTACTCACAGGTCAATGAAAAGGCTGTATTATGGTTTTTATGAATACGCATTCTCATTAAGGAGCCCTGCATGGAACTGCTCGAAGAGCACCGTTGTTTTGAAGGTCGACAGCAGCGCTGGCGGCATGACTCCACCGTCCTGAACTGTGCGATGACGTTCAGCATTTTCCTGCCGCCGACGGAAAATCCGCCGGTTCTGTTCTGGCTGTCAGGCCTGACCTGCAACGACGAAAACTTCACCACCAAAGCGGGCGCGCAGCGACTTGCCTCCGAGCTGGGCATTGCGCTGGTGATGCCTGATACCAGCCCGCGTGGCGATCATGTGGCCGACGATGCTGGATACGACCTGGGTAAAGGCGCCGGGTTTTATCTCAATGCGACCGAGCAGCCCTGGGCTGGCCACTACCGCATGTATGACTACATTCGCGACGAGCTGCCCGCGCTGATTCAGTCCGGGTTTGCGGTAAGCGACCGCTGCGCCATCAGCGGACACTCCATGGGCGGACACGGGGCGCTCATCATGGCGCTAAAAAATCCGGGAAAATACGTCAGCGTGTCGGCATTTGCGCCAATTGTGAACCCAACGCAGGTGCCGTGGGGGCAGAAAGCTTTCACGAACTATCTGGGTGAAGATGAAGCGAAATGGCAGGAATGGGACAGCTCTGCGCTGATGCTGGCCAGCAGCTCAGCAAATGCGATCCCGATGCTTGTCGATCAGGGCGATGCGGATCAGTTCCTCGCCGGGCAGCTACAGCCTGCGGTGCTGGCCGAAGCGGCACGCCAGAAGGACTGGCCGCTGACGCTGCGCATCCAGCCGGGGTATGACCACAGCTATTACTTCATCGCGTCCTTTATTGAGGATCATCTCCGCTTCCATGCGGAGCATTTGTTTGGGTAAGTGCGGGTGCGTGCGCTCTGATGCCCTCACCTTGGCCCTCTCCCACTGAGAGAGGGAACAAACTAAAAACGGCAACTTACGTTGCCGTTTTGCTTTTACCCTGTCCGCATCAGAACTTGTAATCCACGCCCACAAAGTAGCGACGGCCGTCTTCCGTATAGCTGTAATCGTCGCGGCTCAGATCTTTGTCCAGCAAGTTCTGCACGCCCGCGCGCAGCTTCACGCTTTTCGTCGCCTGCCACGCGGCGCCGGTATTCCAGATGACATAGCCACCCGGCGTTGCTGCACTGCTGGTAAGCGCGCGTTTCTCGCCGGTGTAGTTGCCCTGAACGTAGAACGACCAGTCCTGCGTCGCCTTCCAGTCAACGGTTCCGTTGGCGGTGTGGAACGGCAGATCGGACAACGGCTTGTTGCCGCCGTTGCTGATATCGCGACCGTCGTTGTAGGTGTAGTTCAGGGTCAGCTTCCAGTCGTCCGCCAGCGGGAGCTTCAGCTCGGTCTCCACCCCGCGGATACGCGCCTTGTTAACGTTGTAGTAGCGGAAAATCGGTTCACCGTCCGCATTCAGTCCAACGTAGTTAGGGTAACCCTGGGCCTGTTTCGCATTGGCCGTACGGCTGATGCTGATGCGGTCATCCACGTTATTCTGGAAGGTGGTAACGCTGGCCTGCACGCCCTCTAACCAGCCCTCTTCCCCGCTGTAGTACAGACCGAATTCGAAGCTCTCGCTGGTTTCCGGTTTCAGATCCGGGTTACCGACAATCTCACAGGCACCGCGACACGAGCCGGTAACCCAGTCCGGGCTAAGCTGCAGCAGCGACGGCGCTTTAAACGCGGTAGCCCAGCCCCCTTTCACCGTTACGGTATCGGTCGCGTTGTAGACCAGATAGGCTCGCGGACTCCAGTGATCGCCGTAGGTATCATGGTCGTCCATACGGATGCCGGTGGTCAGCGCCAGAGGTTCAAAGAGACGCCACTCATCTTCAAGGAACAGGGCATACTGGCTTGTCGAGGTACTGCTGCTGGAACCGCCCGTCAGGTTGACCGGATCCTTCAGCTTATCGTGACGCCATTCGCCGCCGAAGGTCAGCAGCTGGTTGATTTCACCCAGCGGCAGCACGTATTTTCCGTCCACCGCGTTGCTCTCGGAGGTGATCGGATTGCTGTTTCCCGGGTTTTTGTTATCCACCTTTTCGCCGTAAACCTTCAGCTCGCTGTTGCCGACGCCCCAACGGCCGTTGTGGCTGAGTGAGTAGTTCTGACGCTCAAGGCGGTTTTTGTCGAGGGAATCCGAGTCACGATCCTGACGGTCGAAACCGTAGCCCGCCGTAAAGTCGTGGTTTTCAGACGGTGTCCAGGCGAACTCCACATTCGCATCGCGGCTGGTGAAGCCCTCAATGCGCGGCGTTTCACCGCTCGCCGTGGTGGAGGATTTCTGCTGACCGTCTTTCTCACGCTTCGCGAGGCTACCGTAGGCTTTCAGCCCCAGCAGACCGTCCACCAGCGGACCGCTGGTAAAGAACTGACCATTGTACGTGTCTCCACGATCGCGGTGCTCCTGAATTGTAGAATCGGCGCTCAGGGTGCCCGTCCATTTCTCGCCGATTTTTTTGGTGATAATGTTCACCACGCCGCCCAGCGCATCGGATCCGTAAAGAGAAGACATCGGCCCGCGCACCACTTCGATGCGTTCGATGGCGTCAACCGGCACCCAGTTGAGGTCGAAATCATTATGGCGGAATACCGCGTTACGCGAGTTAACGCGCTTGCCGTCGATCAGGATCAGCGTATAGCTGCTGTCCAGTCCACGAATACTTACCCCTTTACGGTTGTCCCCTTCGCTCGTGAGCTGAACGCCCGGCACCTCCCGTAACACATCTTTCAGATTCTGAACGGGTTTGCGCTGCAAATCTTCCTGGGTAATCACGCTGATGCTTGCCGGCGCGTCTTTCAGGTTTTGCTCGGTCGCGGAGGCCGTGACAACCATTGTGTCGCCGGTTTCCGCTGCGATAACAGGCAGGGCCAGGGACATTGCGGACGCACAAAGTCCTCCCCTGACGAAGGGATTCAACCTAAACATTCCATATCTCCATGAGGTAAATACAACTAAATCAAATCATCATTGCTCACAGCGTCTTCCTTGCCGCCCACGTCTGCGGTGGGTCGGTGACACGCTTATTTTTGATAACGATAAAGCAAACGATAATTATTATCAATTAAATTGTTAAGAAATATATCTTTGTTTCAGGATGCGGGCATAAAAAAACCCGCTCGAATGAGCGGGTTAAAAGAGAGGAAGTGCGGTTATTGTTTAAATCGTTCCGGGAATTCCATTTCACTGTAGCGAACGAAGTGTGTTCCTTTCGTCAGCTTGTAGCCAAACCAGATGACGAGGAACAGCGGAATACCAATGTAGGTCGCCGTCACGGCGCCCCAGTCAATGGTGTCCGCCAGGAACGCTTCATAGTTCTGTCCCAGCGTAATGATCAGGCACAGAATGAAGGCGAAAATAGGACCCAGTGGGAAGAAGCCGGAGCGATACGGCAGCGAGTTAATATCGTGTCCCTGTTTGACGAAACCGCGGCGGAAACGGTAGTGGCTAATGGCTATCCCCAGCCAGGCAATAAAGCCCGTCATCCCGGACGTGTTAAGCAGCCACAGGTACACCGTCTGGTTGCCAAACATGGAGGTCAGGAAGCACAGACCGGCAATGACCGTTGTGGCGTACAGCGCGTTACGCGGTACGCCGCCGCGGGACAGCTTCGCGAAGATACGCGGTGCTTTACCGTCGCATGCCAGCGTGTAGAGCATGCGGGTGGACGCATACATCCCGGAGTTACCGGCTGAAAGCACTGCGGTCAGGATAACGGCGTTCATCACTGCCGCAGCTGAAAGCAGACCAGCGTGCTGGAAGACCAGCGTGAACGGGCTGACGCTAATGTCTTTTACGTCATTACGCAGCAGGCTTGGATCGGTGTACGGGATGATCAGGCTGATAATCAGGATCGCGAACACATAGAAAAGCAGGATACGCCAGAAGACCTGACGGACCGCGCGCGGAATATTTTTCTCCGGGTTTTCTGACTCACCGGCAGCGATACCAATCAGCTCGGTTCCCTGGAAGGAGAAGCCGACAATCATCGCCACGCCAATCATCGCCGAAAGGCCACCGGCAAACGGCGCATCGCCTATCGCCCAGTTACTCCAGCCCGCAGGTTCTGCGCCTTTGAAAATACCAACGATCATCGCCACACCGACGACGATAAAGATGATGACGGTTGCCACTTTGATCAAAGAGAACCAGTATTCCGCTTCGCCGAAACCGCGCACGGAGATGTAGTTCAGCAGGAAGATGACGGCGAGGAACAGGGCGCTCCAGATCCAGCCCGGCGTATCCGGGAACCACCAGTTCATCACCAGTTGTGCGGCGACAAGGTCAACGGCGATAGTGACCGCCCAGTTGTACCAGTAGTTCCAGCCCAGCGCGAAGCCGAAACCTTCTTCAACGTATTTTTGACCGTAGGTCGAGAACGAACCGGATACTGGCATGTACGCGGCCAGTTCGCCGAGACTGGTCATCAGGAAGTACACCATCAGGCCAATCAGGATATAAGAGAAAAGTGCCCCACCCGGGCCTGCTGCCGAAATCGTTGCGCCAGAGGCAACGAAAAGACCTGTACCGATTGAGCCGCCAATGGCGATCATCGTCAGGTGACGCGCCTTGAGTTCACGACGTAGCGTGGGCGCTTCTGTGGTTTTAATTTCTGAAACCATGTGAAAATGCTGTCCATTTAATAAATGAGGCGCGATTGTAGCAGACGATCCGCGTTCCTTCCGGCAGAAATACTCAGTTATAAGAGAGCTTCATGACGCGGCCAGGATTATAAGTAAAGCATAATTTTTCCCTCTCCCCTGTGGGGAGAGAGCCAGCATGAGGGGAAGATTACATCTCGCAATAGCGCAGAAAACGCTGCAGCGAGCTGGAAAGGTGTTTCTGACGATGATGGATACACCACAGCGTGCGCACCAGTTTCGGGAGCGGAACGGGAATTTCCACCAGCGACCCCGTCTCAAGCTGTTCGGCAATAACGCGCCGGGAAAGACAGCTGATCCCCAGGCCATGACGCACCGCGTGCTTGATAGCCTCAGAGTTCCCAAGCTCCATCCCTAACTGGAAATGCGGCAGATGGGAAAGCAGCAGATAATCGACAATTTCACGCGTGCCGGAGCCCTGCTCGCGCAGGATCCACTGCGCCTGCGCCAGCCGTTCCAGCGTCACCTCGCCCTGCAATAACGACGAGGCCGGGGACGCAAACACTACCAGCTCATCTTCCAGCCAGGGCTCGGCAATGATATCGACGTTATGACAGGGCCCTTCGATGAGGCCGATATCCACGCGGAAATCGATCACCGCGTTGATAACGTCCTGACTGTTACCCACGCTCATCTCCAGCGGCAGGGTCGGGAAATCACGGCGGTAGCGGGCAATCACTTCCGGCAGGATGTAGTTCCCAATGGTGCTGCTGGCGTAGACGCGGATTGCGCCGTTGTCTTCGCGGAACAGCTGTTCGATTTCGATAGCCTGCTCCAGCAGCGCCAGCGCGCGTGGATAAAGAAGACGACCGTGCTCGTTGACCACCAGACGCTTCCCTACCCTGTCAAAAAGCTGAACGCCCAGCTGTCCTTCAAGATCGGTCAACGCCGCGCTGACCGCAGACTGTGAGAGCGCCAGCATTTGTGACGCCTGGGTCGTCGAGCCGCTTTTCAGCACCTCGGCAAACACTTCCAGCTGACGCAATGTAATGTGCATGGTTGCTTACCACTTATATAGATTAATTATAAGTATATAATCAATTTTATTTTTAAGCCAGAGCACCGTAACCTTTAGCCAGACAAAGGAGAAGGTTATGTCAGAAATCACCTTACAACATCATCGTACAGTGTGGCACTTCGTGCCGGGTCTTGCGCTCAGCGCAGCAGTGACCGCCGTCGCGCTATGGGGCGGCAGCATCCCGGCTATCGCGGGCGCCGGTTTTAGCGCGTTGACGCTGGCCATTTTGCTGGGCATGGTCGTGGGGAATACCGTTTACCCGCATATCTGGAAATCCTGCGACGGGGGCGTCATTTTCGCCAAACAACATTTATTGCGTCTCGGCATTATCCTTTACGGCTTCCGTCTCACCTTTTCGCAGATTGCGGATGTGGGTGTCAGCGGAATCGCTATCGACGTCCTGACCCTGACCAGCACCTTTTTGCTGGCCTGCTTTATCGGCCAGAAAGTCTTTGGCCTGGATAAGCAAACCAGCTGGCTGATCGGTGCCGGGAGCAGTATCTGTGGGGCCGCGGCGGTACTGGCAACAGAACCCGTTGTTAAAGCCGAAGCCAGCAAGGTGACCGTGGCGGTGGCGACGGTGGTGATCTTCGGTACGCTGGCAATCTTCCTCTACCCGGCGATGTATCCGCTGGTTGCCCACTGGTTCAGCCCGGAAACCTACGGCATCTATATCGGTTCGACCATGCACGAAGTGGCCCAGGTGGTGGCGGCAGGACATGCCATTAACCCGGAAGCTGAAAACGCGGCGGTGATTGCCAAAATGCTGCGCGTGATGATGCTGGCGCCGTTCCTGATTTTCCTCGCCGCGCGGGTTAAGCAGCTGGCACCGGCAGGCGGCGGCGAGAAAAGCAAAATCACCATTCCGTGGTTTGCGATCCTGTTTATCGTGGTGGCGATTTTCAACTCATTCCATCTGCTGCCGAAAGCGGTGGTGGATATGCTGGTGACGCTGGATACCGTGCTGCTGGCGATGGCCATGGCGGCGCTGGGGGTGACCACACACGTCAGCGCGCTGAAAAAAGCCGGGGCGAAACCGCTGCTGATGGCGCTGGTGCTCTTTATCTGGCTGATTGTCGGCGGCGGTACCATTAACCTCGCGGTGCACAGCCTGATGGCATAAACCATCTCGTCCTTCTCCTGCTAACCCGCTATCATAAGCGTTTCGGGTTAGCAGGAGTTTTTTTATGAAATATGTTGGAGCGCACGTCAGCGCTGCAGGTGGCCTTGCGAATGCCGCCATTCGCGCCGCCGAAATCGAGGCGACCGCTTTCGCCCTGTTCACCAAAAACCAGCGCCAGTGGCGCGCCGCACCGCTCACCGCTGACGTGATTGACGATTTCAAAGCCGCCTGTGAGAAGTACCACTACGGGCCAGGCCAGATCCTTCCCCACGACAGCTACCTCATCAACCTCGGGCATCCGGTTGAAGAGGCGCTGGAAAAATCCCGCGAGGCGTTTCTTGATGAAGTACAGCGCTGCGAACAGCTTGGGCTGACGCTGCTGAACTTCCATCCGGGCAGTCATCTGATGCAAATCGATGAAGATGCCTGCCTGGCGCGCATTGCCGAGTCCATCAACATCACGCTGGACAAAACCAAAGGCGTCACCGCGGTAATAGAGAATACCGCCGGTCAGGGCAGTAACCTCGGCTTTAAGTTTGAACATCTGGCGGCGATTATCGACGGCGTGGAAGACAAATCCCGCGTGGGCGTGTGCATTGATACCTGCCACGCGTTTGCCGCTGGCTATGACCTGCGTACCACCGAGGCAACGAAAAACACGTTTGATGAGTTCGAGCGCATCGTGGGCTTTCAGTACCTGCGCGGCATGCACTTAAACGATGCGAAAAGCGCCTTTGGCAGCCGCGTTGACCGCCACCACAGCCTGGGCGAAGGCAATATTGGCCACGATGCGTTCCGCTTCATTATGCAGGACGCCCGCTTCGACGGTATTCCGATGGTGCTGGAAACCATTAATCCGGACATCTGGGCAGAAGAGATTGCCTGGCTGAAGGCACAGCAAACCGCTGAACAGGCGGCATAAAAAAAGCCGGGTGCATAATGCACCCGGCTTTTTTGTCACGTTAACCCTTAGGCTACTTTCGCAACCGCTTCTGCTTCAGGGCGCTTCAACACCGCATAAGACAGACCAGCCACCAGCGTACCCGCGATAATCGCCAGCAGGTAGCCCAGTACCGGCGTGATAGCGCCAGGGATCAGCAGCACGAACAGACCGCCGTGTGGTGCCATCAGTTTTGCGCCAATCGCCATGGAGATCGCCCCGGTCACTGCACCACCCGCGATACAGCATGGCAGCACACGCATTGGGTCACGCGCCGCGAACGGAATCGCCCCTTCGGTGATGAAGCACAGACCCAGCACCAGCGCCGCTTTACCGCCTTCCTGCTGCGCTTTATCGAACTTACGACGGGCAATAATCGTCGCCAGACCGAGCGCCAGAGGAGGCACCATACCTGCCGCCATGATGGCTGCCATTGGCGCGTAGGTCTGGGTACTCAGCAGGCCAACACCAAAGGCGTACGCCGCTTTGTTCACCGGACCACCCATGTCGGTACACATCATGCCGCCTAGGATTGCGCCCAGCAGAACCGCGTTCGCGGTACCCATGGTTTGCAGCCAGTGGGTCAGACCCGCCAGGATGCCCGCAACCGGCTTACCAATCAGGTAAATCATCGCCAGACCGACCACCAGGCTGGAAATCAGCGGGATGATCAGAATCGGCTTCAGCGCTTCCATACTCTGCGGCAGCTTGAGCTTCGAGCTGATGAGCTTCGCGACGTAACCGGCCAGGAAGCCCGCAATGATACCGCCGATAAAGCCAGAACCGGTGCTCACGGCCAGCATACCGCCGATAAGACCCGGCGTCAGGCCTGGACGGTCAGCGATGGAGAAGGCAATAAAGCCTGCCAGTACCGGCACCATCAGGGCGAACGCGGAACCGCCGCCGATCTGCATCAGCGCAGCGGCCAGCGTGCCTTGCTCTTTAAACGCGGTAATACCAAATGCGAACGAGAGGGCAATACACAGACCGCCCGCAACCACCATCGGCAGCATGTAAGACACACCGGTCAACAGATGGCGATATGCGCCAGCAGACTCTTTCTTACCTTCCGTCGCGGTTTGACGCGCGCCGGTTGCCTGATACGGCTTCGCTTCTACCAGCGCTTTATCAAACTCCTGCGCGGTCTTTTTCAGCGCCAGGCCGGTAGACGTGCGGTACATTGGCTTACCGGCAAATTTCGCCAGGTCCACTTCGATATCCGCTGCCACAATCACCAGATCGGCCTCAGCCACTTCTTCAGGGGTGATAGCGTTGCCGGCACCGACGGAGCCGCGCGTTTCAACTTTAACCCACCAGCCGCGTTTTTTCGCTTCGGTTTCGATGGCTTCAGCTGCCATAAAGGTGTGAGCCACGCCCGTCGGGCAGGCCGTCACCGCAACAATGCGTTTCGGACCGGTGGCCGCAGCCGGTGCCGTCGCGACAGGCGCGCTGTAGACAGACGCGTGCCCTTTCGCTTCGCTCAGGAACAGTTCCGGATGTGCCACCGCGCGATTAATATCGCCCAGCCACACTTTTTTGCCGTTCAGCGCACTGTCAGCCGGGATCTTATCGCCCAGGACAATGGCCAGTTCTGCATCGCCTGGATTATCGATAATCTCCAGATGTGCTTTTTGTGCCGCCGCGCCCAGCAAGGTCTTCGCCATATAAGCGCGAGCCTGTCCGAGACCGGAGTCAATGATCAGCAGCGTTTTCATTATTCCTCTCCTGCTGTTAGTTAAAAGGTTTTAAGTCAACGCGCGCCATCATCGCGGCTAACTGGGTACGATCGGTAACACCGACATTGCTCTGGCTGACGGCCAGGGCAGCAACGGCAGTGGCAAGACGTAACGTATGTTCACTGGATTCCCGCATCAGCAGACCATAAATCAGGCCGCCAACCATGGAATCCCCTGCGCCAACGGTGCTCACAACTTCCATTGACGGCGGTTTGGCGATCCATTCGCCAGACGCGTTAACCCACAGCGCGCCTTCTGCACCAAGCGAGATCACCACGTGAGCGATACCCTGCTCGCGCAGCGCATGGGCAGCGTCAATCACATCTTTTAATTCCGGCAGCTTACGACCCGCCCAGATCTCCAGCTCGCGGCGATTCGGCTTCACCAGCCACGGCGAGGCTTTCAGACCGGCAACAAGCGCGTCGCGACTGCTGTCAAAAATAATGCACGGACACTGGCTGCGCAGGCGCGTCATCCAGTCGGTAAACGCTTCCGGGCTCACGCCGGACGGCAGGCTGCCGCTTACGCAGACCATGTCAAACTGACCCAGCCAGGTCAGAGAGTCGTTAACAAAACGCTCCCAGTCAGACGGCGTTACTTCGAAGCCAGAGAAGTTCAGATCGGTCACTTCACCGTCTTTCTCCGTCAGCTTAACGTTAATGCGGGTGCGGCCCTGAACAACCTGAAAACGGTTGGCAATGCCCAGCTCGCTGAACAGCTGCTGGAAACCATCCTGGTTATCTTTACCGAGGAATCCACCCACGGTGACATCGATACCGAGATCCTTGAGCACTTTCGCGACGTTAATCCCTTTGCCCGCAGCATGCAGGCCAGTGGTACGCACGAGGTTGACTTCGCCGCGCTCAATTTCCGGGCAAAATCCTACCAGGTCATAAGCCGGGTTCAGCGTAATAGTCGCAACACGTCTGCTCATTATGCGCCCTCCCCCAGACCCGCCGCGATGGCATCGCCAATCGCTTTCAGCGCCTGTTCAGCATCGGCACCCTGCGCGGTGAAGCGCAGACGGTGGCCTTTCTTCACGCCCAGCGCGACAACTTTCATCAGACTACGGCCGTTGGCCGGTTTGCCCGTGCCGTCAAGATTCGCCACGGTGATCTCACTCTCGAATTGTTTAATGGTATTCACCAGCATGGTGCCCGGACGGGCATGCAGGCCGTGCTCGTTGCGTACCACGAACTCCGCGGTCTGCACGTCTTCAGTCTGCACATCATCACTGGTCAGCAGTGCCAGCACGGTGGAGGCATCAGCGTTCAGCAGTTTTTCAGCTTTGTTGTTCAGCAGTAGATCGCCCAGACGCTTCAGCACGGAAACCGGCTGCTCATCGTTCATTGCCACGGTCACCAGCATGGCCGCACGCTCGCCTTCCACGTCAAACGCATTGGCCGCGCGGCTCACGGCGATAGCGCTGCGCAGGTTGCCTTCAGCACTGTCGTTCAGCCAGATACCCTGACCCAGATTTAACGGCTTATCGTTAATCACGCGCGTCACAAAGGTGGCATCCGCCGCGCCGGCTTCTTTCAGACGACCCGCGTTCAGCGCCTGCAGCGTTACCAGATCGGAGGCAATCACGTCCAGCGTCAGCGTTTCATTGTCCAGCTTCAGCGCTTCGCTCTGTTTTTCGCCCATCAGCAGGGCGCGCAGCTCTTCAGCTGTGGTCGCGGACTTAAGCTGTTCAGCCACATCGTCATCGCTCAGGACATGCGTCAGCTGACGCAGCAGGCCTAAGTGTTCATCGCTGCTGGCCGCGATACCGATAGCCACATACGCCACCTGACCGTCGCCCCAGAGCACGCCCTGCGGGAACTGATAAACCTGAACGCCGGTTTTCAGCACCTGATCGCGGGTGTCGGTGGTGCCGTGCGGAATGGCAATGCCATTACCGAGGAAGGTTGAGGTCTGCTGCTCGCGCGCCAGCATGCCGTTTACATAGCCGTCCGCGACGTTACCCGCCTGCACAAGCGCAGCGGCAACCTGGCGAATAGCCTCTTCTTTATCCCCGGCCTGAGCGCCCGGGTGGATATCCTGAACAGATAACTGGAACATGGTTCTCCACTCCTGCTGAACTTGAATCGTTTCAGCTTTAATGAGAAAAAATGCGCTAGCCTGCTCCGTTTGTTAAAACAAGATAGCGCTGAAACGTTTCAAAAAGTCTTGCGCTTTCTGCAATGTCTTGCAAGTAAACTCGTATTTCCGATATCAGAATTTAGAGATACAGCACATTTCTTTTTCGTTCAGCTGAATTTTGCTGAAGTTCAGCAAGACAGTTTCAGCTAAGTTCAGCCGGGTGGGACATAGTTGAAATGCCATTTTGATTTTTCGTGGCATCATTGACCGTACCCACTGTTTATTTTTTAGCTGACGGCGTAAACTCCGCCCCTCTCTGCTACTCGCTAATTATAAAACATGCATAACACCCCTGCGGCCGTCTCGCCGAAGCCCTTTGATTTGACCTCAGCGGCATTCCTGATTGTTGCCTTCTTCACGGGCATTGCCGGTGCGTTACAGACGCCGACATTGAGCCTGTTTCTGACCAACGAGGTTCACGTCCGTCCGGCGATGGTGGGCTTCTTCTTTACCGGAAGCGCTATCATCGGCATCCTGGTCAGCCAGTTTCTGGCGGGGCGATCCGACAGAAAAGGCGATCGTAAAAGCCTGATCGTTTTCTGCTGTCTGCTCGGGGTCATGGCCTGCGTTTTATTTGCCTGGAACCGCAACTATTTCATTCTGCTCTTCGTCGGGGTTTTCCTGAGCAGCTTTGGCTCGACGGCGAACCCACAGCTGTTCGCCCTTGCCCGCGAACACGCCGACCATACCGGACGTGAAGCGGTGATGTTCAGCTCTGTCCTGCGTGCTCAGGTGTCGCTGGCATGGGTGATTGGCCCGCCGCTGGCTTACGCGCTGGCGATGGGTTTTGGTTTTACGGTGATGTACCTGAGCGCGGCCGTCGCGTTTGTGGTGTGCGGCGCGCTGGTGTGGTTCTTCCTGCCGTCCATGCGCAAAGAGGCGAAAGTGGCAACGGGCGTGCTGGAAGCGCCGCGCCGTAATCGCCGCGATGCCCTGCTCCTGTTCGCGATCTGCACGCTGATGTGGGGCACCAACAGCCTGTATATCATCAATATGCCGCTGTTTATTATTGATGAACTCCACCTGTCGGAGAAGCTGGCGGGCATCATGATGGGCACCGCGGCCGGGCTTGAGATCCCGACGATGCTCATTGCGGGCTATTACGCAAAGCGCTTCGGAAAGCGTTTTTTAATGCGCATCGCCGCTGTCGCCGGTCTGCTGTTCTATATCGGTATGCTGACGGTACATACGCCAGCGCTGCTGCTGGCTTTACAGCTGCTGAACGCCATCTACATTGGCATTCTCGCCGGGATAGGCATGCTCTATTTCCAGGATTTGATGCCGGGCCAGGCAGGCTCAGCCACCACCCTTTATACTAATACCACCCGCGTGGGCTGGATTATCGCGGGCTCAATGGCCGGTGTCGTTGCCGAAATCTGGAACTATCACACGGTTTTCTGGATTGCACTGGTGATGTGTACGCTGACGATCGGCTGTCTGGCGAGGATTAAAGACGTTTAGGGTGCGGTGAGTGCTTCCAGCTCAAGAAGGTACGTCATCGCCTGCCCTCGCGTGCTGCCGCACATTTCGGCAGTGGGCTGAAGCCCGGAGCAGACCTTCGGGCGCAGCGGTGAGCCAAAGATCATGCACAGATTCGTTTCCGAGAGCTGGACGCAGCGGGTATTGGCAGGCTTGCCCCCCGGCATTCCTGGAATGGGGCTTGAAATGGACGGTGCAGTACAGCACGCGCCACAATCGGGACGACAATCCATAAATGCTCTCTTTAGCTGACGATGGCCCACGCAGTCGGGCATCGCGCGCACAGTAACACCTTTTGCGTATTGATAGCAAAAGCCACGAATTCCTCTTGCCTGAAAGGCCGCGCGCGAGTAATTTGGCGCGATATTTTTTACCTCCCGTAAACAGGATTACTGCAATGCCAAGAGCGAACGAAATTAAGAAAGGTATGGTGCTGAATTACAACGGCAAACTGCTGATTGTGAAAGATATCGACATTCAGGCACCCAGCGCCCGTGGTGCAGCAACGCTGTACAAAATGCGTTTCGCCGATGTGCGTACTGGCCTGAAGGTGGAAGAGCGCTTTAAAGGTGACGACATCGTCGATACCGTGACCCTGACCCGTCGCTACGTTGATTTCTCCTACATCGACGGCAACGAATACGTGTTCATGGACAAAGAAGATTACACCCCGTACATCTTCACCAAAGACCAGATTGAAGAAGAGCTGCTGTTCATCCCTGAAGGCGGCATGCCTGACATGCAGGTCCTCACCTGGGACGGCGTGCTGCTGGCGCTGGAGCTGCCGCAGACCGTCGATCTGGAAATCGTGGAAACCGCACCCGGCATCAAAGGCGCATCCGCAAGTGCGCGCAACAAACCGGCAACCCTAACCACCGGCCTGGTTGTGCAGGTGCCTGAATACCTCTCCGCTGGCGAGAAGATCCGCATCCATATTGAAGAAAAACGCTATATGGGTCGCGCTGACTAACACAAAAAACCCGGCTTTACGCCGGGTTTTTCTTTTACAGCAATTCAGGATACTTCGTCATCTTCAGCGCCAGCTCAACGCCGCGCACTTCCGCCATCCCTTTAAGACGGCCAATCGCCGAATAGCCCGGGTTAGTTTTCTTACGCAGATCGTCCAGCATCTGGTGGCCGTGATCCGGACGGAACGGAATAGGACGCACGTCGCCCGCCTGCTTGCGACGCGCCTCTTCCGCCAGAATGGCGTCTACCACCGCTACCATATTCACATCGCCGCCCAGGTGCGCCGCCTCGTGGAAGGTTTTTGGGTTTTCTTCGCGGCAGGTCGCACGCAAGTGCGTAAAGTGAATGCGATCGCCAAAGGTTTCAATCATCTGCACCAGATCGTTATCCGCACGCACGCCGTAGGAGCCGGTACACATGGTGAAGCCGTTATAGATGCTGTTTACCGTCTCTTTCAGCCACTGCATATCTTCAATAGTGGAAACAATACGCGGCAGACCGAGTATAGGACGCGGTGGATCGTCCGGGTGTACCGCGAGGCGTACACCTGCCTCTTCAGCAACCGGCACGATAGCGCGCAGGAAGTACGCCATGTTTTCACGCAGCTGCTGCTTATCAATATCGCCGTATTCCGCCAGGCGCGCGCGGAACTGATCCAGCGTATAACCCTCTTCAGCCCCCGGCAGGCCCGCAATAATATTACGGGTCAGCTTTTCGATGTCTGCGTCACTGGCGGCGTTAAACCACGCGTGCGCCTGCTGCTGCTCTTCCGCGGTGTAATCCGCGTCGGCGCCAGGACGTTTCAGAATGTGCAGCTCAAACGCCGCGAAGGCGATCTGGTCGAAGCGCAGCGCTTTCGAGCCGTCCGGCATTTGGTATTCAAGGTCGGTACGCGTCCAGTCCAGAATAGGCATAAAGTTATAGCAAACCGTATCAATGCCGCAGGCTGCCAGGTTACGAATGCTCTGCTGATAGTTAGCAATCCAGGTCTGATACTCCCCGGAATGGGTTTTGATGTCTTCGTGAACCGGGATGCTCTCTACGACAGACCAGGTTAACCCCTTCTCCGCCAGCAGCGCCTGACGCTGTTGAATTTCTTCAACCGGCCATACCTGACCGTTAGGAATATGATGCAGCGCCGTGACGACACCCGTTGCGCCAGCCTGGCGCACATCATCAAGAGAAACCGGATCGTTCGGCCCGTACCAACGCCAGGTTTGTTCCATTGCCTCACCCTCTTAAGTTGTTATACCAATATGTGTTACTGCAATGACGACTACCATACATGTTTGCCGCTAAGGGTCAATATACCGCCACACATTGATTGATCAAACTCACAGAACGTGGATATTTACGGCTCACCAATTTTATTTGCTGTCATATAACTTTACACTGGCATTGTTAATTAATGGTTAATCAGGTGTATATCACATGAAGACAATTGCCTCCACCGCCCTTCCTGCTCAGGTTCAGCAGCCGCGCTACGATCGTCAGCAACTGCGCTCCCGCATCGTCCATTTTGGCTTTGGCGCGTTTCACCGTGCGCACCAGGCATTGTTAACAAATCGGGTGCTGAATGAAAAAGGCGGCGACTGGGGTATTTGTGAGATTAGCCTTTTCAGCGGCGATGTGCTGATGAGCCAGCTGCGCGCACAGGATCATCTGTTCACCGTGCTGGAGAAAGGGGCAGAAGGAAATGAGGCGATTATCGTCGGTGCCGTCCATGAATGCCTGAACGCAAAACTGGACTCCCTGCCCGCCATTATTGAGAAATTTTGCGAGCCTCAGGTCGCGATCGTGTCGCTCACCATCACGGAGAAAGGCTATTGCATCGATCCCGCGACCGGGAAACTCGATCTGCACAACGCCCGGATTATCCATGACCTTGAAAATCCATCAGAGCCACATTCCGCACCCGGGATCCTTGTCGAAGCGCTTCACCGCCGCCGCGAGCGCGGTTTGCCTGCGTTTACCGTGCTCTCCTGCGACAATATCCCCGATAACGGGCACGTGGTGAAAAACGCGGTGCTGGGCATGGCGCAAAAGCGTTCTGCAGCGCTGTCTGAATGGATTGACAGCCACGTGAGCTTCCCGGGAACGATGGTCGACAGAATTGTTCCCGCCGCGACGGAAGCCTCGCTGGCGGAAATCACCGACGCGCTCGGCGTGGAAGATCCGTGCGCCATCAGCTGTGAACCGTTTATTCAGTGGGTGGTGGAAGATAATTTTGTCGCCGGCCGTCCCGAGTGGGAAGTCGCGGGCGTTCAGATGGTGCAGGATGTTCTGCCGTGGGAGCAGATGAAATTGCGCATGCTCAACGGCAGCCACTCTTTCCTGGCGTATCTGGGGTATCTCGCGGGCTACGCCCATATTAATGAATGCATGGAGGACGCCGCGTTTCGTGAAGCCGCCCGTCGGCTGATGCTGAACGAACAGGCCCCCACATTACGCATTAAGGATGTCGACCTCACCGCCTACGCCGATAGCCTGCTCAAGCGCTTTGCCAACCCGGCGCTCCAGCATCGAACCTGGCAAATCGCGATGGACGGTAGCCAGAAGCTTCCGCAAAGAATGCTGGACGGGATCCGCGTTCATCTCGAGCGAAAAACACCGTGGTCGCTGCTGGCTCTGGGCGTGGCCGGCTGGATACGCTACGTCAGCGGTACCGACGACCGTGGCAACGCGATTGATGTTCGCGATCCCCTCAGCGATAAAATCCGCGCCATCGTCGACGCCAGCAGCGAAATATTTAACGATTATTGCGCTTAACGCGAACGGATGAAGCCTCCGTTCGCCCTCCCTCTTCTCACAGGTCACGTTTTTCGCCAGGATAAAGAGAATAGTGTTATAGCATCACCATTCTCATCTGGAGCGCACGTGACCAAAACCAACCTCATCACCGGTTTTCTCGGCAGCGGTAAAACCACCTCAATTCTCCACCTGCTGGCGAACAAAGCTCCTGCCGAGAAATGGGCGGTGCTGGTCAATGAATTTGGCGAGGTGGGCATTGACGGCGCGTTGCTGTCATCCAGCGGCGCGATGATTAAAGAGATCCCCGGCGGATGCATGTGCTGCGTCAATGGCCTGCCGATGCAGGTCGGGCTTAATACCCTGCTGCGTCAGGGCAAACCTGACCGCCTGCTAATTGAACCCACCGGGCTGGGTCACCCCAAGCAGATCCTCGATTTACTGACCGCCCCGGTTTACGAGCCGTGGATCGATCTGCGCGCCACCCTGTGCCTGCTCGATCCGCGTCAGCTTCTGGATGACAAAGCGGTGGCCAATGAGAACTTCCGCGATCAGCTCGCCTCGGCTGACGTTATTGTCGCGAATAAAGCTGATCGCGCCACGGCTGAAAGCCAGGCCGCGCTGGACGCGTGGTGGCAACATTTCGGCGGCAACCGCACGCGGGTGCAGACCACCCAGGGGAATATTGATAGCGCCCTGCTTGACCTTCCTCGTCTGAACATGGCTGAACTTCCGGCCAGTGCGGAACATCAACATCGTCATTCGGTGAAACAGGGTTTAGCCGCTCTCAGCCTGCCGGAACATCAGCGCTGGCGTCGTAACCTGAACAGCGGCCAGGGATATCAGGCCTGCGGATGGATTTTTGATGCTGAAACCGTTTTCGACACCATTGGGATCCTGGAGTGGGCCCGACTTGCTCCCGTCGATCGCGTGAAAGGGATCATGCGCACCCCAGACGGGCTGGTGAGGATCAACCGTCAGGGCGACGATTTCTTTATTGAAACGCAAAATGTGGCGCCGCCTGACAGCCGAATAGAGTTAATTAGTGCGGTTAACGCCGACTGGAATGCCCTCCAGTCCAGCCTGTTGAGGATTCGTTTAAGTTCGGGGGGCTAACGTTGCCCCAGTTTTCACTCTATGCAGAACGTTATGACAACTCGATTTCCCCTGATATTACTGCTTAATGTCGCCGGTCTGGCGCTTTTCTTCTCCTGGTATATCCCGGCGGATCATGGTTTCTGGTTCCCGCTGGATTCTGCCATTTTTCACTTCTTCAACCAGGAACTGGTGAAGAGCAACGCGTTTCTTTGGCTGGTGGCAATTACCAACAACCGTGCCTTCGACGGCTTCTCGCTGCTGGCCATGGGTTGCCTGATGCTCTCTTTCTGGCTGAAAGAGGATAAAGCCGGGCGTCGGCGTATTCTCATTATCGGTCTGGTAATGCTGCTGTTTGCCGTCGTCATTAACCAGCTGGCAACCGCGATTATTCCGGTTAAGCGTTCAAGCCCAACGCTATTCTTCACCGATATTTATCGCGTCAGCGAACTGCTGCATATTCCAACAAAAGATGCGTCGAAGGACAGTTTCCCCGGCGATCACGGTATGATGCTGCTTATTTTTTCCGCAATTATGCTTCGCTATTTTGGCAGAAAAGCCTTTGCCATAGCCCTGATTATTTTTGTGGTTTTTGCCTTCCCGCGCGTAATGATTGGCGCTCACTGGTTCACCGATATTGCCGTCGGTTCGCTCTCCGTGGCGCTGATTGCGCTGCCGTGGTGTTTGATGACCCCACTGAGCGACAGGATAATAGCGCTGTTCGATCGCTATCTTCCCGGCAGAGCACAACAACAATTAAACAAATAACTAACCTAAATTAACGTGAGCTATCAGGGATCGACATGATCCCTGATAGCTCTCCCGCCAAGATCGTTTCTCACTGTCATATTCCTGTCATCACATTCATGATAAAAATGAATCAATTACGCGATTACGCGGCGGATCTGCCGGTATTTTGAGCATTTCCATGTTTTTACTTTCTGTATCACATTTTCTTATAAAAAAAAGGCTTTTTTTACTCGCATTACCCCAAGCAATCGGTTAATCTCGAACTCGTTTTGCCCCATAGAGATAATTATTTCAACGGCGAATAATTTTGTGCGCTGAGCCACAAATGTGACCAGAAAGAATTGTCTCAATGTGAACAGATAATTAGTCTCGTCACGTTTGGCATTTTTATAACGATATTTGTCGTTAAGGACTTCAAGGGAAAATAAACAAAATGGTCAAATCTCAACCGTTTCTGAGATATATCTTACGGGGGATCCCGGCGATAGCAGTCGCGGTACTGTTGTCTGCATGTAGTACATCGAACACCGCAAAGAATATGCATCCTGAGACGCGTGTTGTGGGAATGGAAGATTCCTCGTCACTGCTAGCCTCTCAGGATGAATTTGAAAATATGGTACGTAATCTGGACGTGAAGTCCCGCATTATGGACCAGTATGCCGACTGGAAAGGCGTGCGCTATCGTCTTGGCGGCAGCACAAAAACAGGTATTGATTGTTCCGGGTTTGTACAGCGTACGTTCCGCGAGCAATTTGGGTTAGATCTTCCGCGTTCAACCTATGAACAGCAGGAGATGGGCAAGTCGATTTCACGTACCAAACTGCGCACCGGTGATTTAGTCCTGTTCCGTGCCGGTTCTACAGGTCGACATGTTGGCATCTACATTGGTAATGACCAGTTTGTACATGCCTCCACCAGCAGCGGTGTGACCATTTCCAGCATGAACGAACCGTACTGGAAGAAGCGCTACAACGAAGCACGCCGCGTACTGACCCGCAGTTAATATGACTATCGTATCGTTGGTTATCCCTTGGCTGACGATATGATGAAAAAAAGCACTGCTTCGGCAGTGTTTTTTTTTGCCCGTTACACTGAATACATCCAGCGGCATTTCAGGAATCACGACGTTTATGCTCACCCGCTATTTCTCCAGCAATCGCAAAATACTGATCCTTAGCATCATCACAGGCCTGATCGCCGCCCTGCTCCTGGGTTCGTTGCAATTTTTCTGGAGCTACCACAAGCGGGAAGTCAAATTCGACACCCTGATCCACGATGTGAGCATCTATATGGAGAGCTATTTCGATGAGTTAAAAAATTCTATCGATGTGCTCCAGCCGCTCACGTTAAGCAATTGCCACGATGTCAATCAGGAACTCACCTCGCGCGCTGCCTTTAGCCTTAACGTTCGCGCATTTCTGCTGGTCAGAGACAAAATGGCGTTCTGCTCTTCTGCCACGGGGCCGATGAATTCCCCGATGGAGGAGCTGATACCTGAGCTGCACATCGATAAACAAATTGATATGGCATTGCTTCCAGGCACCCCGATGCTGCCCAACAAGCCCGCGGTTGCCATCTGGTACCGTAACCCGCTAGTGAAGGACGGCGGCGTGTTCACCTCGGTGAATCTTAATCTGACGCCTTATCTGCTCTACACCGCGCGCCAGGACGAATTTGCCGGCATTGCCATCATTATTGGCGATCATGCGCTGTCAACGCGGTCCAGCACGCTGGTCCTTGCGCATGACCTGCATGAAACTCCGGCCCGTACCGCGACGCTGAAAGACGTCCCCCTTACCATAAACCTGTATGCCGACGCCTGGACCAGCGATGAAATTCTCTACGCCCTGTTCTTCGGGCTGGTATGCGGTATTTGTGCCGGATCGCTCAACTACTATATCCTCAGCATTCGCCTCAGCCCGGGTAAAGAGATTTTAAGCGCGATTAAGCGCGGTCAGTTTTACGTGGTTTATCAGCCTGTCGTCGATGCTAAATCGCTCCAGATGACCGGGCTTGAAGTGCTGATGCGCTGGAAACACCCGACAATGGGGGAAATTCCGCCGGACGCGTTTATCAACTTTGCCGAAGCGCAGAAGCTGATTGTCCCGCTGACGCTGCATCTCTTTGACCTTATCATTCACGATGCCCCCGTGTTACAAACTCTGTTACCTCCGGGAGCAAAGGTTGGCATCAACATTGCGCCGGGGCATCTGCATGCGGAAAGCTTCAAAGACGATATGCGCACCTTCAAAGCGCTGCTGCCGCAGGATTACTTCCAGATCGTGCTGGAAATTACCGAGCGCGATATGCTCAATCACCGGGAAGCCAACAGCCTTTTCGAATGGCTGCATAATGAAGGGTTTGAGATAGCCATTGATGATTTTGGCACCGGCCACAGCGCGCTGATTTATCTTGAGCATTTCACCATGGACTACCTCAAGATAGACCGTGGATTTGTTAATGCGATAGGGACTGAGACGGTGACGTCACCGGTGCTGGATGCCGTCCTGACGCTGGCAAGACGGTTGAATATGTCGACCGTCGCCGAAGGGGTGGAAACGCCGGAACAGGCCGCCTGGCTGCGCGAGCACGGCGTTAATTTCCTGCAGGGATACTGGATTAGCCGCCCGATGCCGCTGGCGCAATTCCGCGAATGGCGGCCTGATATTTCGCCCGAGGGTGATTAATTTCACATTGCCCGCGACGTCACTTATTATTCAGCTTAACCGAGCCGGTCTGTAAAAGAGGGAGCCGCCGCGAGATGCTTATGCGCTTTATGTTGCTGATGTTGGCACTAACGAGCCTGTCCAGCCAGGCGCAAGCCATCAAAGAAAATATCGCCTTCGCGGTGATTGGCGAGCCGAAATATGCGGTCAATTTTACACACTTCGATTACGTTAACCCTGCCGCGCCAAAGGGCGGAAAGGTCACGCTTTCCGCCACGGGAACATTCGACAACTTCAACCGCTTCGCCCTGCGCGGCGTGGCGGCCGCGCGAACGGAATCGCTTTACGATACGCTCTTCGTCACGTCGGATGATGAACCCGGCAGCTACTATCCGCTGATTGCCGAGAACGTGCGTTATGCCGATAACTTCGCCTGGGCGGAAATCTCGCTGAATCCGCGGGCACGTTTTCACGACGGTACGCCGGTTAAGGCGAGCGACGTCGCGTTCACCTTCCATAAATTCATGACCGAAGGCGTCCCCCAGTTCCGCATCGTGTATAAAGGGGCTTCCGTCAGGGCCATTGCGCCCCTCACCGTGCGCATCGAGCTGAGCGAACCGAACAAAGAGAATATGCTCAGCCTTTTCTCGCTGCCGGTTATGCCTGAATCGTTCTGGAAAAATCATAAGCTAAGCGACCCGCTTTCCACGCCGCCGCTGGCAGGCGGCCCATACCGCATCACCGACTGGCGCATGGGGCAATATGTTGTTTACTCTCGCGTGAAAGACTACTGGGCGGCCAACCTGCCGGTAAACCGCGGGCGCTGGAATTTCGACACCCTTCGCTATGATTACTACCTCGACGATAACGTGGCGTTTGAAGCGTTCAAAGCCGGCGCCTTCGATTTACGCGTAGAAAGCAGCGCCAAAAACTGGGCGACCCGTTATATAGGCAAAAATTTCGCCAAAGGCTATATCGTCAAAGACGAGCACAAAAATGAGTCTGCCCATGACACCCGCTGGCTGGCTTTTAATATTCAGCGTCCGGTATTTAATGACCGCCGGGTGCGCGAAGCGATATCTCTGGCCTTTGATTTTGAGTGGATGAACAAGGCGCTGTTTTACGGGGCTTACAGCCGTGCGAATAGCTATTTCCAGAACACCGAATATGCCGCGCGCGATTACCCGAAAGCCGACGAGCTGGCTCTGCTGGCGCCGCTAAAAGCGGAGCTGCCGCCACAGGTGTTCACCACCGTGTTTCAGCCGCCAGCCTCGAAGGGTGGCGGCTACGACCGTGAAAACCTGCTGAAGGCCAGCAAGCTGCTGGATGACGCGGGCTGGCACCTGAAGAATCAAAAGCGTGTTGATGCCAAAACGGGCAAGCCTCTCAGCTTTGAGCTGCTGCTCTCCTCCGGAGGCAACGATCAGTGGGTGCTGCCGTTTAAGCACAACCTTGCGCGGCTGGGCGTGACCATGAACATTCGCCAGGTCGATAACGCGCAGATCACCAGCCGCATGCGCAGCCGTGATTACGACATGATGCAGCGCCTGTGGCCCGCGCAGCCGTGGCCCAGCTCCGACCTGCAAATCTCCTGGGCCTCCAGCTACATCGACTCTTCATACAATGCGCCCGGGGTAAAAAGCCCGGCGATTGACGCGCTGATTGCGAAAATAGTGGCAGCTCAGGGAGATAAAGATAAGCTCGTGCCGCTCGGGCGCGCCCTCGACAGGGTCTTGACCTGGAACTACTACATGCTGCCGATGTGGTATATGGGCGAAGATCGCCTTGCGCGCTGGGACAAGTTCTCCGTGCCTGCCGTGCGCCCTGTCTATTCTCTGGGCTTTGATACCTGGTGGTATGACGTTAACAAAGCCGCCAGACTTCCCGCTGAACGGCGATAAGGAATCATCATGGGTGCCTATCTTCTCCGTCGTCTCCTGCTGGTCATCCCCACCCTGTGGGCCATCATCACGATTAACTTTTTTATCGTGCAAATCGCCCCCGGCGGCCCGGTCGATCAGGCAATTGCCGCCATTGAATTTGGCAACAGCGGCGGCATGCCCGGCGGCGGCGGTGAAGGGATGGGCGCGAGCCATGCGCGAACCGGCGTAGGGAATATCAGCGAAAGCCATTATCGCGGCGGACGCGGGCTGGATCCGGAAGTGATCGCCGAGATCACCCACCGCTACGGCTTTGACAAACCGATTCACGAGCGCTATTTCAAGATGCTCTGGGATTACATCCGCTTTGATTTTGGCGACAGCCTGTTTCGCAGTGCGTCAGTGTTAACGTTGATCAAGCAAAGCCTGCCGGTTTCGATAACGCTGGGGCTGTGGGGAACGCTGATTATCTATCTGGTCTCTATACCGCTCGGGATCCGCAAAGCGGTGTATAACGGCAGCCGGTTTGATATCTGGAGCAGCACGTTCATCATCATCGGCTACGCCATCCCGGCGTTTCTGTTTGCCGTCCTGCTGATTGTCTTTTTTGCCGGGGGAAGTTATTTCGACCTCTTCCCGCTGCGGGGGCTGGTCTCCGCCGATTTTAGCTCCCTGCCGTGGTATCAGAAAATCACCGACTATCTCTGGCATATCACGTTGCCGGTGCTGGCCACGGTCATTGGCGGATTCGCGGCCCTGACCATGTTGACCAAAAACGCCTTTCTCGATGAAATTCGTAAGCAGTACGTTGTCACGGCCCGCGCTAAGGGCGTGAGCGAGAAGCAGATCATGTGGAAACACGTGTTCCGTAACGCCATGCTACTGGTGATCGCCGGGTTTCCGGCCACGTTCATCGGCATGTTTTTTACCGGCTCGCTGCTGATAGAGGTCATGTTCTCGCTCAACGGCCTGGGGCTGCTGGGCTATGAGGCTACCGTGTCGCGCGATTATCCGGTGATGTTTGGCACACTCTATATTTTCACCCTGATTGGCCTGCTGCTGAATATCATCAGTGATATCAGCTATACGCTGGTCGATCCCCGAATCGATTTTGAGGGCCGCTGATGCCGCGTTTAAGCCCCGTCAACCAGGCCCGCTGGGCCCGCTTTCGCCACAACCGCCGCGGCTACTGGTCGCTGTGGATTTTTGCCGTGCTGTTTGCCTTAAGCATGTGTTCGGAGCTGATCGCCAACGACAAGCCGTTGCTGGTGCATTTTAACGACCGCTGGTACGTGCCGGTTATCGCCAACTACAGCGAAAGCGACTTTGGCGGCCCGTTTGCCACACCGGCGGAGTATCAGGATCCGTGGCTTCGCCAGCAGATCGAACAGCACGGCTGGGCGCTCTGGGCGCCGGTGCGCTTTGGCGCCAACAGCATTAACTTCGCCACCACGACTCCGTTCCCTTCCCCGCCCTCCGCGCAAAACTGGCTTGGAACGGATGCAAACGGCGGCGACGTGCTGGCGCGCATCCTGTATGGCACGCGAATTTCTCTTCTCTTTGGGCTGATGCTGACGATCTTCTCAAGCGTAATGGGCGTCGTGGCGGGTGCCGTTCAGGGCTACTACGGCGGGAAAATTGACCTGTGGGGCCAGCGGGTTATTGAAGTCTGGTCAGGCATGCCAACGCTGTTTCTGATCATCCTGCTTTCCAGCGTGGTGCAGCCTGGCTTCTGGTGGCTGTTAGGCATCACCGTCCTGTTCGGCTGGATGGCGCTGGTGGGGGTGGTGCGCGCGGAGTTCCTGCGCACCCGCAATTTCGACTACATTCGCGCCGCGCAGGCGCTTGGCGTGAGCGACCGGGGGATTATCTTCCGCCACATGCTGCCCAACGCGGTAGTGGCAACGCTCACCTTCCTGCCGTTTATTCTGTGCAGCTCCATCACCACCCTCACCTCGCTGGATTTTCTTGGTTTCGGGCTACCGCTGGGTTCCCCGTCGCTCGGCGAACTGCTGCTGCAGGGCAAAAACAACCTGCAGGCGCCGTGGTTAGGCATCGCCGCCTTTCTTTCCGTGGCCGTGCTGCTGTCGCTGCTGATTTTTATTGGCGAAGCCGTGCGCGATGCCTTTGACCCGAACAAGGCGGTATAAAATGAGCCAGCCTCTTCTCAGTATTGATAACCTGTCGATTGCTTTTTCTAAGCAGGACGAGACGCGCACCGTGGTCACCGACCTGTCGCTGCAGATCCAGCCCGGTGAAACGCTGGCCCTGGTGGGCGAGTCGGGTTCAGGCAAGAGCGTTTCGGCGCTCTCTATCCTGCGCCTGTTGCCGTCTCCACCGGTGAGCTACCCGCAAGGGGATATTCTGTTTCACGGCCGTTCGCTGCTGCACGCCGATGAACAGACCCTTCGCGGTATTCGCGGCAACAAAATCGCCATGATCTTCCAGGAGCCGATGGTTTCCCTCAACCCTCTGCACAGCCTGGAAAAACAGCTCTATGAAGTGCTCTCCCTGCACCGGGGGATGCGCAAAGAGGCCGCGCGGGGAGAAATTCTGGATTGTCTGGAACGAACCGGCATACGCAATGCGGCCAAACGGCTGAATGATTTTCCGCACCAGCTCTCCGGCGGCGAACGCCAGCGCGTGATGATCGCCATGGCCCTGCTCACGCGGCCCGAGCTGTTGATTGCCGACGAGCCCACAACGGCGCTGGACGTGACGGTACAGGCGCAAATACTGACGCTGCTGCGGGAACTGCGTGACGAGCTGAACATGAGCCTGCTGTTTATCACGCACAACCTGAGCATTGTGAGAAAGCTGGCCGACAGCGTCGCGGTGATGCAAAACGGACGATGCGTTGAACAGAATAGCGCGTCCACGCTGCTGAGCGGGCCGCAGCACCCCTATACGCAGCGTTTGCTCGACAGCGAACCCTCCGGCGACCCGGTTCCCCTCGCGGCTGACAGCACGCCGCTGCTGCGCGTTGAGGATCTGTCCGTCTCGTTCCCGATCCGCAAAGGTATTCTGCGGCGCATCGTCGACCAGAATCCGGTGCTGAAAAACATCCGCTTCTCGCTGCGCCCGGGAGAATCTCTGGGGCTGGTGGGCGAATCCGGTTCCGGCAAAAGCACCACCGGTCTGGCGCTGCTGCGCTTAATTGCCTCCCAGGGCGAGATCCTCTTTGACGATATGCCGCTGCACCGCTGGAACCGCCGTCAGATGCTGCCCGTGCGGCCCCGCATGCAGGTGGTGTTTCAGGATCCCAACTCCTCGCTTAACCCCCGGCTCAGCGTGTTACAGATTATCGAGGAGGGTCTGCGCGTGCATCAGCCCGGCCTGAGCGCTCAGCAACGGGAACAGGAGGTTATTCGGGTGATGGCCGAAGTGGGCCTGGATGCCGGGACGCGCCACCGCTATCCGGCTGAATTCTCCGGCGGGCAGCGCCAGCGTATCGCCATTGCCCGCGCGCTGATCCTGAAGCCGGAGCTGATTATTCTGGATGAACCGACGTCGTCGCTGGACAGAACCGTTCAGGCGCAGATCCTGGCGCTGCTGAAAGGGCTACAGGAAAAGCACCGGCTGGCCTATATCTTTATCAGCCACGATCTTCAGGTGGTGCGGGCGCTATGCCATCAGGTGATTGTGTTGCGACAGGGAGAAGTGGTCGAGCAGGGAGAGTGCCAGCGCGTATTTAGCGCGCCAACGCAGCGCTACACGCGCCAGCTGTTGTCGGCAGACTAGCGGTCAGAACGGGTACTGGCCGGAGAAAGGCTCCGCGATGGCAACGCCAAAATTTTTCAGACGGCAGGTGGCGGCAAACTCGTCCTGGCTTTTCACAAACAGGCACGGCTCACCTTCGCACTCCAGCACGGAGCTGTCCACTTCGATATCCGTCAGGGCCTGGCTGAGACGCTCCATCACCCGCCATGCATTTTCGTCGCTCGGGCTCAGCAGCTTGAGCGCCACCAGGCAGTTTTCACAGCCCGCGACGTTTTGCGGAATCGGTTCAACTTTCGAACCTGCAAAACCCGTCGACCAGCGATAGCTCTGGGGCAAGCGATGGACAATAGAAAGTTGTAATGTATTCACGTTCGTTCCCCGGAAGCAAAATTTACTTCACAATTTATTTACATTTATAGTAACACATCATCGCCAGCCTGCACTCTTCAGCGCTTTTTTATCGGTATTCAGGCTCGCGTCGGCGCTATATGTACCCGTTTCTGCGATCTAACTCAACCTTTTTGAATACAATGATGTGACTTTTTACACAAATAGATTTTACATAAAATAAACAAACACGGAATAAACGAACGGGGGTTTGGTTGATATGCATCAACAAAAAAGGCCCTGCCGGGCCTTCTCTGTGTTTTAGTGGGCCACTTTTCGCGGTCGACTGGCGTAAAGATAGAAGAGTATCGAGCTGGTTGCGCAAAAAGCCATCGCCCACAGCATGGGCCATGCCGTCGTAAAGGTAGCCATTGAAAGCAACGCCCCGACGATAGCGCCGATGCCGAAGCGGAACGTCCCCGCCAGGGAAGAGGCGGTGCCCGCCATATGCGGAAACTCATCCAGGATCACCGCCATCGCATTAGATGACACCATCGACACGCAGCCGACAAAGGCCGCCACGCCAACCACCAGCGCCCAGAAGCCCACGCCCAGAAACGCGCTCACCACCAGCCAGATCGCCATCACAAACTGGATCCACAGCCCGGCGCGGAACATGTTCAGCGCCCCTACCCGCCGGACAAAACGGCTGTTGATGATGGTCATGATGAACAGGAAGACGATGTTAAGCGCGAAATAGTAGCCGAAGTGCTGCGGCGAAACGTGGTTCAGCTCGATGTAGACAAACGGCCCGGCGCTCAGGAAGGAGAACATCCCGGCGAAGCTGAACCCGCTTGCCAGCATATAGCTGAGCACGCGCTTGTGGCGAAACAGCGAGGCAAAGTTGCCGATGGTGGTTCGGATGTGGAATTTCTGGCGGCGCTCGACGGGAAGCGTTTCATCAATAAAGAAGAAGATCATCGCCGAGGCCAGCAGCGCGGCCAGGGCCAGGATCCAGAAAATCACATGCCAGCTAAACCACACCAGCACCGCACCACCGGCCATCGGGGCCACCAGCGGCGCAATCGTCGTCACCAGCATCACGAACGACATCATGCGGGAGAACTCTTCTTTCGGGTAGATATCGCGCATCAGGGCGTTAATCACCACGCTTGCCGCTGCCGCCGCCAGACCGTGGAAGAAGCGCATGATAATCAGATGATCGATGGTCTGCGCCAGCGCACAGGCAACCGCTGCGGCCGCAAAGACCAGCGTCCCGCCCAGAATGACGGGCTTGCGTCCAAGGCTGTCCGCCATCGGGCCATAAAACAGCTGGCCGAGGGCAAAGCCGAGAATATAGGTGCTGAGCGTCATCTGCGCACTGCCCGCCGGAACGCCAAACTGCGCGGAAATGACCGGCAGTGCGGGCAGGTACATATCAATAGACAGCGGCATCAGCATGGCCAGCAGGCCAAGAATGAAGACGATTTTGAACGACGAGTGTGGCCTGGTGGTCACAGAGCTCTCCTGAAATTAGTGCGAAGGAAGACCGACGCTGGCGATCTCTTCTTCCGTTAACGGGCGATATTCGCCAGGCGCCAGGTCGGGATCGAGCTCAATCGCACCAATCCGTTCGCGATGCAGGCCAACAACGTGGTTCCCCACCGCGGCAAACATACGTTTCACCTGATGGTAACGCCCCTCGCTGATGGTCAGACGGACCTCCGTCGGCGTAATCACCTCAAGCACGGCGGGTTTGGTCAGATCTTTTTCATTATGCAGCTGAACGCCTTTCGTGAATTGCTCTGCCGTGTCATCCGACACCGGCGACTCCAGCGTGACCAGATAGGTTTTCTCGCAGTGGTGACGCGGGGAAGTAATGCGATGCGACCACTGCCCGTCGTCGGTCATCAGCACCAGACCCGTGGTGTCGATGTCGAGGCGGCCTGCGGCGTGCAGCTTGTGCGCCACCGGTTCGTCGAGGAAATAGAGCACCGTCGGGTGATCGGGATCGTCCGTTGAGCAGACGTAGCCTTCCGGCTTGTTGAGCATGAAGTAGCGCGGACCGTGCTGCTGGGTCAGCGGATTGCCGTCATACTCCACCTGATGGTCAGGTTGCAGTTTGAACGCGCTGTCTCTCACAATGTCGCCATCCACGGTAACGCGGCTGGCGCGAATTTCGCGCCCGGCAATAGCGCGGCTTACGCCGAGTTGCTGAGCGATAAACTTATCAAGTCGCATGAAATCTTTTTAGCCTTAATGGTGCTGGAAGTCGGACAACAGGTCCGAAAAAAGAAGCAGTCTGGAACGGTTCAGTATAATGGTCTGGTTGCGCCACTCAAGGGAAAAAGTTTCGTGGCATACTATGTGCGGAATAACGAAACCGAGACCCCATGACTTTTACACTTCGTCCCTATCAGCAGGAAGCCGTTAACGCCACCCTCGCCTGGTTCCGTAAACATCGCGAGCCGGCGGCGATTGTGCTCCCAACCGGCGCAGGTAAAAGCCTGGTCATCGCCGAACTGGCGCGTCTGGCCCGCGGTCGCGTGCTTGTGCTGGCGCACGTCAAAGAGCTCGTCGCGCAAAACCATGCCAAGTATTGTGCGCTTGGGCTGGAGGCCGATATCTTCGCCGCCGGGTTAAAGCGTAAAGAGAGCCACGGCAAAGTGGTCTTTGGCAGCGTGCAGTCGGTGGCGCGCAATCTGGACCTGTTTCGCAGCGAATTTTCGCTGCTGATTGTCGACGAATGTCACCGCATCGGCGATGACGACGACAGCCAATATCAGCAAATCCTGTCCCACCTGAAAGAGGTGAACCCTCATCTGCGCCTGCTGGGCCTGACGGCGACCCCGTTTCGCCTGGGGAAAGGCTGGATCTATCGCTACCATTATCACGGCATGGTGCGCGGCGATGACAAAGCCCTGTTCAGCGACTGCATCTACGAACTTCCGCTGCGCTACATGATTAAACATGGCTACCTGACGCCGCCTGAACGGCTGGATATGCCGGTGGTACAGTACGATTTCAGCCGCCTGCAGGCGCAGAGCAACGGCTTATTCAGCGAAGCGGATCTCAACCAGGAGCTGAAAAAGCAAAAGCGCATTACGCCGCATATTATCAGCCAGATTGAGGAGTTCGCCGCGACGCGCAAGGGGGTAATGATCTTTGCCGCCACCGTTGAGCACGCGCGTGAAATCACTGGATTACTGCCCGCTGGCGACGCGGCGTTAATCACCGGCGAGACGCCCGGCCCGGAGCGCGACCGCCTGATTGAAGCCTTTAAAGCCCAGCAGTTCCGCTATCTGGTTAACGTGTCGGTGTTGACTACCGGCTTTGACGCCCCGCACGTCGACCTGATCGCCATTTTGCGCCCGACCGAATCGGTCAGTCTGTATCAGCAAATTGTTGGCCGCGGCCTGCGTCTGGCCCCGGGGAAAACCGACTGCCTGATTCTGGATTATGCCGGTAACCCGCACGATCTCTATACGCCTGAGGTCGGCGCGCCAAAAGGGAAAAGCGACAACGTGCCCGTACAGGTCTTTTGCCCTGCCTGCGGGTTTGCCAACACCTTCTGGGGAAAAACCACCGCCGACGGTACGCTGATCGAACATTTTGGCCGCCGCTGTCAGGGCTGGTTTGAAGATGATGACGGGCATCGCGAGCAGTGCGATTTCCGCTTCCGGTTCAAAAACTGCCCGCAGTGCAACGCCGAAAACGACATTGCCGCTCGCCGCTGCCGGGAATGCGACACGGTGCTGGTTGACCCGGACGACATGCTGAAAGCGGCGCTAAAGCTGAAAGATGCCCTGGTGCTGCGCTGTTCCGGCATGGCGCTGCAGCCCGGCGCCGATGAAAAAGGTGAGTGGCTGAAAATCACCTATTACGATGAGGACGGGGCGGACGTCAGCGAGCGCTTCCGGGTCCAGACGCCTGCTCAGCGAATGGCCTTCGAACAGCTGTTTATCCGCCCGCATACCCGAACGCCGGGCGTTCCCCTGCGCTGGATAACCGTAGCCGATATCGTGCGCCAGCAGGTGTTATTGCGCCATCCGGATTTTGTCGTCGCCCGTAAGAAAGGCCAGTTCTGGCAGGTGCGCGAGAAGCTCTTTGACTACGAAGGTCGCTTCCGTCGCGCCAACGAATTGCGCGGTTAGCGGGACTTTTCATTGATGTGAGGGGCATTTGAGTATAAAATGCCGCCCGCTTCACATCCGTGAGGCAGAACACTCACCTGCTGCTGGGTCGCCTGTAGTAGGGTTTTAAATACAGAGAGAAATCAATGTTCACTATCGAAGCAGAAGTACGTAACGTGCAGGGTAAGGGTGCGAGCCGCCGCCTGCGTAACGCTAACAAGTTCCCGGCTATCGTTTACGGTGGCGAAGCTGCTCCAGTTGCAATCGAACTGGATCACGACAAACTGTGGAACCTGCAGACCAAAGCTGAATTCTACAGCGAAGTTCTGACCATCGTTGTTGGCGGTAAAGAAGAAAAAGTGAAAGTTCAGGCTGTTCAGCGTCACGCGTTCAAGCCAAAACTGACTCACATCGACTTCGTTCGCGCGTAATCGCAAACTCGTCGAAAAAAACCCCGCTTCTGCGGGGTTTTTTTATGGCTGTTATTTCCCACCCGAGGTGCGGCGCTGAAGCTGATCGCGCAGGTTCGGCGGCGTACCTTTAATGGTCAGCGTATCGGTGGCCGGATCCCAGAAGATGCGTTCACCCAGCAACATCGCGTCAAAGTTGATGGTTAACCCACCGCCGCTACCGGCAAACTTGGTTAACTGACGCAACGTACTGCGATCGGCCGGGAAGCTCTCTTCAAGCTCATAGCCTTTCTCCGCGGTGAATTCCTGGAAGCTGACTTCGCTGACGCCCGCCAGCTCTTTTGACAGGGACTCCAGCTCGATCTCCTCCCCCGCCTGCAGCTGTTCGTTGCAGTAGCTGTATACCTGCTGACGCACGGTCTGGCGCTCAGATTTATCGAGCTGCGCTTCAGCCGTAAAGTCGTCAACCGCCTGGAGCAACCCTTTATTCTGCGCTTTGGCGTTAAGACCTTCGCTGGCACCGAGGAAATCCATAAAGAAATCCGCCACTTTGCGGCCCACGCGCCCCTTCAGGAAAGTCAGGTAGCGGGTTGACTCCGGGTTGGTTTCCCATTCGGTCAAATCAATACGCGCCACGATATCCGCATGGTTGATATCCAGATAATGCGTTGAGCTGATATCCAGCTGCTCGTTCACGCGCATGCTGCTTAAGTTATTCAGCACGGTAACCAGCAGATACTCTACCGCCAGGTAGCGATAGTGGCAGAACAGCACGATCCCGCCGTCGGCGAACGGATATTTCGCCAGCTCGTCGCGCAGACGCCCGGTTGCGGCGCGGCTAAACGCGAGGAAATCCTCTTCGCCCTGACGCTGCAGGCGCAGGCTATCGGCCAGTTCACTCTCTTCGCTGAACAGACCATAGGCTTTATTTTTGGCGCTGTAGACGCGATGCAGCTCTGCCATCATCTCCACCACGGTCGCCGTGGGTTCCAGTAACGAATCGCGCAGCACCACTTCAAGGGTTTGCTCATCACGCTTGATAAGCTGGTGCAAGGCAATCTGGTTGATTTCCAGACTCATGATAAACTCTCCTTTTAGACCGGGCGGTATTCAACCACCACCAGGACATGTGTGCAACAACAGATAAAAAAGGGGAAAAAAAGCTGTTGCTACGGTAATATGTTGCCCTTTCATCAACAAACTGATTTTGATTTATGCCACAACATTCCCGCTACAGTGATGAACACGTTGAACAACTGCTCAGTGAGCTGGTCAACGTACTGGAAAAACATAAAACGCCGACCGATCTCTCCCTGATGGTTTTGGGAAATATGGTCACCAACCTGATTAACACCAGCGTTGCTCCGGCTCAGCGTCAGGCGATCGCAAAATCTTTCGCCCAGGCTTTACAGTCGTCCGTCAGCAACGACCCGGCCCATTAAGGGATACGAACAACAGTTTATGGTGACGAATCGTCAGCGCTACCGTGAAAAAGTCTCCCAGATGGTCAGCTGGGGGCACTGGTTTGCCCTGTTCAACATTCTGCTGGCGACGGTCATTGGCTGTCGTTATCTGTTTGTCGCAGACTGGCCAACAACGCTAACCGGGCGTATCTACTCCTGGATGAGCGTTGTCGGTCACTTTAGCTTTTTGGTTTTCGCCACCTATCTGCTGATCCTGTTCCCCCTGACGTTTATCGTCATGTCGCAGCGTCTGATGCGGTTCTTGTCCGTCATCCTTGCGACGGTGGGGATGACGCTGCTGCTTATCGACAGTGAAGTGTTCACCCGCTTCCACCTGCATCTCAACCCCATCGTCTGGGAACTGGTGATTAACCCCGACCAGAACGAAACGGCCCGCGACTGGCAGCTGATGTTTATCAGCGTCCCGGTGATCCTGTTGATTGAGATGCTGTTCGCCACCTGGAGCTGGCAAAAGCTCCGCAGCCTGACCCGGCGACGCCATTATGCGAAGCCCGTCGCCGCGCTCTTTTTCGTCTCCTTTATCAGTTCGCACATCATGTATATCTGGGCGGATGCGAACTTCTATCGCCCGATTACCATGCAGCGCGCTAACCTGCCGCTCTCATATCCGATGACGGCCCGTCGCTTCCTCGAAAAACACGGCCTGCTTGATGCGCAGGAGTACCAGCGCCGTCTTATCGAGCAGGGTAACCCGGAAGCCGTCAGCGTTCAGTATCCTCTGAGCGACCTGAACTACCGCGATATGGGACGCGGGCAAAACGTCCTGCTGATCACCGTCGATGGCCTGAACTATTCCCGCTTCGAGAAGCAGATGCCTGCGCTGGCCGCTTTCGCGAGTCAGAACGTCTCGTTTACTCAGCATATGAGCTCCGGTAACACAACCGATGCGGGCATCTTTGGCCTGTTCTATGGCATTTCAGCCGGCTACATGGACGGCGTACTGTCTACCCGCACGCCTGCGGCGCTGATCACCGGGCTGAATCAGCAAGGCTATCAGCTAGGGTTGTTCTCCTCCGATGGCTTTAACAGCCCGCTCTACCGTCAGGCGCTGCTGTCCGATTTCTCACTGCCGACGGCGCAAAATCAGTCCGACGCGCAGACCGCCAGCCAGTGGATAAACTGGCTGCAGCGCTACGCCCAGGAAGATAACCGCTGGTTCTCATGGGTTGCCTTTAACGGCACAACGCTTGCCAACAGCAATAAAAGTGACTTTACACGCCGCTACGGCCGTGCGGCTGGCGATGTTGATGCGCAGATAGGCCGCGTGCTTGACGCGCTTCGCGAGTCGGGCAAGCTGGACAATACCGTGGTGATCGTGACCGCGGGCCATGGCATCCCGCTAGGTGACGAGACGAAGAGTATGAGCTGGTCTCGCCCGAATCTGCAGGTTCCACTGGTGATCCACTGGCCAGGCACCCCGGCGCAGCGCATCAATATGCTCACCGAGCATAAAGATGTGATGACCACCCTGATGCAACGCCTGCTGCACGTCAGCACGCCAGCAAACGAGTATTCGCAGGGGCAGGATCTCTTCAGCGCCGCGCGCCGCCACAGCTGGGTGACGGCGGCGGGGAATAATACGCTGGTGGTGACCACGCCGAAGCTGACGCTGGTGCTGAACAGCAACGGGAATTATCAGACGTATAATCTGCAGGGTGAACGGTTAAAAGACCAGAAGCCGCAGCTGAGCCTGCTGCTGCAGGTCCTGACGGATGAGAAGCGTTTCATCGCTAACTGATTAATAATAAACCAGTTAGCGACGGATTCCCTTGCATTCATAACGGAATCGAGTAGTATTCTTTTTATGCGTCGGCACGTAGCGCAGCCTGGTAGCGCACCGTCATGGGGTGTCGGGGGTCGGAGGTTCAAATCCTCTCGTGCCGACCAAAAATACATTGAAAACCAGCCTGATGGCTGGTTTTTTATTTCGCTTCGTCCGGCGTTTTGCACAGATACACAAGCGTAGCCAGACAAATCACCGCTCCGGCATAAAACGTATATTCCGCGCCACACGTATCCCATATTGCCCCTGCCCCCAGGCCAATGACCCACCAGCAGCCTTTCCCGAGACGCTTTAGGTACTCTTTTTTGATGGGGTTCGTGCGTTTATGTTCGACGGGCGTTTTCGGCTCATGAAGGCCGAAGAAAAGCATCTGATGTAAAAAAACCAGCCCGCAGGCTGGCTTCATTATCAGAGGTGAAGGATTAGTGCTTCTCACGTCCACCCAGGAAGAAGATGCCCAGCGGGATGGCCAGCAGAACGGTGAACACCAGGCTGTAGACGAAGATCATCGCCGACTGCAGGACATACATGCTTGTTGTCCAGGCTGAGAGAGGAATGTTGTACTGTTCGATGACGCCAACAATAGTGGCCCGTCCCACGCACGCGGCGGCAATCATAAATACGACCAGCAGCGCCAGGAGGAATTTGCGGCCTTCAGGCGTTTTCAGTTTTGCACGAACCATCTCTCTTCCCTTTCACAGATGAATAACAATATATAGGGTCTAAAATAACACGAACTGACACCTGACTCCACAACAGCATAAACAACCAATAAACAGACCAATTAAAAGCGTATAACGCTACCCATAGTGAAAATGTAAGTAAATAGCACCGGTCATTCATCGTTGTTATGTTAACCTGCGCAGGATCGTTTTGACATAAAGGAATGACAATGAAAAACGCACCTAAATTTGCCATCGCCCTCATCGCCGCCGCGTGCGTCAGCAGCAGCGCTTTCGCCAGCGAAACACCTAAAGAGCAGCCGCTGGAAAAAGTTGCCCCGTATCCGAAAGCGGACAAAGGGATGAAGCGTCAGGTGATTCAGCTGCCGGTTCAGCAGGATGAAGCGAACTTCAAAGTGGAACTGTTAATTGGCAAGACGCTGGAAGTGGACTGCAACCAGCACCGTCTGGGCGGTCAGCTGGAAAGTAAAACCCTGGAAGGCTGGGGTTACGACTATTACGTCTTTGACAAAGTGACCTCTCCGGTTTCCACCATGATGGCCTGCCCGGACGGCAAAAAAGAGAAGAAATTTGTGACGGCATATTTGGGCGACAACAGTCTGCTGCGCTACAACAGCAAGCTGCCGATCGTGGTGTATACGCCTGAAAACGTGGAAGTGAAGTATCGCATCTGGAAGGCTGATGAGACTGTCGGACAAGCTGTAGCACGTTAAAACCAGGTCGGGTGCGCTCTGGTGCCCTCAACCCAACCCTCTCCCACCGGGAGAGGGGGAAAATACCAAAAACGGCAACGTATGTTGCCGTTTTGCTTTTACCTTACAGCGCGATATCCGCAACCGGTTTGTTTTCCGGCTGAGGCTTCAGCTCCGCTTTTGGCGCAGCGTCCGCAGCCTGTGGCTTGATATATTGCAGCTGCAGTACGCGGCTGGTGTATTCCAGCTCCTGCTCCGTCGCGTCCACGTTACCGTTCAGCTTCGTGCCGTAGGATGGAATAATGGTTTTCAGCTTCGCCTGCCATTCCGGGCTGGCGACTTTATCTTTAAACACTTTTTCCATCAGGTGCAGCATGATTGGCGCAGCGGTCGACGCACCCGGCGACGCGCCCAGCAGCGCGGCGATGGTGCCATCCTTATCGCTTACCACTTCAGTACCCAGACGCAGCACGCCACCCTCTTTCGGATCGCGCTTGATGATCTGAACGCGCTGACCCGCCTGCCACAGACGCCAGTCTTCTTTCTTCGCCTGCGGATAGTACTCTTTCAGCGCCTCGAAACGGTCGTCGTCAGAGAGCATCACCTGGCTAATCAGATATTTCACCAGGTCGAAGTTATCCAGACCCACGTCCATCATCGGCTTGACGTTAGAGGTGGTCGTGGCGCTGAGCAGATCCCACAGAGAGCCGTTTTTCAGGAATTTAGTGGAGAAGGTTGCGAACGGCCCAAACAGCACCACGCGTTTGCCGTCAAGCATACGGGTGTCGATGTGCGGAACAGACATCGGCGGTGCGCCAACGGAAGCCTGGCCGTACACTTTTGCCAGATGACGATTCACCACTTCCGGATTATCGGACACCAGGAACTGGCCGCCCACCGGGAAGCCCGCGTAGTCGTCAGCTTCCGGAATACCGGACTCCTGCAGCAGCTTAAGCGCCGCGCCGCCAGCACCGATAAAGACAAACTTCGCCTTGATGACGTGCTCGGCTTCGTTGTTTTTCAGATCGGCAACGGTCACGCTCCAGCTATTATCCGCATTGCGCTTGAAACCGCGCACTTCGGTGCTGAGCTGCAGGTTGAAGTTCTCTTTTTTCTTCAGAGACGTCACCAGCTGACGGGTAATTTCACCGTAGTTAACGTCGGTACCAATTTCGGTACGGGTCGCCGCCACTTTCTGGTTCGGATCACGACCTTCCATGACCAGCGGAGCCCACTCTTTAATCTGCGCGTGGTCTTCAGAGTATTTCATCCCGCGGAACAGCGTGCTCTGCTGCAGAGCGGCGTAGCGCGCGCGCAGGAAGTTAACGTTCTGCTCACCCCACACAAAGCTCATGTGCGGCACGGTGTTGATAAACGAGTGCGGATCGTGCAGCACGCCGCTGTTGACCTGGTGAGACCAGAACTGGCGAGAAACCTGGAATGCTTCGTTGATCTCGACCGCCTTCTCGATACTAATGGAACCGTCCTTTTTCTGCGGCGTATAGTTCAGTTCCATGAGTGCCGAATGACCGGTACCGGCGTTATTCCAGCCGTTCGAACTCTCCTGCGCGACGCCATCAAGCCGCTCGACCATGGTCATAGACCAGTCCGGCTGCAGTTCTTGCAGATAGGTTCCCAGCGTGGCGCTCATGATACCGCCACCTATTAAAAGGACGTCCGTTTCCTGCTCTTTTGGTGCGTCAGCTTTCGCCGCCATGGAGACGGTGTTAAGCCCCACGGCCAGAGAAAAGAGCATGGCAGTCATTTTTTTCATAATTTATGCCTTAGTGTAAAAGTGCTTGATGCGTGGAAATTGCAGGTGAAAAAAGCTGCGGGGGCACGGTAACAACTTTTAAATATTGTTTAAAGGTTACGAAATTATTGTAATTGTGAAATTTAATGATGGATTGTTTGTGAGGAATTAGCGATGCGTCTGGTAAAGCGCGGTTTTACTGGCTAGTATGTTGCGTTTTGTGATCGCGCGCACGGAAGCCTGCCCTAACCAGCGAACTGTTATGTCCCTACCCCATTCTGCTGTATCCCCCGAAGACCGCGTAGCCAACGTGCTGCGTTCCCCTAAGCTGCTGACGCGTGAAACGCTGGCAGGGGTGATCACCGCCCTGGCGCTGATCCCCGAAGTCATCTCATTTTCGGTGGTGGCGGGCGTTGACCCGAAGGTCAGCCTGATCGCCTCCGTGGTGCTGTGTCTTGCCCTTTCTGTACTCGGTGGTCGCCCGGCGATGGTCACGGCAGCGGCCGGCTCCGTGGCGCTGGTGATTGGCCCGATGGTGCATCAGCACGGCGTACAGTACATTCTTCCCGCCGTGCTGATGGCGGGCGTAATTCAGATTCTGTTTGGCGTACTGGGCATGGCAAGGCTGATGCGCTTTATTCCCCAGTCGGTCATGACCGGGTTTGTTAACGCCCTGGGCATTTTGATCTTCTTCGCTCAGGTGCCGCATTTCTGGAGCCGAAGCCCGCTGATTGTGGGCCTGTTCGTGCTGACGCTGCTGATCGTGCTGTGGGTGCCGCGCTATATCAAAAGCATCCCCTCCCCGCTGATTGCGATTGTGCTGTTAACCTTGTTCACCGTTTCAACCGGCCAAATCCTGCCGACCGTGGGCGATGAAGGCTCCATGAGCGGCGGTTTGCCGGGGCTTACCGAGCTGTTGGTTCCGCTCAATGTGCAGACGCTGAGCATTATCTGGCCGTGCGCGTTGAGCATCGCGTTTGTTGGCCTGCTGGAATCCCTGCTGACGGCAAAGCTGGTGGATGAGCTGACCTCGACACCGTCAGGTAAACGCCGCGAAAGCATTGGATTAGGCGTCGGCAATATTCTGGCCGGATTTTATGGCGGGATTGCAGGCTGCGCGATGATCGGACAAACCATCGTCAACGTGGAGATGGGGAAAGGTCGAAGCCGCATTTCAACCTTTGCGGCGGGCATTGTGCTACTGATTCTGGTGACGGCGCTCAGCGACGTGATGGCCAAAATCCCGATGGCGGTGCTGGCGGGTATTATGGCGATTGTCGCCGTCAAAACCTTCAGCTGGCACAGCCTTCAGCCAGCCACGGTGAAAACGGCCCCGATAGCAGAAACGGTCGTCATGCTGGTCACGGTTGCCGCCACGGTATCCACCGGCAATCTGGCGATTGGCGTGCTGGGCGGGATTATCGTTATGGCACTCCTCCCCGCCCGCATTAAGCGTCGGCTTAAAGAAGAAAAACCGTCGCCAGCCCAAGAAAAATAAAGAAACCGCCGGTATCGGTGATGGCGGTGATCATCACGCTCGACCCCACCGCGGGGTCGCGCCCCAGTTTGGTCATGGTCAGCGGGATAATCACGCCCATTATCGACGCTACCAGCAAGTTCAGCACCATCGCCAGCATCATCACGCCGCCCAGGGCCATATCGTCGTACAGCCACCAGGTGATGCCGCCCATAATCCCGCCCCACACCAGGCCGTTGATGAGCGCGACGCCCATCTCTCTGAAAATCAGCCACGAAAAGTTACCGGGCTGAATGTTTTCCAGCGCAAGAGCGCGAACGATCATGGTTATAGTCTGGTTTCCGGTGTTACCACCAATCCCTGCGACAATCGGCATTAGCGAGGCCAGCGCCACCAGCTGAGAAATGGTGTGTTCAAAACCGTCAATCACCCGGGAGGCGATAAACGCAGTACAGAGGTTAATGGCCAGCCACGCCCAGCGCGTTTTCACCGCCTTGCCCACGGAGGCATGGACGTCATCTTCCGCGCTGATCCCCCCGAGCGCACGCAGGTCGTTATCGGTCTCTTCATAAACGACGTCAACGATCTCATCGATGGTCAGACGCCCCATCAGTTTGCCGACGGAATCCACGACGGCGGCACTCACCAGGTCGTCACGCTCGAAGGTACGCGCCGCTTTCTCCGCGTCGTCTTCAGGGGAGAAGACCATCGGCTCGTTTTCCATCACCTCGCTCACCTTCCGCTGGGTGCTGTTGAGCAGGATAGTTTTCAGCTCCAGTTCGCCAAGCAGGGTTTTATCCCGGGAGGTGACAAACAGTTTATCGGTGTTGTCCGGCATCTTGCCCAGGCGACGCAGGTAGCGCTGCACGGTGCCAAGCGTCACGTCCGGTCGCACCGTGATAACACCGAACTCCATGATCGCGCCGACGCTGTTTTTCTCGTAGTGCATCACCTGACGCACGCGCGCCAGCTCCTCCGCAGGCAGTGACGCCAGCAGGCGACCGGTCAGGTTTCGCGGCAGGTGCTGAACGAGGTAAATCTGCTCGTCGATATCCAGGGTTTGCAGAGCGTCGAGAATATCCCGGTCGCTCATCTCGTCGATCAGGTCGTCCCAGACGTTTTCAGAGGCCTCAAGCAACACCTGCCCGCGCTCGTGATCCTGCACCAGACGCCACAGGGCGTGACGTTCTTCCGAGGGAAGCGCTTCAAGGGTATCCGCCAGATCCGGCGGGGGTAAATGAGCAACCAGCGCACCTACCTCAGCAATATCGTCGGCCAGAGTGCCGACATCATATTGCTCAGCCAGGGTGAGTTTGCCTAATAGCGTAGAAGTGACCGCTTTATCGGTCGTGAGAAGCCAGATGAGTCGCGCGCGCTCCTGGTCACGCTGCCTGGCGCTGTTTTTCTTTAATACCGACATCAATCATAAATCCATTAAATGAGTTGGGGTTAAGCATAGCGCGGGGATATGTAAATAAGAATAAACAACGGGGCGGGATGGAGAAAAAAGCGTCATTACGGCCACGATCTATCCCCTCTCCCTGTGGGAGAGGGTCAGGGTGAGGGCATCAGGCCGTGCGCGCCACCGCGTCACGCGAGGCCGCATCGCGCTCTTCACCGGTCAGCTCGCTCAGCTTGCCGTCGCGCATCTCCAGCAGGCGGTCAGCATGAATGAAGTAGTGATCGTCGTGGCTGATGGCGAAAATGGTTTTGCCCATCTCCTGCATCAGCGGCAGCAGCACCTGATAAAACTCGCGGCGGAAATGCGGGTCCTGGTCGGCAGCCCACTCGTCCAGCAGGATGATGTCACGCTCTTCCGCCAGCGCCAGCAGCAGCGCCACGCGCTTTTTCTGCCCTTTGGAAAGCTTCAGATTGAGGATCTTCCCGTCCTGTAACTCCAGCTTGTGCGACATCTGCAGCTGCGCCAACCATTTTTCCACCAGCGCAGGATTGGCCTGTTGCCCTTCCGGCCCCAGCAGCCGATCGAACAGCCAGACGTCGGTGAACACCGCCGAGAAAAGCTTGCGGTAATCCTCGGGTTTCTCCGCGCTCAGCGCCGTACCATCCAGCAAAATCTCGCCCGACTGCGGCTGATAGAGCCCGGTCAACAACATCGCCAGCGTAGATTTACCGCTGCCGTTGCCGCCGATGAGGAACAGCAGTTCACCGCGGCGGATCGTCAGGTTGACCGGCCCCACGGAGAAGGCGCTGTCCTGATAGCGGAACGTGACGTTACGCAGCTCCAGCGTCTGCCAGTTCGGGAAGGCCTGCGGGCGCGGGAATTCAGCTTTAAACGGCGCGAGATCGAATTTTTTGAGCTTATTAAATGCCACCTGCGCACTCAGCAGGGTGGGCAGCGCACCGACCGCCGAGAGCAGCGGCGTACGCAAAAACAGCAGCGTCAGCGAGTAGGTTGCCGCTACGTTGGTGTCCGCCCAGCCCAGGCTGTTCGCCATCCAGAATACCAGGCCAATCGCCCCCAGCATCATAATGTTTGACCAGTTAACCGCGCTCAGGTGGAAGGTATCGGCGCGAATGATGTGATGACGGTATTCGCGCGCGTCCGGGATATAGAGATGATTAAAGATATGCTCGGCGCGCTCGCGATTCAGGGTGAGCTCTTTGCGCCCTTCCAGCACCGTCTGGTAATCGTTATAAAGCTTATCTTCGGTCTCGCGCAGCACCGCCATGTGTTTATAGACGCGCGACACCAGCATAAAGCCGCCCCAGATGGTGATCGCAATCCACAGGGCGGTCACCGCCAGCATTTTGCTGGAGAGCCAGGCGAGATAGGCCGCCGAGCCAAAGGTCAGAATGATCCCCTGCACAAGTTCCGGCAGACGCACGAAAGCGATGGTAATGGCGCGCACGTCGCTGGTCAGCCCCGCCAGCAGGGATGCACTGCCGAGCTGCTCAACGCGCTCAACCTGTGTATCGAGGATCCGCTTGATAAACTCACTGCGCAAACGGAAAACGAAATGGTGTCCGAGCGCGGTCAGCGCAAGCTGGGAACCGAGCGTCACCGCCATCAACAGGAGCAGCAGGCCGAGAAACTCCGGCAGAACGGAGAGCGAAGTGTCGGTCATTTCAATCAACCGCACGTTAATAAACGCGATCAGGCCAATACCCAGCGCGGCGCTGGCAAGGCTTAACGCCATTACTGCGATGAAGGGCCAGCGATACTGACGCCAGACGAGGAGAAGTAGTTGCATGCAGGCAATCCGGACAATAAAAATCAGCCAGCAGTGTAAACTGCCCTGCGTGTACATCAAGAATAATTCTTATTTTAGTTTACTGTGCCCCGCCTGACGGAAGGTCAGGTTGAAACGGTACTCGCCCGTGAGCGGGTGAACCCCGGGCTTTAGCGGCTGAATGCCGTGATAGTAAAGCCGCGACTCCCTGCCCCACACCACCACATCGCCATGTTCCAGCATGATGCGCTTGAGCGGGTCGTTGCGACGTAATCCCCCAAACTGGAAGACGGCGGGCAGACCTAACGATACCGAGACGATAGGCGCGCGCAGATCGGGTTCATCCTTGTCCTGATGCAGCGAGAGCTTCGCACCGACGGCGTAGCGGTTAATCAGGCAGGCATCCGGCCGGAAGTCAGGATACTGCGCTGCCACGGCGGCCTCGTGGCAGAGAGTCTGAAAAACCGCGGGCATGGGTGGCCACGGCTGGCCGGTCGCGGGATCGTTCGGGGCATACAGATAGCCCCGCTCGTTCGTCGCCCAGCCCAGTTCCCCGCAGTTAGCCATGGCCACGGACATGGTGTAGCCGCCCGGCGTCACCATATGGCGAAACGGCGAAACCGCCGTCACCTCGTTGATGCCGGCCAGCAGCGCCGCCGCACGGGAGAGTGCAAAGCGGCGCAGGATCACCGCCCCCGGCGCAAGCGGCTCCTGCCAGGGTTCAGCATCCGCAAAAAGATCGAGCATTATCCCTCCTGGCGTTTCGCCTCACGTTTCAGTAATAGCGCTTTTCGCGCCGTCCCCCAACGGTAACCCGACAGCGCGCCGTCGTTACGAACCACGCGATGACAGGGGATCACAATCGCCAGCGTGTTTGCCGCACAGGCTCCGGCAACGGCGCGTACCGCACTGGGCTGGCCAATCGCCTGCGCCACCTGCCGGTAACTTGCCGTTTCGCCGCAGGGAATGTTGCGAAGGGCCTGCCAGACGCGCTGCTGGAACGCGGTTCCGCGAATATCCAGCGGCAGCGCAAGCGGTTCGTCGCGGTTATCAATACTGACAATCACCTGCTTGACCCGACGCGCGAAACCCTCTTCCAGCGGCGCAAGCGCTGCTTTTGGAAATTGCGCGGCAAGCTCTTCGGCTAATTCTTCATCGCTGTCACCCAGCAGGATCGCGCAAATCCCCCGCTCGCTTTCTGCCACCAGACAGCGTCCTAACGAAGAGTCGCTAATGGCATATCGCACGGCCACATCCCCTTTGCGGTACTGCTTCGCCGTCATGCCCAACGCGTCGTTGGCTTTACGATAATAGCTGCTGCTGTCGGGAAACCCCGCCGCCAGCACGGCGTCGGTAATTTTGTCTCCCTGCGCAAGCGCGTTGCGCAGGCGCTGGCCTCGCGCCGCCTGCTGCCAGGCTTTTGGCGTCATGCCGGTCACGGACTTAAACAGACGGTGAAAATGGAAAGGACTCATGGCGACCTGCTGCGCCAGCCTCTCCAGGGTTAACGCAGGACCCTGCTCCAGAAGCCGGCAGGCGTGTTCCACTTTTGCCAGCTTCTGCGCCTGCGAATCGCGTTTGTCCGGCATGCAGCGCTTGCACGGGCGAAATCCTGCCTGAACGGCGTGGTGGGCATCGGGATAAAAGCGGACGTTTTTACGCAGCGCGTGGCGGGCGCGGCATGACGGGCGGCAGAAAATCCCCGTGGTCTGCACGGCGAAGACAAACCGCTCGTCAGCGCGCGGATCGCGGGCCAGCACGGCCTGCCAGCGATCCTCATCGGTAGTAAAGGTCGGGTTTCTCATTATCGGCTCCTCATGTAAGCATACATAGAGCGTGCCTGAGCGCCAGTGATAAAAAACCCGCAACCTTGCTTTTTAATTTTTGTCGCTGACCAGGAAACTGTTGAACTGCGGCGAGCTCCAGGTTTTAAACCCGTCGCCCTCTTTAACGATCATATAAACCGCCAGTCCTTCCTGACGGACCACCTCTTTGGCTTTTTCCGGGCCAAGAACCATTAATCCGGTATCCCAGGCATCCGCTTCCAGCGCGGTGGGGGCGATGACCGTCACCGAGACCAGGTTATGCGTGATAGGACGCCCGGTCTGCGGATCAATCACGTGCGAAATACGCTTCCCGTCAAGCTCGTAATAGTTACGGTAGCTTCCGGAAGTACTGATGCCATGTCCGTTGATATCCACTATCGCCTGCACGGCATTTTGCCGATCGGTCGGCTTTTGAATCGCTACGCGCCACGGCTTATCGCTGGCGTTCATGCCCCGGCTGACCAACGCGCCGCCCACCGAGACCAGATAACGTGAAATGCCTTCCTGCGCCATCAGTGCAGCAAGATGATCCGCCGCATAGCCTTCCCCTACCGTCGACAGATCGACAAACAGATCGGGGATATCTTTTTGCAGGTACTGTTGCCCGTACTGATTGATCACCGTCAGATGCTGCAGCCCCGTCCGGGCGCGGGCGTCATCAATGGCAGCCTGTTCGGGCGTCTTCACCGGCTGTTTATTCGGGCCAAATCCCCAGAGGTTCACCAGAGGGCCGACGGTCACATCCATCGCCCCGTTGGTTTTGTAACCCACGCGTATGGATTCGGTCACGATATCGGCCATCGCCTCGCTCACCGGCCACAGGGAGGTGCTGGTGGAGAGGTTAAAGCGCATCAGCGCCGAGTCATTTTTATAGGTTGAGAGCAGCTGATCGTCGGCGTCCAGCTGTGCCTGGATTTTGCCGCGAAGCTCATCCGTGCGTGTTTTATCGAGGTTCATCACGCTGACGCGCCAGAAGGTGCCCATCGTTTTGCCTTCGAGCACCGTCGCGGCGGGTGCGTCGGTTTTCGCCACGGGCGCGGAATCGTCACACGCGGTCAGGAAAAAAAGCATAGCCAGAAAGCTGGCGCGTAAAAAAGTCATGTCCATTCATTATTATCCTCATGCCAGGGCGGCAAGAGTACACCAAAACGGGTGAGTTGTGAGAATCCGGGAGGCACAAAAAAGGGGCCATCAGGCCCCTTACGTCACACGGTGAAGCGATTAGAACTGGTAAACCAGGCCCAGCGCGACGATATCGTCAGTACCGATACCCGCCTGACGGGTGAATTCATTTTCATCAACCAGGTTGATTTTGTAATCCACGTAGGTGGACATGTTTTTGTTGAAGTAGTAAGTCGCACCCACATCAACATATTTCAGCAGATCCTGATCGCCGTAACCTTCGATGTCTTTCCCTTTAGACTGCAGGTAAGCCACGGATGGACGCAGGCCGAAGTCGAACTGGTACTGAGCAACCACTTCGAAGTTCTGCGCTTTGTTAGCGAAGCCGTAAGCGGTAGTCGGGCTGCTGCCGTTAGAGGTACCGAAACGGGTTGCGTTGTAGGTCTGAGAGTACTGCGCTGCCAGATAGATGTTGTTGGCATCGTATTTCAGGCCACCAGAGTAGACTTCTGCGTTGTCGCCATGACCGTAAACGCTTGCGCCGTTCTGATCGGCGGTACGTTTGGAGGAGGACATCGCACCACCTACGCTGAAACCTTCACCCAGGTTATAGGTCACGGATGCACCGTAGCCGTCGCCGTTCTGTTTCAGCAGGCTACGGCCACCGACGTTTTCACCGCTTACGCTGCCGTTTTTACCCTGATACTGCAGGGCAAAGTTCAGACCATCCACCAGACCGAAGAAGTCCTGGTTACGGTAGGTCGCCACGCCGTTAGCACGGGACTGCAGGAAGTTGTCTGCGCCGTAGGTATCGCCGCCAAATTCTGGCAGAACGTCGGTCCAGGAGGTTACGTCGTAGATTACGCCGTAGTTACGACCGTAATCGAAAGAACCCGCGTCAGCGAATTTCAGACCCGCGAACGCCACACGCGTCCAGGCATCGTTTTCGCTTTCTGAGGTGTTGCCCTGGATCTGGTATTCCCACTGGCCGTAACCGGTCAGCTGATCGTTAACCTGAGTTTCGCCTTTGAAGCCAAGACGCATGTAGGTCTGGTCGCCGTCGGCACCCTTGTCGTCAGAGAAATAGTGCAGACCATCGACTTTGCCGTACAGATCTAATTTGTTGCCATCTTTGTTATAAATTTCGGCCGCATTTGCTGCGCCTGCCACCAGGAGTGCTGGTACCAGGAGGGACAGTACTTTAACTTTCATTTTATTAACCCTCTGTTATATGCCTTATAATTGCCACTGCTTACTGGTTAACCCTCATTAACCAGTCGGCAATTTCATTCTCCTCAAAATTACAGAATAATCCAATGCGAATATGATACGAAAACTTTGAAGATGTTTCATTTATCTATCAACATGTTTCAAAATGTAAATATCAAGGAACTTTTACAAAGCACAAATAGCTTAGAAAATTAGCACTTATAATCAAACAGAAAAATCACCCTATAAATATCAGCAAGTTACAATAAAATTCGTTACAGCACTGAATGACAAAACAAGATCGCAGCTAATCTCTAAAATAATACTCGCTATCATCATTAACTTTATTTATTACCGTCATTCAGTTTTGAATGTCTGTTTATCCCTAATTGAACCGGATGCTCCGCATTCGGTTTTTTTTTTACCTTTCTTTACGTAACTTCTCTTTTTTTGTGCTACCGCACCGTAATTGTAACGACTATTAACTAAATTCTCGTCGGATATCCTTCGAAGTGCATAAATTGGGGCAAAACTTAATTTCTTGTTAATTCGTGCTATTTATTGACGGCGTGGGTTGATTATTTGTACGCGCATGGCGAGTTTGTACATGTTTTCTGCACTCCCCGCCGCCGATATTGTCCGGAGAAAAAGTCGCCTCTTCCCGGACAGTCGCGCTGGAAATTCAATTATTACCCTTTATACTGCCCTATCGCCACAGAGCACGACCATAACGGGTTAAAGATATCAATGAGTCAGACTGAAACTACCGCCCCGAGCAAATTCTCCCTTCTCCCCGGGAGCATCACTCGTTTCTTTCTTCTTTTGATCGTTGTGCTGTTAGTCACCATGGGGGTGATGGTACAAAGCGCGGTTAACGCCTGGCTGAAGGATAAGAGCTATCAGGTCGTTGATATCACCCATGCCGTGCACAAGCGCATAGACACCTGGCGCTACGCCACCTGGCAGATTTACGACAATATCGCGGCTGCCCCGACCTCATCGTCCGGAGATGGACTTCAGGAGACGCGGCTGAAGCAGGACGTCTACTACCTCGAAAAACCGCAGCGTAAGACCGAAGCTCTTATCTTTGGCTCTCACGACAGCGCGACGCTTGAGATGACGCAGCGTATTTCTACCTATCTGGATACCCTCTGGGGTGCCGAAACGGTACCGTGGTCGATGTATTATCTGAACGGTCAGGATAACAGCATGATCCTGATCTCAACGCTGCCGTTAAAAGATCTCTCGTCCGGCTTTAAAGAGACAACCGTGGGCAGCATCGTCGATTCCCGCCGGGCAGAGATGCTGCAGCAGGCGAACGCCCTTGATGAACGTGAGAGTTTCTCTTCCCTGCGTCGTCTGGCCTGGCAAAACGGCCATTATTTTACCCTGCGTACCACGTTCAACCAGCCAGGACATCTGGCGACGGTAGTGGCCTTCGATTTACCGATTAATGATTTAATCCCGCCGGATATGCCGCTCGACAGCTTCCGCCTGGAGCCAGACAGCAGCACCCAGAACATGCGTGCGGCGTCTGACAAAGAGGCCGCAGAGAGCGTATCGATCTTCTTTAACGGCTCGAAAATCGAAATTGCCTCATCGCTGAATTCGACCGGTATGCGCCTGGTGTGGCAGGTGCCCTTTGGCACGCTGTTGCTCGACACCCTGCAAAATATCCTGCTGCCTCTGCTGCTGAATATCGGTCTGCTGGCGCTGGCGCTGTTTGGCTATAGCACCTTCCGTTTCCAGACGGGGCGTCAGAGCGACGCCTCTGCGGTTCCGGCCGGCACCAGCAATGAGCTGCGCGTATTACGCGCGCTGAATGAAGAGATTGTTTCCGTGCTACCGCTTGGGGTCTTGGTTCACGACCAGGAGGCGAATCGTACGGTAATGAGCAACAAAATTGCCGACCATCTGCTGCCGCATCTTAACCTGCAGAACATCACCACCATGGCGGATCAGCACCAGGGGGTGATTCAGGCCACCATCAACAATGAACTGTACGAGATCCGTCAGTTCCGCAGCCAGGTGGCTCCCCGCACGCAAATCTTCATTATTCGCGATCAGGATCGCGAAGTGCTGGTCAATAAGAAGCTCAAGCAGGCGCAAAGGCTGTATGAGAAAAACCAGCAGGGGCGCGCCGCATTTATGCAGAACATTGGCGATGCCTTCAAGCAGCCGTTAAAAACGCTGGCGACCCAGGCGGCGGCGCTAAACACCTCTGAAAGCCACCAGCTTGCCTGCCAGGCCGATTCGCTGGTCAGAATGGTTGATGAGATCCAGCTGGCGAACATGCTGGAGAATGATTTCTGGAAGGGAACGCCAGCCCTCTTCTCCATTCAGGATCTGATCGATGAAGTGGTGCCTGAAGTGCTGCCCGTCATCAAGCGCAAAGGGCTGCAGCTGCTGATCAATAACAATCTCCCTGCGAATGACGAACGCCACGGCGATCGCGAAGCGCTGCGCCGCATTCTGCTGATGATTATTCAGTACGCCGTAACCACCACGCAGATCGGCAAGATCACCCTTGAAGTCAGCACCGAGGAGTCGGCAGAAGACCGTCTGACGTTCCGCATCCTGGACACCGGGGAAGGCGTCACAACGAGTGAAATTGATAATCTGCACTTCCCGTTCCTGAATGACACGCAGAGCGATCGCTACGGCAAGGCCAATGCACTGACCTTCTGGCTGTGCGATCAGCTGGCGCGTAAGCTCGGCGGCCATCTAAACATCAAAGCCCGTGAATCCCTCGGCACCCGCTATTCTCTGCACGTGAAAATGGCGGCCAATCCGCAGGAAGAAGATGAGGAACGTCTGCTGGATGATGTCGTGGTGATGGTCGACGTGACCTCGAACGAGATCCGCAATATTGTCGTTCGTCAGTTAGAAAACTGGGGTGCGGCCTGCATCACGCCGGATGAAAGACTTGCAAGTCAAGAATTTGATCTGTTTTTAACTGATAATCCGTCTAATCTTACTGCCTCCGGCTTGCTTTTAAGCGATGATGAGTCAGGCGTGCGGAAAATTGGCCCTGGCCAGCTGCGCGTCAACTTTAATATAAGCAATGCGATGCAGGAAGCTGTACTACAACTAATAGAAGAGCAGCTGGCGCAGGAAGAGATAACGGAGTCACCGTTAGGCGGCAATGAAAATGCCGAGCTTCACGCCAGCGGATACTATTCACTCTTTGTTGATACAGTACCAGATGATGTTAAGCGGTTGTATACTGAGTCCGCTGCGAATGATTTTGCAGCGCTGGCACAGACAGCACACCGGCTTAAAGGGGTGTTTGCCATGCTTAATCTGGTTCCCGGCAAGCAGTTATGTGAAACGCTGGAACATCTAATTCGTGAGAAAGATGCCTCTGGCATTGAAAAATACATCAGCGACATTGACGCCTACGTCAAAAGCTTGCTGTAGCAAGGTAGCCTTATACATGAACAATATGAACGTAATTATTGCCGATGACCATCCGATTGTACTGTTCGGTATTCGCAAATCACTTGAACAGATCGAGTGGGTGAATGTAGTCGGTGAATTTGAAGACTCTACAGCACTGATCAATAACCTCCCAAAGCTTGATGCGCACGTGCTCATTACCGATCTCTCCATGCCTGGGGACAAGTACGGTGATGGGATCACGCTCATCAAATACATTAAGCGTCACTTCCCGGATATTTCGATCATCGTTCTGACCATGAACAACAACCCGGCGATCCTGAGCGCGGTGTTGGATCTGGACATTGAAGGGATTGTGCTGAAACAGGGCGCCCCGACCGATCTGCCAAAAGCGCTCGCTGCGCTGCAGAAAGGCAAGAAGTTCACGCCTGAGAGCGTCTCTCGTCTGCTGGAAAAAATCAGCGCGGGTGGCTACGGTGACAAACGCCTGTCCCCGAAAGAGAGTGAAGTTCTGCGCCTGTTTGCAGAAGGTTTCCTGGTAACCGAGATTGCCAAGAAGCTGAACCGCAGCATTAAAACCATCAGCAGCCAGAAGAAATCAGCGATGATGAAGCTGGGCGTGGACAATGATATTGCCCTGCTGAACTATCTCTCCTCCGTTACGCTGAGCGCATCGGACAAGGATTGATCCCGGACGGGTGTGCGGCCTGAGGCCCTCACCCCGTCCCTCTCCCACGGTGAGAGGGTTGAAAAGCGAAAAGAAAAGGCCCTTGCGGGCCTTTTTTATATTCTGGTTTTTCTCACGCGATCCGCGTAAATCGACAACGTCTGCTTCAGCACGTCCAGCGTCACCGGTTTCGACAGACAGCTGTCCATGCCTGACTCCAGACAACGCTGTTTCTCTTCCGCCAGCGCGTTCGCCGTTACGCCCACTACCGGCAGCGTCAGGCCAAGCTGACGGATGCGCTGCGTCAGACGGTAGCCGTCCATGTTTGGCATGTTGACGTCGCTAAGCACGATATCAATATGATTTTTACTCAGCACATTCAGCGCATCCACGCCGTCATTGGCGGTTTTGCACTGGTAGCCCAGCGATCCAAGCTGGTCAGCCAGCAGGCGACGGTTAATCGGATGGTCATCCACCACCAGAATCATCATATCGTCATTCACCGACGCCAGAGACTCCGGTGACGGCAATCCGCCCGCGCCGTCGCGCTCTTCCAGCTCCACTTTGTAGATGCGCGCCAGCAGGCTCAACAGCTCGTGCGGCGTTGCGACGCTGTGTACCCATTCACCAGGCGCGCGCTCGACAGGAATGCCGATGTGGCGACGGCAGAAGAGCACCGACCCTCTCCCCTGCCACGGCTGCTCCGGCATCTCGTCGGCGATCAGCACATCGTCCACGTCCGGCGTTTGGCCTTCATAGCGGCACACCCTGACGCCGCTGTGGGCAAGCAGCGCCGTCAGGTAATCATTCAGCGAGGCGTTATGCACCGCCAGCCAGCAGCGCTTGTCGCTCAGCCCGTCCACCGTCGCTTTTGCCGGATACTGCGCCGAATAGAGCGGAATACGGATGGTGAACTGGCTGCCCATGCCGGGCTCGGTATCCACGGAAATATCACCGTCCATCATGCTGACGAGCTTCTCACAAATCGCCAGCCCCAGTCCGGTGCCCTGGAAGTTACGCTGCACGCCGGTCCCGACCTGGAAGAACGGGTCGAACAGGCGGACCACTTCCTTCGCCGGGATGCCGACGCCCGTGTCGCGCACGCGAATGCTCAGGTAATCCCCCGCCCGGCAGACGTGCAACACGATACAGCCGGTATCGGTGAATTTAATGGCGTTGCTGAGCAGGTTAGAAATGACCTGCTGCAGGCGCATCGGATCGCCGTGCAGCGTCAGCGGCACGTCCGGTTCAATAAAGCAGTAGAGCCCCAGCTGTTTACGCACCACCAGCGGCAGATAGTTGGCGCTGATATGGTTCATCACCTCGCGAGGCGAGAACTCCCGCGGTTCGATTTTCAGCTGCTCAGACTCGATTTTAGAGAAGTCGAGAATATCGCTGATGATCTTCAGCAACAGGCTGGAAGAGTTGTTCATCGCCGTCACCAGCCGGTCGACGCCTTTCGGCAACTCTTTGGTCTGCAGCAGGTCGAGGTTACCGATAATCCCGTACAGCGGCGTACGCAGCTCGTGGCTGACGGTGGCAAGGAACATAGATTTCGACTGGCTGGCCTGCTCCGCGGCCTGCGCCATCTCCTGCAACGACTCTTCCATCTTCACGCGCGCGGAGACATCCACCAGCACGCAAATCGCCACGTTTTCATTGCGATAGCGGGAATGCACAAAGCTGATCTGCAGGTTGGTGTGCGTGCTGGTGAGCACGTCGACAAAGTTAACCTGCTGACCGCAGATAATTTGCGTCAGCCTCTGTCGGTCTTCGTGCGTCAGCATGTTCAGGTAGTTATGCGCCAGCTCGTTACTCAGGATGTTGGTTCCGTCCTGGGTACGCAGAATGCAGATCCCCACCGGCGCCGAGGCAACAATCTTCCGGTTAAACTGCTCGTGTTCCTCCAGCCGCTGGGCGTCGCTTTCGGCCGGAATAAAGATTTTCCGCTCATACATGCGCGCCAGGGTGAAAAGCGCCCCACCCGCGATCAGGTTCAGCAGAATGGCATTCATGATGAGAATGCGTATCCGCTCAAGCACCATATCCACCGGCAGCGAATAGACAATACTCAGCGACGAAGGCGGCAGGCTCTTCTTCAGCACCAGCTCGCGGAAGCCCGAGGTATAGCCAAACCACGACCGCTCCTGCATCCAGTGCGGTTCGACGTTTAACCGGTTATCCGGCCCGGCGAGTGAGATCAGCTGATGACCGTTCTCATCCAGAATGGTCACCCCCATTGGCAGGCTACCCGGGGTGAAGAAGTTTTCCATGCGAATGGTCTGCTCAATCCCCAGCAGCGCCTGCAGGCGATTGCCCAGATACACCGGCGTCAGGGCATAGAAATAGCCAACGCCCGGGCGCGGGCCCTGGCTAACCCAGAAGATGTTATTCCCGCGCTCGTCCTGCGGCGCATTGCGGTATTTCACAATTCGTTCATGCAGGCTTTTCAGCGCATCGTCACGCTCAACGGGCACGTCGCGCAGGCCAAAATCAGCCATGCAGAGATTTTCACTGCCAATCAGGAAGACGCGGTTCAGGTCATAGGCGGCGGAGAAATTATCGCGCCAGTAGCGCATAAACCAGGCAAGGGATTCCAGCGACCCGCGCCAGGTATTGCTCATGGTGGAGCAATCGGAGTCCGGGAACAGCGGCTGGAAGTCCGGGACTTCGGTTTTGTCGTTGCGTCCGCGAAGCGCAAGGATGCCGTTTTCCGCCGTCAGACGATTTTCGGCAATATACTTCAGCTCCTTCATCACGTCAGACGTTCGCTGAATATAGCGCTGGGCCTGGTCGGAGCTTAAGTTAAACTCCTGGCGAATCTCCGCTTCTTTCTGGTGTAGCGCGTTAACGATGTAAAACACCGAGAACAAGGCCACCAGCAGCCAAAGCAAGAGCGCCAGCGCCCGAAACAGGTAGCGAGAAACTTTCAGCGTAGTACGAAAGGAGACGAGGTATTTCAAGGGGGCGAGGCTCCGCCGTCGGGGTCAAAAGAATGTGGTTAAGGTAGCGGTAAACGCGCCAGGTCGCAACGTTGACTTGTCTGCTTGTGCAAAAGAAAAGGGCCGGAATCCGGCCCTTTTTTGCATCAGGAGACATTACTCGTCAGCGTCATCCGCTACGTCATCGTCGGTGTCGGCTTCCGGCGCGATATCATCATCGCCTTCCGCAACGCTACCGTCGATGGAATCGAGCTCTTCGTCATCCACCGGCTCAGCAACGCGCTGCAGACCCACCACGTTTTCATCTTCCGCTGTACGGATGAGGATCACGCCCTGGGTGTTACGCCCCACCACGCTGATCTCAGACACGCGGGTACGCACCAGCGTACCGGCATCGGTGATCATCATGATCTGGTCGGCATCGTCTACCTGTACCGCGCCCACAACGGAACCGTTGCGCTCGGTCACTTTGATAGAGATAACGCCCTGCGTGCCGCGAGACTTGGTTGGGTATTCCCCTTCCGCCGTACGTTTACCGTAACCATTCTGCGTCACGGTCAGGATAGCCCCTTCACCGCGCGGAATAATCAGAGAAACAACGCTGTCTTCGCCAGCCAGTTTGATACCACGAACGCCCGTCGCGGTACGGCCCATTGCACGAACGGCGTTCTCTTTAAAGCGCACCACTTTACCGGCCGCAGAGAACAGCATCACTTCATCAGAACCGGAGGTCAGATCCACGCCAATCAGCTCGTCGCCTTCGTTCAGGTTCACGGCGATAATACCGGCAGAACGCGGACGGCTGAATTCGGTCAGCGCGGTTTTCTTCACGGTACCGCTAGCGGTCGCCATAAAGACGTTCACGCCCTCTTCGTACTCGCGTACCGGCAGGATAGCGGTGATACGTTCATTCGCTTCCAGCGGCAGCAGGTTAACGATTGGACGGCCACGCGCGCCGCGGCTCGCTTCCGGCAGCTGATAGACCTTCATCCAGTACAGACGACCGCGGCTGGAGAAGCAGAGGATCGTGTCATGGGTGTTCGCCACCAGCAGGCGGTCAATAAAGTCTTCTTCTTTAATACGTGCCGCAGATTTGCCTTTACCGCCACGACGCTGTGCTTCGTAGTCGGTCAGCGGCTGATACTTCACATAGCCCTGGTGAGACAGGGTGACCACCACGTCTTCGCGGTTGATCAGATCTTCAATGTTAATATCAGAACTGTTCGCGGTGATTTCGGTGCGGCGAGCATCGCCGAACTGATCGCGGACCAGCTCCAGCTCTTCGCGGATCACTTCCATCAGACGCTCTGCGCTGCCCAGGATATGCAGCAGTTCAGCAATCTGTTCCAGCAGCTCTTTGTATTCGTCGAGCAGTTTTTCGTGCTCAAGGCCGGTCAGTTTCTGCAGACGCAGATCCAGAATCGCCTGAGCCTGCTGTTCAGTCAGGTAATACTGACCGTCACGCACGCCGAATTCAGGTTCCAGCCACTCAGGACGCGCTGCGTCATCCCCCGCACGTTCCAGCATCGCGGCGACGTTACCCAGATCCCACGGACGGGAAATCAGGGCGGCTTTCGCCTCCGCCGGGGTTGGCGCACGACGGATCAGTTCGATGATCGGGTCGATATTGGCCAGCGCAACCGCCAGCGCTTCAAGGATGTGCGCACGGTCGCGCGCTTTGCGCAGTTCGAAGATGGTACGGCGGGTCACCACTTCACGGCGGTGACGCACGAACGCGCTCAGGATCTCTTTCAGGTTCATGATCTTCGGCTGACCATGGTGCAGCGCAACCATGTTGATACCGAAGGAGACCTGAAGCTGAGTCTGGGAGTACAGGTTGTTCAGCACAACCTCACCCACCGCGTCGCGTTTGATCTCAATCACGATGCGCATACCGTCTTTGTCAGACTCGTCACGCAGCGCGCTGATGCCTTCAACACGTTTTTCTTTTACCAGCTCGGCGATTTTTTCAATCAGACGGGCTTTGTTCACCTGATACGGGATCTCGTGAACAATGATGGTCTCACGGCCGGTTTTGGCGTCCGCTTCCACTTCGGCGCGGGCACGGATGTAAATCTTGCCGCGGCCGGTGCGGTACGCTTCTTCAATACCGCGACGACCGTTGATGATCGCCGCCGTTGGGAAGTCCGGACCCGGGATGTGTTCCATCAGCCCTTCAATGCTGATGTCTTCATCGTCGATATAGGCCAGGCAGCCGTTGATCACCTCGGTGATATTGTGCGGCGGAATGTTGGTTGCCATACCGACCGCGATACCGGACGAACCGTTAACCAACAGGTTCGGGATCTTGGTTGGCATCACATCTGGGATGCGCTCGGTGCCGTCGTAGTTATCGACGAAATCAACGGTCTCTTTTTCCAGGTCGGCCATCAGCTCATGAGCGATTTTCGACATACGGATTTCCGTATAACGCATCGCCGCAGCGGAGTCGCCGTCGACAGAACCAAAGTTACCCTGACCATCTACCAGCATGTAGCGCAAGGAGAATGGCTGCGCCATACGAACGATGGTGTCATAAACGGCGGTATCACCATGCGGGTGATATTTACCGATGACGTCACCGACGACGCGGGCAGATTTTTTATAGGCTTTATTCCAGTCATTGCCCAATACGTTCATGGCGTATAGTACGCGACGGTGTACCGGCTTAAGGCCATCGCGGACGTCCGGCAGCGCACGGCCAACAATGACCGACATCGCATAGTCCAGATAGGAGCTCTTTAGCTCTTCCTCGATGTTAACCGGTGTAATTTCTCTCGCAAGGTCGCTCATCTAACCGCTATCCCTCTACTGTATCCCGGATTCAAAGGTCGCAAATTATAACACAGCCGAGGTGATTGAGGTAAACCTATACGCTTTATTCACGGGGATTGCCTGATATACTCCTTTGTCTTGCTAAATAAGGAGTAAAAGCGCCTATGAATGCCGAAAAATCCCCGGTGGCTCACAACGTTGACCACGAAGAGATTGCCAAATTTGAAGCGGTGGCGTCCCGCTGGTGGGATCTCGAAGGTGAGTTCAAACCGCTGCATCGCATTAACCCGCTGCGTCTGGGCTATATCGCGGAGCGTTCCGGCGGTCTGTTCGGTAAGAAAGTGCTCGACGTCGGCTGCGGCGGCGGCATCCTGGCTGAGAGCATGGCGCGCGAAGGGGCGAATGTTACTGGCCTGGATATGGGCTTTGAACCGCTTCAGGTGGCCCGCCTTCACGCGCTGGAGTCCGGCATACAGGTGGAATACGTGCAGGAAACCGTGGAAGAGCACGCGGAAAAACACGCCCATCAGTACGATGTGGTGACCTGCATGGAGATGCTGGAGCACGTTCCCGATCCGCAGTCGGTGGTGCACGCCTGTGCAAAACTGGTGAAACCGGGCGGCCAGGTCTTCTTCTCAACCATCAACCGTAACGGTAAAGCCTGGCTGATGGCCGTCGTCGGCGCGGAGTATGTGCTGCGCATGGTGCCGAAAGGGACGCACGACGTGAAGAAATTCATCAAGCCTGCGGAGCTGTTAGGCTGGGTTGACCAGACGTGGCTCAAAGAGCAGCACATCACCGGCCTGCACTACAATCCGCTGACCAATAAATTCAAACTCGCACGGGGCGTTGATGTTAACTATATGTTGCATACAACCGCCAAAAACGACTAACGTCATTCCTTATTCTTATAAAGATTGCGCGACATCATGTTGCGCAATTCTGACCTCCCGTTGAAGAAATCAGCACTCGATCAAATTTTGAATTTTTTTTCTTAATTATTGACATGTCTTCCAGGCCTTACGGTACGAGGACTTAGCCTTTTTTACCCTTTCACAACCTCAATTTAACGCCAAAATCAACCCTTGTGCTGAAAAGATTCGATACTAGAATACTCACCATATAGCGTTTTTCTTATCGCAAACCCCCTACATGTAGTATTTATCCACAGAGTTAGTCACAAGGCGGATCTGTGGATAAACGGGGGATATTTTTTATTTCACGGACAGGTAAAACCCACATGAATCAGAGTCTGCTGGTGACAAAGCGCGACGGTACTACCGAGCGTATCAATCTGGACAAAATCCATCGAGTTCTCGACTGGGCAGCAGAAGGACTGAACAACGTATCTATCTCCCAGGTCGAACTGCGTTCCCACATTCAGTTCTACGACGGCATCAAAACGTCTGATATCCACGAAACAATCATTAAAGCAGCGGCAGACCTCATCTCCCGCGAAGCACCGGATTATCAGTACCTCGCTGCACGTCTGGCGATTTTCCACCTGCGTAAAAAAGCCTACGGCCAGTTTGAGCCGCCGAAGCTTTACGATCACGTGGTGAAAATGGTTGAGCTGGGTAAATACGACACGCATCTGCTGGAAGACTATACGGAAGAAGAGTTCGAGCAGATGAACGGGTTTATCGATCACTGGCGCGACATGAACTTCTCCTACGCGGCGGTGAAGCAGCTCGAAGGCAAATACCTGGTTCAGAACCGTGTAACCGGTGAGATCTACGAAAGCGCCCAGTTCCTCTATATTCTGGTGGCCGCCTGCCTGTTCTCTAACTACCCGCGTGACACCCGTCTGGAATACGTGAAGCGTTTCTACGATGCGGTATCCACGTTCAAGATTTCTCTGCCGACGCCAATTATGTCTGGCGTGCGTACCCCAACCCGTCAGTTCAGCTCCTGCGTACTGATCGAGTGTGGTGACAGCCTGGATTCCATCAACGCCACCTCCAGCGCCATCGTGAAATACGTCTCCCAGCGTGCCGGTATCGGCATCAACGCCGGTCGCATCCGTGCGCTGGGCAGCCCGATTCGCGGCGGTGAAGCGTTCCACACCGGCTGTATCCCGTTCTATAAACACTTCCAGACGGCAGTAAAATCCTGCTCTCAGGGCGGCGTGCGCGGCGGTGCTGCGACCCTGTTCTACCCGATGTGGCATCTGGAAGTGGAAAGCCTGCTGGTTCTGAAAAACAACCGCGGCGTGGAAGGCAACCGCGTGCGTCACATGGACTACGGCGTGCAGATCAACAAGCTGATGTACACCCGTTTGCTGAAGGGCGAAGACATCACCCTGTTCAGCCCGTCCGACGTTCCGGGCCTGTATGACGCGTTCTTTGCCGATCAGGACGAGTTCGAGCGTCTGTACACCAAATACGAAAAAGACGACAGCATCCGCAAGCAGCGCGTGAAGGCGGTAGACCTGTTCTCCCTGATGATGCAGGAACGTGCCTCTACCGGTCGTATCTACATCCAGAACGTGGACCACTGCAACACCCACAGCCCGTTTGATCCGGTGGTTGCGCCAGTGCGCCAGTCTAACCTGTGCCTGGAGATCGCCCTGCCAACCAAACCGCTGGAAGACGTGAACGACGAAAACGGCGAAATCGCGCTGTGTACGCTGTCCGCGTTCAACCTGGGCGCAATTAAGAGCCTGGATGAGCTGGAAGAGCTGGCCGTGCTCGCGGTTCGCGCGCTCGACGCTCTGCTGGACTACCAGGATTACCCAATCCCGGCCGCTAAACGCGGTGCGATGGGCCGCCGTACCCTGGGTATCGGCGTGATCAACTTCGCCTACTGGCTGGCGAAAAACGGCAAGCGTTACTCCGACGGCAGCGCTAATAACCTGACGCACCAGACGTTCGAAGCGATTCAGTACTACCTGATGAAGGCCTCTAACGAGCTGGCGAAAGAGCAAGGCGCGTGCCCGTGGTTCAACGAAACCACCTACGCGAAAGGCATTCTGCCGATCGACACCTACAAGAAAGACCTGGATGCGATCGTCAGCGAACCGCTGCACCTCGACTGGGAAGGTCTGCGCGAGTCCATCAAGACCCATGGCCTGCGCAACTCTACGCTCTCTGCCCTGATGCCGTCCGAGACCTCTTCGCAGATCTCTAACGCCACCAACGGTATTGAACCACCGCGCGGCCACGTCAGCATCAAAGCGTCGAAAGACGGCGTCCTGCGTCAGGTGGTACCGGATTACGAAACGCTGGGTAATAACTACGAGCTGCTGTGGGAAATGCCAAACAACGACGGCTACCTGCAGCTGGTGGGTATCATGCAGAAGTTTATCGACCAGTCGATCTCTGCCAATACCAACTATGACCCGACGCGCTTCCCGTCCGGCAAGGTACCGATGCAGCAGCTGTTGAAAGACCTGCTCACCGCCTACAAATTTGGCGTGAAAACGCTGTACTATCACAACACCCGTGATGGTGCGGAAGACGCGCAGGACGACCTGGTACCGTCAATTCAGGACGATGGCTGCGAAAGCGGCGCATGTAAGATCTAATGAAGGGCGGGGATATCCCCGCCTTTATTTCGTAAGACAGGACACACTCATGGCATATACCACCTTTTCACAGACGAAAAACGACCAGCTCAAAGAGCCGATGTTCTTCGGCCAGCCGGTCAACGTGGCACGCTACGATCAGCAAAAATATGACATCTTCGAAAAGCTGATTGAAAAGCAACTCTCCTTCTTCTGGCGCCCGGAAGAAGTGGACGTCTCCCGCGACCGTATTGATTACCAGTCGCTGCCGGATCACGAAAAACATATCTTCATCAGCAACCTGAAGTACCAGACGCTGCTGGACTCCATTCAGGGCCGTAGCCCGAACGTGGCGCTGCTGCCGCTGATCTCCATTCCGGAGCTGGAAACCTGGGTGGAAACCTGGGCGTTCTCCGAGACAATCCACTCCCGCTCTTACACCCACATCATCCGCAACATCGTGAACGATCCGGCGGTGGTGTTTGACGATATCGTCACCAACGAGCAGATCCAGAAGCGCGCGGAAGGCATTGCCCACTACTACGACGAGCTGATCGAAATGACCAGCTACTGGCACCTGCTGGGCGAAGGTACGCACAACGTGAACGGTAAAACCGTTACCGTGAACCTGCGCGCGCTGAAAAAACAGCTGTACCTGTGCCTGATGAGCGTCAATGCCCTGGAAGCGATCCGTTTCTACGTGAGCTTTGCCTGCTCCTTCGCCTTTGCCGAGCGCAAGCTGATGGAAGGCAACGCCAAAATCATCCGTCTCATCGCTCGTGATGAAGCCCTGCACCTGACCGGTACCCAGCACATGCTGAACCTGCTGCGCAGCGGTATGGACGATCCGGAGATGGCGGAAATCGCCGAAGAGTGCAAGCAGGAGTGCTACGACCTGTTCGTGCTGGCGGCTCAGCAGGAGAAAGAGTGGGCAGACTACCTGTTCCGCGACGGCTCCATGATTGGCCTGAACAAAGACATCCTGTGCCAGTACGTTGAGTACATCACCAACATCCGCATGCAGGCTGTCGGTCTTGACCTGCCGTTCCAGACGCGCTCTAACCCGATTCCGTGGATCAACACCTGGCTGGTGTCCGATAACGTGCAGGTTGCGCCGCAGGAAGTTGAAGTCAGCTCTTATCTGGTCGGTCAGATTGATTCTGAAGTCAACACCGACGACCTGAGCAACTTCCAGCTCTGATGTCACGCGTCACGTTAAGTCTTTCCGGCACTGAGGTGCTGTGTCGGGAGGAACACCCTTCTCTGCTGGTGGCGCTTGAGGCGCATCAGGTAGAAGTAGAGTACCAGTGTCGTTCCGGCTACTGCGGCTCCTGCCGCTGCCGTCTGGTCGCAGGCCAGGTAGATTGGCTGACCGAGCCGCTGGCCTTTATCAACGAAGGGGAAATTTTGCCCTGCTGCTGCCGGGCAAAAGGCGATATTGAGATCGAGATGTAAAAAAGGGCCTTCCGGCCCTTTTTCTATTTTAAGAACGTCACCGCTTTATCCGGGAAATCGGTAAACAGCCCGTCCACGCCCGCCTGGTTATACAACACCTCATAAAGCTGATTCACATCCGTGGCATATGGCGGCAGCTGGTCTGCACGCACCGTATACGGGTGGACCTGCATCCTGCTGGCGTGCGCCTCTTTCACCATCGCCGTCAGCTTCACGTGACCCGGGGAGGAGCCTTCCGCCACAAGCATGTGGTAATCCGGCCCGATGCCGTCGGCGTACTGCGCAATCTGCTTCATCGCACCCGGCTTAAACATCCAGTCGTAGTTATAGTTCACCCACTTGCCGTCCGGCTGTTTCTCCTGGGTTTCATTCCAGTCGGTATAGGCAATCAGCTGCACCAGATTGAGGTTCATCCCCATTTTCGGCTCCAGCTCGGTTTTGATGCGCTTCAGCTCGGCGGCATCAAAGCACTGGAGGTAAACTTTGTCCTGCTTGCTGGTGTAGCCGTACTGTTTCAGCACCTCCAGCGTTTTCGCGGCGATGTCTTTCCCTTCCTGATGGTGGAACCACGGCGCTTTGATTTCCGGGTAGATACCGATATTTTTACCGGTTGAATGATTCAACCCCTGAACAAACTCAATCTCTTCCTGGAAGGTATGGATCCGGAAGTCAGATTTGCCCATCGGGAAACGTCCCGGATAGACCTGCACCTTCTTGCCGTTTTCAATCTCAAAGCCTTCGGTAAACTTCAGAGAGCGGATCTCCGCCAGCGTGAAGTCGATGGCGTAGAAACGACCATCTTTGCGCGCGCGGTCCGGGAAACGCTCCGCCACATCCGTCACGCGGTCCAGATAGTGATCGTGCAGGACCACCAGCTGGTCGTCCTTCGTCATCACCAGATCCTGCTCCAGATAATCCGCGCCCTGGGCATAGGCCATCGCCTTCGCCGGGAGCGTATGCTCCGGCAGATAGCCGCTCGCGCCGCGGTGGGCGATCACGATTTTATCCGCCGCCAGCGCAGAGCCTGTCATCAGGCCCGCCAGCAGCAGGCCGGTTGTTACGTAAGATAATTTCATCGCAATACTCCTTATTGACGACGCGCCAGCACTTCCGCATGGTGACGTTTCTCACCGATCATGACCACAATGAGCAGCAGTACCGCCAGCACGCTGCCGCCGATCATCACCATAAAGCCGCCGTCCCAGCCGAAGAAGTCAACGGTGTAGCCCACGATGGCGCTCGCCGCGACCGAACCGCCCAGATAGCCGAACAGACCGGTAAAGCCTGCCGCCGTGCCCGCCGCTTTTTTCGGCGCCAGTTCCAGCGCGTGCAGGCCAATCAGCATCACCGGACCGTAGATCAGGAAGCCAATAACAATCATGCAGGCCATATCTACTGATGGGTTGCCCGGCGGGTTGAGCCAGTACACCACGGTCGCGATGGTCACCAGGGTCATAAAGAACACGCCCGTCGCGCCGCGGTTGCCTTTAAACACCTTATCTGACATCCAGCCGCAAAGCAGCGTGCCCGGGATCCCGGCATATTCATACAGGAAATAGGCCCAGGAGGACTTATCCAGCGCGAAGTGCTTCACCTCTTTCAGGTAGGTTGGCGACCAGTCGAGGATGCCGTAGCGCAGCAGATAAACGAACACGTTCGCCACCGCGATGTACCACAGCAGCTTGTTCGGCAGGACGTACTTCATGAAGATCTGTTTTGCGGTCAGCTCTTCTTCGTGCTCCTTGCTGTAATCATCCGGATAGTCGTTTTTGTACTCTTCAATCGGCGGCAGGCCGCAGGACTGCGGCGTATCGCGCATCAGCGCGAAGGCAATAATCGCCACCAGAATGGCGCCAAAGGCAGGCATATAGAGCGCCGCATGCCAGTCGTTGAACCAGGCCATCCCCAGCAGGAACAGCAGAGGCGGAATACCACCACCGACGTTATGCGCGCAGTTCCACACCGACACGATGCCGCCGCGCTCTTTTTGCGACCACCAGTGAACCATGGTGCGTCCGCACGGCGGCCACCCCATCCCCTGGAACCAGCCGCAGAGGAACAGCAGGACGAACATGACGGCGATGCTGGAGGTTGCCCACGGCACAAAGCCCATGAACAGCATGACCGCGGCCGCCAGGATCAGGCCGGCGGGCAGGAACACCCGCGGATTCGAGCGATCCGATACCGACCCCATGATGAATTTGGAAAAACCGTAGGCGATTGAGATCCCCGACAGCGCGAACCCCAGATCGCCGCGGGAGAAGCCCTGCTCCACCAGATACGGCATCGCGAGCGCGAAGTTTTTACGTACAAGGTAGTACGCCGCGTACCCGAAGAAGATCCCCAGGAAAATTTGCCAGCGCAGACGGCGGTATAGCGGATCAATTTCTGCCTCTGGCAGACGCGCCCTGTGCGGCGCAGGTTTGAAGATACTGAGCATAACAGCCTCCGTGGCCTTGAATTGAATGGGCAGGTGGCTCGCACCTGAATTCCAGAGGCGGGGATGTTAAGAAATCACGGTGATTGTTACTGTGAATCAACGCACAGATTGTTACAGAAATATGACAGAATGCGCAAAAAAGCGCATGAAATCACGTTTCACTTTCGAATTTCGCGCGTTTATGTTCGAAATCAAACAAACCACACTATTGATATGGCTAAATGATAGAAAAACGAACATAGAGGGTAAACAATGACCATTCACGATCCTCGCTACAGCGATGTGATAATCATTGGCGGTGGCGCAACCGGCGCCGGGATCGCACGCGACTGCGCCCTTCGCGGCTTAAGCGTCACGCTGCTGGAGCGCCACGATATCGCCACGGGCGCAACCGGGCGTAACCATGGCCTGCTGCACAGCGGCGCGCGGTATGCGGTTACCGACGGTGAATCCGCACGCGAATGTATTGCTGAAAACCAGATCCTCAAGCGTATCGCCCGCCACTGCATTGAGCCGACCGACGGCCTCTTTATTACTCTTCCCGAAGATGACCTCACCTTTCAGGACACCTTTATTACCGCCTGCACTGCGGCAGGCATTCAGGCTGAGGCCATGGACCCGACGCTGGCGCGACGGCTGGAACCGTCTGTTAACCCGGCGATTATCGGCGCGGTGAAAGTGCCTGACGGCACCGTTGATCCCTTCCGCCTGACCGCCGCCAATATGCTGGACGCCCGCGAGCATGGCGCACGCATTCTGACCGGGCACGAAGTGACCGGGCTTATCCGTGAAGGTCATCGTATCTGCGGCGTGCGGATCCTTGATACGCAATATAACGAACACAGCGAGCTGTATGCCGCCGTGGTGGTCAACGCGGCGGGGATCTGGGGGCAGCGCATCGCGGAATACGCGGACCTGTCGGTGCGCATGTTCCCGGCGAAAGGCTCGCTGCTAATCCTCGACCACCGCATCAATAACCACGTGATTAACCGCTGCCGCAAACCGTCTGATGCCGATATCCTGGTACCGGGCGACACCATTTCGTTAATCGGTACCACCTCAACCCACGTCGACTACAGCGAGATTGACTACAACCGCGTGACCGCCGAAGAAGTCGACGTCCTGCTGCGCGAAGGGGAAAAACTGGCCCCGGTGATGGCCCAGACGCGTATTCTGCGCGCCTACGCGGGTGTGCGTCCGCTGGTTGCCAGCGACAACGACCCGAGCGGGCGTAACGTCAGCCGGGGCATCGTGCTGCTCGATCACGCCGAGCGCGACGGTATGGACGGGTTTATCACCATCACCGGCGGCAAGCTGATGACCTACCGCCTGATGGCCGAGTGGGCGACCGACGCCGTCTGCCGCAAGCTGGGCAATACCGAACGATGCGTGACGGCAGAACAAGCTCTGCCCGGCTCACGTCAGTCCACCGAAAAAACGCTGCAAAAAATCATCTCCCTGCCCGCGCCGCTGCGCGGATCCGCGGTATACCGCCACGGCGACAGAACGCCACCGTGGCTTGGTGAAGGAAGATTGAGCCGCAGCCTGGTGTGCGAGTGCGAAGCCGTGACGGCCGGTGAGGTGCAGTACGCGGTGGAGAACCTGACGGTCAACAGCCTGCTCGATCTCCGCCGCCGCACCCGCGTCGGAATGGGGACCTGTCAGGGCGAGCTGTGCGCCTGTCGTGCCGCCGGGTTGCTGCAGCGTTTTCATACCACCACCGCCACCCAGTCGCTCGATCAGCTCAGCGCGTTTTTAAACGAGCGCTGGAAAGGCATTCAGCCTGTCGCCTGGGGCGATGCCCTGCGCGAAAGCGAGTTTACCCGCTGGGTCTACCAGGGGCTTTGCGGTCTGGAGAAGGAGCAACACGATGAAATTTGATACCGTGATTGTCGGCGGCGGGCTGGCTGGCTTGCTCTGCGGCATCAGGCTCACGAAGCAGGGACTGCGCTGCGCCATTATCACCCGGGGGCAGAGCGCCCTGCACTTCTCGTCGGGCTCTCTGGATCTGGTGGACGAAGCGTACCGCGATAAGCTCCCGCCGGAGCACCCGTATCACCTGATTGGCGCCCAGCATATTGACCGCTTTGCGCTGGAAACCGAAGCGCTGCTGGCGGAGTGCGGCGCGCGTCTGCAGGGCAGCGCCAGGTTCAATCACCAGCGCGTTACGCCGCTCGGCACCCTGCGCTCTGCCTGGCTCAGCCCGGAAGAAGTGCCCGTTGCTCCCTTCAACGCCGCACGCGTGCGGGTCGTGGGTATTAGCGGCTTTCTGGATTTTCAGCCCCATCTCGCGGCGGCGTCGCTTTGTCGCCAGGGCGTCAATGCCGAAACGGCAGAAATTGAGCTGCCTGAGCTGGATGTCCTGCGCGACAACCCGAGCGAGTTTCGCGCGGTGAATATCGCCCGTTTTCTGGATAACGAGGACAAATGGCCGCTGCTGTATGACGCACTCAGGCCGCTCAGCGACAGCTGTGACGCCCTGCTAATGCCCGCCTGCTTTGGTTTACGCGACAACCGTCTCTGGCGCTGGCTCTCGGATCGTCTGCCCTGCACGCTCGGCCTCCTGCCAACCCTGCCCCCTTCCGTCCCCGGCATTCGCCTGCACACCCAGCTCCAGCGCCAGTTTGTTGCCCAGGGCGGCGTGTGGATGGCGGGGGATGAGGTGAAGAAAATTACGCTGGTGGACGGCGCGGTAAGCGAAATCTGGACGCGAAACCACGAGGATATTCCGCTTCGCGCCCGCTATACGGTGCTGGCAAGCGGCAGTTTCTTCAGCAACGGGCTGCTGAGCAGCCGGGAGGGCATCCGGGAAGCCATTATGGGGCTGGATGTTCGCCAGCGAGCCTCCCGCGCGGACTGGTATCAGAGTGATTTCTTCTCGCCGCAGCCCTGGCAGCAGTTCGGCGTGATTGTCGATAACCAGCTGCATCCGCAACTTTCTGGTAAGCCCGTCAGTAATCTTTTTGCAATCGGCTCGCTGCTGGGCGGTTACGATCCCATTGCCCAGGGATGCGGTGGCGGGGTCTGCGCCGTCACGGCGCTGTATGTGGCAGAGCAGATTAGCCAGCGCGCGGAGGCTGAACAATGAACGATACCCGTTTTGAAAGCTGCATTAAATGCACGGTGTGTACCACCGTCTGCCCGGTGAGCGGGGTGAACCCACGCTATCCCGGGCCAAAGCAGGCCGGGCCGGACGGCGAGCGTCTGCGCCTGAAGGACGGCAAGCTTTACGACGAGGCGCTGAAATACTGCATCAACTGCAAACGCTGCGAAGTCGCCTGCCCGTCGGATGTGAAAATCGGCGATATCATCCAGCGCGCCCGGGCGCGCTACAGCACGCAAAAGCCGACGCTGCGTGACGCTATTCTGAGCCACACAGATCTGATGGGCAGCGTCTCGACGCCCTTTGCCCCGCTGGTGAATGCCGCGACCTCTCTCAAACCGGTGCGCCAGCTGCTGGATGCGACGCTGAAGATAGACCATCACCGCAGCCTGCCGAAATATTCTCACGGCACCTTCCGCCGCTGGTACAAATCCGTCGCGGCGGAACAAGCGAAGTATGCCGACCAGGTGGCCTTTTTCCACGGCTGCTATGTGAATTACAACCACCCGCAGCTGGGTAAAGATCTGCTGAAGGTGCTAAACGCCATGGGAACAGGCGTTCAGTTACTGAACAAAGAGAAGTGCTGCGGCGTACCGCTGATCGCCAACGGGTTTACCGATAAAGCGCGCAGGCAGGCTCAGAGCAATGTCACGTCACTGCGCGAAGCGATTGTCGATAAAGGTATTCCGGTGCTGGCGACCTCGTCCACCTGTACCTTCACCCTGCGCGATGAGTACCCGCATCTGCTGGACGTGGATAATACCGGCCTGCGCGAGCACATCGAGCTGGCGACACGCTTCCTGTGGCGCAAACTGGATAGCGGGCAGACGTTGCCGCTGGGGACATTACCGTTGAAAGTGGTGTATCACACGCCGTGTCATATGGAGAAAATGGGCTGGTCGCTCTATACGCTTGAGCTGCTGCGGTTAATTCCGGGCCTGGAGCTGACGGTGCTGGATTCGCGCTGCTGCGGGATTGCGGGAACCTATGGCTTTAAGCGTGAAAACTACAAAACGTCGCAGGCGATCGGCGCCCCGCTGTTCCGTCAGATTGAAGAGAGCGGCGCGGATATCGTGGTAACGGACTGCGAAACCTGCAAGTGGCAGATTGAGATGTCCACCGGCAAGCGCTGCGAACATCCAATCAGCCTGCTGGCGAAGGCGCTGGGCTGAACAGTGCCGGGGTGAAAGGCCCCGGCACTGGGTTTACTCGATAAACAGCGACTCGACCACATGGATCCAGCCGTGCTCGCTGGCAACCTCTTTACCGTTCAGCCAACGGCGCAGCATGTTCAGCGCCATCATCGCGCAAACCTCCTGACGCACCGCCAGGCTGTGGCGGGTGATACTCATTTTTACCCGCAGGGCCCAGGTGCCTTCCGGCGTCGCCAGCGCGAAGTTAAGGTATTCCTCGTCCAGCCCGCCGACAAACAGCGCCAGACCGGCAAAATGCTTCACCCTTCTCTCGGACGCCCAGCGGGCGGTCTGCGCCAGAGTCTCCTGCTGGAACGGCACCACTTCGCTGGCGAGCAGCGGCGCGTTGACGCGCGACAGCTGCAGCGCGAGCAGGCCACCGGTGAACTGCTCGCTTAAGGTCACGCTCAGCTGACGCGACTGCAGATGCGTCGCAATCTGCGCCGGAAGCCCTTCCGTGCCTTCAAAGATCAGGCTTTCGCCCGCCACGCGCTGCACCTCGGGCCACAGGGCCAGCATCGCCTCTTTCTGCTCGGCCGGGCCTGTCAGCTTAAGTTCAATGATCGGCATGGAGGAGCGGTAGCCCATGGAGACGCCCGGCGGCAGCGGGAGAGGGTCAAGGCTCTGGGCCAGATCGCTTTCCGAGCGGCCAAAGGTGGTCAGACGCAGGCACAGCGGCGGTTCAGGCAGGGTAAAACGATCGCGAAGGCGCGGCAGGATCTGCTGCTCGACCATCACTTTAAATTCTGAGGGCACGCCCGGCGTGAAGAACATCAGGCAGCGGTTCAGCTGCATGGCAAACCCGCACGCGGTACCCACCGGGTTATCGACCAGCTCGGCGCTGGCGGGAATTTCAGCCTGTTTGCGGTTGCTGGGGGCCATGACGCGGCCACGTTCGGAGAAAAAGCGCTCCATCTGCGAGAGCCACGCCTCGTCCAGCACCAGCCCTTCGCCTTTTGCGGTCGCGGCGGCCAGCGCGCTGAGATCGTCACCGGTGGGGCCGAGTCCGCCATTCACAATCAGCACGTCGCAGCGTTCGCTGCGCTCGCGCAGAATAGCGACCAGCGACTCAAGATTGTCGCCCACCGTATTGCGGCGCGTTAACGGTAATCCTTGCTCAAAGAAAAGATCGGCAAGCCAGGCAGCATTGGTATCAATAATTTGTCCATGCAGCACTTCGTCGCCGGTGGATAACATCTCCACGTTAATCATTATGTTCTCCCGCTTATTTGGTCAAAACACTATAGCGCAAACGCGGGGTGGAGAAGAGAGAAACTGGCGCGACAGAACGCCGCGCCGGAGTGATTAGAAGCCTGCGCTGACGCCCACGTACGGGCCGTCGGCCAACGCGTTGTCGCGGTTTCCGTCTTTACCGGCCAGGTTCAGATAGCGATAGCCCGCTTCGATGGTAATTGGACGCATGATGGTCCAGCGCGCGCCGGCGTTGGCCTCTTCATAGCTTTCGATACCGCTTGAGAGGGAATCCGGCGAATAGTAGTACTCACCAAACAGGCCGAAGCTGTCGCCAATTTTCCACTGCAGGCCGCCGCCCACTGCCGCCGCGTACCCTTCGTCACCGTCATTTGGGTTGGTGTAGATACCTTTACCGCCGACGGTGGCCAGGAACGGGCCAAGAGGAACGTTCAGACCCAGGCCGAGGCTTGCCGCGTCACCGTCGTCATCGTTATGCGTCCAGCCGCCAGTCATCGCCAGACCGGATGTCTCGGTACCCATGCCAAAACCCAGATGGGTATAATCCTGACCCGCCGAGCCGTTAATGCTGATGGCGTTCGCCGCCGCAGATACAACCATCAGGCCGAAGCCCACTAATGCCACTTTTTTCATTGTCGTGATCCCACACAATTATTATAAAGAAGTCCCAAAACCGCGAGATTTTAACCGGAGTCTCCCGGGGATCAAGCACTCTGCGTGCGGCAGGTCAGTAGATTGTAATTATTTGAAACGGCTATTATCCCTTCAGCGAGGCGTTCACCCACTGCTGCAACGCGCGGCGCGAGACTTTAATGCCGCCATTTTTGAGTTCGGTCGGCAACAGCAGCCAGCGGACGGGTTGCTCAAAACGCGCCACCTTGTCCCTGACCCAGTCGGGTAAACAGGTGATATCCGTTCCCGGCTCGCACTCCACCACCGCCACCGGGCGTTGCCCGAACTCGGCATCGTCCAGCGGGACGATAAACACCTGGTTAATCTGCGGATGGCGGGCGATAACGCGCTCAAGGCTCTCCGGCTGGATCCCTTCTCCGCCGCTAAAAAAGAGGTTATCCATGCGGCCCAGGATCGTCAGGCGACCGTCATGCCATTCACCGCGATCGCGGGTGGCGAACCATCCCTGCGCGTTGGTCAGCGGAACCAGTTCGCCGTCCCGCCAGTAGCCTGAGGCCATGCTCTGCGCCCGGATCCAGACCTCGCCGTTAACCACCTGCACCTCTCTGCCCGGCAGCGCATAGCCTACGTCCGGCTCGCCGTCCGCCGCTTTCGCGCAGACGGTAGAGGCAAACTCGGTCAGGCCGTAGCCGCAGAAGGTACGAATTCCCTGCTCGCGCGCCTGCTGCGTCAATTCAACAGGGATGGCGGCACCGCCCAGCAGCACCGCTTTCAGTGCAACAGGCTGGTGGGCATTAAGCAGACGCCAGAGCTGGGTCGGCACCAGCGAAGCGTGCGTACAGCCGCGCAAAGCCTGCGCCAGCGGCTGTTTCTCGCGCACGGTTAACCGCGCGCCGGCCTGCAGCCAGCGCCATAAAATCCCCTGGCCGGAAACGTGAAACAGCGGCAGCGAGAGCAGCCAGTCGTCGTCTTCGCCGTAGGGCATCAGCGCCAGCACGCCGCGCGCGCTGGCAAGATGGGCCTCGCAGGTATGCACTGCCGCTTTCGGCAGCCCGGTGGAGCCGGAGGTTAGCGTCATCGACGCCAGCCGCGCCGGTTGCCAGGCAGCGCAATACGCATCGGCTGCCCCGCGCATGCTCAGGGCAGGAAGACCGTCGCAGGTACCGTCCAGCACCAGCGCAAAGCGCAGCGTCATCTGCGGGAGCAGCACGTCCAGCAGCGGACGCGGCAGCTGCGGATTCACGGGAAGAATACGCGCCCCGCACTGGAGCAGCGCCAGCCACGCCAGCAGGGTGTGCGGATGATTATGGGCCAGCAGCAGCACGCCGTCGCCCTCCTCCACGCCCTGACGATGAAAGCCCGCCGCAAGGCTGTCGATGCGCGCGCACAGCTGTTGCCAGCTGAGCACCTCGTCGTTCAGCCTCAGGGCCGGTTTATTGGCAAACTGCGTGCACCAGTGCCGCCACGGCCAGTCGGAAAAACTCATCGCAGCGGCTCCAGCGACGCGACATCAAGGCGCGGCAGCGCGCTGTCCGGCCACGGGCGAAGAAGCTGAGCCTGCATCAGGTTCAGCGTGTCGAGACCAGGGATGGTATCCGGCGTTAACCAGGCGGCAATGCGCGCCAGCTGGGTCAGCCCCAGGCTGGACTCAATCGACGAGCTGATGACCGCCGTCAGCCCTAAGGCGTGCGCCGCCGCGACCTGCTCGCGCACCTTCGCCAGGCTACCGGTCAGCGTCGGTTTAATCACCACCGCACTGACGCCGGGCTCGGCGACAAATTCAAAATCGGCCTCGCGCAGGCTTTCATCCCAGGCGATGGCAATCCCCGTTTCGCGGGCAAACGCGCGCGAATCGTCGCGGGTTTTGCACGGTTCTTCGAGGAAGGCAATGCGGCTGCGGTACGCCGGATTGACGTACTTTGCGAACTGCTGCGCCTTGAGCGGCGTCCAGGCGCGGTTAGCGTCCAGACGCAGATGAAGGTCGGGGATCGCTTCCAGCAGCAGGTTAGCGACCATGCCGTCGCGCACCGCCTCGTAGAGACCGACTTTAATTTTCGCCACTTTCTTGCCCGGCATGGCGGAGAGCAGCGCGAACAGTTCGTCCGGATCGCCCGTGCAAAGCGGTGCCGCACGGTAGTTAGCCTCTTCAGGCAGGCTACCGTCCAGCTCCGCCAGCGCGCAGCTGATGCCAAAAGCCGCGGAAGGCACGTCCGGCAACGCCGGATCCGCCCCCTCACGCCACGCGTCTGCCCACGCCAGCAATACAGACTGCGCGTCATCCAGCGACTCCAGGCTAAATCCCGGCAGAGGAGAAATCTCGCCCCAGCCTTCCCGCTCGCCCTGCTGCAGATGCACGAAGAAGCCGTCACGGGTTTTTAACCGCCGTTCACGCAGCACCACGCCCGCGTCCATCGGTATCTGCCAGCGGTAAACCTGCGCGCGACGCATTACGGGTTCCGTTTGTATTTGCTAAAGTCCGGCTGACGTTTTTCGTTAAACGCGTTGCGCCCTTCCTGACCCTCTTCGGTCATGTAGAACAGCATGGTGGCGTTGCCCGCCAGCTCCTGCAGACCCGCCTGACCGTCACAGTCGGCATTGAGCGCGGCCTTCAGGCAGCGCAGCGCCATCGGGCTGTTTTGCAGCATTTCACGGCACCAGCGAACGGTCTCTTTTTCGAGATCGGCAATCGGCACCACGGTATTCACCAGGCCCATATCCAGCGCTTCCTGGGCGTTGTACTGACGGCACAGGAACCAGATTTCGCGGGCTTTTTTCTGCCCGACGATGCGCGCCATGTAGGAGGCGCCCCAGCCGCCGTCAAAGGATCCCACTTTCGGACCGGTCTGGCCGAAGATGGCATTTTCTGCGGCGATGGTCAGATCGCACATCATGTGCAGCACGTGACCGCCGCCGATGGAGTAGCCCGCTACCATCGCCACCACCGGTTTTGGACAGGTGCGGATCTGACGCTGGAAATCGAGGACGTTCAGGTGGTGGGTACCCGCATCGTCCTGGTATCCGCCGTAGTCGCCGCGCACTTTCTGATCGCCACCGGAGCAGAACGCTTTGTCGCCTTCGCCGGTCAGAACAATCACGCCGATGTTGTCGTCGTAGCGCGCATCCGCCAGGGCCTGAATCATCTCTTTCACGGTCAACGGACGGAAGGCGTTACGCACCTGCGGACGGTTGATGGTGATTTTGGCAATGCCGTCGGTGGATTTGTGGTAACGAATGTCGGTGTAGCCTTCGGAGCAGTCCTGCCATTCAACCGGGGCGTAAAGCATGTTTTCATCAGGGTAGATCATAGAGTGTCCTTTATTCGATAACGCAGTATCTGAGCCAGACTCGCGATAACCGCATCGGGGTTTTCCCGGTGGGCATTGTGTCCGGCGTCTGGAATGGCATGGCGAACGGCGTTCACTTCCGCGGCAAGGGCCGCGAACTTCTCATCACGTTCGCCATAGAGATAATCAAAAGAGAAATCGCGTGCGCTAAGCGCGGCACGCAAATCCGGCTGCACGGCCAGCGAGGTCGCCTCGAGCATCATCGCTAGCGTCGCGCCGTTGTTCTGACTGCGCAGGGTAATAAGCGCCTCGCGCTGGGCGTTCGTAAGGGAGGCGAACACGGGCTGTTGGTACCAGTCAGCGAACACCTTATCCAGCGGTTCGGTGCGAAAACGCGTTGCCCAGCGGCGGTCGGACGCCAGCCGCGCATTTCGCGCATCGGCATCCTGCAGGCCCGGATGTCCACCTTCAACAATCACCCCGAGCAGCCCCTTCGGCTGCTGGCAGGCATGGAACATCGCAATACGGCCGCCGAGGGAGTACCCGATAAGCCAGAACTTCAGTATGTTGTAACTAAGAAGGGTTCGCGTGAGCAACGTGCTCATCTCGTCAAACCCCGTCACGCCCAGATTCCTGGATCCACCGTGACCCGGCAGATCCAGATAGAGCCGGGGATAATCGTCGAGCCCTTCACCGACCCTCTGCCACTCGCGGCGGTCGCCCGAAAAACCGTGCAAAAAGACCAGCCAGGGATAGCCGGGTTTGCCAGCCTGCCGCACGCCAGAGAGGATCACAGCTGGCTCACCTGCGCCAGCAGGCTTTGCAGGGCCTGCGCACCGTCAGCCTCGTTCACCACCAGCTCAATCAGCGTCGCGCCCGGCTGTTTCCAGGCGCTGCTTAACGCCGCCTCCAGCTGTTCCCAGCTTTCCGGGCGGTGGTATTGCAGGCTGAACATCGCCGCGGCGTGTTCGAACTGCACGTTCTGCGGCATCAGATAGAAACGCTCGCGCTCGCTCTGAGGCGTTGGCAACAGGGAAAAAATCTGCCCGCCGTTGTTGTTGACCACAATCAGCACAAACGGGGCTGACGCCTGACGCAGCAGCGCCAGCGCGTTAAGATCGTAGAGCGCGGAGAGATCGCCCACGATCGCCAGGGTCGATTTCGCGCTAGCGCGCTGCACGCCCGCCGCCGTAGAGATCAGCCCGTCGATGCCGCTGGCGCCACGATTGCTGTACACCGGGTAGCCCGCGGGCAGCTTCGAGAAAGCGTCAATTAACCGCACGACGAGGCTGTTGCCGACAAACAGCTGCCCCTGTTCAGGCAGGTACTGGCGAATGCGGTGCGCCAGCCCGGCTTCGCTAAACGCTTCACAGTGCGCTTTGGTCAGTTCCCACGCCTGGCGCGAAAGGTCCGGGATGGCCACCGCCCAGGGCTTGCGTTTCTCAGCCGGATGAAGCGTCAGCCAGGCGTCGATACTGCTGACCAGACGACGGCCGCGGTGGTGCGCCGGGTCAAGCCGTCCTTCCAGCGCGTCCACCAGCCAGTACTCTTCCGGCGTGCAGGTGGCCTGCCACTGCAGTAACCGTTTGCCGGTCAAACTCGATCCAAGCTGGACCACAATCTGCGCCTGCGCAAGCTCGGTGACCGCTTTCGCGTTACCCAGCCAGAGGTCGGCACACGGCAGCGGCTGACCGGTCTGGGAAAGCACGTCGCCAATCAGCGGCCAGCCGAGAGTTTGCGCCCATTCAGCGACCAGCTTGCCTTCGGCGGCGCTCATGCGACCGGCAATCACCACGCCGCGCTTCTGCCGCCAGAAGAACCAGTCGCGCTGCTTCGCGCTCTCAAGATGCGTCTGCTCGCGCAGCCACGGTTTTTCACTCTGCCACCAGTCGCCGAGAGACTGCTGCCAGTCAAGACCCGTGTCGTCCAGCTCGCCGTACAGCGGCTCGGCAAACGGGCAGTTGATATGCAGCGCCCCGCTGCGCAACGTCTCCATGGCGTGATCGACAGTGGAGACCAGCCAGCTTGCCGGAATATCCTGGGTGGGACGCGGTAACGAAATCGTCTGCGAAGGATGCGAAGAAAAGAGCCCCGGCTGGCGAATGGCCTGATTGGCGCCGCAGTCGATAAGCTCAGGGGGACGATCGGCCGTCAGTAAGATCAGTCTTTCACCCGTTAATCCGGCTTCAATCAGGGCCGGATAGAGGTTCGCCACGGCGGTACCGGAGGTGACGATCACCGCCACAGGTTCTTTGCTGACCTTCGCCAGCCCCAGCGCCAGATGGCCGAGGCCGCGTTCATCAAAGTGGGTGTGGTGAATCAACGCCCGGTTTTCTGCGGCCGCCAGCGTCAGCGGCGTGGAGCGAGAACCCGGCGCAATACACACGTGCCTGACGCCATGGCGCGTCAGGGCTTCAAGGATCACCGCCGCCCAGCGTCGGTTAAAAGAACTTACTGACATGAGATTGTCCGGTATCAAGAATGCGACACAGTATAAATAATAGAAAAAATTGGAATTTTGATATGAATCGGGATTGCGCGAATATGTATTAATCCCTTAGGAGCAGAGAGCGCAATCCGGCGGCTTTGTTTTCAATCTCCTGCCACTCCTGCTCCGGGTCAGACCCGCTGACAATACCGGCGCCGGCGTAGAGCCGCAGGGAGTCCTCCTGAACGCGCGCGGAGCGCAGCGCCACGCAGAACTCACTCTGTTCGGGGGATAAGTACCCGGCCGAACCGGCGTACCACTCGCGGTTAAAGGGTTCAACCTTCTGGATAAACTCGCGCGCGAGCTGTCGGGGTAATCCGGCAACGGCCGCGGTCGGCTGCAACATGAGCAGGCACTGCTCGTCGTCGGCCTGTTTGAGCTCGGTCCAGATACAGCGGCGCAAATGCTGCACCTTACGCAGGCGTACCACCTGGGGGGGCAGTACCTCAAGCGTCTGTGTAGAGTGCTGAAGACGCTGGCAGATATCTTCCACCACCAGCATATTTTCGCGCTGGTTTTTATCATCATTCAGCAGCCACTCGCCGAGACGCTGCGCCTGGCTATCATCGCTATGGCTGGCGACGGTGCCAGCGAGCGCTTCCGTGCGCAGCAGCTTGCCGCGCCGCCGCCAGAGACGCTCGGGCGTAGAGCCGAGAAACGCGTTGCTGGCGTCAAATACCATGCAGAAATGATAGCAATGTAAATTCAGGGCGCGGCTGGCGGCCATTAGCGCGACAGGGTTAACGCGCTGCGAGAACTGCAGATCGGTTGCCCGGGCGAGAACCACTTTTTCAAACTCACCGCGCGCGATGGTCTCCGTCGCCCTGCGGATAAGTTTCAGCCATTCGGCCTGCTGCGGCTGATGGGTTTCGTGCTCAACCTGAACGGAGAGCGGACGGATAGATCTCGCAGGACGGAGCTGCTGTAAAAAATCCTGCGCGGCGCGGGCATCCTCCACAAGCGAGTGGTCGCTCCAGAGCTGAAGGCGCAGCGTGGCGTTGCCGGCGATACGTCGCCAGAGCAGTCGCGGTAAAAATAGGCTCCCCTGTTCGGGGTTAAAGGCGTTCAGGCCGCAGATACGAGTATCACTTGCCGCATTTTGCTCGCGCAAAAACTGCGAGGCTAATGCCAGAGAGGAAAATTGGTTGACCGCCCCCAGCGCGGCCAGCTCTTCATCGCCGTTACGCTGCTGCCAGTAAAACTGCGGATAGCACCGCTGCTCGCCAAGCCATGCGAGGGGATCGAAGGCGTCGTTTAACGGGAAAGAGACGTCGAAATGACGTATGCCGGGTGCTGCGGGTAACGCTTGCGAAAGCTGGGTACGCAGTTGCTCCAGCGCGAGGAAAATCGAATTCACGCGAACCTCTCCCTGTTAAAACCTCGTATTATACGGGGTACTGGCCATAAATAGCAGTACCCACGTATAGGGAGTGGTTAAGCGGCTTAACGACGGGCCAGCAGCAGCCCCAGCACCAGCCCTACGGCAGCCCCCACGCCAATACCCTGCCACGGTTTTTCATGCACGTAATCATCGGCACGGTACACCGCTTTTTTGGCACGGTAGTAGTAGGTATCAGACGCATGGCTGACGCGGTTTTTCACTTCATGCAGCGCCTGCTCGGCACGGGCTTTTAGCTCAATATATTTCTGATCGGCAGGGTCGCCCGAGGAACGTAACACCTCTTCCAGCGTTTCGCTCAGCAAGGCCAGGTCGTCGTCGATACGGGTATCCCAGGATTGAAATGACATAGTTTTCTCCATGTTAGTGCACCAGTCCGCTAACTATAGCCAACGACATGCCATTACGCCTGTTTCACTTCCCGCGCCATGCCGACGTGCGGAATGCCATCTTCATCGTAGACCTGCGTCACCGGCGCAAAACCAAAGTGGCCGTAGAAGGACTGCAGGTGTGCCTGCGCGCCCAGATATAACGCCTTGTCCGGCCACTGTTTCCGGCACGCCTCCAGCGTTTTTTCCATCAGCTGATAGCCCAGTTTTTCACCCCGCGCGTTGCCGCTGATGATGACCCGACCAATCACCACGGGCTCAAAATCGTCTTCGCTTTTCAGAATCCTCGCATACGCCACCAACTCGTTATCCCGCCAGCCGAGGATATGGCGGTTCTCACCAACGAGGTCATCGCCGTCGATGTCCTGATACGGGCAGGTCTGTTCTACAACAAATACTTCACAGCGCAGTTTAAGCAGCGCGTAAAGTTCATTTACGGTGAGGTCGCTATGATGTAAATCTTGCCACTGGATCATGTCAGTCTCCTTCCTGGGGTCCATCACGTTATACTAAACCCCTCCCCGTTCGGCAAAGGGCTGATTGCGTTATGGAACTGATTTTTCTGGGTACGTCCGCTGGCGTGCCAACCCGCTCACGGAACGTGACGGCGATCCTGCTGGATCTTAAGCATCCCACCCGCGGCGGGCTGTGGCTGTTTGACTGCGGTGAAGGGACGCAGCATCAGCTGTTACACACCGCTTATCACCCCGGCAAGCTGGATAAAATTTTTATCACCCATCTGCATGGCGACCACCTGTTTGGCCTTCCCGGCCTGCTGTGCAGCCGCTCGATGGCCGGTAACGCCAACCCGCTGACGATTTACGGGCCAGCGGGTATTCGTGAATTTGTAGAAACTACGCTGCGTCTGAGCGGGTCGTGGACGGATTATCCGCTGGAGGTCATTGAGATTACCGAAGGCCTGGTATTCGATGACGGGGATTATCGGGTTACCGCTCAACCGCTCAATCATCCTGTGGAGTGCTATGGCTACCGCATTGAGGCGCATGAAAAACCCGGCTCGCTGGACGCCGCCGCGCTGATGGCAGACGGCGTAAAACCCGGGCCGCTGTTCCAGCGTCTGAAGCACGGAGAGACCGTCACGCTGGAGGACGGACGCGTCATTAACGGCCGGGATTATCTCGCCGCACCGCAGCCCGGCAAAAAGCTGGCGATTTTTGGCGATACGGCCCCGTGCCCGGCGGCGCTCACGCTGGCCCAGGGCGTGGACGTGATGGTGCATGAAGCGACGCTTGAAACGGCGATGGAAGAGAAAGCCAACAGCCGGGGCCACAGCTCCACGCGTCAGGCGGCGCAGCTTGCCCGTGACGCGGGCGTCGGGAGGCTCATACAGGGCGAATCTGACCCTGTCGAACCGTTTTGAACTGTTGCTGTTCCGTCTTGGCACCTCTCTTAACGAAAATAAATCCGAGCTGTTTGGCATTAACGTTTTTAAGCTGCGTGAAATTGTGCCGATGCCGGAGTTCACGAAACCCGCCGGGATGAAGTCACCGCTGATGGGAATGGTGAATATTCGCGATCAGGTGATCCCGGTGATTGACCTGGCCGCCGTGGCGGGCTGTAAGCCTACCACCGGGCTGAACATCCTGCTGATCACCGAATACGCACGCAGCGTGCAGGCGTTTGCCGTGGAATCGGTTGAGAACATCATGCGTCTGGACTGGAAGCAGGTGCATGCGGCGGAAACCGCCGTCAGCGGTCGCTACATCACCAGCATTGCGTGTCTTGACGAGAAGACCGATACCAACGATCTGGCGATGGTGCTGGACGTTGAGCAGATCCTGTATGACATCACTCCGGCCAATCACGATCTGCACGCCACGAATCTAAAGACAACCAAATTCCATATCAAACCGGGCGCTGTCGCCATCGTCGCGGAAGATTCCAAGGTGGCGCGCTCGATGCTGGAAAAAGGTCTGCAGGCGATGGAGATCCCCGCGCAGCTGCATATCACCGGCAAAGACGCGTGGGAGAAAATTGGGGTTCTGGCCGCGCAGGCGCAGGCTGAGGGGGTTCCCATCACCGATAAGATCGCCCTGGTGCTGACCGACCTTGAAATGCCGGAGATGGACGGTTTTACGCTGACGCGCAAAATCAAAACCGACCCGATATTGAAGGACATTCCGGTGGTGATCCACTCTTCCCTTTCCGGTAACGCCAACGAAGACCATATTCGCAAGGTGAAGGCGGACGGGTATGTGGCGAAGTTTGAGCTGAACGAACTGTCGTCAGTGATTGAGGAAGTGCTGGACCGCTCGATGAAGAAGATTGACGGGCCGTTGATTAGCCGCAAGCAGCTGGCTTAAGTCTGGTGCGGGCTGGTGCCCGTCCCTCTCCCACGGGGAGAGGGAGAAAACCATTAAAAAACCCGCCGAGGCGGGTTTTTTGTTTTTACATCAGCGGCATCGCTCGCTGCACGATATCAATCAGCGGCTGCGGATAGATACCGAAGATCAGCACCAGCAGTGCGGAGATGAGCACCACAATACCGCCGGCGCTGTACTGCCAGTTGGTTGGGGCATCACGGTTGAGCTGCTGAGGCGCGCTCAGGTACAGGCTCACGGCCACGCGCAGGTAGTAGTACAGACCAATCGCGGAGCCAATAACCACGCCTGCAGTCAGCCACCACAGGTTCGCCTGCACACCGACGGCCAGCACGTAGAACTTACCGATAAAGCCCAGCGTCATCGGGATACCCGCCAGAGAGAGCATCATCACGGTCATTACCGCGGACAGAATTGGACGGTGCCAGAACAGACCACGGTAGGAGAACAGTGAATCGGCATCCGGGCCACGGTACGGGCTGGACATCAGGCTCACCACGCCGAAGGCACCGAGGCTGCTGAACAGGTAACCGGCCAGATAGACGCCCACGGCTTCCATCGACATCTCACCGCTCTGCAGCGCAATCAGCGCCACCATCAGGTAGCCCAGATGAGAGATAGACGAGTAGCCCAGCAGACGCTTGATGTTGGTCTGGCTCAGCGCCATCAGGTTACCGAAGATGATGGAGACGAACGCGATAATGCCCAGCACCACGCGAACCGCTTCGCTGTCACCAACCGGCGCGTACAGGAACAGACGCATGACCACACCGAAGATAGCGATTTTGCTCGCCGTCGCCAGGAAGGTCGACACCGGAGCCGGAGCGCCCTGGTATACGTCTGGCGTCCACAGGTGGAACGGCACCAGTGAGAGTTTGAAGCCGAGGCCAACAATCATCATGCCCAGACCTGCCAGCAGCAGCGGCTCATGCAGCATGCCGTCACCGAGGCTCTTGCCGAGCGCCATAAAGGAGAGGTTACCGGACTGTGCGTACAGCAGCGCAATACCAAACAGCAGGAACGAGGACGCAGCAGCAGACAGAATGGTGTACTTGATGCTTGCTTCCAGGGAGCGCTTCTGACGGAAGGCGTAACCAATCAGGCCGAACAGCGGCAGAGAGATCAGCTCAATACCGAGGAACAGCGCGGCCAGGTGGTTCGCATTCGCCAGCAGAATGCCGCCCAGCGCGGCAATCAGAACCAGCAGGTAAAACTCTTCTTTGTTGTCGTTGTAGCCTTCGAGCCACGGGTACGCAAAGGTACAGGTTGCCAGGCTCGCCAGCAGCACCAGACCGGTATACAGCATGGCGTAACCGTCAACGCGCATCAGCGGGGTGACGTCCATCGCCCCACCCTGGCCAACAAACCAGAGAGAGACTAACGCGGCGTTCAGGCCGATGACCGACAGCGTGGCATTCAGGAAGTGATTGCGTCGCCACGCAATGGAGAGCATCACAACCACCACCGTCAATCCGACGATCAGCAGCGGTAGCAGCGCGATCAGTTGTTGTGGAGTTATTGTCATGGCGAATTACGGCCTTGTAGTAGAAGCAGAATTAACAAACCACTGCTGGATGTTACCCATCGCGCTGTGCGAGGTATCCAGAATCGGCTGCGGGAAGAAGCCCAGCAGCACCAGCAGTACGACCAGCAGCAGGATGATGAACAGCTCACGCAGCGACATCCCCGGCAGTTCTTGTGCAGCAATTTCGCTCTTCGCTTTACCGAAGTATGCGCGGTGCAGCATCGCCAGCGAGTACACGGAAGCGAACACCAGACCAAAGGTGGAGATCACGGTAATCACCGGTACCACTTTGAAGCTGCCGAACAGAATCATAAATTCGCCGACGAAGTTACCGGTACCCGGCATCCCCAGGGTGGCAACCGCGAAGAACATGGAGAGCGCTGGCAGCCATTTAATTTTGCTCCACAGGCCGCCCATCATACGCATGTCGCGGGTATGCAGACGTTCGTACAGCTGGCCGCACAGGATGAAGAGGCCGGCTGCGGACAGACCGTGCGCAATCATCTGGATCACCGCGCCCTGGTACGCCAGCTGGCTGCCGGTGTAGATAGCAATCAGCACGAAGCCCATGTGGGAAACGGAGGTATAGGCAATCAGACGCTTGATGTCGTACTGCGTGAAGGCCATCCAGGCACCGTAGAAGATACCGATCACACCCAGCCACATGGCAATCGGTGCGAACTCTGCGGAGGCATTCGGGAACAGCGGCAGTGCGAAACGCAGCAGACCGTAGGCAGCCGTTTTCAGCAAGATGCCCGCCAGGTCAACGGAACCCGCCGTTGGTGCCTGAGAGTGCGCGTCTGGCAGCCAGCCGTGCAGCGGAACGACCGGCATTTTCACCGCGAACGCGATGAAGAAGCCCAGCATCAGCAGGTATTCAACGCCGTGGGACATTGGCGTCTTCAGCAAATCTTCGTAGTTGAAGGTCCAGGTTCCGGTCGCGTTGTGGTGAACAAACACCAGCGCCAGAATGGCAATCAGCATCACCAGGCCACTCGCCTGGGTATAGATGAAGAACTTGGTTGCCGCCGTGATACGCGTTTTACCGTCGGACGCCTTGTGGCCCCACAGCGCGATCAGGAAGTACATCGGCACCAGCATCATCTCCCAGAAGAAGAAGAACAGGAACATGTCGATGGCAAGGAACACGCCGATCACGCCGCCCAGGATCCACATCAGGTTCAGGTGGAAGAAGCCCTGGTATTTTTCGATTTCTCGCCAGGAGCAAAGTACCGCCAGAACGCCGAGCAGACCGGTCAGCACCACCATCAGCAGCGACAGACCGTCAATCGCCAGGTGGATCGTAATGCCGAAACGCGGGATCCACGGCAGGATGAACTCAGACTGCCACTGCGGAATGCCCGCAGACTGGGTCAGTGAGTAACCGCCCTGCAACCACAGTTGCAGACCAAGCGCGAGCGTCAATCCCATGGTGATCAGCGCGATCCAGCGCGGCATCTTCACGCCAAAGCGTTCAGTCTGCCAGCACAGGAAGCCGCCGATGAAGGGAATTAATATTAGCCAGGGTAGTAACATGGCGATTTACATTCCTTTTTAAGGCCCCCAGCAGGGGCCTGATTTTCAACGAATTCGAATAAAATTCACTTAACGATCAACGCAACACCATCAGCAGCGCCAGCACGACAACCGCACCGATGCTCATTGACGCTACATACCAGCGCAGGTAACCGTTCTCGCTATACAGCAGGCCTTTACCTGCAAAGCGGGAAAGGATCGCCGGGATAGTCATCAGGCTGTTTAGTGGGTCGCGCTTCAGCAGCCACGCAATGCCCAGGAACGGCTTAACGAAGATCATGTCGTACAGCCAGTCGAAGCCCCACGCGTTGTACCACCAGGTGCCCAGCAGACGGCCCGGCGCACTGTTGGCAACGGCAGTCACCAGCGTACGTTTGCCCAGCCACAGCCATGCAGCGATCAGGATGCCCGCGATAGCGACCACACCGGAGGTGATTTCAAGCGTCAGAACGCGACCGTGCTCAAGCTCGGTGGTGTCTGGCAGTACGCCCTGCAGCGGCGGCACAATCATCGCGCCAACGAAGGTGGACAGTACCAGCAGCACAATCAGCGGCAGGTGGTGGGTAATCCCCTTCCCTGCGTGAGCATGAATTTGTTCTTTACCGTGGAATACGATGAAAATCATACGGAAGGTATACAGGGAGGTCATGAACGCACCGACCAGACCCGCAACCATCAGATTGATATGACCATTCGCCATGGCACCCGCAAGGATTTCGTCCTTACTGAAGAAGCCCGCGGTGATCAGCGGCAGTGCCGCCAGCGCCGCGCCGCCCACCAGGAAGCAGACATAAACCAGCGGGATGGACTTACGCAGTCCGCCCATCTTGAAGATGTTCTGCTCGTGATGGCAGGCCAGAATCACGGAACCAGACGAGAGGAACAGCAGCGCTTTAAAGAACGCGTGCGTCATCAGGTGGAAAATGGCTGCGTCCCACGCCTGAACGCCCAGCGCCAGGAACATGTAGCCAATCTGGCTCATGGTGGAATACGCGAGAACGCGTTTGATGTCGGTCTGCACCAGCGCGGCAAAGCCTGCCAGCACCAGCGTGACCGCACCGACGATACCCACCAGATGCAGAATTTCCGGGGTCATCAGGAACAGGCCATGGGTACGCGCAATCAGGTAAACACCGGCGGTTACCATGGTCGCGGCGTGGATCAGCGCGGAGACAGGGGTTGGACCCGCCATCGCGTCGGCCAGCCACGTCTGCAACGGCAGCTGCGCGGATTTACCCACGGCGCCACCCAGCAGCATCAGCGTTGCCCACCACAGCATATTGTTGCCTGCAGCGAAGTGTGCCGGCGCCAGTTCCACCATTTCGCGGAAGTTCAGCGTGCCCAGTTCGTTGTAAAGAATGAACAGCGCGAAAGCGAGGAAGACGTCACCCACGCGGGTCACGACGAACGCTTTCATGGCCGCTGCGCCATTCTTCGGATCGGTGTAGTAGAAACCGATCAGAAGGTAAGAACAGAGACCTACGCCTTCCCAGCCCAGATACATCAGCAGCAGGTTATCGGCCAGCACCAGAACCACCATGCTGGCGATAAACAGGTTGGTATAGGCGAAGAAGCGGGAGTAACCCTCTTCACCGCGCATATACCAGGAGGCGAACATGTGGATCAGGAAGCCAACGCCGGTGACCACGGAGAGCATGGTCAGCGAGAGGCCGTCCAGCACCAGGTTGAAGCCGATGTTGAAATCACCGACCGACATCCAGGTCCACAGCGGCACGCCGAAAGGCTGACGCCCGTTGTTAAAGAAGTCGATACCTGCATACGCTGTTACCAGCGCAGCCAGGCCGATGGAGCCAATGCCCACGGTCGCAGACAGATTCTCAGACCAGCGGCCGCGAGAAAACGCCAGCAGCACGAAGCCAATCAGCGGAAAAATAATGGTTAAGGCAAGCATGTTCATCCACGCAACTCACTTACTGAATCGATGTTCAGGTTCTGGCGGCGACGATGGAGCTGCAGCAACAGCGCCAGGCCAATACTCGCTTCGGCAGCCGCGAGGCTGATGGCAAGAATGTACATCACCTGACCATCGGTCTGGCCCCAGTAGCTTCCGGCGACCACGAAGGCCAGCGCGGAGGCGTTAATCATGATTTCCAGACCGATCAGCATAAACAGCAGATTGCGGCGGATAACCAGACCGGTCAGACCCAGAACGAATAAAATCGCAGCGAGGATCAGTCCATGTGTTAAGGGGATCATGCGCGCTCCTCCGTTTTTCTTTTCGCGCGGTCGTCAGTGCGGTTGCTCAGCACCTCGCCAGCACGCTCTTCGCGGCCAACGTGGAAAGCAACAACCAGACCAGCCAGCAGCAGCATTGAGGCCAGTTCAACCGCCAGAACGTATGGTCCAAAGAGGGTAATACCGACCTCTTTAGCGCCGATCGGCGTGCCGTCGATGCCCTGATCGTTGACGCCCAGAATGGCGTAAACAATCACCGCCAGCATGATGGCCGACAAAATTGCCGGGCCGATCCACACCTGCGGTTTTAACCACTGACGTTCCTGCTCAATCTCAGAGCCGCCCAGGTTCAGCATCATCACCACGAACACGAACAGCACCATAATGGCCCCGGCGTAGACGATGATTTCCAGCGCACCGGCGAAGTGCGCGCCCAGTGCGAAGAACACTCCGGAAATAGCCAGCAGGGAGATGATTAAGTACAGCAGCGCATGCACCGGATTGGTGTGTGTAATCACTCGCAGCGTAGCCAGGATGGCGATAAGGCCACAGATATAAAAAGCGAATTCCATTGCCCTCTCCTTACGGTAACAGGCTCTTGACGTCGATAGGCTTAGCTTCGTTCTCTGCTTCACCCTTATCTTTGCCGTCGATTGCCATACCCGCCATCCGGTAGAAGTTATATTCCGGGTATTTGCCCGGACCGGAAATCAGCAGATCCTCTTTCTCGTACACCAGGTCCTGACGCTTGTACTCACCCAGCTCGAAGTCTGGAGTCAGCTGAATCGCCGTGGTTGGGCACGCTTCTTCACACAGACCGCAGAAGATGCAGCGTGAGAAGTTGATGCGGAAGAACTCAGGGTACCAGCGGCCGTCTACCGTCTCTGCTTTCTGCAGAGAGATACAGCCTACCGGACACGCTACCGCACACAGGTTACAGGCAACGCAGCGCTCGGAACCGTCCGGGTCGCGCGTCAGCACGATACGACCACGGTAGCGCGGCGGCAGATATACCGGCTCTTCCGGGTACATCCGGGTTTCGCGTTTGGCAAACGCGTGCAGGCCGATCATCCAGATACTGCGTACCTGGGTACCGAAGCCTACCAGTAATTCTTTTAAGGTCATGGTCTATAGCCCCTTATGGCTGCTGCCAGAGAATGACAGCGGCCGTTACCAACAAGTTGACGAGCGTCAGCGGCAGGCACACTTTCCAGCCGAAGGACATTACCTGGTCGTAACGCGGACGCGGTAACGCTGCGCGAATCAAAATGAACATCATCATGAAGAACGCGGTTTTCAGCGCGAACCAGATGAACGGCGGTAAGAACGGGCCATGCCAGCCACCGAAGAACAGCGTTACCATCAACGCGGAAATGGTGACGATACCGATGTACTCGCCCACGAAGAACAGACCGAATTTCATACCGGAATATTCAATGTGGTAACCGTCGGCCAGTTCCTGTTCGGCTTCTGGCTGGTCAAACGGATGACGGTGACACACCGCCACGCCCGCGATAGCAAAGGTAATAAACCCAAAGAACTGCGGGATAACGTTCCAGATGTCGGCCTGGTTATTGACGATGTCGGTCATGTTGAATGAACCGGCCTGCGCCACCACGCCCATCAGGGAGAGCCCCAGGAACACTTCGTAGCTCAGCGTCTGCGCGGAAGCACGCATCGCACCCAGCAGCGAGTATTTGTTGTTACTGGACCAGCCTGCGAACAGCACCGCGTAAACCGCGAGGCCTGCCATCATCAGGAAGAACAGAATGCCGATGTTCAGATCGGCGACCACCCAGGTCGGGCTGACCGGAACGATAGCAAACGCCAGCAGAAGCGAGGTGAAGGCGATCATCGGTGCCAGAGTAAAGATCACGCGGTCCGAGAAGCGCGGGATCCAGTCCTCTTTAAAGAACATCTTGATCATGTCCGCGACCAGCTGGAGTGAACCACCCCAGCCCACGCGGTTCGGTCCGTAACGGTTCTGGAACAGACCGAGCAGACGACGTTCACCAAAGCTCATGAACGCGCCGCAGGTGACCACCACCAGCAGGATAACAATCGCTTTCAGAATGCTCAGCAGGATGTCGATAAGATCCGGCGTTAACCAACTCATGCTTTTGCCTCCTGCAGATTATCAAGACGCGCACCCGCCAGAACCGGCGCGATGCCAGGCATACCCATCGGCAGACCGACCTGCCCTGCTGTCAGACTTTCAGAAATAATCAGCGGCAGGCTGATGGTCTGGCCGTCATAGCTAAAGGCAATGTTCGCGCCCGCGTTAACGCCAAGCTTCGCGGCATCAGCCGGGTTAAGCTTGATGTACGGCTGCGGCATACGGGTCTGGAAGACCGGTGAACGCTGGGACAGCTCATCGCTACCGAACAGATGGTAGTACGGGGCGATACGCCAGTTACCTTCCTGCGCCTGGAAGCTCGCTGGAACGGTGGTGAAGAAGTCCAGACCGGTTTCGGAGGCTTCAATCAGGCGCACGCCCGGATCGCCGTGGCGCAGGGAACCACCCACTTCAGCCTGGAACTTGTTCCATGCCTGCGGGGAGTTCCAGCCCGGCGCCCATGCGAATGGGATTTGCGAACGCGGCGCAGACGGCTGGTTGTTCCCTTCCATAGAGAAGGCGAACATGGTGTCTTTATCCTGCGGCTGACGCGGTTCGTGCACGCTGATATTGGCGCGCATCGCGGTACGGCCGCTGTAGCGGTGCGGTTCACGCGCCAGTTTCTGGCCGCGAATGCGGAAGCTTGCTTCAGGTGCGGCATCTTTAATGCCTGCCAGCTGAGGCAGTTTTTCGACTACCGCGTCGATAACGTGGTCGAGCTGCGTCCAGTCCACTTCACGGCTCTGCACGGTGCTGTGCAGGGAGTGCAGCCAGCGCCAGCTTTCCAGCATCACGGTGTTGCTGTCGTAGTACGCCGGGTCATAAACCTGGAAGAAACGCTGGGCGCGACCTTCGTTGTTGATAACGGTACCGTCGCTTTCTGCGAAGCTTGCCGCAGAGAGCACCAGGTGCGCTTTATCCATAATAGCGGTGCGCTGATGGTCAATGACCATTACCAGCGGCGCTTTGGAGAGCGCGGCGTCAACGCGAGCGGCAGAGGCGTGGCGATGCAGATCGTTTTCCAGCACCACAACGGCGTCAGCGGAACCGGATTCCAGTTCGCTTAACGCTGCTTCCAGCGAGCCGCCGCCAATCATACCCAGACCGATGCTGTTCACCGCACGGGCAATCATGGTCACGCCGACGTCCGCACCGCGGCCTTTCAGGGCTTTGGCAACGTTGGCTGCCGCCTGAATGATCTCGGCGCTACCGGCGTTAGTACCGGAAATAATCAGCGGTTTCTTCGCACCCGCCAGGGCCTGAACAATCACGTCAACCTTGTTTTGCAGGTCGCGATCCAGTTCAACGGCCGGCGAGTTGCTGTCCAGCGCGTGGGCAATGGCAAAGCCGAGGCGCGCCTGATCTTCAACCGGCGCGCAGTAGGTCCACGCGGCGATATCGTCCAGACGGGTATTGTCGACGTTGGTCACAAACAGAGGATGCTTCGCGCGCTGGCCGATGTTGAGGATTGCTGCAATCTGCCAGTCAGCCACTTTCTGCGCCGCTGCCATTTCACGTGCTTTCCCCTTCACCGCCTGACGAACCGCCAGAGCCGCGCGTGCGCCCGTCTGCGTCAGGTCTTCACCCAGCACCAGAACCGCATCATAAGATTCGATTTCGCGCAGCGCAGGAGTGTGGACACCGCCTTCACGCAGCACTTTCAGTACCAGCTGCAGACGTTCCTGCTCACCCTGGGCGATACCGGTATAGAAGTTTTCCGCGCCAACCAGCTCGCGCAGCGCGAAGTTGCTTTCAATGCTGGCGCGCGGGGAGCCGATACCGATCACTTTCTTCGACTGGCGCAGAATATCTGCCGCGCCCTGCATCGCCTGCTCAGCGTTCAGGGTAATGAAGTCGTCACCACGGCGCTGAACCGGCTGACGCGGACGGTCTTTCAGGTTCACATAGCCATAGCCGAAACGACCGCGGTCGCAGAGGAAGTAGTGGTTAACGGTACCGTTGTAACGGTTTTCGATACGACGCAGCTCGCCGTAACGCTCACCCGGGCTGGTGTTACAGCCGAGGGAACACTGCTGGCAGATGCTTGGCGCAAACTGCATGTCCCATTTACGGTTGTAACGCTCGGAGTGGGTTTTATCCGTGAATACGCCGGTCGGGCAGATTTCTACCAGGTTACCGGAGAATTCGCTTTCCAGCGTACCGTCTTCCGGACGACCAAAGTAGACGTTGTCATGCGCGCCATACACGCCCAGATCCTGACCGTCTGCGTAGTCTTTGTAGTAACGCACGCAGCGGTAGCAGGCGATGCAGCGGTTCATTTCGTGAGAGATGAACGGCCCCAGGTCCTGGTTACGGTGGGTACGCTTGGTAAAGCGATAGCGACGGAAGCTGTGGCCGGTCATCACGGTCATATCCTGAAGGTGGCAGTTACCTCCCTCTTCACAGACCGGACAGTCGTGCGGGTGGTTGGTCATCAACCATTCCACAACGCTTTCGCGGAACTGTTTGGCTTCTTCGTCATCAATCGAAATAAAAGTGCCTTCGGTGGCTGGCGTCATACAGGACATCACCAGGCGACCACGCGTGTCTTCCGCGTTTTGATATTGCTTCACCGCACACTGGCGGCAAGCACCGACGCTGCCCAGCGCCGGATGCCAGCAAAAGTACGGAATATCGAGGCCAAGAGACAGACAAGCTTCCAGCAGGTTGTCCGCCCCGTTGACTTCGTATTCTTTGCCGTCTACATGAATCGTAGCCATTAGCATGCTTCCAGTTGGCTCGGTCGAAACCGAGCGTTAATCAAAATTCTTGTCGTTACCAGCGCGCTTTAAGCAGGTTCGGCTGAATCCCATTGATGGCATGGGTATTGCTGAACGGCTGCTTGATGCCTGCTTCGAACTCGTCGCGGAAATATTTGATCGCGCTCTGCAGAGGTTCGACGGCACCCGGTGCGTGGGCACAGAAGGTTTTACCCGGGCCTAAGAATCGACACAGTTGCTCAAGCGTCTCGATATCCCCAGGCTGGCCTTCGCCACGTTCGATTGCACGCAGGATCTTCACGCTCCACGGCAGACCATCACGGCACGGTGTACACCAGCCGCAGGACTCACGGGCGAAGAACTCTTCCAGGTTACGCACCAGCGAGACCATGCCGATCTCGTGGTCGACGGCCATCGCCAGCGCCGTACCCAGACGGCTGCCTGCTTTACCAATGCTTTCGAATTCCATTGGCAGGTCGAGGTGGGCTTCGGTCAGGAAGTCTGTCCCTGCCCCACCCGGCTGCCAGGCTTTGAATTTCAGGCCATCGCGCATGCCGCCGGCATAATCTTCAAGAATTTCGCGTGCGGTGGTACCGAACGGCAGTTCCCAGACGCCAGGATTTTTAACGCGACCAGAGAAGCCCATCAGCTTGGTACCGGCATCTTTGCTTGAGGAGATGCCCTGATACCACTCCACGCCGTTGGCGAGAATAGCCGGAACGTTACACAGGGTTTCAACGTTGTTTACGCAGGTCGGTTTACCCCATACGCCGGAACTTGCCGGGAACGGTGGCTTGGAACGCGGGTTCGCGCGGCGGCCTTCCAGGGAGTTAATCAGCGCGGTTTCTTCACCGCAGATATAACGCCCGGCACCGGTGTGCACGAACAGTTCGAAGTCAAACCCGGTACCCAGGATGTTTTTGCCCAGCAGGCCCGCTTCGGTGGCTTCGGCAATCGCGCGACGCAGGTTTTCCGCCGCTTCAATGTACTCACCGCGCAGGAAGATGTAGCCACGGTAGGCTTTCAGCGCGAACGCGGAGATCAGCATGCCTTCCACCAGCAGGTGCGGCAGCTGTTCCATCAGCAGGCGGTCTTTATAGGTGCCCGGCTCCATTTCATCGGCGTTACACAGCAGGTAACGGATGTTCATGGATTCGTCTTTCGGCATCAGGCTCCACTTCAGACCGGTGGAGAAGCCCGCACCGCCGCGCCCTTTCAGGCCGGAGTCTTTCACCGCGTTAACGATGTCGTCCGGCGCCATGCCGCCAAGGGCTTTACGCGCGCCGGCATAGCCGTTTTTGCTCTGGTATTCGTCGAGCCATACCGGCTGTTTGTCATCGCGCAGACGCCAGGTCAGCGGATGCGTCTCAGCAGTACGAATTACAGTTTTCATTTGTACTGCTCCAGCAGGTCAGGAATCGCTTCCGGCGTCAGATGGCTGTGAGTGTCCTCATCAATCATCATGGTCGGCCCCTTGTCGCAGTTACCCAGGCAGCAGGTTGGCAGCAGAGTAAAGCGTCCATCGAACGTGGTCTGGCCCGGCTTGATATTGAGTTTTTTCTCAATCGCAGCCTGAATACCCTGATAACCGGTAATGTGGCAGACCACGCTGTCACAGTAGCGGATCACATGGCGGCCAACCGGCTGACGGAAGATCTGGCTGTAGAACGTGGCCACGCCTTCTACGTCGCTTGCCGGAATACCCAGCACTTTCGCGATCTCATAGATCGCCCCATCCGGCACCCAACCACGCTGTTTCTGTACGATTTTCAGCGCTTCAATGGACGCCGCACGCGGGTCTTCGTAGTGGTGCATCTCGTGCTCAATGGCGGCACGTTCTGCTTCACTCAGCTCAAAAGCCTCGGTTTGTGGTTGTTGATTCTCGTGCATAATTAGCGGTCCACATCTGACATAACAAAATCGATACTACCCAGATACACAATCAGGTCGGAGACCAGACTGCCGCGGATGGCGGACGGGATCTGCTGCAGGTGCGCAAAGCTCGGCGTACGCACGCGGGTACGGTAGCTCATGGTGCTGCCGTCACTGGTCAGGTAGTAACTGTTAATACCCTTGGTCGCTTCAATCATCTGGAAGGATTCTTGCGCCGGCATGACCGGACCCCATGAAACCTGCAGGAAGTGGGTGATCAGGGTTTCGATATGTTGCAGCGTGCGCTCTTTCGGTGGCGGCGTCGTCAGCGGGTGATCCGCCTTGAACGGGCCTTCCGGCATGTTGTTGAGGCACTGCTCAAGGATGCGCAGACTCTGGCGCAGCTCTTCCACTTTCAGCATCACGCGGGTGTAGCAGTCGGAGACACCGCCGCCCACCGGGACTTCAAAGTCGAAGTTCTCGTAGCCAGAGTAAGGACGGGCTTTACGCACGTCGAAATCAATACCGGTCGCACGCAGACCTGCACCTGTCGTCCCCCACTCCAGCGCTTCTTTCGCGCCGTAGGCAGCAACGCCCTGGGAACGGCCTTTCAGAATGGTGTTACGCAGCGCGGCTTTCTCGTATGACGCCAGACGTTTTGGCATCCAGTCGAGGAACTCACGCAGCAGACGGTCCCAGCCGCGCGGCAGATCGTGTGCCACGCCGCCGATACGGAACCAGGCCGGGTGCATACGGAAACCGGTAATCGCTTCCACCAGATCGTAGATTTTCTGACGGTCGGTAAAGGCGAAGAAGACCGGGGTCATCGCGCCGACGTCCTGAATGAACGTGGAGATGTACAGCAGGTGGCTGTTGATACGGAACAGTTCTGAGAGCATAACGCGAATCACGTTAACGCGATCCGGCGTAACGATACCCGCCAGTTTCTCAACGGCCAGCACGTATGGCATCTCGTTGACGCAGCCGCCGAGGTACTCGATACGGTCGGTATACGGAATGTAGCTGTGCCAGGACTGACGCTCGCCCATCTTCTCAGCGCCACGGTGGTGGTAGCCGATGTCAGGCACGCAGTCGACAATCTCTTCGCCATCAAGCTGAAGAATAATACGGAATGCACCGTGCGCTGACGGGTGGTTTGGACCGAGGTTGAGGAACATGAAGTCCTCGTTGTCGGTACCGCGCTTCATACCCCAGTCTTCCGGTTTGAAGGTCAGCGCTTCCATCTCCAGATCCTGCTTGGCTTTAGTCAGCTCAAACGGATCGAATTCGGTTGCACGCGCAGGGTAGTCTTTACGCAACGGGTGGCCGGTCCAGGTCTGCGGCATCATGATGCGCGTCAGATGCGGGTGGCCGTCGAAGGTCATGCCGAACATTTCCCAGGTTTCACGCTCATACCAGTTCGCGTTCGGGAAAAGTTTGGTGATCGTCGGCAGATGCATGTCGTTTTCAGACAATGCCACCTTGAGCATGATATCCGTATTACGGTCTATTGAGATCAGGTGGTAGAAAACGGAAAAATCCGCAGCAGGGAGACCCTGGCGGTGGGTACGCAGACGTTCATCCATGCCGTGTAAGTCAAACAGCATGACGTACGGTTTTGGCAATTTCTTGAGGAAATCGACAACTTCCAGCAATTGCTCACGCTTCACCCAAACAACGGGTACCCCGGTGCGGGTAGCCTGAACAGTAAAGGCATCCGGCCCAAAACGGTTGCGCAGTTCGCCAATGACTGGGTCATCCAGATGATCCCGGGTCTGCCAGGCGGCTTCTTGCGCGGTTAAGTCGGTCATATTGTTCACCATTGCAAATGGTCCGTGGTGACTGTTGAGCCTGGCTTCGCGCTATTTGAGTAGTGATATGCGAAGGTGTTCTCCAGGCCTACAGGCGCAAATTAAATTTCGTCAGGCGTACGCAGGTTGGTGACGGCAATACGTTCACCACGTTTACGCTCGCGCTCAGACTGCATGTTCGCGCGATACACACCCTGATCGCCAACCACCCACGACAGTGGGCGACGTTCTTTACCGATAGACTCCTGCAGCAGCATCAGCGCCTGCATGTAGGCTTCCGGACGTGGCGGACAACCCGGGATGTACACATCCACTGGGATAAATTTATCTACGCCCTGCACGACGGAATAAATGTCGTACATACCGCCAGAGTTTGCACATGCGCCCATGGAGATAACCCATTTTGGCTCCAGCATCTGGTCATACAGACGCTGAATAACAGGTGCCATCTTGGTAAAGCACGTACCGGCAACCACCATCAGGTCAGCCTGACGCGGGGAAGCACGGAGTACCTCGGCCCCAAAACGCGCAACGTCATGCACCGCAGTGAATGACGTCACCATTTCAACGTAGCAGCAAGAAAGGCCAAAGTTGTAAGGCCAGATGGAGTTCTTACGACCCCAGTTGACCATATCGTGCATGGCATGTTCGAGTTTGCCCATGTACACGCTTTTATTGACTTCTTGCTCCAGGGGGTCGGTTACGATCTCCTGTTTTTGCAGGGGGTAACGGTCATTCTCACCGTTAGGATCTATGCGGGTGAGCGTATAATCCATCTTATTGCCTCGCTGTTACTGCTGACGATTAGAGATACTGTTTTCCGGGTTGATGTGTTCACGACGTGAACGCGCAGGCGTCCAGTCAAGCGCGCCAATACGCACCAGATAAACCAGACCGGCCAGTAGCACTAAAATGAAAATTGCGGCCTCGACAAAGCCCACCCAACCACTTTCGCGGATGGACGTTGACCATGCGAAAAGGTAAAGCGCTTCCACGTCGAAGATGACGAAGAACATGGCTACCAGATAAAACTTGGCAGACAGGCGTAAGCGAGCGGTACCTACCGAATCAATACCTGATTCGAAAGGGGTGTTTTTGTGCCTTGCACGGGCGCGACCGCCCAGGAACCAGCCGCCGACTAACATCAGGCAGCACAGGCCAATGGCTACAATAAGAAAGATTGCGAATGCCCAGTGATGAGCGATGACTTCTGTGGATGTTGACATACTCATTGCTTACTCATCAAAAGTGATACCTACGACACTGCTCTTGCTGGCAGATGGGCATCACATCGATTCATGGGGAGGAACAAATAACCTTACACTAACTGTCAGAAATGAGACGTAGACAGCAAAATGATGGGGTTTTTTACTCCTTTCTATAACCTATTGTCAACTTTAACAAAGGTTTCTTCACATTAAATTACATCGAGCGATTCTCATTAACATTTGGTGCCCTTTAACCCTGGTGGGTGCATGACTTTCCGTCAAATGTATGTTGTTGAATCGTGTCCGTTTCGGAAGTAAAAAAAATAACCCTCCTATTTTGACAGGATTTGCCAACGATTCCTCCCCCCAAATAGGAGTATTTTCTTGATCTGCGACACGCTTTTGTTAATTCGACATGGAAAACGGCAACATATTTCCTGTTTTTTTAACATGAGAGGGATATGGTTGAAGTTAGAACGGAAAGTGGACAAGTTTTAAGCTAAAGCATCCAACTCATTGATAAGTAAGATAGCACCCTGAAAATCCATGCCCCTTAAGCGGGTATTGTTGTTTAAAAAAAGCCACTGCATGTGAAAATCACACGAGTGGCTTTTTTTTACACTTACATTTTGTTACCAGAATATTGAGCTATCGATCACTCAAAATCCCCTTCAACGATCAGGGAGTCATCCCCCCCTTCGGAGGTAACGCGCTCAAACTGCCACGGGTTATGGTAGTTTTCCATCGCCTCGAACACCACTTTGGCCAACTCGTTATGGCTGGACGAATTGTGGCAGAGCAGATACTCCGTATCCGGCAGCGCAGGGAGACCATCGGATTTCCCCAGGACGCGCAGATCGGGACTCATCATCTCTACCGGACGGGCCGTTACGCCCAGACCGGCCTTCACGGCGGCACGAACCGCTGGCAGCGTGGAAGCCACGTACGCCAGACGCCACGGAATGTTGGCCTCATTCAGCGCCGTAAGCACCATATCGCGGAAAGGGCTCGGGTCATCCAGTAAGACCAGCGGAACCGGCTCCCCTTTTTGCAGCACGTACTCGGCTGCGCAATACCAGTGCGTAGGTGATGTGCGCAACGTCAGGCAATCAAACTGCCCGGGACGATGCGTAGTCACTACAAGGTCGACTTTATGCTCATTTAACATCTCAACCATAAAGGCATTACGTTTTACGCTAACGTCCAGCGCAAGCTTCGGATAAACCGAACTAATACGGTTGAGAAGAAACGGCAATATTGTATCCGCTGACTCATCAGATGCGCCTAACGTTAGCACCCCTTGAAGGTTGCTAAACATTAATGACATACATGCTTCATCATTAAAGCGAAGAATTTTCCTGGCATAACCCAGTAGCTGAATACCGTGTTCCGTTAAGAGCTTATTACGCCCGTGACGTGCAAAAAGCTCTTTACCAACCAGTTGCTCCAGCCGCTGCATTTGCTGGCTAACGGCGGACTGAGTTCGGCAAACGGCGGCAGCAGCAGCTGCAAAAGTGTTGAGATCGGCGACCGCAACAAACGTTCTCAGCAGATCGAGGTCGAGATTCATTATCGGACGATTTGCATTTATCATATCTATTCACTTTCAGGTTGCTCGTGCGGAGCTGCCCGGGTTGAAGCTGTGTGTAACAGTTAAGCAATTCCCTCTGAAGGTTTTCCCTCGCATCCCGGCCCGGCAGACTGCCTGACAGATAGTTATTGTGCTGCTTTATATCAACAGTCAGAAAGCACGTTTCATGACGTTATTTTTATTCTCTTAAACGTTAAGGATATTTAGATGTTCGCAGGTTTATGTAAATTACATTAAAGGTATAACACCTTTTCTGCCATCTTTATCGCAGCGCTGTCAACGTAGCAGGAGATGTTCGACACACTCCAGCCAGAGATAACTCCAACAATAACAATCAATTAAATCGAAAAGTCAGTACCAGATATACAAAATTTTTGCATCTGTCCTCTGCTTTCCTGAAAGACATCTTAACCCAAATCCACTTTATTTATAAGTATTATTGCAATATTGAGGATTAAAGAAGAATGTTAAGCTTCTAAACTAATTTTATTAAAATTAACTAAAGTTGCATTTTATAGGTTAATAATAAATAAATTTTAATTTAGATTAAGACCATTCATTAATGGCACTTAACATTAATTTCACATGAGTAACTTTTAGCCACATTATGCTTTTACAGGCACATGTATCAAGCATTCAGGTTTTACGAAAAGTCACTCAGGGTGATTGCTACCGTTGTCAGGTTCACCACTTATTTTCACCAGCACAATATACAGAATTTTGTCAAAGGAATAGCATATTTAACCTGTCATATCGCGATGAGCACAACTTTAAGACAGTGAAAAAGCTAACGCGCAGAGAAAAAGATTTATCAAAATTTTGCTTCCGGCACAAAATCTTCTACTGCACACCCTTCAAAACGAAGCGAGGGGGGAGTACATTATTCCGTGCTGACTTCCACGGCAGGGAGTGGCAATAATAGCGAAAAGGTTAAAGGTTCATGTCCCCTATCGAAAAATCCAGCAAGCTAGATAACGTCTGTTATGACATCCGCGGCCCGGTTCTGAAAGAGGCAAAACGCCTTGAAGAGGAAGGCAACAAGGTTCTGAAACTCAACATTGGTAACCCTGCGCCATTTGGTTTTGAAGCGCCGGATGAAATTCTGGTTGACGTGATCCGCAACCTTCCTACTGCGCAAGGCTATTGCGATTCCAAAGGACTTTACTCCGCACGTAAAGCCATCATGCAGCATTATCAGGCACGCGGTATGCGCGATGTTACCGTTGAAGATATTTATATCGGCAACGGCGTCTCTGAACTGATCGTGCAGGCGATGCAGGCGCTGCTGAACAGCGGGGACGAAATGCTGGTTCCCGCGCCGGACTATCCGCTGTGGACGGCTGCCGTATCACTGTCGAGCGGGAAAGCCGTGCACTATCTGTGCGACGAGTCCTCCGACTGGTTCCCGGACCTCGATGATATTCGAGCAAAAATCACCCCCCGCACGCGCGGCATCGTGATCATTAACCCGAACAACCCAACGGGCGCGGTGTACTCAAAAGAGCTGCTGATGGAGATCGTCGAGCTCGCCCGCCAGCACAACCTGATCATCTTTGCCGACGAAATTTACGACAAGATCCTGTACGACGCGGCACAGCACCACTCCATCGCCGCGCTGGCCCCGGATCTGCTGACCGTCACCTTTAACGGCCTGTCAAAAACCTACCGCGTGGCCGGTTTCCGTCAGGGCTGGATGGTATTAAACGGTCCGAAAAAGCATGCCAAAGGCTATATTGAAGGGCTGGAAATGCTGGCCTCCATGCGTTTATGTGCCAACGTTCCGGCGCAGCACGCGATCCAGACGGCGCTGGGTGGTTATCAGAGCATTAGCGAGTTCATCGTTCCCGGTGGTCGCCTGTACGAACAGCGCAACCGCGCGTGGGAGCTGATCAACGATATTCCGGGCGTCTCCTGCGTGAAGCCGAATGGCGCGCTCTATATGTTCCCGAAAATTGACGCAAAGCGCTTTAATATTCATGACGACCAGAAAATGGTGCTGGATTTCCTGCTGCAGGAAAAAGTGCTGCTGGTTCAGGGGACGGCGTTTAACTGGCCGTGGCCGGATCACGTGCGTATCGTGACGCTGCCGCGCGAAGATGACCTCGAAATGGCCATCAGCCGCTTCGGGCGCTTCCTCTCCGGGTACCATCAGTAATCTTAAAATCAGGCTACTTCGGTAGCCTGATTTGCATCTTCCCTCCCCTCCCCGCACAATGAACGCCTGTCGCAGTGAAGACAAAAGGTAACCTATGAGTCAGAGTCATTTCTTCGCCCACCTCTCCCGCCTAAAACTCATCAACCGCTGGCCGCTGATGCGCAACGTGCGCACAGAGAACGTGTCAGAGCACAGTCTACAGGTTGCCATGGTTGCTCATGCGCTGGCCGCCATTAAAAACCGCAAATTCAACGGTCAGGTCAATCCAGAGCGCATCGCCCTGCTGGCGATGTACCACGATGCGTCAGAAGTGCTGACCGGCGACCTGCCCACGCCGGTGAAATATTTCAACTCGCAAATTGCGCAGGAATATAAGGCTATCGAGAAGATTGCCCAGCAGAAGCTGATTGACATGGTGCCGGATGAGTTGCGCGACATTTTTGAGCCGCTCATCGATGAGCATCAGTACACGGAAGATGAAAAGTCGCTGGTCAAACAGGCCGACGCGCTCTGCGCCTACCTGAAGTGTCTGGAAGAGCTGTCCGCGGGGAATAACGAATTTTTACTGGCGAAAACGCGTCTGGAAAAAACGCTGGAATCCCGCCGCAGCGCAGAGATGGATTACTTTATGCAGGTGTTTGTGCCGAGCTTCCATTTATCGCTGGACGAGATTAGTCAGGATTCGCCGTTGTAATTTTTGCCGGGTAAGGCGAAGCCGCCACCCGGCAAAATGCTCAGAACGGGAACAGGACCGGTATCAATATCACGCACACCACCATCACCAGCACGGTGAACGGCACGCCCAGCTTCACGAAATCACTGAACCTATAATTCCCGGGCCCCAGCACCAGCGTGTTAACCGGTGAAGAGACCGGCGTCATAAATGCCGCGGAAGCAGCCATCGCCACCATCATCGCAAAGGGATACGGCGACACGCCCATGGATTTGGCCATCGCCAGCGCAATCGGCGCCATCAGTACCGCCGTCGCGGTGTTGGAGATAAACAGACCGATGGTGGCGCACATGATAAACAGACAGACCAACATCATGTACGGCCCATACCCGCCGCCAACGTCCATTAAGCCTTTAACGATCAGATCCACCCCGCCGGTTTTTTGCAGCGCCAGAGCGAAGGGCATCATCCCGACGATGAGAATAATGCTCGGCCAGTGAATGGCTTTATACGCGCTTTCGGCGTCAATGCAGCGGAATTTCCCCATCAACAGGCAGGCGATGATTGCCGCGACCGGATTGGGAATTTCATCGGTCAGCATCAGCGCCACCATCAGCACCAGACAAAAAATCGCATGGGGCGCCTGGCTGTGCGCCGGCGATGCGTCGCTCTCCTCGACAGGCATGTTGAGCACCACAAAATCGCGCCCTTTTTGCCCGAGCTGGCTAATCAGCTTCCAGTTACCGACAACGAGGAAGATATCGCCCAGCAGGATCGGCTCATCCACCACCGCCCCTTCGATCGCCACGCCATCGCGCTTCAGCCCCACGACATTCAGGCCATAGCGGGTTCGGAATCCCATTTCCCGCACGGTTTTACCCAACAGTTCCGATTCCGGGATCAGCGATACTTCGGCCATGCCGACATCCAGCGCCTGATCGGAGAAATACTCCCCGCGCAGCACCATCGGTTCCAGCAGCTGTTCGCTGCAAAACTCGCGCAGATCCACGTCCGCGGTGGACATATCAATCAGCAGGACGTCCCGCGCGCGGAATTCCGACACCCCGTTGACGTTGACAATAACCCGGCGAAAACGACGCCAGCGCTCTACGCCGATCACGTTCGCGCCATAGCGCTCACGCAGCTTCAGGTCGTCAAGACGCTGTCCCACCATCGGCGAACCGGGACGAATAGCCAGACGGCGCGCGCGCCCGGTGAGACGGTACTCTTTAATCAGATCGCGGAAGGTGCGTCGCTTCCACCCTTCTTTATTTTTGTCCTGTTTTTCACCTTTCAGGGCAAACCGGGTCAGCAGCATGTAGACCACGCCCATCACCAGAATGACCAGCCCAAGCGGGGTGACGCTGAAAAAACTGAAGCCCTGAAATCCTTCCCGGATAAGCTCGCTGTTGACGACCAGGTTCGGCGGCGTTGCCACCAGCGTCATCATGCCGCTGATCAATCCGGCAAAACTCAGGGGCATCATCAGGCGCGACGGCGAGATCTGCATCCGCATGGAGACGCTCAGCACCACCGGGATAAAGATGGCGACCACGCCCGTTGAGCTCATAAACGCCCCCAGCCCGGCAACGGTCACCATCAGGTAGATCAGCATTTTGGTTTCGCTGCTGCCCGCCACCTTCACCAGCCACGACCCCATGATGGTCGCCACGCCGGTACGCACCAGCCCATCACCAATAATAAACAGGGCGGCAATCAGGATAACGTTGGGATCGCTAAACCCGGAGAAGGCTTCCGGCAGCGTGAGCGTTCCGCTCAGCACAAACGCGACGATGACAAACAAGGCGACGGCGTCCATGCGTACCTTGCCCGTTGCAAAAAGAAGGATGGCGATTAAAAGCAGGCTCAGGACCCAAATCAGTTCACCGTTCACAACATGTCCTTGTCAGTGGGAGATGAGGAATTGTGCCATAAAAAAGCCCCAGCAATGTGGGGCTGTATCATGGGATTACAGTTTTAGCGAGACGGTTACCACTCCGTCAGAGGCTTTCGAAACAGCCAGTACCGTCAGTGAATTCAGCACAAAGTCTGCCTCCTCCAGCCGCGGGGATCCCGCCGGAACGTTAACGGCGATAACGTGGCTTCCGGCGTTCAGCCCGGCCAGTACGCCAGCGGCAGCATCTTCCACCACCACGCACTCTGCGGGCGCGAGGCCCAGCAGTTCAGCGCCCAGTAAAAACGCGTCGGGCTCCGGTTTACCACGCTTTACGCGCTCCGCAGTAATAAACACTTCCGGCTTCGGTAAACCTGCCGCCTTATGACGGGCGTGGGCGACGGGAATGGAGCCTGAGGTGACGATAGCCCACGGGATCTGCGCCTCGTTCAGATGCTCAAGCAGCTCGCGCGCGCCCGGTAAGGCTGTGATGCCGTCCGTATCCGTGGCTTCAATGTGTTCCAGGTATTTGAACTCCGCCTGAATTTCGTCCTCAGAGCGTCCGGCCAGGAAGTGCCGTAGCGAGGTAATGGCCTGTTTGCCATGGATAAAATTCAGCACGTCCTGATGGTCGATGCCATGTCGGTCAGCCCAATGGCACCATGAACGCTCCACAACCGGCAGCGAATCCACCAGCGTACCGTCCAGATCAAACAGAAAACCTTTACACTGCACACGCACCTCCGTCAGGCATTAATGATTTGTTGAATTTCGTTGCTGCTTAAATGGTACTGGCGCGGGCAGGCGTGCCACGCGCTTAGCATACGCTGATATTTATCCCACATAGGGGTCTGCGCGTTGAAGCCGTGGGTGCCCGCGTCAAAGTGGGTATAGCGCCCTTCTGTATTCACCATAAAGCGAACATAGCTCAGATAACGCGCTTCCGTTGCGGCATCAAAGCCTAAGAAGGTCACGCGGCGCTCGTCAATGGACTGCCGATCTTTGAGATTCGTCCAGGACACGTGCAGGGCGTGATACATCTCCATAATGTCGATCACGATGCGACAGGTTTCTTCTTTCAGCTCGCCAAACTCGCGGTCCAGTTCGCGCATTTGCAAACCAAAACCGCGTTCGACGATGGTTTGCAGGCGGCTGTAGCGCGCAGCGTTATCGGGATCAAGCATAGTCATCATCTTGTACTGGTTAGACAAAATCAGACGTTGAGCATGGGTCATTTCCATCTTTCGACTCCTGTAGCGCATTGCACTTAAAAAAAAGACACGGTAACTGATTGTTACTGTGCCTTCTTTTCGTCGTCGTTTCGATGATCAATCACAAGTCATCGAGGAATGTTTTATCCAGTTGCTTAAAAGCACGCTTTAACGTGTCCGCCAGCGCCTGGTAGTCCGGCTTGCCTTCAACCGGGGCGAGCGCCTGTCCGGCCTCCTCCAGTTTTCCGCGCACTTCATAAAACCAGTGTAAAATAGATGGGGGAAGTGGGGTGATGGAGCGTTTACCTAACCACCACAGGCCCTGCATCGGCAGGCTTAAGGCGAAGAGCGCCGTCGCGACCGCAGGGCCAAGCTGGCCGCCCAACGCAATCTGCCAGCACAGCGTAAAGACAGCGACAGGCGGCATAAAGCGAATCGCATAGCGCGTGGCGCGGATAGTGCGATTCTCAATGAACATCGGCGCAAGGCGCTTTTCCATCGGCCACGTCTTTGCGTAATGCTGTCCCCGACGAAACAGACTAAAAAAATTTACGGACGGGTTCTCTGGTGTCGACATGGCTGTACCTCAACTTCACATATAAAAATTAAAATTTTCGTGCAAAACCACAACAAGCTATGACAACGTTCAAAATATTTTGTCATCTCTACCCCGTATCGGGTATCCTGTGCCAGCCTGATAGGGCCTTAGACGAGAATCATTAACTCGTCAAATTATTGCACATTATGCCATTGGCTGAAAATTGTGCAAAATGGCATAAAATCATAGTTATTTCTTCCATCATGCCACAATGTTTGTTTGGCATGATGTTAATCATAAATGTCCGAGTCCTCATGCGTTACGCTGTTAGACTCACTGACGTTTTTTTAGCCACGTATCAATAATAGGTACTTCCATGTCGAGTAAGTTAGTACTGGTTCTGAACTGCGGTAGCTCCTCACTGAAATTCGCCATCATCGATGCGCTCAACGGTGACGAATACCTCTCTGGTTTGGCCGAATGTTTCCATCTGCCTGAAGCACGTATCAAGTGGAAGATGGACGGCAGCAAACAAGAAGCGGCTTTAGGTGCAGGCGCCGCTCACAGTGAAGCGCTGAACTTTATCGTTAACACTATTCTGGCACAAAAACCAGAACTGTCTGCTCAGCTGACTGCGATTGGTCACCGTATCGTCCACGGCGGCGAAAAATACACCAGCTCCGTCGTGATCGACGAATCTGTGATCCAGGGCATCAAGGACTCTGCGTCCTTCGCACCGCTGCACAACCCGGCTCACCTGATCGGTATCGCTGAAGCGCTGAAATCCTTCCCGAATCTGAAAGACAAAAACGTGGCCGTATTCGACACCGCGTTCCATCAGACCATGCCGGAAGAGTCTTACCTCTATGCCCTGCCATACAGCCTGTACAAAGAACACGGCGTACGTCGCTACGGCGCGCACGGCACCAGCCACTTCTACGTGACTCAGGAAGCCGCTAAAGTCCTGAACAAGCCGGTTGAAGAACTGAACATCATCACCTGCCACCTGGGCAACGGTGGTTCTGTTTCTGCTATCCGCAACGGTAAATGTGTTGATACTTCCATGGGTCTGACCCCGCTGGAAGGTCTGGTGATGGGTACCCGTTCCGGTGACATCGACCCGGCGATCATCTTCCACCTGCACGACACCCTGGGCATGAGCGTTGACCAGATCAACAAAATGCTGACCAAAGAGTCTGGCCTGCTGGGTCTGACCGAAGTTACCAGCGACTGCCGTTACGTTGAAGACAACTACGCAGAGAAAGAAGACGCTAAACGTGCCATGGACGTTTACTGCCACCGCCTGGCGAAGTACATCGGCTCTTACACTGCGCTGATGGAAGGCCGTCTGGACGCGGTTATCTTCACCGGTGGTATCGGTGAGAACGCGGCAATGGTTCGTGAACTGTCCCTGGGCAAACTGGGCGTTCTGGGCTTCGACGTTGATCACGAGCGTAACCTGGCTGCCCGCTTCGGCAAGTCTGGCTTCATCAACAAAGAAGGCACCCGCCCTGCTCTCGTTATCCCAACTAACGAAGAACTGGTCATTGCGCAAGACGCGCACCGCCTGACTGCCTGATTCCACACCGCCAGCAATGCTGGCGGTGCTGTTTTGTAACCCGCCCAATTGCGGCGGTAACGAAAGAGGATAAACCGTGTCCCGTACTATTATGCTGATCCCTACCGGAACCAGCGTCGGCCTGACCAGCGTCAGCCTTGGCGTTATCCGTGCTATGGAACGCAAAGGCGTTCGTCTGAGCGTCTTTAAGCCAATCGCCCAGCCACGTGCCGGTGGCGATGCGCCAGACCAGACCACCACCATCGTTCGCAAGAACTCCAATCTGCCGGCGGCTGAACCGCTGAAGATGAGCCACGTTGAGTCTCTGCTGTCCAGCAACCAGAAAGACGTGCTGATGGAAGAGATCATCGCCAACTACCATGCTAACGCGCAAGACGCGGAAGTGGTGCTGGTTGAAGGTCTGGTCCCGACGCGCAAACACCAGTTTGCCCAGTCTCTGAACTTTGAAATCGCGAAAACCCTGAACGCAGAGATCGTTTTCGTGATGTCTCAGGGCACCGACACCCCAGAGCAGTTGAACGAGCGTATCGAACTGACGCGCAGCAGCTTCGGCGGCGCGAAAAACACCAACATCACCGGCGTGATCGTGAACAAGCTGAACGCACCGGTGGATGAGCAGGGCCGTACTCGCCCTGACCTGTCCGAGATCTTCGACGACTCTTCCAAAGCGAAAGTTATCAAAGTTGACCCGGCTAAGCTGCAGGGATCCAGCCCGCTTCCGGTTCTGGGCGCGGTGCCATGGAGCTTCGATCTGATTGCCACCCGTGCAATCGATATGGCGCGTCACCTGAACGCTACCATCGTTAACGAAGGCGACATCAACACCCGCCGCGTGAAGTCCGTGACCTTCTGTGCGCGCAGCATTCCGCACATGCTGGAACACTTCCGCGCAGGTTCCCTGCTGGTGACCTCCGCAGATCGTCCTGATGTGCTGGTTGCAGCCTGCCTGGCCGCGATGAACGGCGTAGAAATCGGTGCGATCCTGTTGACCGGTGCCTACGAGATGGACCCACGCGTTAGCAAGCTGTGCGAGCGCGCGTTCGCGACCGGCCTGCCGGTCTTCATGGTGAATACTAACACCTGGCAGACCTCCCTGAGCCTGCAGAGCTTCAACCTGGAAGTGCCGGTTGATGACCACGAGCGTATCGAGAAAGTTCAGGAATACGTAGCGGGCTATATCAACGCAGACTGGATCGAATCCCTGACTGCGACCTCCGAGCGCAGCCGCCGCCTGTCTCCTCCAGCATTCCGTTACCAGCTGACCGAGCTGGCGCGTAAAGCGGGCAAACGCGTTGTTCTGCCAGAAGGCGACGAACCACGCACCGTTAAAGCGGCTGCTATCTGTGCAGAGCGCGGCATCGCGACCTGCGTGCTGCTGGGTAACCCGGATGAGATCACCCGCGTTGCGGCGTCTCAGGGCGTTGAGCTGGGCGCTGGCATCGAAATCGTTGACCCGGAAGTGGTTCGCGAGAGCTACGTTGCCCGTCTGGTCGAGCTGCGTAAGAGCAAGGGCATGACCGAAGCCGTGGCGCGCGAACAGCTGGAAGACAACGTGGTGCTGGGTACGCTGATGCTGGAGCAGGACGAAGTTGACGGTCTGGTTTCCGGTGCGGTTCACACCACGGCGAACACCATCCGTCCACCGCTGCAGCTGATCAAAACCGCTCCAGGCAGCTCTCTGGTTTCTTCCGTGTTCTTCATGCTGCTGCCTGAACAGGTTTACGTTTACGGCGACTGCGCGATCAACCCGGATCCAACCGCAGAACAGCTGGCCGAAATCGCTATCCAGTCCGCGGACTCCGCGATTGCCTTCGGTATCGAACCGCGCGTAGCGATGCTCTCCTACTCCACCGGTACCTCTGGTGCTGGTAGCGACGTAGAGAAAGTGCGTGAAGCGACCCGTCTGGCGCAGGAAAAACGTCCTGACCTGATGATCGACGGCCCGCTGCAGTACGACGCCGCCGTGATGGCCGACGTTGCGAAATCCAAAGCGCCGAACTCGCCGGTTGCAGGTCGCGCTACCGTGTTCATCTTCCCGGATCTGAACACCGGTAACACCACCTATAAAGCGGTGCAGCGTTCAGCAGACCTGATCTCCATCGGGCCAATGCTGCAGGGCATGCGCAAACCTGTGAACGACCTGTCTCGTGGTGCGCTGGTTGACGATATCGTCTACACCATCGCGCTGACCGCGATCCAGTCTTCACAGCAGCAGTAATGTTAAAAAGCCCGGTGGCGCTAGCGCTTACCGGGCAACAAAAAGGCGACCACTTAACGGGTCGCCTTTTTTATTTACAGCAGCTCTCTCGCCGCCGACACAATGTCATGTGCCGTCAGGCCATACTCCTTCTGCAGGAAATCCTGCGTCCCCACCTGACCGTAACGCTCCTTGACGCCCACCCGCCGCATCGGCACCGGGCAGGTTTCCACCAGCACCTCCGCCACAGCCGATCCCAGCCCGTTGTGAATGCTGTGGTTTTCACAGGTGACGATGCGACCGGTTTTCTCGGCGTAGTTTTTCACCAGCATCCGGTCGATAGGCTTCAGGGTAAACATGTCGATGACCGCCGCGCTTACCCCCTCCTGCTCAAGCTGGCGCGCCGCTTCCAGCGCTTCTGCCACCATGATGCCGTTGGCAATCAGGGTGATATCGGTTCCTTCGCGCAGCACGTTGCCTTTACCAATGGTGAAGGTTGAGCCCGGCGCATACACGCTCGGCGCCTGCTTACGGATGGTGCGTACCCAGTAGAAGCCTTCGAGGTCGATAAGCTGGCGCAGCACGTCCTCAAACATCACCGCGTCGGTCACCTCCAGCACCACCGAATGCGCCAGACCTCGTACGATGCCCATATCCTCAAACGACATATGCGTTCCGCCGTTATGGCAGGCCGTCACGCCCGCATCCGAGGCAATCACCTTCACGTTGTTACGCTGATAGTCCAGGGACATAAACAGCTGGTCAAAGCAGCGACGGCTGGCAAACGCGGTGAAGGTGTGAACGAACGGCTTGCGTCCGGTAAGCGACAGCCCGGCTGCCGTGCCGATGACGTTGGCTTCCATAATGCCGCAGTTAATCACGTGCTGCGGATAATCGCGCGCCACGCCGTCCATCGCCATCGAGCTCATCAGATCCGCTTCAAGGGCGATAATCTCGCTTCCCGCCTCAATCTGCTTTGCCACAAAGCCCGCGTAGACCTTGCGCATCTCAACGGCGTCTTTCTCTCCTGCCGGTGCAACCTTAATCATGTGAAGCCTCCAGTTGGCGAATCGTCTCGTTGAGGGCCGCTTTACTCTCCGCGGTTAATCGCAGGTGGTGCGAGTTGCTGAGCTGTTCCAGGTACGGCACCCCCTGCCCTTTGATGCTGTCGAGGATGACGACTAACGGACGCGCGTCGGCAGCCGGGACCCGCGACGTCACCGCCAGCAGACCCGGAATGTCGTCGCCCTTCACCGTCGCCACGTCAAAGCCAAAGGCGCGGAATTTCCCCTCCAGGTCGAACGCGCTGATGATCTCGTCCAGTTCGCCGTCGAGTTGCTGTTTGTTCCAATCCACGAACACCGTCAGGTTGTTCAGGCGATGGTGGGCAATAAACTGAAACGCCTCCCAGCACTGCCCCTCGTTCAGCTCGCCGTCACCAACGATGCAGAAGACCCGATTCGGTCGCCCGGCCAGCCTGTGCGAGAGCGCCATGCCGCCCGCAATGGAGATCCCCTGCCCCAGCGAACCGGTGGTGGCGTCCACGCCGCGCGTTTTCAGGCGGTCCGGGTGGCTTGGCAGGCGCGTGCCGTTCTGGTTCAGGGTGCTCAGCTCTTCCACCGGGAAGTAGCCCTTGATCGCCAGCGTGCTGTAGAGCGCCGGGCCCGCATGACCTTTTGACAGGACAAAATAGTCTCGCTCCGGCCAGTCCGGATCCGCCGGGTCGATTTTCATCACCGCGCCGTACAGCACGGCCAGGGTTTCAACCACCGACATACTGCCACCGTAGTGCCCAAAGCCCAGCTGCGTCAGGGTTTTCAGCGTCTCAAGACGGATTTGACGCGCGAGTTCGGTTATCTCTTTCTCATTCATGATTTGGCTCCGGTGTTTTCCTGCGCGTTACCGCCCGCAGGTTTGTTTTTCGCGAAGACGTTGTACGCCACCAGCAGCGCGAACAGCGCCACGACCAGCCCGGTGATGGCGAGCGGCGAAAGGAAGCGCGCCAGGTTGCCGAGCACAATCCCGACCGCGCCAAAGTCGGCGTCCGAGAAGGTGGTGTTGGCAAAGCCAATGGCGCCCAGTACCGGCAGCAGCAGGACCGGCAGGAAGGTGATCAGCAGGCCGTTAGCAAAGGCGCCAATCATTGCCCCGCGGCGTCCGCCGGTGGCGTTACCGAACACGCCAGCGGTTGCGCCGGTGAAGAAGTGCGGCACCACACCCGGGAGGATCAGCACCCAGCTAAACTGACCGCAGATGAACAACCCTACAATCCCGCCGAGGAAGCTGAACAGGAAGCCAATCAGCACCGCGTTTGGCGCATAGGGATACACCACCGGGCAGTCCAGCGCAGGACGCGCGTTCGGCACCAGTTTCTCCGAGAAGCCGGTAAAGGCCGGAACGATTTCCGCCAGAATCAGGCGCACGCCCTGCAGGATAATGAACACGCCCGCCGCGAAGGTGATCGCCATGATGATGGCGTAGACCAGGTAGTTCTGACCGCCGCTGAAGGTGGCCTCCACGTACTCGCGCCCGGCGCTCACCGCCATGATCAGGTAGATAATCATCATGGTCAGGGAGATGGAGATCGAGCTGTCGCGCAGGAAGCTCAGGTTCTTCGGCAGGTTCATCTCTTCGGTTGAGCGGGAGCCTTTGCCGACCTTGCTGCCAATCCAGCCGGACAGCACGTAGCCCAGCGTGCCGAAGTGGCCGAAGGCAATCTCATCGTTGCCGGTAATGCGCTTCATGTAGCGCTGCGCAATCGCCGGGAAGAAAGCCATGATCAGGCCGAGGATCAGCGAGCCGGTAAAGACCAGCCCCACGCCCTCAAAGCCCGCCACCGTCAGGATCACGCCAATCATGCACGCCATATAAAACGTGTGGTGTCCGGTCAGGAAGATATACTTCAGGCGGGTAAAGCGCGCGACGATAATATTCGCCACCATGCCGAAAGCCATAATCAGCGCGGTCGCCGCACCGTATTTTTCCAGCGCAATGGACACAATGGCTTCATTGTTTGGAATAATGCCCTGAATCGTAAAGGCGTGTTCAAACATACCGCCCAAAGGATTTAATGACCCCACCAGCACCGTGGCGCCGCCGCCCAGTACAATAAAGCCGAGAATGGTTTTAATCGTTCCTTTCACCACGTCCGAAAACGCTTTCTTCTGCGCAACCAGACCAATAAGCGCAATTAAACCGACCAGCACCGAAGGGACTTTTAAAATATCAACAACGAAATTCAGCGTTTCAAGGATAAACATATCCACCTCGCCTTATCAGGGTTATTGTCTGTCGAACCAGGCGCGCAGCTGCGCTTCAAGTTCGTTGATGTCGATGATGTTGTTAATCACTACCAGCTGGCTTTCCGGCACGCTGGCACTGGCCGCAATGTCTTTTGCCATCACGAAAAGATCGGCTGCGCCCGGCGTGGCCGAGGAGAGATCGGAATGTTCAACCTCAGCCTCAATCTCCAGTTTTTTAAGCACCTTTTTAATATTCATTTCGACCATAAAACTGCTGCCCAGGCCGGAGCCGCAAATAGCCATGATTTTCATTGTTGTCCCCTTATTTTGAGTAGAGCACGCCCCATCACGCTGGCGCGTAATGTTGTGAATAATCGGATTACAGAATTAAATCAGAAGCGGTCAATAATCGTTTTAATTTCCTCCAGAGTATTCGCCTGATGCAGTTTCTCCATATCCTCGTCGCTGGAAAATAATTCTGCGAGTGCGGATATCATTTCGATATGGCTATGTTTGTCCGGTGCCGCGAGCATAATAATGACATCGACAGGGTCAAACTCACCGGCACCAAACGAGACGCCCTGTTTTAGTTTTAATAACGACAACCCCAGTCCTTTGGCGCCTTCCTCCGGCCGCGCATGCGGCATTGCTAGCCCTGGTGCCAGCACATAATAGGGTCCTAACGTGTGATGCTGCTGGATGATGGCCGTGACGTATTCAGGCTCAATCACCTGCAAATCAAGAAGCGGCTTCGCGCACAGCTCCAGCGCCTGCGGCCAGTTTTCCACGCTATCCTGCAGCGTGATGGTTGTATCATATATCCATTTTTTGAGCACTTTTCACTCCCGCTACACGCTAAAGATGAGCAAACTTTATTCAACACATCGCTGGATGACTGCGATCGCGATCACAAAGATAGCGCTACCAATCGCTAACATGCAGAAATGTGATAGCGCTATCAAATTGCAATCACGGCGCTAAATCACAGCAAAAAAAGGGATTTAAGGCGTATACTGCCTGTCACGTGAAGCGAAGGAAAAGAAGAACGCGTCTGGTCAGCAGGAAGGTGTATGTCTCTAACCCGAAAACGGCGCAGTACCGGTAAAGTGACACTCGCCGATGTCGCACAGCTTGCCGGTGTGGGCACGATGACCGTGTCCCGTGCACTCCGCACGCCCGAACAGGTTTCCGATAAACTACGAGAAAAAATTGAAGCTGCCGTGCAGGAGCTGGGTTATATGCCTAATCTTGCCGCCAGCGCGCTGGCCTCTGCGTCGTCATGGACGATCGCTATGGTGGTGCCTAATCTCTCCGAAGCCGGATGCTCGGAGATGTTCGCCGGGCTACAGCAGGTGCTACAGCCTGCCGGGTATCAGATCATGCTGGCAGAATCCCAGCATCGCCTGGAGCAGGAGGAGAAATTACTGGAGACGCTGCTGGCGTCGAATATTGCCGCCGCAATCCTGCTCAGCGTTGAACATACCGATACCGTTCGCCACTGGCTGAAAAACGCCTCTATTCCGGTGATGGAGATGGGTGCCATGCGTGCCGACCCGATCGATATGAATATCGGGATTGATAACGTAGCGGCCATGTATGAACTCACGGAAATGGTGATTAAGCGCGGCTATCAAAATATTGGCCTGCTGTGCGCCAACCAGGAGCAGTGGATTTTCCAGCAGCATCTGCAGGGCTGGTACAAAGCCATGCTTCGCCACCATATGTCGCCGAACCGGGTGATTAACGCGGCGATGCCGCCGAGCTTCTCGACCGGCGCGGCACAGCTGCCAGAATTCCTGCTGGCGTGGCCTGAGCTGGATGCGCTGGTGTGCGTCTCAGACGAGCTGGCGTGCGGGGCGCTGTACGAGTGTCAGCGCAGGCGAATCAAAGTGCCGGACGATCTGGCGGTGGTAGGTTTTGGCGATAGCGACGTGAGCCGCGTCTGTCAGCCGCCGCTGACGACGATGGCGGTGCCGCATCGTAAGATTGGAATTGAAGCCGGGAAAGCGTTGCTGGAGCGTCTGAATGACGGGGACTGGCGCGATCAAAAGCCCATCGCGTCCAGTCTGTGTCTGAGAGAGAGTTGCTGACGCTTACTCAGCCTCTTCCTCTTTCTCTGATTTGGTCAATTCGTTTTTGGCGTTGCGGGTCATCCACAGCGCCAGCGCTTTTAACGAATCCGGCGTGAACTCGTCGCAGCGCGCGGTGATCTCTTCCGGCGTCATCCAGCTGACTTCACTCACCTCTTCTTCCTGCAGAGCGAACGGCCCGTGGGAGACGCAGCTAAACAGCCCGCCCCAGACGCGGCAGTTTTCGTCTTCGAAATAGAACTGACCGTGCTCGGCAAACGGCACACCGGCGATGCCTAACTCTTCTTCTGCTTCTCGACGCGCGGAATCCAGCAGCACTTCATCAGCCTGGACAACACCGCCTGCGGTGGCATCCAGCATACCCGGGAGAAAATCTTTGGTGTCCGTGCGGCGCTGGACCAGAATTTTGCCCATCCCGTCATGCACAACGATATACGTTGCGCGGTGACGTAAACGCTCCGCACGCATTTGTTCGCGGCTGGCCTGCGCGATCACTTCATTCTCTTCGCTGACAATGTCAACCCACTCTGTACTTGCCAAATGACTCTGCTCCACCATCGGGAAACCTTCTCTTCTAAGCGCTCTTTCGGCGCGTTTGCAGTTGAGGTGTAACTTACGGATTAATCGCTACCTGCGCAATAACTTGCTGATCATTAAGTGCGATAACGCGCAGGGTATTTCCATCCAGCATGCCATAGCTCGCTGGATAACCGCCTTTCGGTATGCTGACCGATCCCGGGTTGAAGTGATAAATCTCACCGCGCTTTTCAGCAACCGGAATATGAGTATGACCGTAAACCAGGACATCGCCAGCCGCGAGGGCCGGGAGATTATCCGGGCTGAAAAGATGCCCGTGCGTCAGAAACAGGCGGCTTTGTTCCAGCAGCACCTGCTGCCATGGCGCGGTAAGGGGAAAATGCAGCAGCATCTGGTCCACTTCGCTGTCGCAGTTGCCGCGAACGGCGATGATGCGCGAGGCGTACGGGTTGAGCTTTTCCGCGACCTGCGCCGGGGCATAGCCCTGCGGCAGCGCGTTGCGCGGGCCGTGGTTGAGCACATCCCCCAGAATAACCAGCCACTGCGCGCCGCTTTGTGCAAACAGGGAAAGGACACGCTCGGTAGCGGGCAGCGATCCATGGATATCCGACGCAAACATCAGTTTCATCAGTCACTCCTCGGGAAAACAGACTGCCCCCATCATACCTGAAGCGTCAGGGCTTATCAGCCCGCGCGCTTAGCCGAGAGTGCCACATAGCGCTGCACGGAGGCGCGCTGCCACTGAAACGCGGCATAATCCACCAGCAGCTGCGGCACCTCGTCGCCGTTGAGGATCAGGCGGTTTAACATCAACGCCAGATCGGCGTCGGCAATGCACCACTCGCCGAACAGGTTCGGGTTGCCGTGGGCGAGCAGCGAGGTGGCGGTTTCAATGAGTTTTTGCGCGCTTTCGCGGCCTTCTGCGCTGAGCGCTGGCTTTTTCACGCCGGCAAACACGACGTCCGTCGAGCGTTCCACGCGAATCGGCATCAGATCGCTACGCAGCCACGCCTGGATCTGCCGCGCCCGCGCGCGTTTTTGCAGGTCGTGAGGATAGATGCGTTCCCACTCGGGCGGCGCAAACCGATCTTCCAGATATTCATCGATCGCCGACGATTCGCTCAGGGCAAAACCATCAATTTCCAGCACCGGCACGCGTCGGGTCAGGTCGTAGCCCTGCCACTGCGGTTTAAGATGTTCACCGCCGTCGAGATCGACGGTCTTCAGCGTAAAAGTAAGCCCTTTTTCGGCCAGCGCAACGTATACGCTCATAACATAGGGAGAAAAGAAATTCGCATCGGACCACAACGTGATGACGGGCTGGTTCATAACATCCTCATAGGCTGATCGGTTTTTACTCAACATATAATCTCTTTGCCCCGCTGTCACTTGATGAAAACTCACGATTTACAACAACCACCTATACTCATTTGTCATGGCACCACTCTTCGCATGGACAGGAGTTGAGAATGATCGACCTTTATTACGCCCCTACCCCAAACGGCCATAAGATCACCCTCTTTCTTGAAGAAGCCGAGCTGGATTACAGGATCATTCGCGTGGATATCAGCAAAGGCGAACAGTTCAGCCCTCTCTTTCTGGCTATCTCGCCGAATAATAAAATCCCGGCCATTATAGATAACCAGCCGGCGGACGGGGGCAGGCCGCTGAGCCTGTTTGAATCCGGTGAAATTTTGCTCTATCTGGCGGAGAAAACCGGCAAACTGCTGAGCGGCGAACTGCGCGAGCGTCACCATACCCTGCAGTGGCTCTTCTGGCAGGCGAGCGGGCTGGGGCCCATGCTGGGTCAAAATCATCACTTTACCGCATACGCCCCGCAGCCCATTCCTTACGCGATAGAGCGCTATCAGGTCGAGACGCAGCGACTCTATGACGTTCTGAACCGTCGGCTGGAGAAAACGCCGTGGCTCGGGGGCGATCATTACAGTATTGCCGACATCGCCTGCTGGCCGTGGGTGAATACGCATGAAAAACATCGAATTGACCTGGCTGCTTACCCGGCGGTGAACAACTGGTTTGAGCGCATCCGGACCCGGCCAGCCACCGAGCGGGCAATGCAAAAAATCCAGCAGATTTAACCCGCTATGAGGCTGGGTGCCTGCGAGCCTCTCATGTATTATGAGCAGGAAATACTGACACGGAGAAGACCTGCAATGTCACAGCCAGACGCCATTATTCGTATAAAAAATTTACGCTTGCGCACCTTCATCGGCATCAAAGAGGAAGAGATCGCCAACCGTCAGGATATTGTCATTAACGTGGTAATTCACTATCCCGCAGACAAAGCGCGGGCCAGCGAAGATATCAACGACGCGCTGAACTACCGCACAATAACCAAAAACATCATTCAGTACGTGGAGAATAACCGCTTCTCTCTGCTGGAAAAATTAACTCAGGATGTGCTCGATATCGCACGCGAACATCACTGGGTCACTTATGCTGAAGTTGAGATCGATAAACTTCACGCCCTGCGCTACGCCGATTCCGTCTCCATGACGCTAAGCTGGCGACGCCAGGCGTAATCCTGGAGGTTGTATGAAGATTTTGCTGACCGGCGGCACGGGCCTTATTGGTCGTCACCTCATTGCGCGTCTGCAGGCCCTGCATCACGACATCACCGTGGTCACGCGCAGCCCGGAGAAAGCGCGCCAGGTGCTGGGGGCGGGTGTCGATATCTGGAAAAATCTGGCCGAGCAGCAAAATCTGGACGGCTTCGACGCCGTCATTAACCTCGCGGGTGAACCCATCGCCGATAAGCGCTGGACGGAAGAGCAAAAACAGCTGTTATGCAGCAGCCGGTGGAACATTACCGAAAAGCTGGTCGAGCTGATCCGCAATAGCCACACGCCGCCTTCGGTACTGATTTCAGGTTCAGCGGTAGGCTATTACGGCGATCTCGGCGAGGTGGTAGTGACCGAGGAAGAGCCGCCGCATAATGAGTTTACCCATAAGCTCTGCGCCCAGTGGGAGCGTATCGCCTGCGCGGCACAGAGCGATCGCACCCGCGTCTGCCTGTTGCGGACCGGCGTCGTGCTTGCGCCGAAGGGCGGCATTCTGGCGAAGATGCTTCCCCCTTTCCGGCTCGGGCTCGGCGGCCCCATCGGCAATGGTCGTCAGTACCTGGCGTGGATCCATATCGACGATATGGTCAACGGGATTCTCTGGCTTCTGGATAACGACCTGCGCGGGCCGTTTAACATGGTTGCTCCCTATCCGGTGCGTAACGAACAGTTTGCCCACGCGCTGGGGCATGCCCTGCACCGCCCGGCGATATTACGCGTGCCTGCCACGGTGATTCGCCTGATGATGGGTGAAGCGTCTGTATTGGTATTAGGCGGACAGCGAGCGCTGCCAAAACGGCTGGAAGCGGCCGGCTTTGCGTTCCGCTGGTACGAATTAGAAGAGGCGCTGGGGGATGTGGTGCGGTGAATATGTTACAGTGACAGGCCATGTTCCGAAGATATGGCGTAACAATGGCAACGATAACCACTCCCCGGCTTCACCTCACACCTTTCGAACCCACTGACTGGGCCTTCTTCCGCTCGCTGCGAGAAGATCGCCGCATCATGCGCTACATGGCCGCCATCGCGCCGGAAAAAGAGACCCGCCGCGTGTTTGCTGCACGCCTGATGGCGGAGCATGTCTTCGTGATCCGCTCTCTTGAGGACGATACGCCGCTTGGCGATATCGGCCTGCAAATCAGCCCTGAGAATCGTGAAGAGGCCGATATCGGCTATACGGTTGTGCCTGCCGCGCAGGGGAAAGGTATCGCCAGCGAGGCGCTGCGCGCGGTGTGTGATTACGCGTTTAACCAGACCGGCGTGAAGGCGATTAACGCGTACGTGCTGGCAGATAACGGCGGTTCGGTGCGGGTGCTGGAGAAAGCCGGGTTTGTGCGCACGCAGGTGCTGGAAAAGGCGTATGAAATTGACGGCGTGCGCTATGACGACTGGGTGTATCGGCTGGAGTGCGGTGCGGCTTGATGCCCTCTCCCACAGGAAGAGGGGGAAAGTTAAAACCTACTTCAACGACCCTTTCAGGAACTGCTGCAGGCGCGGGCTTTGCGGGTTCGCCAGCACCTCGTCCGGGTGTCCCTGCTCTTCAATTTTCCCCTGATGCAGGAAAATCACGTGGTTCGAGACGTTACGGGCGAAGCCCATCTCGTGCGTCACCACCACCATCGTTTTGCCCTCTTCGGCCAGCTTCTGCATGATGCGCAGCACTTCGCCGACGAGTTCAGGGTCCAGCGCGGAAGTCGGTTCGTCGAACAGCAGCACTTCTGGCTCCATCGCCAGCGCGCGGGCGATAGAGACGCGCTGCTGCTGACCGCCGGAGAGATGCACCGGATATTTCATCTGCTGGCGCTCGTCGATACCCACTTTCGCCAGGTATTTCACCGCGCGCTCGCGGGCTTCCTGCTTGCTCAGGCCCAGCACCTGAATCGGCGCTTCCATCACGTTCTCCAGCACCGTCATGTGGCTCCAGAGGTTGAAGTGCTGGAACACCATCGTCAGGCGCGTACGCAGCAGGCGCAGCTGGTGCTTATCCGCGACCTTCAGCTGGCCGTCTTTGTCACGGACCAGGTTAATATTCTGCCCGCTCACCACAATCGAGCCTTCGCTCGGCTTTTCGAGGAAGTTAATGCAGCGCAGGAAGGTACTTTTACCCGAGCCGGATGAGCCGATGATACTGATTACATCGCCCGCATTCGCCTGCAGCGACACCCCTTTCAGCACTTCATGTTCGCCGTAGCGTTTGTGCAAATCAATAACGTTTAATTTGTTCTCAGCCATCATCTTTCTCAGTGCGTCGAAGAAGGTTTTATATGCTGCAACCAGCGTTTTTCAGCCTTACGGAACAGGCTAATCAGAACATAAGAGATAATTAAATAGAGCACCGCCGCAATGCCAAACGCGGTAAACGGCTGATAGGTCGCGGAGTTAATATCGCGCGCGATTTTGAGCAGATCCGGCACCGTCGCGGTAAAGGCGAGCGCGGTGGAGTGCAGCATCAAAATCACTTCGTTACTGTACGCCGGTAACGCGATACGCAGCGCCGACGGCAGAATAATGCAGCGATAAAGTTTCACCGAGGAAAAGCCGTACGCGCGCGCCGCTTCAATCTCGCCGTAAGGAACAGAGCGAATTGCCCCGGCGAAAATCTCGGTGGTGTAGGCGCAGGTGTTGAGCGTCAACGCCAGCACCGTACAGTTCAGACCGCTGCGGAAGAACGCGTTCAGTATCTCAGTGCCTTTTACGATCTCAAGCGTATACATCCCCGAATAGAACACCAGCAGCTGCACGTACAGCGGCGTACCGCGAAACACGTAGGTGAACAGCCAGATCGGGAACTGGATAAATTTATTGTTCGACACGCGGCCAATGGCAAGAAACACCGCCAGAATACCGCCCATCACCACGGAGGAGATCAGCAGCCAGAGGGTAATCGCCACGCCGGTAAAGCGGTAGCCATCCGTCCACAGCAGCGATTTCCAGTATTCCTGAATAATCTCAATCACAGGTCAGCCCTCTTCACACCCACGGAGTAGCGACGCTCGAGCAGAAGCAGCACACCATTGGAGGCGGTCGTAAAGACCAGATAAATCACGCCGCAGACCACCGCAAAGTAGAACGGCTCCCAGGTACTCTTACCCGCCAGCTGAGTCGCTTTCACGACGTCTTCCAGGCCGAGCAGCGAGACCAGCGCTGTCGCTTTGAGGATAACCTGCCAGTTGTTGCCGATACCCGGCAGCGCATAGCGCATCATGGCCGGGAACATAATCCGACGAAACGTTTGTGAAGAGGTAAAACCAAATGCGGTTGCCGCCTCAATGTGGCCTTTCGGCACGGCCATGTAGGCACCGCGGAAGGTTTCGGTGAAGTAGGCACCGTAGATAAAACCGAGGGTAATAATACCGGCCACCATCGGGTCGATATCAATTTGTCCCATGCCCATCGCGTCCGTTACGCTGTTCAGCGCAATCTGCAGACCGTAAAAGATAAGCAGCATTAGCACCAGATCGGGAACGCCGCGAATAAGCGTGGTGTAGCCTTCAAATATGAGCGCCAGCGGTTTGTTAGCTGAAAGCTTCGCCCCTGCGCCTGCCAGACCTATCAGCACCGCCAGCACCACGGAGCTGATAGCCAGCTCAAGGGTGACAAGCGCGCCCTGTAAAATAACGCCAGAAAATCCGTACAGCATACCGCGAGCCCTGTCGTATCGTGAGTGGTGGAACCGTGTCTTTTCCCCTCCCGCAGCGGGAGGGGCCGCACGTTATATGACGGGGCGATTAGCCACCGTAAACATTAAAATCAAAGTACTTTTTCGCCAGCTTGTCGTAGGTACCGTCAGCGCGCATTTCTGCGAACGCTTTGTTCAGCGCCTCACGCAGCTCGTTGTCTTCTTTGCGCAGGCCCATGCCGGTGCCCACACCAAACAACTTCACGTCCTTAATTGACGGGCCGCCAAACTTGTAATCTTTACCCACCGGCGTTTTCAGGAAGCCTTCGCTTGCCGCGACTTCATCCTGGAATGCCGCATCAATTCGGCCTGCCGTCAGGTCAGCGTAGATATTTTCCTGGCCCTGATAGGAGACGATTTCAATCCCCTTCGGTGCCCAGTGTTCGTTGCCGTAGGTTTCCTGCGTGGTGCCCTGCAGCACGCCGACGCGTTTGCCTTTCAGCGACTCCAGCGTTGGCTGAATGTCAGAAGCTTTAGCCACTACAAGACGAGAATCGGCCGCGTAGAGTTTGTCGGTGAAGGCAATCTCCTGCTGGCGTTTTTCGGTGATGGAGAGTGAGGACATGATCACGTCGATTTTTTTCGCTTTCAGGGACGGGATCAGCGCATCCAGCGGGTTCTCAACGTAGGTACACTGTGCTTTGATGCGTTTGCACAGCTCATTGGCCAGATCGATGTCAAAACCGACCAGTTCACCCTTTGAATTCTTCGATTCGAACGGCGCATAGGTTGGATCGGTACCAATTCGGATTTTCTGCGGAATGGCTGCGAATGCCGCGGTGGCGCTGGAAAAGGCCAGTACCAGAGATAGTGACAACACGAGTTTTTTCATATTTATCCTCAACAAACTGTCTTCATACGGGATTTTTACGACGACGGGCTGGTGCTAATGTGCCATTAATCCCCTCTGTCAGGCAAAGACTAATGCCCTTCAGGCGGGAATTTTTGCATTATAAATGCGTAAGTATGCACAAAGCGATCCAATACGGTGCAACACATGCACCGTACTGGGTCAACCGCTCCCGTAACGCATCTTTTCGGTGCGTTAGCGTCAGGTATTATTCACCGTATATGTTGAAGTCGAAGTATTTCTTCGCCAGTTTGTCGTAAGTACCGTCTTTACGCAGCTCTGCAAAGGCTTTGTCGAAGGCGGCTTTCAGCTCGGTATCATCCTTGCGCAGGCCAATACCGGTGCCGTCACCAAAGTATTTTTTGTCTTTTACCGACGGGCCAGCAAATGCATAGTCTTTACCCGCAGGCTGTTTCAGGAAGCCTTCGCTCGCGGCGACTTCATCCTGGAATGCCGCATCCAGACGGCCTGCGGCCAGGTCAGAGTAAATCAGATCCTGGTTCTGGTAAGCCACCACGTCTACGCCCTTCTCACGCCAGGTCGCATTGGCATAACCTTCCTGCGTCGATCCCTGAAGCACGCCGACGTGTTTGCCTTTCAGCGAGTCGATGGTGGGCTTAATCGGGGAACCTTTCGCGGCAATCAGACGCGAATCCGCAGCGTAGAGCTTGTCAGAGAAGGCAATCTCCTGCTGGCGTTTTTCAGTGATGGAGAGAGAAGAGATAATGGCATCGATTTTCTTGGCTTTCAGCGACGGGATTAACGCGTCAAAGTCGCTGCCCACCCATGTGCATTTCACCGCAATGCGTTTGCACATTTCATTTCCCAGATCGATATCAAACCCCACGAAATCGCCTTTCGCATCCTTGGAAGAGAATGGCGCGTAGGTTGCGTCTGTACCGATACGAACCGTCTGTGGAAGCGCTGCGTAGCTACCTGCCGCCGCACTTAACCCCACGAGCAAAGACAGAGCCAGAACCGTCTTCTTCATACATTTACCCTCAAGTACCGTGATTTTATTATGTATTGTGTTGTGTGTTGTGTTGCAGGCTTCATCTTGCAGGTCTTATGCCACATTGCCGTCTGGTCGAAACTTCGACGTTAAATATGTTAATAAAACGTTGCGATATTGCCTTAATGGTGAAAGATAGCAGGTCTGCCGAACGAACCGGAAAGAGAAAAAGGGAAAAAACGAATTAAATGTCGAGGATATGATCGCCGTTGCATAATTGCCCTGAAACAGGGCAACGTCTCTTTTCATGCACTCTGTTTGTGCACAGAATCAGGCCCCTTGCCAGCGGGTGAAGAGATCTTCAGGCAGGTCGATGTCAAACTGATCCAGCACGCGGTTGACGGTCTGATTGATCACGTCGTCCAGCGAGGTCGGGCGATGATAAAACGCCGGTACCGGCGGCATGATGATGGCCCCAAGCTCAGCGGCCTGGGTCATTAAACGCAGATGGCCGAGGTGCAGCGGCGTTTCCCGCACGCAGAGCACCAGAGGACGCCGCTCCTTCAGCACCACATCCGCCGCGCGCGTTACCAGGGTGTCGGTATAGCTGTTCACAATGCCGGAGAGCGTTTTAATGGAACAGGGCAGGATAACCATGCCGGCCGTTTTAAACGAGCCTGAGGAGATGCTGGCGGCGATATCACGGGCATCGTGAACCACGTCCGCCAGTGCCTGGACATCGCGCAGGGAGAGTTCGGTTTCCAGAGAGAGGGTCTGCCGCGCCGCCTGGCTCATCACCAGATGGGTCTCGACTTCCGCCACGTTACGTAGAACCTGTAACAGACGTACGCCGTAAATCGCGCCGCTGGCGCCGCTGAGCCCAACAATGAGTCGTTTCATGATTTTCGCCCTTACTGATTTCAGGGCAGACTGTGCAGGATTTTGCGGGGAGTTGCAAGTGAGGGCATTCGCCCTCACCTGCCGGAGCATCAACCTTCGTTATGCATCTCTAAGCTTTCGAGATCGTTCTGCAGCTGGACGGCTTTCGCATCGTCGTTGCGCAGCGAATCAAGATAGTCGAGGTACTGCTGGTCAACGTCTTTGGTCACGTAAATACCGTTGAACACGGAGCATTCGAACTGCTGAATTTCCGGGTTCTCGGCACGCACCGCGTCGATGAGGTCGTTCAGATCCTGGAAAATCAGGCCGTCGGCACCGATGATCTGGCGAATTTCATCCACTTCACGGCCGTGAGCGATCAGCTCGTTAGCGGTTGGCATATCGATGCCGTACACGTTCGGGAAGCGAATCTCCGGCGCAGCAGAGGCCAGGTAGACTTTCTTCGCGCCCGCTTCGCGCGCCATCTCGATGATCTGCTCAGAGGTGGTGCCGCGAACGATGGAGTCATCCACCAGCAGAACGTTCTTGTCGCGGAATTCAGCGCGGTTGGCGTTCAGCTTGCGGCGCACGGATTTACGGCGCAGGTGCTGGCCCGGCATGATAAAGGTGCGGCCAACGTAGCGGTTCTTCACGAAGCCCTGACGGTATGGCTGGTCCAGAATGCGGGCGATTTCCAGCGCGATATCGCAGGAGGTTTCCGGGATAGGAATCACCACGTCGATGTCGAGATCGTCCCACTCGCGGGCAATCTTCTCGCCCAGCTTGGTGCCCATGTTCACGCGCGCGCTGTAGACGGAAATCTTGTCGATGAAGGAGTCCGGACGGGCAAAGTAAACGTATTCAAACAGGCACGGGTTGCTGACCGGGTTATCGGCACACTGGCGAGTAAACAGCTGGCCCTTCTCGGTGATATAAACCGCTTCGCCCGGCGCAACGTCGCGCAGGAACTCAAAGCCCAGGGTATCCAGCGCCACGCTCTCAGAGGCAACCATATATTCGGTACGGCCATCGCCGAGGTCGCGTTTGCCGAGCACCAGGGGACGAATGCCGTTTGGATCGCGGAAGGCCACCATGCCGTGACCGATGATCATCGCCACGCAGGCATACGCGCCGCGGATCTGGCGGTTGGTCGCAGCAATGGCAGCAAAGATGTTGTCTGCTTCCAGCGGGTAGTGGCGGAAGTTATCCAGCTCGCTGGCGAACACATTGAGCAGAATTTCAGAATCAGAGGTGGTGTTAATGTGGCGACGTTTCTCTTCGAACAGCTTTTTACGCAGCTCATGCGCGTTGGTCAGGTTGCCGTTATGAGCAAGGGTGATGCCATACGGTGAGTTGACGTAGAAAGGCTGTGCCTCAGAGGCGCTGGAACTGCCAGCAGTAGGATAACGAACGTGACCGATCCCCATATTACCTTGCAGACGCTGCATATGGCGGGCTTCAAACACATCGTTCACCAGGCCATTCGCCTTGCGTAAACGGAAGCAGTTGTTTGCATCAATGGTGATGATACCCGCAGCATCCTGCCCACGGTGCTGAAGCACCGTTAACGCGTCATAAATCGACTGGTTTACCGGCATGAAACCGGCGATACCGACAATACCGCACATTCGTCTTTTCCTCGTTAAGCCACATCTCAGGGTTTATGCCCTGGGCAAAAAACTCGACGAGCTTTGCAGATAGTCAAAGAACCATCTGATGATGAAGCTGAACTCTGGAATGAGCTGCGATTTCTGCCAGTCTTCGCTTTTGGAGAACCCGGTAAAGGTATCCAGGAAGAACAGGATCGCGGCCACAATCAGCACGCCTCGCAACGCCCCGAAACAGATCCCGAGTACCCTGTCCGTTCCTGACAGACCGGTTTTCTCGACCAGCTGACCTATCACGTAATTCACGATAGCGCCGACAATCAGCGTTGCGATAAACAGCACCGCGATAGCGATTCCATTTCGGACCAGTTCATCTTCAAAGCCCGTGAACCAGACAGACAGGTAAGTGTAGTAATGACTGGCGACAAAGAAAGCACAACCCCAAGTCACCAGCGATAACGCTTCACGAACAAAGCCACGGATCAGGCTAACCAGACAGGAAAAACCAATCACCGCAATGATGGCGTAATCAATCCAGACCATATGTGTCCCACGATTAAACGCCCTGTCATCCAGTTCGGGGCGAATTCTAACAGAAAAAGAAAACGTTTGCGTAGGGATTTCCTTCCCGCGCGTAAATAAAAAAGGCGCTGAAAAAATGTTCAACGCCGTGGCTTATCGCCTCTCTCTTTAAGGAGCAGGTCGTACTTAGTTCGCGCTGTAGCCCATCACCACGCCGCTCAGGCCGGAGATCTGCTTCAGCTCGCCCAGCGAACCTTTAAGCTTATCTTTGGACGCTTCTGGCCCCACGAGGATGCGGGTAATTTTACCCTGCACCGGCGTGGAAGGTGAAGTGTAAACACGATATCCCGCACTGCGCAGTTTGCTCACCACCTCGTTAACTTTGTCGGCGTTTTTCAGCGCGCCGAGCTGCACAACGTAAGCTTTTCCGGTCGGTGCCGCGTCCTGTTTTGCCGGCGGAGGGGTTTCTGATGCGGCAGCCAGCTGCTCCGCTGCTTTATCCCGCTGTGGCTGTTGCTGGGGTTTCGGCTGCGGCTTCTCAACCGGCTTCGGTTTTTCCACAGGTTTAGGCTGCTCTACCGGCACCGGATCGATATCGCTGCTGCTCGCTGCCGCCAGGCGAGACGGATCGAGTGACGGTGCGGCGGCATCGCCTGCCCGCACCTCTTCCGCCGCCCCTTCCGGCGGCTGGGCAGGCAGCGCCTGCGTCGCCGCGGGCAGCATATCCGGCTCATCGCGGTCACCCGGCTTCGGCACCAGCGGAATAGCGGCAAACTCATCCTGATAATGCTTTTTCTGCCCGTCGAGCAGCCCGGGGAGAATAATCACCCCGAGCGCGACAAGCACAATGGTTCCTGTTAAACGGTTCTGAAACTTACTCGCCACCGGTTCTCCCCGCGTCCATCACTTCCATGACATGTGCCACCGTGTGGAATGAACCACACACCAGCACGGTATCTTCTGGTTTAGCATCCGCCATCGCGGCATGCCAGGCATGAGCCACGCTACTATAGATTGCGCCTTTGCCGAGATGTTCCATCAACTGCTCAGCCGTCGCGCCGCGCGGCCCTTCCAGAGGAGCACAATACCAGCTATCGACCACAGTCTCCATGCAGGCCAGCGTCCCGCCGATATCTTTATCATGAAGCATACCGATAACCGCCAGCACGCGCCCGGTTTTTGGTAACGATTTGAGACGTCCCGCGAGATACGCCGCCGCATGCGGGTTATGCGCCACGTCCAGAATCAGGCGCGGTGATTCGCTGACAATCTGGAAACGCCCGGGCAGAATTGCGCTCTGAATGCCGTCGCGGATAGCCTGCTCGCTGACCGCTAATCCGCTGGCGCGCAGTGCCGCCAGCGCGGTTGCCGCATTCGGCTGCGGCACCTGCGGCAGCGGCAGGTTGTCCAGCGTGCCCTGACCATCGCTGAAGCGCCAGCCGTTATCCTGAACCTCATACTGCCAGTCAACGCCGCGGCGCAGCAGACGCGCGCCCTTCTCGTTTGCCACGTCAGCAATGGTGTGCGGCATGTCCGGCTCGCCGACCACGGCAGGTTTATTCGCCCGGAAAATACCGGCCTTCTCGCGGCCAATGCTTTCACGATCCGGCCCCAGCCAGTCGATATGGTCCAGCGCGATGCTGGTGACCACCGCCACGTCCGCATCCACCATATTAGTCGCATCAAGACGTCCGCCGAGGCCAACCTCAAGGATCACTACATCCAGCTGCGCCTGCTTAAACAGCCACAGCGCGGAAAGCGTACCGTATTCAAAATAGGTTAATGAGATCTCACCGCGCGCGGCTTCAATTTCCGCGAACGACGCCGTATGCGCCGATTCCGGCAGCTCGCTGTTCTGCACGCGAACCCGCTCGGTGTAGCGGACCAGGTGTGGAGAGCTGTACACGCCTACTCTGTAACCCGCAGCCATCAGGACAGATTCCAGCGTGCGGCAGGTGGTGCCTTTACCATTGGTGCCCGCGACGGTAAACACAAAAGGTGCCGGTTTGAGCACATCAAGACGCGCGGCGACCTGGCTTACGCGCTCAAGCCCCATATCGATGGTTTTACTGTGCAGGTTTTCCAGATAAGAAAGCCACGCGGCCAGGGGCGACGTGGCTTGGGGAATGCTTTTATTTTCCATAATGCCCGGTTGTCATTAACAGATTAGAAAGCAAAAGGGCAGCGCCAACCGGCCCTGCCCTTTTCAGTTATCAGGCCTCGGGTTCCTGATCCGGTACCACCACGCCTTCGCGCGGCTCATCCGGGTTCGGCGCTGGCAGATTCATCAGCTTCGCCAAGATGCTCGCCAGCTTCAGGCGCATTTCCGGACGGCGGACGATCATATCGATAGCGCCTTTCTCAATGAGGAACTCACTGCGCTGGAAGCCCGGCGGCAGCTTTTCACGAACGGTTTGCTCGATAACGCGAGGACCCGCAAAGCCGATCAGCGCTTTTGGCTCAGCGATGTTCAGGTCGCCCAGCATCGCGAAGCTCGCGGAGACACCGCCCATGGTTGGGTCGGTCAGCACAGAGATATACGGCAGACCGCGCTCCTGCATTTTCGCCAGCGCTGCAGAGGTTTTCGCCATCTGCATCAGCGACATCAGCGCTTCCTGCATACGCGCGCCGCCGGAGGCAGAGAAGCAGATTAGCGGACAGTTGTCTTCCAGCGCCTGCTCAACGGCACGCACGAAGCGCGCACCGACCACGGAGCCCATTGAGCCGCCCATAAAGGAGAACTCAAAGGCAGCGGCGACAACCGGCATCTCATGCAGGGTGCCTTTCATGACGATCAGCGCGTCTTTCTCGCCGGTCTCTTTCTGTGCAGAGGCCAGACGATCTTTGTATTTTTTGGAATCGCGGAACTTCAGCACGTCTTTTGGCTCGAGTTCGCTACCCAGCTCTACCAGAGAGCCTTCGTCCAGCAGGCTATGCAGGCGGTTGCGCGCCGACATACGCATATGGTGGTCACACTTCGGACACACCTCAAGGTTGCGCTCCAGCTCTGCGCGATACAGAACCTGACCGCAGCTATCACACTTCGTCCATACCCCTTCAGGAATGCTCGCTTTGCGCGTTGGGGTAATGTTGCTTTTAATTCGTTCAATCCAGCTCATTGATAACCTTTCTGCCTGAACCTGGTCGTATGCCAGTTTTGCTATAAGAGGCGAATAATGCCATTTTTGCCTCCAACAGACCATGAATGTTGCACATTAAAACATAACAGCCCGAAACTTTGGATAAAAAAGTGGTCGAACCGCCAGTGTGCATTTACTTCGCTTGTTTTGCCGCGGCACGTTTGTGACGAATGATTTCGATAACGCCAGGCAGTACGGAAAGCACAATAATCGCTACAATCAGTAACTTAAGGTTTTCCTGCACCACCGGGAGATCGCCAAAGAGATAGCCTGCATAGGTAAACAGCAGTACCCACAGCAGCGCGCCAACCACGTTGTATGCCGCAAAATGACGATAGGACATATGCCCCATTCCCGCCACAAACGGTGCAAATGTGCGCACAATAGGCACAAAGCGCGCAAGGATAATGGTTTTCCCGCCATGGCGTTCATAAAACGCATGGGTTTTATCTAAATAGCTGCGACGGAAAATTTTGGAATCAGGATTGCTGAAAAGCCGCTCACCGAACACTCGTCCAATCGTATAGTTGACCGCATCACCGACAATGGCGGCAATCACCATCAGCACAACCATAAGATGCACGTTCAGATCGTTAGTGGGCAGCGCCGATAGCGCCCCGGCCACGAACAGCAGTGAATCCCCTGGAAGGAATGGGGTAACGACCAGACCGGTTTCACAAAACAGAATGAGGAACAGTATGGCGTAAACCCAGACGCCATACTGCGCGACCAGCTCCGCCAGGTGAACATCAATATGCAGAATGAAATCAATCAGAAAACGTATTACGTCCATATTGTCTAAGCCCTAATTGCACCTTTGTTTAGTCCGCTAAAAACAGCGGACCCATTGGCGGTTTCGGCAGGTCAAATCGATCCGGATAGTCTACTGAGACCAGATACAATCCTTCCGCTTTCGCCGTGGCTGCCGCAAGCGTTCTGTCCTTCGCTGCCAGCAGGTCTGCAATCCAGCTCTCCGGCTGGTGTCCGGCACCCACTTCCATCAGGCTGCCTACAATATTCCGAACCATATGATGTACAAAGGCATTGGCTTTGATATCCACCACCACATACGCGCCAAAACGGCTGACGTTTATGTGCATGACGTTGCGCCACGGCGTGCGGGACTGACACTGCACCGCACGAAACGACGTAAAGTCATTTTCACCAATCAGACACTGCGCCGCGCGATGCATACGTTCTGCATCAAGCGGTTCATAAAAATGCGTCACGCCCTGGCTTAACACCGCAGGACGCAGGCGCTGGTTGTAGATGACATAACGGTAGCGACGCGCCGTGGCGCTGAAGCGCGCGTGAAAATCATCCGGCACAGCTTTTACCCAACGCACCGCAATGTCACCAGGCAAATTCGCATTTACACCCAGCGTCCAGGCGGCATCCTTACGCACGGCGGTGGTTTCAAAGTGCACCACCTGCCCCGTGCCGTGAACTCCCGCGTCCGTACGTCCCGCGCACAGGACGTTAATCGGCTCGTTTGCCACCTGAGAGAGCGCTTTCTCCAGCTTCTCCTGGACGCTGCGCACCTCATTCTGACGCTGCCAGCCATAATATTTACTGCCATCGTACTCAATACCGAGGGCAATTTTATGAACCGGCTTTTGTTCCACGTCTGACATCAGTACAGGTACTCCTGCACCAGTTTTTCAGCGATTTTGACCGCCATCAGCGCGCCGCCGAAGCGAACGTTATCGGCAACGGACCAGAACTGAACCTGCTCCGGCATCCCGTAATCGTTACGCACGCAGCCAACGGAAAGATGCGCGCTACCGGTGGCATCACCAACCTGCGTCGGGAACTCGCTCTCTTCAGAGAGCACGATGTCGTCACCGCGGCCAAACGCGTCGCGCGCCTCTTCTGCCGCCAGCGGACGGAGGGCTTCAAAGCCGACCATCTGCGCGTGGCCGTAGAAGACCGGAGACTGCACGACGCTCGCGGAGATCGTCAGGCCATCGTCCTGCAGAATTTTACGCACTTCATCGACGATACGGCGCTCTTCGCGCACGGAGCCCTCGCGATCCGGCAGCAGCGGCAGCATGTTGAACGCCAGCTGGCGGCCAAAGAAATCATCTTCGTCAATCGGGATACCGTTCAGCAGCTTCGCGCTCTGCCCGGCCAGCGCGTCAACGGCCTTTTTGCCGTTAGCGGACGCGGACAGCAGGCTGGTGACGGAAATGCGCGACAGGCCGCCGTCGTCGATCAGCGGTTTCAGGGCGGTCAGCAGCTGGCTGGTGAGGCTGTTCGGCACCGCAATGACGTTACGGTTGCGGTAGTCAGCCAGCACAAACGGGTTCACGTCCGGCACCACCAGCGGCACATCCGGCTCCATTGAGAACAGACCGCTCAGGTCGATCACCAGGCAGCCTGCGTTAGTCGCCTCTTCAACATACGCCGCAGTGGCTTCTGCGCCCGCGGCGAAAAACGCCAGCTGCGCCTGCGTCCAGTCGAACGCGGCCGCGTCCTGGACCATGACGGATTTACCGTTAAAACGCAGATGCTCACCTGCGCTGTCGGTACGGGCCAGCGCATAGATATCGCCCACCGGGAACTGACGCTCAGCAAGGGTTTCGAGCAGGGCTTCGCCCACGGCACCCGTGGCACCTAAAATGGCAATGTTCCAGCCTTCAGACATGGTGGTTTACTCCAGAAATAAAAAAGCGTCCCTGTCGGAGTATCCGACAGGGAGCATTAAGAAGACATTAATGCGCCGGGTGATGAACGGCGTTAAATCCCAGTTTATGCAGCAGCGTCGCTGCCGGGGCGTCGTCGCATATTACATACAGGGAAGACCACTCGCGGCGCTCAACGTAGTTCTTGCGCAGCTTATCAAACTCACCCGGGATCCCCGCCACTTTACGCAGCAGCGCATCATCGCGGCGCACATCATACACCAAATGCACCAGCCTTTTCAGCGTTGCCTGATCGAGCGGGCCGTGCAGGGTAATACGGCCAAATTCAGGCGCGGGGAGTAAGGTATCCAGCGCCACCTGCTGCGGATGGCCGATAAAAGCGCTGTAGGCTTCAAAGACCTGCGTGGTACCGCGGGCTTTGCCTTCCAGGGTATAACCGGCGATATGCGCCGTACCCACGTCCACCTTGTTAAGCAGCTCAACGTTGAGATCCGGCTCCGGCTCCCAGACGTCCAGCACCACGCTGAGGTCTTGTCCTTCGTTCAGACACGTCAGCAGCGCGGCGTTATCTACCACCGGACCACGGCAGGCATTTATCAGAATAGTGCCAGCCTTCAGACGGCGAATAAGCGCCTCGTCAGCAAGATGTAGCGACTTATACGGCCCCTCTTTAAACAGCGGCGTGTGGAAAGTCAGCACGTCACACTGTTCGACCAGCTCATCCAGCGAGCGGAAATCGCCGTCATCACCGTTGTCTTTACGCGGCGGATCGCACAGCAGCGTGCGGATCCCTAAGGCTTCAAGGCGCTTTTGCAGGCGCCCGCCGACGTTACCCACGCCGACAATCCCCACGGTGCGGTCTTTTAGGGCAAAACCGTCGCGTTCGGCCAGCATCAGCAGCGAGGAGAAGACGTATTCCACGACGGCTATGGCGTTACAGCCCGGCGCGGCGGAAAAACCGATTCCGGCCAGCTTCAGCCATTGCTCATCCACATGATCGGTCCCTGCCGTTGCGGTCCCAACGAACTTAACTGCCTTACCGGCGAGCAACGCCTCATTTACTTTGGTCACCGAGCGCACCATCAGCGCGTCGGCGTCATCCAGTTCGTTGACCGGGATCGGGCGACCAGGGACAGCCTTAACGTTACCCAGGCGGCTAAACAGCTCACGGGCATAAGGCATATTTTCATCAACGAGGATTTTCACGTCTGAGTACCTGTTTGAGAGGAAGAAAACCTGCCAAGTGTGCCATAATCTGGCCGCCAGGCATATACGTTCGCCAGGTTTACGCTGAGTTTTGACTTTAAGGATTTTTGACGATGCAGCCCATTTCAGGTACGCCGCCACGCCCTCCGGGTGAAGGCCCCGTCACGCCAAACGTTGCCGGTGAACAACCGCTATCCACGCAACAGCGCACCGTGCTGGAGCGACTGATCACGCGCCTGATTGCGCTGACTTCGCAGCAAAACGCGGAAGTCTGGGCCGGGGTAAAGCATGATTTAGGCGTGAGGAACGACGCACCGCTGCAGTCGCGCCATTTCCCTGCGGCCGAACAAAACCTGAACCAGCGTATTACGACCGCGCAGCAGAATCACACCACGCGCCAGATTGTTTCTCAGCTGACGGAGCTGCTGGGCCAGGGTAATAACCGCCAGGCGGTGAGTGATTTTATTCGCCAGCAGTATGGTCAAACCGCGCTGGGCCAGCTGACGCCCGACCAGCTTAAAACCGTGCTGACCCTGCTGCAGAACAACGAGCTTTCTATTCCACAACCTCAGGTGCGACCGGCGACCGAACGTCCGCTGCTGCCGGCCGAACACAATACGCTCAAGCAGATGGTGACGAAGCTGGCTGCGGCCACCGGCGAACCGACGAAGCTTATCTGGCAATCCATGCTGGAGCTGTCCGGCGTGAAGGCGGGTGAGCTGATCCCGGCCAAACAGTTTACGCATCTGGTGACCTGGCTTCAGGCGCGCCAGACGCTCAGCACCCAGAATGCCCCTACCCTGCATACCGTCCAGGCGGCACTGAAGCAGCCGCTTGAGCCGCACGAATTTGAAGTTATCCGGGATTACGCCCAGCAAAACTGGCAGGCCACGCCGCAAACGGTACTGACCACCGCGCAGGTGCAGGATCTGCTCAATCAAATCTTCGTTCGCCGCGCCGAGCGCGAGGGCGGCGTGCCGGAGGTGAGAAACATTCAGCCGATCTACAGCCCGCTGTTTGCGCCGGTCGTCGAGACGTTCAGAACGCTCTCTGCGCGTCCGGGGTTGATGTTTATTGCGCTACTGATTGCGCTGGCGATTTTCTGGCTGGTTGCCTGAGGTTTTGCCCGGTGGCGCTGCGCTTACCGGGCCTACAGCGGCTCAAGTCCTGCGAAACGCCACCAGCGTCACCACGATCCCTACGACCGCAGAAACCGCACCGGCCAGGAAGACGGACGGATAACCAAACGAGGTAGCTAATACCCCGGCCAGCGGCCCGGTTACCCCGTATGAGATATCCTGAAACGCCGCGTAGCCGCCTAGCGCCGTGCCGCGCACCTGCGGGGCCACGCGCTTCACGACTTCAACACCGAGCGCCGGGAAGATCAGTGAACAGCCGCACCCGGTCAGCGCCGCGCCAAGCAGCGCAACGGATGCCACGGGTGCATTCCACAGCAGCAGCAGACCCACGGTCTCTATCATCAGCGACGCGACCGCGACCTTCACGCCGCCGAAGCGATCCGGCATCCAGCCGAAGAAGACGCGCATTAGCACAAACGCGCCGCCAAACGCGGTGAGCGTAAAACCGGCCATCGCCCAGCCGCGGCTCATAAAATAGAGCGAGACGAAGGTACCAATCACCGCAAAACCCACGCCCTGCAGCGCCAGGCCAAGACCCGGCTGCCAGATTTGGCCGACCACGCTCCACAGGGAAGGACGCTCGCCTTTGTGCGCGGGCACCTTACGCACCGAGCCGTTAAACGCCCACGCCAGCAGGGGTAAAGCCATGGTGGTGGCAGCCAGCGCCGCAAACCCAAACTGGCTATTGATCAGCAGCCCAAGCGGTGCGCCTGCGGCCAGCGCGCCATAGATGGCCATACCGTTCCAGGACATCACCTTGCCGGAACGCGCAGGACCCACCAGCCCCATTCCCCACGTCAGGGTGCCGGTCAGCAGCTGGCTTTCACCGAATCCAAGGATTAAACGGCCCAGCACCAGCAGCGCAAACTTATACGCGGCGTCTACGGGCAGGAGAGCAGCCAGCAGCCATGCGCCGCCCGCCAGCCCGCAGGCAAACATTCCCTGTAACGCCGAACGTTTTGCACCGTGCTGATCCGCCAGCCGTCCGGCGTAACCGCGGGTCAATACCGTGGCTAAAAACTGAATGCCCACTGCAATGCCGACCATGGTATTGCCATAGCCCAGCTCCTGATGAACGAACAGCGGGATCACCGGCAGCGGCAGGCCAACGGTCATATAGGTCAAAAATACCGCAAAAGCGATACGGAACAGCGAGACGTTCGCTGAAGGGGTTGTTTCTGTTTGAGTTACTGCAGTCATGCTTTACTCCGAAATGAAGAGTAAGGCGGGGAAATGCCACGCCCCCTCTACCTGATAATCAGGATTAAGGTGCGTTGGTTGACGTTAAACGCTTACGCATTATCGTGAGGATAATGTTGAGGGTGAAGTTTGCCTGTGAGATCAGCCGCTTGTCAACGCATAAAAAAAGGGAGCCTTATGGCTCCCTTCCGGAATCAAACGTAAAACTTATGCTTTCAGCTTACGCATAACCAGCGTGGCGTTGGTGCCACCGAAGCCGAAGCTGTTTGACATGACGGTAGTCAGCGTCGCGTCCGTTGGTTTGGTCACGATGTTCAGGCCTGCAGCCTGCTCGTCCATCTCATCAATGTTGATGCTTGGCGCGATAAAGCCGTTTTCCAGCATCAGCAGAGAGTAGATCGCTTCCTGCACGCCAGCCGCACCCAGAGAGTGACCGGTCATGGCTTTGGTCGCGGAGATTGCCGGGCTGTTGTCGCCGAAGACTTCACGGATCGCACCCAGCTCTTTCACGTCGCCTACCGGAGTAGAGGTACCGTGGGAGTTCAGGTAGTCGATTGGGGTGTCAACGCCGTGCATCGCCATCTTCATGCAGCGCACCGCGCCTTCACCGGATGGCGCAACCATGTCGGCGCCGTCAGACGTTGCGCCGTAGCCCACGATTTCAGCGTAGATGTGCGCGCCACGTGCCAGGGCATGCTCCAGCTCTTCAACCACAACCATACCGCCGCCGCCAGCGATAACGAAACCGTCACGGTGCGCATCATAGGTACGGGAGGCTTTATCCGGGGTTTCATTGTATTTGGTGGACAGTGCGCCCATCGCGTCGAATTCACAGGCCATTTCCCAGCCCAGCTCTTCGCCGCCGCCAGCAAATACGATGTCCTGTTTACCCAGCTGGATCTGCTCAACAGCATTACCGATGCAGTGCGCGGAAGTCGCACACGCAGAGCTGATGGAGTAGTTCACACCGTGGATTTTGAATGGGGTCGCCAGGCACGCGGAAACCGCAGAACCCATGGCTTTGGTTACCACGTACGGACCTACTGCTTTCAGACCACGCGGGCTACGCATTGCGTCAGCGCCGAATACCTGCGCTTTTGATGAGCCGCCGGAACCGGCGATCAGACCCACGCGCGGGTTGTTCTGATAAACCTCTTCGCTCAGGCCGGAATCTTTGATCGCTTCCTGCATGGAGAGATAAGCATAAATAGAGGCATCGTTCATGAAACGAACCACTTTGCGGTCAATCAAACCGGTGGTGTCCAGTTTGACGTTACCCCATACGTGGCTACGCATACCTGAATCTTTAAACTCTTCAGAGAAAGTGATCCCGGAGCGTCCTTCACGCAGAGATGCCAGGACTTCCTGCTGGTTATTACCGATGCTGGAAACAATGCCCAGGCCAGTAATCACTGCACGTTTCATTCAATACCTCTGTAAGTCGCACTATAGTAAGTTTCGAGTCGCACAATAGCGTACACTTGTACGCCGAACAAGTCCGATCAGACATTTTCTGCGGAAATTTGCACCGATGGACTCACATCGTTAAGATCGTGCCACTGCCTGTCAGACGAGTAACTTACGTGAAACAAAACGCTATACAACCCGCCAACCTCGAATTCAACGCTGAGGGTACACCTGTTTCCCGAGATTTTGATGACGTCTATTTTTCTAATGATAACGGACTCGAAGAAACTCGCTATGTTTTCCTCGACGGAAACCAGCTCAGCACCCGCTTCCCGGCGCATCCGCGGAGCCTGTTCGTTGTAGCGGAAAGCGGATTCGGTACCGGACTCAATTTTCTGACCCTCTGGCAGGCGTTTAACCAGTTTCACGCTGCCCACCCTGAGGCTACGCTACAAAGATTACATTTCATCAGTTTCGAAAAATTCCCGCTCACCGCGCACGATCTGCGGCTAGCTCATCAGCGCTGGCCAGAGCTTGCAGCATGGGCGGAGCAGCTTCAGGCGCAGTGGCCGCCCCACATCGGCGGCTGCCACCGTCTGATTCTGGACGGCGGACGCGTGACGCTGGATTTATGGCTTGGCGACATCAATGACCTGACCGATACCCTCGACGATTCGATGAATCAGACGGTGGACGCGTGGTTCCTTGACGGCTTTGCCCCCGCTAAAAACCCGGACATGTGGAGCCAGCATCTGTTTAGCGCGATGGCGCGGCTGGCGAGCCCGGGCGCAACGCTTGCCACCTTCACCTCGGCAGGCTTTGTCCGCCGCGGGCTGCAGGAGGCGGGCTTTACCATGCAGAAGACCAAAGGTTTTGGCCGCAAGCGCGACATGCTGGTCGGCAGAATGGAGCAGACGCTGGACATCCCCGCTCAGACGCCCTGGTTTGCGCGCCGCGCCAGCGCATCCCGTGAGGTGGCGATAGTCGGCGGGGGGATCGCCAGCGCTCTGCTGTCCCTCGCGCTTCTCCACCGCGGCTGGCAGGTCACGCTCTACTGTGCTGACTACGCACCCGCCTGTGGAGCGTCCGGCAACCGCCAGGGTGCGCTCTATCCGCTTTTAAGCGCGCACGATCCGGCCCTGTTCCAGTTTTTCCCCGCGGCGTTTACCTTCGCTCGTCGCCTGTACGACGCCCTGCCGGTGGCGTTCGATCATGACTGGTGCGGCGTCACGCAGCTCGGCTGGGATGAAAAGAGCCAGCAAAAAATCACGCAGATGCTGTCGCTGGGTCTGCCTGACGAGATTGCCCGCGCGGTAAGTGCGCAAGAGGTGGCAGACACTGCTGGCGTGGAAACCGGATGTGGGGGCATTCAGTATCCGCTCGGCGGCTGGCTGTGCCCGGCTGAACTGACCGCGGCGGTCATTGCGCTGGCGCAGTCGCGCGGGCTGACGACGCATTATGCTCACAATGTTGAATCGTTGAGCCGGACAGAACGCTGGAATCTGCGTTTTGCCGATGGCAAAGCGGCGAGCCATGCCAGCGTTGTTCTGGCAAACGGACATAACATCAGCCAGTTTACCCAGACAGAGACGTTGCCGGTTTATCCCGTCGGCGGCCAGGTGAGCCATATTCCTTCCGCGCCCGAACTGAGCAAACTGCGTCAGGTGCTGTGCTATGACGGCTATCTGACGCCGCAAAATCCGTCTAACGGCCATCACTGCATCGGGGCCAGCTATCATCGTGGCGAAACGGATATGCGCTACAGCGACGCGGATCAGGCCCAGAACCGCCAGCGCCTGATTGACTGTTTCCCGGATGCGGCGTGGGCGAAAGAGGTTGACGTCAGTGAGGGTGACGCGCGCTGCGGCGTGCGCTGCGCCACCCGGGATCATCTGCCGATGGCGGGAAATGTGCCGGACTACGACGCGACGCTTGAGGCCTATCAGGATCTGGCTGATAACCGGGATAACGCGGTAAGCGCGCCGGTTTATCCGGAGCTGTATATGCTGGGTGGATTAGGGTCTCGTGGGCTCTGTTCTGCGCCGCTGCTGGCAGAAGCGTTAGCCGCGCAAATGAGCGGCGAGCCGAGCCCGCTGGACAGGGTTACGCTTGCAGGGCTGAATCCGAATCGATTGTGGGTACGGAAACTGCTGAAGGGGAAGAAGGTTAAGTAGGTGCGGCCTGGTGCCCTCACCCGTCCCTCTCCCACAGGGAGAGGGTGGTGAAACACTTACTTCGCTTTCGCCTGCTGGAACAATTTGTCCCACATGCCCAGCACCAGTGACTGGTCGCGCGGAGAGAGCTCCCCGGCCAGAATGGCTTTTTCCAGGCTGCGAGTGACTTCAGCGTGAACGGCATCAGCAGAGTGATCGTCCCCCGCTTCCAGCTCGGCTACCGCGAGCGTCAGGTGACCACGCAGATAACCGCTGGCGAACAGCTCATCATCGCTGGCATGTTCCACCATGTCATCAATTAACGCCAGAATGCGTGATTCAAATTCTGCGATCATCTTCTTTCCTCTGTTAAAGATCTTCCGGCCAAGGGAAGCATTCCGCCGTGATAACCGGCGTGTGGTAATAATTCTGTAAGGCCTCGATCAGACGTGCCGGACGTTCCGGGATGCCTTTCTCAAGATATTCCATCACCTGCGCGTGAACGCGGCGCTGGAAGACGATACGGTCTGGCTCGAAGTCGCCTTCGAGGTTGTCACAGCTGACGTTGAACGGGAAACCCGCCGCGACGCAGAATAGCCATTCCAGCGCCTGCGGCTTCACTTCCACATCTTCAAACTGGCCCTGAGTGGCGGCGTCACGTCCGTCCGGGCAGTACCAGTAACCGAAGTCCACCAGCTCGCGCCGCGCTTTACCCGCAATGCACCAGTGCGAAATCTCGTGCAAGCCGCTGGCATAAAAGCCGTGGGCAAAGACAATGCGGTTATACGGAACCTCCGCATCAGCGGGAAGATAGATCGGTTCGTCGTCGCCTTTAATCAGACGGGTATTAAAATCGTCAGCAAAACAGCCGTCGAAAATCTCAATCAGCTGTTCGTATTTATGCGTACTGTTCATTAGTGCATCCCCAACCAGGTGAGGATCTCCTGTCCATGGCTGTCATAAAGAAGTTTGGCGCTCATTACGGCCGAGACGATGACGATCATCGGGCGAATAAGTTTTTGTCCTTTGCTTAATACCAGACGCGAGCCCGCGCGCGCGCCCAGGAACTGCCCTGCCATCATCACAAACCCGGTTGCCCAGATAACCTTGCCGCCAATGATAAACAGCAGCAGGCCGCCGACGTTTGAGGTCGCGTTGAGCACTTTGGCATGGGCGGTGGATTTGGCGAGGTTAAACCCGGCCAGCGTCACGAACGCCAGCGCGTAAAATGAACCGGCACCCGGCCCGAAGAAACCGTCGTAAAAACCCACGCTGCCCCCGGCAATCAGGGCAAACGGCAGGCCGTACAGGCGACGCTGGCGGTCTTCTTCACCAAGCTTTGGCATCAGCAGGAAGTAAAGCCCGATGCAGATGACCAGAATCGGCAGGATCTGGCGCAAAATATCGGACTGCACGTGCTGAACCAGCAGCGCGCCCGACGTGGAGCCGATAAAGGTCATCAGGATATTGAGCTTCTGATCGGCCAGGCTCACCACCTTACGGCGGATAAAATAGAGCGACGCCGAGAGCGAGCCGCCGCAGGCCTGAAGCTTATTGGTGGCAAGCGCCTGCGCCGGGCTCATGCCCGCCGCCAGCAGAGCGGGCACGGTTAACAACCCGCCGCCGCCCGCGAGCGCGTCGATAAAACCGGCCAGCATGGCCACAAAGAACAGCACCACCAGCAGCAGCGGTGACACCATAAACAGATCGACGAAATTATCCATTAAAGTACATGCTCATCCAGTAGCGCCTGGCAGGAAGGCGGCAACGGAGGCGGTGTCTTCTTCTCAGGCTTAGAGGTTCCAGGTTTTGCCGGTTCAAACCAGCTTTGCAGTTCCGCACCGCAGCCATCGCCTGGCGGCGGAAGCGGCTGATCTTCACATTCCAGGCTATTCGCCGGGCAGCGCAGACGAACGTGCATGTGCGCACGATGCTGGAACCACGGGCGCACTTTGCGCAGCCAGTCGCGATCGGTTCCTGCATCCAGGCAGAGCTGCTGCTTGATGGCCGGGTTGACGAAAATCCGCGTGACGTCGTTATCTTCTGCCGCCAGCTTGATCATGCTGGATACGTCCCGCGTCCACAGGGAAGGCACAACGCGCTTGCCGTCGCTCGCCACCAGATCCAGCGCCTGCGGTTTCAGCAGTTGGGCGGAGGTCCAGCGCGTTTTCGGCAGCTGCAGGAAGATATCAACATCCAGTCCGGTCTGGTGGCTGGCGTGTCCACCGTTAAAACGCCCGCCGGCAGGCATCCCCATATCGCCAATCAGCATCGTGCCCAGCCCCAGGTTATGCACCTGGTTTCCCAGACGCTGGATGAACAGCACCAGATCCGGGTGGCCGAAATAACGACGCTGGTCGGTGCGCATCACCTGATAGGTATCAGACTGGAGAGGAAGCTCCTGGGCACCGACGATACAGCCGTTGGAAAAGGCGCCAATGGACTGCGCGCTCCCCGCCACCGGGTGGGTGATTTTTTGCCACGGTGTGGCGGCCAGACTGGCTCCACTGGCAAGCAGCGCCAGCAGAGCAATTGCGGTTTTTTTCATGTTTACCAGCGTGGAATGGTGGTCGTCACATCCGCATTCTGCGCGCGCTGGCGCAGGAAGTGATCCATCAGCACGATCGCCAGCATCGCTTCTGCGATCGGCACCGCGCGGATCCCCACGCACGGATCGTGACGTCCTTTAGTGATCATCTCAACTTCTTCGCCATCGCGGTTAATCGTGTGGCCCGGCACGGTAATGCTGGAAGTTGGCTTCAGCGCGATGTTGGCAACAATCTGCTGCCCGCTGCTGATACCGCCCAGGATGCCGCCCGCATGGTTGCTCTGGAAGCCCGCTTTCGTGATTTCATCGCGGTTCTGACTGCCGCGAAGCTGAACCACGTCAAAGCCGTCGCCAATCTCTACGCCCTTCACCGCGTTGATGCTCATCAGCGCGTGGGCAATGTCGGCGTCGAGACGGTCGAATACCGGCTCGCCCCAGCCAGCCGGGACGCCGTCGGCCACCACGGTCACTTTCGCGCCAATGGAGTCGCCCTCTTTTTTCAGGCCGCGCATCAGTTCGTCCAGCGCCTCAAGCTTGTCGGCATCGGCGCAGAAGAACGGGTTTTGTTCAACCTGATCCCAGTCCTTAATCGCCAGCGGAATGTCGCCCATCTGGGTCAGGCAGCCGCGGATGACGATGCCAAATTTCTGCTGCAGGTATTTCTTAGCAATCGCCCCTGCCGCCACGCGCATCGCGGTTTCACGCGCGGAAGAACGTCCGCCGCCGCGATAGTCGCGGAAGCCGTACTTTTGTTCGTAGGTGTAGTCGGCGTGGCCCGGACGGAACACGTCTTTGATGGCGCCGTAGTCCTGGGAGCGCTGATCGGTGTTTTCGATCAGCAGACCAATGCTGGTGCCGGTGGTGCGGCCTTCAAAGACGCCGGAGAGAATTTTGACCTGGTCCGGCTCGCGACGCTGCGTGGTGTAGCGAGAGGTGCCCGGGCGACGACGGTCGAGGTCGTGCTGTAAATCGGCTTCGGTCAGTTCGATGCCTGGCGGTACGCCATCAACGATACAGCCCAGCGCCAGCCCGTGTGATTCCCCAAAGGTGGTCACGCGGAATACCTGTCCAATACTGTTTCCTGCCATCACGGCTCCGATGTTGTTGTTTGTGTTTGAGCGTTGTGAAACGGGCCGAAGCCCGCTGGATTAATCTTTATAGATGCTGAAGTGTTCGCGCGCGTCGAGCAGCTGCGCCTTGGTCAGCATAAAGACGCCGTCACCGCCGTTGTCGAACTCAAGCCAGGTGAACGGCACATCCGGGTACTGCTCTATCAGATGTACCATGCTGTTGCCCACTTCACAAATCAGAACGCCGTCGTCGGTCAGGTAATCCGGCGCGCAGGCCAGAATGCGGCGGGTCAGCTTCAGGCCGTCAGAGCCTGACGCCAGACCGAGCTCCGGCTCGTGACGGTATTCGTTCGGCAGATCGGACATATCTTCCGCATCGACGTACGGCGGGTTGGTGACGATCAGATCGTACTGCAGCGTCGGCAGGTCGCGGAACAGGTCGGAGCGAATTGGCGTAACGTGATGGATCAGCCCATGCTCTTCGATGTTGTGTTCGGTCACGGCCAGCGCGTCGGTGGAGATATCAACGGCGTCTACTTCCGCTTCCGGGAAGGCGTACGCGCAGGCAATCGCGATGCAGCCGCTGCCGGTACACATATCCAGAATGTGCTGCGGCTGATGGCCAATCAGACCTTCAAAGTGGTTGTTAATCAACTCACCAATCGGCGAGCGCGGCACCAGCACGCGTTCATCGACATAGAACTCGTGGCCGCAGAACCAGGCTTTGTTGGTCAGATAGGCGACCGGAATGCGCTCGTTCACGCGGCGGATCACGCGCTCAACGATGCGGTGTTTTTCGCTGGAGGTCAGGCGCGCGGTGCGCATGTCTTCCGGGATATCCAGCGGCAGGTAGAGGGACGGCAGCACCAGTTGCACCGCTTCATCCCACGGGTTATCGGTACCGTGACCGTACCAGATATTGGCGGCGCTGAAGCGGCTAACCGACCAGCGCAACATGTCCTGTATGGTATGCAGCTCGTTTACTGCTTCATCGACAAATATTTTATCCACTCTTTCCTCCAGGGCATGCTCGCATAATTTTCGGCGGCTAGTTTGCCATGAAGACGGCGATAAATCAGCAATGACGCGTCGCGCTTGAGGTTAAAAAATGCGTTTAGTCGGGTACACTGTCGGAAATACGAGATGAGAATGACGAATGAAAAAGAAAACATCGCTCAGCGAGGAGGATCAGGCGCTCTTCCGTCAGCTGATGACCGGGACGCGTAAAATCGCGCAGGACACCATCGTCCATCGCCCGCTGCGTAAAAAAATCAGCGAAGTACCGGTCAAACGGCTCCTGCAGGAGCAGGCGGATAACAGCCACTATTTTTCAGATGAATTTCAGCCGCTGCTTAATACGCAAGGGGCTGTTAAGTATGTACGCGAAGACGTCAGCCATTTTGAGCTGAAAAAATTACGCCGCGGGGATTATTCGCCGGAGCTGTTTCTCGATCTGCACGGTTTAACGCAGATGCAGGCGAAACAGGAGCTGGGGGCGTTGATCGCTGCCTGTCGCCGTGAACATGTTTTTTGCGCCTGCGTGATGCATGGCCACGGTAAACATATCCTCAAGCAACAGACGCCGCTGTGGCTGGCTCAGCACCCACACGTCATGGCTTTTCATCAGGCACCGAAAGAGTACGGCGGAGATGCCGCGTTGCTGGTGTTGATTGAAGTGGAAGAGTGGCAGCCGCCAGAGTTGCCCTGACAGAATGGCGGGAAGCACATTGCACCCCGCCATATCGCACGTCACGTCAGATGGCTTTTGCCATCTTCAGGTTGCACGGACTCATTTGCCAGTTGAAGACACCTTTGCCCGTTTCGTCGAGAGAAACGTTGGCAATGGCGGATGTCGTGAACATCGGCGGGGTCTCGCCCGGGCACAGCTCAGATACCAGATAGCCAACCAGTGGCAGGTGGGAAATGACCAGCGCGGAAGCGACACCTTCATTGCACAGCGCCTGAAGATAAGCGCTGACAAGGCCTACATCGCCACACGGTGTGAGTTCAGGCAGAATATCCACACTGGTCGGCAGGTTCATACATTCACCTACCACATCCAGCGTCTGTTCTGCACGCAGGAACGGACTCACCAGAACGCGTTCGATGTCCACTTTTTGACCGTTAAGCCAGGTCGCCATCAGACGAGATTCGTCGCAGCCACAGACGGTCAAAGGACGTACTGAGTCACTGGCGGCATCGAGTGCCGCGTCGCCGTGACGCATGATAAAAACTTGCATATTGCACCGCTTTTGTTAACCAGAATCACCGGCGTTAACTACCCGCGATAAATGCTAAGAGGTAGAAAACCCGATGGCCGGGCATTGTGCCTGATCCATTCGGTGAATGAAACGCTGTTTTTTACCTCAATGGCGTAAGTATAGTCAATCTCTGTTTACAAAATCGCCAGAACAGGTCCATTCACTTCAGGATTTACCCTTCTTTGACCTCAGCTTACGAGGACAGTTTCCCTTGCAGGCCAAAATGTCTGGCCGCGTTCCGCCATCTGCAATAATTCGTCACACGGCGTAAACCGGGGACCATATTGCGAAGCCAGACGTTGCAGGATTGCAACCACTTCACCCGCGCCGAGCGTATCCATGTAACGGAACGGGCCGCCAAGGAACGGCGGGAAACCAATACCAAATACCGCGCCGATGTCACCATCGCGTGCACTCTTGATCACCTGCTCATCAAAGCAGCGCGCCGCTTCATTGAGCATCATCATCACGCAGCGCTCAGCGCACTGAACGGCGGACAGTTTTCCCTGACCTGTGGTCGAAATGAGTCCATATACTGAAGGGTCGACCTGTTTCCTGCTTTTACGCCCTTTCGCGCCGTAAAGATAGAAACCGCGTTCATTTTTTCTGCCTTTGCGATCGTCCTTCAAAATCGCAGAAACAATGTTTGCAGGCGGGCTAAAACGATCGCCATATGCAGCTTCCAGCACTGGTATAATTTTAGTGCCGGTGTCTATTCCCACCTCATCCAAAAGTTGGATTGGGCCAACGGGGAAACCAAACTTTACCAGCGCCTCGTCGACGTGCTCAATCTTCTCCCCTTCCGTCAGCAGCCGCATGGCTTCATTAATGTAGGGCGCCAGAATGCGGTTGACGTAGAAGCCAGCTTTGTCCGCTACCACAATCGGGGTTTTGCCCTGTTTTTTCGCCAGCTTCACCACGGTGGCAACTGTTTGCGGACTGGTAGTCGCGTGCGGAATAACCTCCACCAGCGGCATTTTTTCTACCGGGCTAAAGAAGTGCAGTCCGATCACCTGTTCCGGACGCACGGCTTTCGCCGCGATATCGCCAATCGGTAATGACGACGTGTTAGAGGCAAAAATGGTGTGCGGGGCGCAATGTTGCTCAACGTCTGCCACCATCTGTTGTTTAAGCGCCAGATCTTCAAACACGGCTTCAATCACCAGATCGCGGTGCGCAAAACCGCTGTAATCCGTCGTACCGGAGATCATCGCCAGGGTTTTATCACGCTCGCTTGCCTTGATATGGCGGCGCTTGACCTTTAGATCAAGGTTCAGCCAGCTGTACTGCAGCGCGTGGTTGATCCCCTTAGGATTAATGTCTTTGATTCGTACAGGCAATTTGCCTTTGCTGGCGGTAACAAAAGCGATACCGCCGCCCATGAGTCCCCCACCCAGTACGCCAACGCCACGCAGCGGCGCAGGCTCAGCCTCGCTGCCCGGATCTTTTTTCACGTCCGTGCTGGCGAAGAAGATGCTGCGCAGCGCCTGCGACTGCGGCGTCATCGCCAGTTCGCCAAAGGCTTTGGCCTCCGCGGCATAACCGCTGCTGCTGCCCTGCGACAGCCCGGTTTCGATCACGTCCAGGATCCGCTTTGCCGCCGGGTAATTGCCTTTGGTTTTTTGTTCGGTCTTTTTGCCCACCATGTTGAACAGGAGGGTTCTTCCCAACGGGCCGGCCAGCACGCGCTCGCGAACCGGCAGAGGACGTTTTGCCTGACGCCCTTTCAGCGCAAGCTCAACGGCGGCCTCCAGCAAAATGGACTGCGGCACAACATCATCGACCAGACCGGCTTTCAGCGCCTGACGGGCACGCAGCTGTTTACCGGTTAAGATCATCTCCAGCGCCGTGCTGACACCCACCAGGCGCGGCAGCCGTTGCGTTCCGCCGGAGCCAGGCAGAAGTCCCAGCTGCACTTCCGGCAGACCCAGTATCGTTTTCGCATCGTCGGTGCAAATCCGGCTGTGACAGGCCAGCGCCAGCTCAAGCCCACCGCCCAGACAGGCACCGTGGATCGCGGCAATGACCGGGATTGGCAGGCCGTTGATCTCCGACATCACCTGCTGCCCCTGACGCGCCAGCTCTTCGGCTTCCAGGGCGCTTTGCGCCCGGGCGATCATGTTGATATCCGCGCCGGCGATAAAGTTATCCGGCTTGGCAGAGATAAAGACCAGACCACGAATCGCTTTGTTGTCGCGGATCTGCTTTAGCATCGCGCGCACCTGAACACCAAATTCGGCCTTCAGGGTATTCATCTTTTCATCAGGCACATCAATAGTGATAACGGCCACGTTATCGAGGCGAACCGTCAGATTAAATGCAGATGGCATATCCATTATTCAGCCTCCAGAACCATTGCTGCGCCAAGGCCACCCGCCGCGCAGGCGGTAACGAGGCCAAACCCGCCGCCACGGCGACGGAGTTCATGTAATGTTTGCGTGATCATCCTCGCCCCTGTGGCGGCAAAGGGATGACCGTAGGCGATAGAGCCGCCCAGCACGTTGAATTTACTCTGATCCACTTCGCCCGTGGCATGGGCGCGGCCCAGCACATCGCGCGCGAAACGCTCGCTTGCCAGCAGCTGGACGTTTGCCAGGGTTTGCGCGGCAAACGCTTCGTGCATATCAATCAGGGTTAAATCAGCCAGCGTCAGCCCCGCGCGCTCCAGCGCCAGCGGCGTGGACCACGCCGGACCTAACAGCATGTCCTGCCAGACATCAATAGCGGTGAAAGCATAGCTGCGTAAATAGCCCAGGGGAGTGATGCCCAGCTCCTTCGCGCGGGATTCGGTCATCAGGATCACGGCGGCGGCGCCATCCGTCAGCGGCGTGCTGTTCGCCGCCGTCACCGTGCCGTGTTTGCGGTCAAACGCCGGGCGCAGTTTGGCGTAATCCGCCAGCGTTGAGGTGCCGCGAATATTGTTATCTTCCGCAAGCGGTTCACGGTAGGGGGGAATATAGGCGGTCATGACCTCGTCAGTCAGCTTACCTTCCGACCAGGCTTTTGCCGCAAGCTGATGCGAGCGATGCGCCAGGGCATCCTGCTGTTCACGGGTAATGCCATACGTTTTTGCCATCTGCTCGGCGGTATCGCCCATGCGCAGGCCGGTGGAGTATTCCGCGACGGCAGGTGGTACAGGCATGAGGTCGCGCAGACGTAAACGCGAGAAGAGTTTGAGTTTCTGACTCGTCGTACGGGCTTTATTGGCATCCACAAGGATGCGCGCCAGCTTTTTACTGACCCCAATCGGCAGCACCGAAGAGGAGTCCGCCCCACCCGCAATCCCGGCGCGAATCGTGCCCGCCATCAGGCTTTCAGCGACGTTAGCTACGGCCTGGAAGCTGGTTGCGCAGGCGCGGCTGACGCTGTAGGCATCGGTATGCACGTTCATCCCGGTACCGAGGACGATTTCACGCGCAATATTGGGGGCTTCAGGCATCTGCACAACCTGACCAAATACCAGTTGTTCGATGACGTCAGGCGGAATTTCGCTGCGAGCCAGCATCTCCCCCACTACCATTTTCCCCAGGTCGACGGCCGGTATGCCATGAAACGCCGTTGCCTGACGCGCAAACGGCGTGCGCAACCCACTGACTATGGCAATGCGATCGCCCTGACGGGTAATAAGCGGTAATGCCTGACTCATAACACTCCCCTGTAAAAAATTTTCGCAAACATAAAGTGGTCTGACCTGATAATAGTCTTAACCATTTTTTTACATTCAGCCAATCGGGGAAACGAAAAAGTGCGAGCTAAAACACAGAGAAGAAAAAGAAAATGCCCCAAGGAAAAAGCAAAACGGTAACCCATAGGTTACCGTTTTTAGTATTTGCACCCTCTCCCGTGGGAGAGGGCTGGGGTTGAGGGCATCAGGCCACAGAGATTAACGCAGGCCCAGCTGGAAAATCAGCGTTTCTGCTTCACAGGCGAAGACAAAGTCGATGTCCAGCTTCACTCCACCTTCCACTTCGGTAAAGGTAGACTTGATTTCACACGGATCGGATTCAACGTCACGCGCACGCTTGCTCAGCGCGGCCAGGGTCTCTTCCGCTTCGGCACGGTTGGTGAATACACGGCTGTAAGAGGCGGTGCAATCGGTGTTGTCCATGATGGTCCCAACATCCATACAGCAGCAAACCGGGGTTTCATCAGCACTGCATTTACTCATAGCTCAATTTCCTCTGTATTCGCGCAGCGCGCGAGATAAACACGATGCTGCTATTTTACGCCCCGGAGCGGGCGCTCTCCAGCCGTTAATGGCGTAAAAGCGGATAAGTGACCAATATCACACTAAAAAATGATCTAAAACAAAAACCACCCTTTTGGGTGAGTATTGATGGTCACAATTTTGCCAACCAGATCTCGTTTCACGAAACATGTTTGAAAATATTAATAAACAAACTTGCAACATTCCGGCTGGTCAGACCTATACTCTGGCCACTGGTCTGATTTGTCTGTCATACCTCAGACCCTACACTTCGCGCTCCTGTTACGGTATGTAACAATTATTGAATAAAAATAACTCAATGAGGTTATGGTCATGAGCCAGAAAACCCTGTTCAACAAGACTGCGCTGGCAGTCGCAGTGGCACTCGTCTCCACTTCCGCCTGGTCAGCGGGCTTTCAGTTAAACGAATTTTCTTCCTCTGGCCTTGGCCGTGCGTATTCAGGGGAAGGCGCTATTGCTGATGATGCGGGTAACGCGAGTCGTAACCCCGCGTTGATCATGATGTTCGATCGTCCGACCTTCTCTGCCGGTGCAATTTTTGTCGATCCAGGTGTTGATATATCGGGCCGTTCTCCGACAGGTGCCGATCTGAAATCGGATAACATTGCCCCAACAGCATGGGTTCCAAACATGCACTTCGTGGCGCCGATTAACGACCAGTTCGGCTGGGGCGCATCCGTGACCTCTAACTATGGTTTAGCAACCGAGTTCAATAACGACTATGCAGCTGGAGCGTTTGGCGGTAAAACCGACCTGGAAACCCTGAACCTGAACCTGAGCGGTGCTTACCGTCTGGATAGTCACTGGAGTTTCGGCGTTGGCTTTGACGCTGTGTATGCTAAAGCCAAGATCGAACGTTATGCGGGCGACCTGGGTAAAGTCGTCGCTGGCTCAGGCGCACTTCCTCCAGCCCTGGCACAGCGAGTGGCTGGTATCCCGGCAGACACTCAGATCGCTTATCTGAAGGGCGATGAGTGGGGCTTTGGCTGGAACGCCGGTATCCTTTATGAACTCGATAAAAACAACCGTTACGGCTTAACCTACCGTTCCGAAGTAAAAATCGACTTTGATGGAGATTACAAAAGCAGCCTCCCTTCTGCCTATAACCAGATCCTCGGCAACTTCGGTCTGCCGATGGGCACCAATGGCCAAACCACTGGCGGCTCTCTGAGCCTGCACTTACCAGAAATGTGGGAATTGTCAGGTTATAACAAAGTGGCGCCACAGTGGGCAGTTCACTATAGCCTGACCTACACCAGCTGGAGCCAGTTCCAGGAGCTGAAGGCGACCAATAGCAACGGCGACACGCTCTTCTATAAAGATGAGAGCTTCCGTGATGCTTACCGCATCGCGCTGGGGACCACCTACTATATGGATGACAACTGGACATTCCGTACCGGTATTGCCTTCGATGATAGTCCGGTACCAGCAGACAAACGCTCTATCTCAATTCCGGATCAGGACCGCTTCTGGCTGAGCGCAGGTGCGACCTATGCATTCAATAAAGATGCCTCTATTGATGCAGGCATCTCTTATATGCACGGTCAAAAAGTTAACTTCAAGGAAGGTCCGTATGAGTTCTCTTCCGAAGGTAAAGCCTGGCTGTACGGCATGAACTTCAACTACGCGTTCTAAATCGCGTTGAAATCAAAAAAGGTGAGCATTGCTCACCTTTTTTATTTACTCCGAATCGATATCTTTTAGTTCGTTTTCGATCGCCTTCGCGTTTGGATTCTCTTCCGGCTTCAGCTTGCCGCCGTTGGCAATAAAGTCATGATTCTGGAAGTACGCTTCACGCACCATAATATACGGGTCAGAAGACTGGCGCAGCAGACCATCAGAGTCGAGCAGTTGCGCGCGGGTTTCAATCCCTTCCACCGTCCATTTACCCACCGACAGCGGCCAGGTCAGCCACGACAGAACCGGATACAGCGTATCCACCATATCGCCGCCATCATCACGCACGGTGAAGCTGCCATAGAACGGCAGATGAACGTAAGGACCGTAACCGACACCATAATGACCCAGCGTACTACCGAAACGGTGCGGCTGTTCACGCTGCAGTTTCGGGTTAGCCATACCTGCTACATCAATAAAGCCGCCCATACCCAAAATGGAGTTCAGGAAGAAGCGGGTAAAGTGGACCATCCCCTGATACGGGTCGCCCTGCAGGAAGTAGTTCACCATTACCGCAGGCTCTTCGAGGTTGCTGGTAAAGTTACTTAACCCGTTACGCGCAGGTTGTGGAACATAATCGCGCCATGCTACTGCTACCGGACGAACCACATACGGGTCCAGTACGTTGTAGTTGAAGCTATACATTGAGCGGTTAAATCCTTCGAGAGGATCGGAGCGTCCCGTTTGCTCACCGGAGCTGGCGCAGCCCACAAGCATCGTCGCGCCAAGCGCAAGCGCCGACAGCCGAAGTTTCATAAATATCTCCCTGTTCAGTATGGCTATCGTTGATTGCCATCCGTAACGGAGCCGTTAATGCTCCGTCTGTAAACGTGCAAGCGATTGTAACAGCACGTTTACCGATGTCTATGAGCACAATTACGGGCAGTAACCACCGTGACTCTGATCTCAGCATAGCCTGGCTTTTGGAATTCGTTTCGCTGGCAATTTTATAATGTCTTTGAAAGAGATGTATCACCTTTGTTGTCATTGCTGACTATTTAAGAGCATCCCCACAGGCATCCCGATAAAAGCCGCTACGCTTAAAAGAAAGACAACCTCCGGGAGCAGATATGAAAGATGTAGGCGAAGAAAAAATTGGCGAGAACACTGAGGATCTTGAAATTGAAAGTGAGGAGAAAGCGCGCGGCGAGAAGATAGAAATTGATGAAGATCGCCTCCCCTCCCGCGCAATGGCCATCCACGAGCATATACGCCAGGATGGTGAAAAGGAGATGGAGCGCGACGCGATGGCCCTCTTCTGGTCAGCCATCGCTGCCGGGCTCTCAATGGGCGCATCTCTGCTTGCGAAAGGGATATTTCATGTGCAGCTGGAAGGCGTACCCGGTGGATTTTTACTGGAAAATCTCGGCTATACCTTCGGCTTTATTATTGTCATCATGGCCCGCCAGCAGCTGTTTACCGAAAACACAGTGACCGCTGTTCTGCCGGTGATGCAAAACCCCACACTCGGTAATTTCGGTTTATTGATGCGGCTCTGGAGCGTGGTCCTGCTGGGTAATATTATCGGCACGGGCATCGCGGCATGGGCGTTTGAATATATGCCGATCTTTGATGAACCCACCCGGGATGCGTTTGTGAAAATCGGTATGGACGTAATGAAAAACACGCCGGTCGAGATGTTCTCAAACGCCATCATTTCTGGCTGGATTATCGCCACGATGGTCTGGATGTTTCCTTCAGCGGGAAGCGCCAAAATTGTGGTGATCATATTGATGACCTGGCTGATTGCGCTGGCGGACACCACGCATATAGTGGTCGGTACTGTTGAAATCCTCTATCTGGTCTTTAACGGTACGCTTCACTGGAGCGATTTTTTCTGGCCGTTTGCCCTTCCGACGCTGGCGGGAAACATTTGCGGCGGAACGTTTATCTTCGCGCTGTTAAGCCATGCCCAAATTCGTAACGACATGTCGAACAAACGCAAAGCTGAACTTAAGGCACGGGAAAATGATGATAAATCGACAAAAAAATCGGCCTGAATGGTGACTCTTTGAGCAGTCAGGCGGCGATGCGCTTAACGCAAAGTGTAAATAAGGCTATACTCGTGCCGCCTCGTCCCCTTAGTTAAATGGATATAACGAGCCCCTCCTAAGGGCTAGTTGCAGGTTCGATTCCTGCAGGGGACACTTTACCCTCGCGCTTTTTTCAGCACATTCGTCTGTCCAACGCCAGAATTCACTGAGCAGAAGAATCCTGTTTTATTTGAGCGTAACGCGTTGCCAGCTGTTTAAGACGTAACTCCAGTTGAGTCTTTTCAGCTTCAGGAAGCGCATGTCCTGCTGGATGCTGTGACAGACGCCTGAGTTGTTCTTCAGCCGGTATCGTTTGGTTAAAGGACTGTATAGTCGAAAAAACCACCGATTTAAGCTCGCTTACCGTGATGTATTTTCCTTTTTGCTCGTCCAGACTACTCAGCCGGTGACTCAGTTGCTGAAGCGTCATCATTCCCTGATACCAGCTATTCATGGCGTCCACAGGCAACGCAGCCGCATTAAATTTTTGCTGCCACTGCATTGTGAGCGATTTCGCCTCCTCCGGCCGCAATGCCTGGAGCTGTTCTAACAGCTGAAGGCTGTAGGAAATATTCCAGTCAGGAGGCAGTTTATCCAGGCGGGCAAGCTGCTGCTGCGTGTCTGTGATAAAGGTGGACGATAAAGTGCCTCGCAGTGTTAACGCGTTTTGCTGCACGGGCGTGAGCACTTCAGGTAACGGAGCCAGAGAGGCAAAAGCCTGAGTCGCCAGGGGGTCGGGTCTGGACAAAGAAACCCATCCCCAAGCCACAGCGATGCAAACCACCAGCGTAGAACACATCCCGGCAAAAAAGGGCTTCCACTGTCTGACTGGCACGGGGGCTGTCGTGCGATCCTCTCCATTCGGCTGATTTTCCTGATGCACAACATATATCCATTTCACCTCTTCGATCGGTTCGGCTTTATCCAGAGGCGATTCGCTATCGGGCTTAATATTCACATTCAAATCTGATGCGTCATTACTGCTTTCCAGCCGTTCAGCATTTGTACGTATCAACGTTCGTAACGTGTCGAGCTGGCTAAGGTGTTTGAGTTCCAGGCGCTGGAGCACCGCGCTCAGGCTGGTAAGTAACGCTTCTGCACGATAAAGCTCACTAAGATGGCTGTTGTTGAATGGAAGCATACGCATGCGCTGCTGCAGGCGCTGGCTAAGGCCGCTAAGGATTTCCATACGAGCGTGTTGTGTCTTCGGCCATAAGGTGTGCCACTGGCGGCTAATCAGGGCCTCCAGAATCGCCAGCCCTTCATTCAGGCCAGCTAATCCAGACAGGTGAGTACGGGCAAGGGTGTACCAGGCTGCTGTCTGCAACTCCACGCCGTTTTGTTCAAACATTGAGAGACAGAGTCTTTGAACATATTGCCAGTTCACATCAGGGCGAGCAGGATGCGTCAGCTTGCTGAGTTCATCGCGGAGAGCGGCATAATCTGGCAGCGTACGCGGGTCGCCGCCGGTTTTTAACGTTATATGTTTGGTCATTCTGCAGGGCCTGCATATCCGTGTCGGTTAATATCGTCAGTTGATGTGTAAGACAGTTTTGCGTGTAGAAACGCAATGACTAATAAAGAAATGAATGTTATTGCTATGGCAGCAGCGCTAAAATCAGACCGAAAAAAACACCTTCATCAAATAGTTTTCCTGACTGAGGTGATGTATCAGGGGGAGTATAGATCCAGTCATTTACGCTCCCCACCCGCATGAACAGCCGTCCCTGAGAAATCACCTTATCCCCGAAACACAAAGTCACCTCGATACAACCTGCGACTCCCTGTCCATAAAGAAATATCGGCATAAACTTAACCGCCCGGTTACCATAACGCAGGACGATACCGGAAATATCAAAAGCCCCGCTCTCCACCAGCAGGTCCGGAACGCATACCGTCCGTGGCTCCGTATTAAGTCCCGTATCTGTCAGCCATGCGTCCATCTCATTCTGAAGCTCAGCCATTCGCTGGCGAAACTCTGCAATATCAGCCTGGCTTTTATTAGCTGCGGGAACGGGTGCAGGCTGTCTGGCCTGCAGCTTCTTCAGGAAATGTGATTTTACTGACATGGTGTTATCTGCCTTATATACGGAGAGTTGTGTCGAGATACTGCTGTTGCCTGAGATGCCGCAACAGGACACGCCCTTCGGGCATAAACTCAGTCCCGTAGCGTACCAGGCCAATCCCTTTAAGTTCAGCATCAATGGCATAGCGCAGCTCGCCGGGGACGTTCTGCTCCAGCAGAACAACGTCTATCTTTTTCAGGCGCGGTTCATATTTGAGCAGAACGGCAGACAATGTGCCCATGAGCTCATGAGCCGTTCCCGGCATGCCCTGCAGGATTTTGGTCATATCGGGCAGCCCGTAGTCAGGCAGATGCGCCAGCGTGCCGGCGCGACAGTTGAGAACGCGCAGCATGTTATCCAGAACCGAAAGGATGACCTGGTTTTCTTCACTGACCTGTTTAAGGTCGAGGCCACCGCTAAAATTCCCGGTTAGCATTTCATACAGCGAAGGCGTGTTATGTCCCTGAGGCATCAATTGTCCTTAAGCGGTTGCAGCGTCAGATGGTTCTCACCGGCTTCCAGAATGCGCGGTTTATCGGGATCCAGATCGCTGCGCTTGATAACCAGCTTCCAGGTGTCGTTGGTCATGTCCGGATGGCGGAACAGCCCCACTACCGCGACAAACTGCGCCTCTTCTTCCATCGGCATATCAAGGCTTGCATCACCACCCGGCTTCACCACGATATTACGACTACCCAGCATGTCGTCTTTCAGAATACTGGCATCATCCTGAAGCAATTGCTGATAAACCGTCTTATCAAAGGTTTTGCGGTCTTTGAGCTGGTAAACTCTGACCACGACAGGCTCAGACAGCGAGTTATTTTCGCGAGAGTCGGTGTTCAGTGCTTCACGCGCGGTGAAATCCAGATGCAGGATTTTAATTTGTTTATAGAACACAGAATTAAACGCCGATTTGGTACCGTCGGTAACGCTCTGCGTCACCCCGCAACCGGTCAGAATAAGCGCCATGAGAGGCATCATCCAGCGCACGGTTTTAGTTAAACTTGTACGTGACACGTCGGTTTCCTTGTTGTGGTTTCGCGGGCTCCAGCCCGCTGTAATAGCCCAGTTCTGTCGTAAAGGTTTCAGGAATGTCATCAGGATGGCTATCATCTTCTGCTCCCAGCACGCCGTTCATTCCCAGCCAGAAAGGGTTCTCACCCAGCGGGGGTACGGCCAGCAGTCGAACAGACGTCGTCAGGGTTATTCTGGCCTTAAACCGCCAGCCCAGATACACCCGCAGCATCACCAGGAAATCCATGTACAACTGGCCATCCGGTTTCCAGCCTTGCGCCTCCTGTTCGTTGTCCGTCGCAAGAGCAATCAGCAGCTGGCTGCCGGCATCCATCGCCTCGTCACCCAGCGGCGTATTGCCATCAAGCAGAAAATCTTCGTCACCGTAAAAACCCAGCGGCCTGTCGATCTCTACAGGCCGGAGACAATACGGACTCACCTGTACCTTCGTCTCGGGGGCCAGCAGGCTCACCAGTGCCTGCATCCCTTCCTGAGTTTTGCCCGGTTGTTGCAGAACTCCCAGCAGGGCCAGAAAGCGCGACACTGGCGTGGCAATGTGATTTGCCGTGCCCGGTATTCCAAGCCCCACCAGACCCAATAACGACTGTGAAATGCTATCGGTTCCGCCCGGCTCAAACGTGGCGGGATAAGAGTATTTACGCCAGACGCGGTAAAACTGCGTCAGGATGCGATGACTGAAAATATCCAGAAAGCCCTGCAGCGCCTCATGTCCTTCCCGGCGCTGGGAAATGTCATCGAGATAGGCGGTCGGTAGAGGCGAATCAACACCGTACATCCCCATAAAGGTCGTGCGGATAAGCGGTGGCGTGCTGTCATCATCCTCGTCATACTCGACAGCCTTCAGTTCACTGGCCGGGAACCCCATTCCAGAGTGTGGTGCAAAGCGTACCGGGTCATCCGCCGGATGGCTGGTAGAGCCCATCAGCGGCCCGTCCGGATGGCGCTTCTCCAGTAGCTGGCATAAACGATAAAAGTTGATGCGGTGAAGATCGGCCTCCAGCCGCGGGGTCAGCCGGGAATACGGCGGTTGTGCTTCTCTTCCCATTCCAGGCGTTCTCCGGTCGGTTGCAGAATAATAATCAGGCGATTAAACAGATAGATATCGGTGTAGAGTGCAAAGAAGCGGCTCAGCATCTCGCCGAAAAGGCAGATATCGCCTCGCCCGGCAAAGCCATGGCTGTCCAGCGTCACCTCAATCTGCACGCCGCGCACCAGGTAACCCTGCTCAAATCGCTCAGTTTCACTGTGCTTCACATCGACAATCGCCTCCAGACGACGGCGGTTCATCTCGCTGTCGGTCCACTCGTACAGCGCGAGGGTACCGCGCAGCACATCGGCATTATCCATCATCGACAGGAACCCGCTGCCGAGGTGACTCAGCACGCGCCAGTGGAAACGGTCTTGCGCAGGTGGATAACAGGGCAGTGTCGGCGCACACAGGTTGCGGACGGCAATACTGGCCGACGTGGTTTTCATTACCGTATCGAGCACGGTACTTTGCAACGCACGTCGCGGCAGTTGGCCGTTGGTACCTGTGAGGGTCAGCGACAGGCTTTCATCTTCCGGGACGGTGTGGTTATCAAACGCTTCGCCGCCGAGGATAAGCCAGGTGTTATGCAATCCCGACGGGCTACGGCGCACGCGGGTGTGGTAGTAATATTCCGGGGCTTCATGGCGCATCATTCCGCCTTTGTGGCGGAAGCTGGAGAACGGCACGTAGGTATGCTGGCTCGATGACATCACAGAATCGACGGCGTATATCTCGGTATGGCCATCCTGCACGCGCATCGGGCGTAGCATGTATTCGGTCTGCAGGGAGTTGAGCGTCAGCGGGTCAGATTCCAGCGGGAACAGGTTAATTACCGGCACACAGTTCAGGCGCAAATGCTTTTCGGTAAAGCTGAAGTCATGCTCCCAGCGTTCTGCCAGCACCACGTCGATTTCAAACCAGGGGAGCTCGGCCGGAAATGCCACGGTCTCCAGCCCACGCAGCCCTGTGAACATGAATTTCTCACGGAAGGTGAAGTACTCCAGCAACAGCTGGTAACCGCTAAAGCTGCTGCTTCCCTTCGGCCACAGGTCATCATCATCGCCAAATCCCAGAGCGGTGAAATACCCGTCGAGCGGTTTTCTGTCCATGTCGCCCGGCATCCGCAGCCAGAGGCGCGCCGTGTTCATGGTAAAGGCTTCATGCATGGCGCAGGCCAGCGGTGCGTCAGCATTGAAGTAGAACGGGATGTGGCTAAGATCGACACGGCTCCAGTCGGCGAGATGGCTGCAGTTAAAGCGCAGCGTGATGACCGAGCGGCCATCAGGATCGGTCGCCAGTCGGGCACTCTCAAGCGACAATGGCTGAAGGGTAATCTCTTTGGTGGTGGTGTACCGGCAACGCGTGCCCTTCTCACCGATCGGCCTTGAGTTCACCTCAAAGCCTTTAACGATGCGCATCTGCTCTTTCATCTCGCGCCAGTCAGGGGTGAATTCCACCACCGACATCGACGGAATGGTGCGCAGGTAGTGCGGCCACAGCAGGCTGACGAGCCCTTCGGTCAGTTCAGGCAGATCGTCATCAAGCTTCTCACGCAACCGGCCCACCAGGAAGGCAAAGCCCTCGAACAGCCGCTCTACGTACGGGTCGCGCGCACCCGCTTTATCGAGGTTGAGCATTGCTGCCTGCTCGGGGTGAGCACGGGCAAACTCTTCACCGGCTTCCAGAAGATAGCGCATTTCGGCGTCGTAATAACGCAGGGTTAAGTCGTCCATAAAAAACCTGAATAGATGAATTTTAAAAGTAGGCCAGGCGTTTTTACCCGCAGAGCACCGCACTGCTTGCCGGGTCGAGCGCAATCAGACCGGCCAGTAGCTGGTCCATATCAGGCTGAAGACGTGATTTATCGGTTTCACTGCGTGTTGCTTTCATACGCAGCAGTCTGAGGCGACGGGATTTCACTTCAAATAACAGCGCCGGTGTCCACTGTGTGAGGGTGATGGACTGCGCAGCACTATCGAGCTCACCCAGAAGGTGCAGCGCCAGTTCATTCCTGCCCTTTTGCTCGGCCACGCGGGCCATCAGCAGACGCAGCAGCCATTTGTCTTTCGTGGAGTCCGTACCCGGGCGTGTCTGCAGCCAGTGGAGTGTGGCGTCCAGACCGTCAGTGTCCGCTTTCTCCAGCGCTTCCGGCTCGAGGGCCAGAATATCGTTGCCCGTCTCACTGACAGCACTGACCGGCTCATCACGCCAGTTGGACATATCGTCCAGCACGCTTTGATTTATCCAGTTGAGCGTGACCTCATCGGCAAACGGCGTTCCGTCATTAAAGGCCAGCGTTTCAAGTCCTGTGAGTCGGCGCAGCAGTCCTTTCAGGTCGGCGGCGATGATATCAGCTAGTAGATCCTGCCCCGATTTCATCAGTGCCTGGTGGATATACCACTGCAAATCCAGCCAGAGGTGATTGGCGCCACGCGAAAAAGTGCTGTCCGCCTGCTCCAGTATCTCCAGCCAGCTCTGCTGCAGGTACAACCGCTTGAGCATGGACCGCTGGTCAGCCCGCGGTGGTTCGATACGCGTTTTTCCTTCGGCATCCGGCGCAGGAATCGCTCTCAGCGTGTCGTGACGCAGGCTTTTCATCAGCCGGTGTGCGGGAAGCCAGCCATCGGGTTGTTCACGCAAATACCCCGCCAGTGTACGGGCCTGAGTCAACAAATCCTGACCGGACGTGATGCGGCTCAGGGCTGGAGCGTCATGCTCAGTCGTGTGTGCAGAGGCCTTTGACTGAGGGTTGTTACTGGCGTTCTGCGGAACCAAAGCATCCACACCACCGGCCTTCAACAGGCGGGATTCCAGCGCGCTGTAAAGCGCATTCAGATCCGGACAGGACGCTTCTGACTCAGCGTCCAGACTGCTGCGGATGAGCAGCAGCGCACCGGTAGTGCGCATAGCATCATGGCGTACCACTTCAGGCCACAAGGACAGACTATCAAGCAGACGAGAGCCTGCAAGCCACTCCAGCGCCGGTTTACGGCTTTGCTCCCGCTGCGGATAAAGCTGCGCTCCGTAGCGCTGCAGTAATCCCGCCAGCAGTTCAAGCCCTTCGGCAAAGCCAGCTTCTCCGTCCTGGTGCAGACGGGCCCAGCAGTAATAGGTCGCAATACGGATATCTTTGGCAGTGGTGGTCAGTAGTTTTTCAGCAAGCGTACAAATCAGCCCGGTATCGATGCCGGAGAGTTTATTCACCTCCTCTCTTATACGCTGGAAATCATCGTCATATCCTGGTTCTTCCCCAGCAGGACGGGTATCGCTGACAGGGGAAAGCCAGGGATGCCAGCGTTCCGTACGCGCCTGCGCCTGCTGCCGCAGCTCAGTTTCGTCCGCCTGACAGGCGGCAACCAGATTCTGAAGAGTGCTCATTATTCGATTCCATCCATGTCACTGATTTCCGTATTGGCCATCAGAGCCTGAGCCGTGGCCGCGCTGTCAACGCTGAAAATCTGATCCGGCAGCGTGAAGCCGCGCAGTGCCAGTAATGCAAGCGGCCCGTTGCCCAGCTGTGAACGCAATACCCACTGCAACGTACTATCATCCGGGGCGGTGAAACTCACCATCCATTGACTGTGGTCAAGCTGCTGCCGTTTGCCCCGATCCAGCCAGCGAATAAAGCCCCAGGTCCCTCGGTAATCCCCGAACAGACGCGCGCCGGCGTTGACCGTGGTCCAGGTCAGCATGGTTCCCGGCTTGTAAGTCTCTCCCGGCCAGCGGAAGGACTGCCAGTCAGCCATCTGATTAAAGTAGTGCAGCTTTTGTCCATCAATTGTTAGCTGCGTCTCCACTACCCGCGGCACAGGACGTGCCTGCAGCTCGAAGCTGATGCCCTGACTGCCATCGGTAAACAGAATGTCTGACAACTCACTCAGCTGGTTAATGGCACGCAAGAAGGCCGGGTTAAAGCTCAGCCCCTGGCTGTTGACCTTATCAAGTACCCACCGGCTGCCTTCTTTGTGAAGCACTCCATTGAGTTCTGTGGTCAGGAATCGATCTATGCGCCCACTGTCTTTACGGATGAACTCTGCCAGCATCGGCAAAGAGGCGTCACTCTTGCTCGCAGCGAACGGGAAGCGTCCGTCAAAGGCGGTGCGCCAGTTCGCCACCACGGAGCGGCTCCATTTGTCATTCAGGCTCGCCGCCGACGGCTGAAGCACGGTCTCCCAGGCCTGGGTCAGCGGCTGTACAAACATCGAGCTACCAAAACCACTCCACTCTTCACCAAGGCTTGCCGAAATCAGACTGCCATATTGCTGGGTGTCGGTCAGATCCACACTTTTTCCCTGAAATACGGTCTGCGCCAGGGTTTGCATCATCTCCTGCGGGTCAGAAGCGCTGGCCACCTGCTGCAAGCGAAGACGCACGCGGGTGATACGGGTCAGATACGTCTGCAGGCTCAGTGAGTTGTCAGCCGACATGACGTTGCTGCCCGTGTTTTTGCCGAGAAGCTGAAGCAGCGGACCGAAAGTTTCATCCAGTGGTCCCTGTGGACCTATCGCAGACTGGTCAATTGCGGGTTTGTCTTTTCCACCAACCAGATCTTTAGCCGATTTGATAATGGAGTCCGAAAGGCCTTCGCTTTGCTGACCGGTCTGCCCCTGCCAGGCGATGGTGTTCATCAGGGCAATCAGTGGCGACTGGCGGATATCACTCATTAACGTCAACTGGTCGGTCACATCGGCAATATTGTTCGCAGAATTCCAGCGCAGACTGTTAAGGAAGTTCAGCCAGCTGCCGGCAAAGTCAGTGAAATAACGCTCTGTCAGGCGTGCTTTGAGCGCTTCCGGCGACATGTCCGCCGATACGGCTTTACGGGAATCGCTCAGCACCCAGTCGATTTCATCCCGGCGTGAATTTGCGGCCTTTTCGATAGCCTGCTGAATGCCACCTTCCCATGCCTGACGGGTGAACATGCCCGGGACCACTTCCTCGGTGGTGAACAGCCGCCGCGCATCGGTTCCGCTGGTCATGTCTTCCAGAGACACATCGGCAAAGTTACGACGCACGGATTTGAGCATATTCTCGTACAGCGTGCTTTCAGCATTGCGGCGGCCAATCTGCTGTAACAGCACCTGGCGGCTCTGGCTGACCAGTTGTTCATCCGGCGTGATTTTCCACTGTGGCTGCTTGGGCAGTTCAGAGATATAGAAGGACCATAAATCCGGCGACAGGCTTTGCCATAAGCCGGTGGAGATCCCCATACGCGTTGGCTGCACGGTTTTCATAGCTTGTGCATAAAACGCGCCGTCGACTTTATCCGGGCGAGACATCATCAGCCAGGCTTTAAGCTGGTCATAACCCGGCCTCGCCAGCTGTGCACGCTGGTCGCTGTTTGGCGCTGAGTTGATCAGGGCGGTGAGCTTTTGCGCCAGGGCAGCATTTGCCGGGTCGCGTATTAGCCGGTTGTTCGCCACGCCGTACCAGGGCAGCAATGCGTTGAGCAACTGCTGATTATGGTCAAGACCGAAGCGCTGATACCACGGAGCACCGTCACGAACATGATGCTGCAGGCGACTCGCGTCATTGTGCAGGGCATGCAGGGCTGCCAACTGATAATCCGAGACCGAGGGATGCTCCACCAGATTGCGGGCCCGATCTGCCACATAGGAAATCTGACTGTAGTTCAGGGCAAAAGAGAGCAACAGCCCGACTCCCCAAATCCCGATAATGGTCATCAGCGTCCAGGCGAGGGTCTGTTCCCACGCCATGCCCACGCGACGACCACGCACGCGAGTGCAATCGTCGATAACGCCCTGCCAGCTGGCCGGGAAAGTCAGCGCGTGTTTATGCGAAGGAAGCGATGCTACTTTAAGGACTTCGGCGGAAGGATCTTCTTTCCCGTCCTGGCTGAATACCAGCCCACGCAGCGGTACCCGCTGCTGTGAACTGAACAGCCACGGCGTCAGCCGGTCGGCCCAGCCTGTGCTGGACCCTTGCTCAAACTGCTGCGCCAGACGCAGTAAAAAATCGTAGCGGTTGTTATCCGCAATTTGTGACAGCCCCTGCTCGCGCAGCTGCGGCAGCAGGCTGTTGAGCTGAGCCGTCACCTCGTCCGGTTTCGCCCGCAGCGGCAGCGTCACGCCGACAGCCTGAGGCTGGCGCGCCGCCTGCGCCCATGCGCTGTCGCACAGTTGCCAGAGATAAACCGGGGCGGAATAGCGCAGCGCCTCGCTGATTTTCTCCAGACCGCGAAGATCGTTGTCGCTCATTTGCGGGGTAAGGTACTGGCCTTCGCCTATTACCCGGACGATACCGTCCAGAGGACGACCACGACGCAATTTGCGAAGTGAGGCATATTTTTCCGCATCAATATCTGCCGCAAGGTTGCCGCCGTAAATCAAGACCGTACGGTTACCTTCTAGCCACTGGCTGGCCTGAAGGTTGGGTACTAACTGATTGATGGCAGTTTCGTCGCCGGTAACAAGCAGGAGGCGGACTTTGTTGCGCCAGAAAAATCTGTAACGAATTCGAAGATGATTTTTAAGACTGGAGAATAATTGACCACTGTCACCGCTCGCAACTGAGGAAGGAGCGAGCTTTTCCCCTGACATCTGCGGCTTATAGACAGCCTGATTTCTTCTCTGCTTCCATCGCCACCAAACAGGTGAACCAATCAGGCCAAAGAGTAAAACGGCAAACACAGTTCCCCAAATCGTCCAGATTTTTTGAGCTGAAATCCCAAGTTTGTTCAAACTCTCCTGATTGATAAAAATTAAAAATGCGATTATCCCCGCCAGACCGACAATCAGAAGGAAATACCCCCATGAGCCATAGCGTGCATTTGGCATTATTTTTTGTTCGGTCATGCGTAAAGCTCCCTGGCAATCAAGCAAAGTGTCCCTGTTTTCTGCGGCGTCTGATTTACCAGCAGTTGATCCTTACCCGTTTTATTGGCGGCCTCGGCCAGCATCGCGAGGGAAAGTGGCAAGGCCATCTCTCCGGGAGGTCCAAAGGAGAGATCGATAGAATGCAGAGGTCTTTTCTCCGGCAGCGGCCAGTGATGAAGAGTTGCATATTGCATTATTTCTGTAGCAGCTTTTTGAGCCGCTCCCAACAGCCAAACGTATTCCAGACTCTGCTTATCGGGCTGAACATATTCGAATAACATATCTAACTCATTGTTAAGCTTACCCTCTTCCAGTGGCATCGTACGAGTTATGCCAGCGATAACAGGCAATGAATGCTGATGAGCATAAGCAGATGACGTAAGGAGCTGAGCAGAAATAAACTCACTTGACTGCCCGCTGCGCCGATGAGGCCAGTCCTGAAGACAAAGCATTAATACCAGTCCATCAAAATTCTTTTCATCATAGAAAGAATCTAGAGTCTTCATGGAATAGATTAAATTGGGAATGAGATCCCATTGTTGAGAAATTAACTCAATGCTTTTTTCATCAATCCTATCTGGCGACTGGTAAACATAAACAGAGTGCAGGGAATAACGATATCCGGGATGTTGTAACTCCAGCTTTCTGTCTGTTTCCTTCATAAAATCTTGAAAGCTATGCTGGGAGTTGAATAATGGGCGAGCTTTTTTAGGAAATGCAGGAACCTTTTCCAACTCGTCAAGTAGTGCCTCCATTCCTTTCTCTTCCGGAGAAAACAAAACATTACCAACCACGGCAAGCTGCTGTCGACTCCAGTTGCGCCATTCAGCTTTGGTTTGTTCTCTTTCGAAATCCCAGGCCCGACTAGCTGCGACAGACTGCTCGTAGCGATTAAACAGCACCCCGAATAAGCATAACCAAATCAACAATGCGGGGAGAGCACCGTAGAAGAAAACTTCAGCATAAGTTGCCTTATTCCAGATCCATAAGCTGGAAATAGCCCCCACTATCAACATCAGTACCAATACTATTATCCAGAACCATAACTTTGGTGGTGGAAGAGATTTTTTATCAGGAATATCAGGTATAGGCCATGCCATAGTAAAACTCGATATTTGTATGTTTTATTAAAGACTAAAAAAGAATTTAAAAAATCATGCACAACGATCCAGATTAACTAAATGTCATGCCATTCATTAAAAACTCAAATAAAATATTAACCATACGTTATTTTAGAGGTAACGCTGTAGCGTTTCATTTTTCAGAGTAAGCCATTCTTTCCTGTAAGTTATTTTGAGAATATACACGAGAAGCTTATGCTTACACTTTTCGGCAAAACCGTTTTATTTCTATAGTCGCAAATATCAATCAATAACGCTTTTTTATCAAACCCACTCCATACCGAAGGTGCTGGGATCATAAGATTCGTGAAGCAAAGGGGGCAACTTATTCAAATAAAAGCTCTTCAATTATAGTAACAGGGAAATTTTTCTCCATTGAGGAAATGTATTTGAAATCAACTTTGTTATCTAAAAATGTACCTGATAGTGCGCCACATAAATCGAAGTAAACTAGTTTATATTCCACGTTGTAAACTTCTCATTTTCCTTCAACGGACTGCCTGCCGCTCAGCCCTGCTCATTACTTGACTGCCAGTGAACATTAGATTCCTTTTTCTCTGCAATCTCTATCGTTTAATAATCTCAGGCTAATTTTGATATCCTTATTTTCAATTTCAGGAATTTGTAATGGATGACCATATTTATCCAGACGACCATAATAATCTTTATTTTCAGCAGTTATTTTATAGCATTGCCCATCAGGGCTTGAACCCGAGAATGGATTAACTATCTGAATGTTTTTATTACGTTCAACGGTGACCGCCTTCGTTTGACAAGCAATAATGAAAATCAGAGACATCAGGCCAGCAAGCAGTAAGCTACATTGAGATTTATCCTTCATTAATCATTCCTTTTTATCTTCTACCTTAGAGGGATGCATTGTTTTAATTTTTTCAGTGGCGATGTTTTTTCTAATTCCCCATACCTTCCTCAGGCCTTAGAATAGCTATCCGGAATACCAGGGATAAATTTCGCGTGACATGGGCAGGAACTAAAGCTATCGAGTGACCCCGCCAGAACCGAGCCTCCATCGAATGTATCTGCAACTCCGCCTAAGATTTTGTATGTTCCCGGGTGCTTACCGCAGTTAACCATATCTCCTTCTCTTGCAGCAGAAACGCCATACCATTGAAATGTTGGATCGCCGGTAAGGATCTTCCCACCACAGGTGGTGCTATCACCGACTCGTAAAAAGTAACCGACACTCATTGCGCATCCTCTATTTTCAAATATTGTGAATGTATACGGACAGCATGACTAATTTTACCAGCGCTACTTATAACGAAGGGAATTCACTAGCCTGTCCCAGATTTCAATCATCTGCTCTTCGCTGTAACGCGTTTTTTTATACTCGCTGGTGAGTCCAATACCAAACCTTGGCTTATCTGCTGTAGCATCACGCTCATTGGCTTTAAAATCAAAATCATGTAGTCTTCTCATCCTGCCCCGTCGCCGGATTTCTGATGGTTCGGATACCACCAAACAACCATGATTCCGCCGGAATACCGTTCGGAGAGAGAGCTATTTTCTTTATGGTGTACTGATTTGAGGTTTTAAGCGCTTCATTAATTTGTGCGCTACGATTAAACAGGGTATCCTCAGAACCAGGATATTTATTGTTTGTATATACACCTAAAATAAAGTCGTCATTTTCATAACTAAATGTAATTTTTTCCAGATGCTTTTCGCCATCATCCCGGATAAACCCATTCGGTATACACACGCCTTTAGCAGGCGGAATATCCTCATCTTTTCTGCCGCTAAGCCGTGATATCAGAGACTGCAGGGCGGCCAGTTTGGCTGGCTTCTCATTCATTTGAGCCTCGGTAAAACCAGCTTTAGTGTATGTTTTTTTCTTTCCCTATATTTAGGACTGGATAAATCAAGTATTTCCGTCGTAATAATAAAAGCTATTGCATTTACAAATACATGTGCTTCTAAAACTCTTCCGAGGTCATCTTCCCCTGAAATATTCCTGTCAAAAATAACTCCCTTACCATCAGACAGCTCAATTTTTTCTTTTATAAACGGTGCATTTACAGACTCATTTTCAGGCTTATTTATAGCATCACGCAGTTCCTGCTCTCTTAATTGCACCCGCTGTTTAAATGCAGGCGGATATAGAGGTTTACTTTCAATTTTAAAATCATCGATAAAAATTATATCGTGAAGCCGGTTGTTAAACGACTCGGGAACGTCAATCACATAGCGCCCGATGCACTGTGGTTTGGTTTGCGCAAACAAAGTATTTATCACTGGACTGTCCTTCTGCACTGGCGTGGTTGCCGTAGCCTGGGCAATGAAAAATATACTGCCCGCCATAAGAGATAGCGCTGTAAGCTGCCGAATCGCATTCATGGGATAGGGATCTCCTGAACCATTTTCATAATGGCCCTTAGGGTAAACTGAAGGGCTGGCCTGTCTTTAATATCCTTCAGGCTGCTGACGTCGTAGGCTCCCTGATGGTCAACGCCGGTTGCCAGAACACTTTTGATTTCGCTGTTGCGGCATATGGCGCTCAGCGACTCCACTGGCACCGTGCCATCACCCGGCGTTTTTGACGAGGTGACCACATAAAGCTGGGAACGATTAAATGGCAGGGGGATTTCCCGATAGTTGTTGGGTAGCCTCCTGTCATTTTCATGCATATTTTTCGGATATGTGATGGAGGTTTTCCGCCACGCTAAAGTACCGTCGGAGTCGATTTTATGACCGTAAAAAGCGTAAGTATTAGGATGATAGCCTTTACTATCCATTAGAGAAATAAACTTGCGGACAGCCTTATCAACTAAACGTACATAGTTAGTCCAGTTGCTCTGACTAACTGCCTCATACTTATCGATAATGTCGGATTCATACAGGCGGTACCACAGCGTCTTGTTGAGGTAAATCTCCCCGAAAGGATCCCCGGCTTGCGATAGTTTTACATCGCTGCCGTCTTCGCCAGCCCTTTCCACGCTCAGCCAGGGCGCTCCGGAAAGGTATTTCGCCGAAGGTAAGAGCTGAAGCGGCGCAGGAGCCCTGGCCAGGACCGGCATCAGCTCTTCTGCGGTATTACCCAACACGGCTCCGGCCATGCCTTCCTGTTTTGCGCCAACCTTCATGCGGCGGTATGCTGCCGGTGAGCCAAGATCGGGGATCACCCCATGCACTATCCCCAGAATCTTATCTTTTGCGCCCAAAACCTGGGACGCGTAACGAGCCACCAGCCCGCCCATGGAATGGATAACGATAATGACTTTTTCCTGCCCGGCGTGAAAGGGCATGCCGTGGCCGCGCTGATTTTTGTAGAGGCTGATAGTCCTGTCGATAAAGGCAACCAGTCCTTGCGCCGAGGTTTTATTATCCTGCAGCCAGTTATAGCCATAGACGTGAACCGGGAATAAAAAGTTCTTGAAATGGTTCAGTTCCTGCTGAGTCAGGATGGATTCGCCGGTAATCTCAGTATCTTTCTCTTCAGACAGCGATTTGCCGACCAGCTGACTTAATACCCCGTTTTTCTCCGACGTTGATTTACCATAGTGAACAGATCCTGCTGCCAGTCATCCAACAGCGCACCTTGTAAAACACTTAAAAACTTACCGTAGCTGAAGGATAAAACCTCCCCCCAGCCCCGCTCCCGGCGGGTTGTAAATAATTTCCCATCATCGGAAATCGGAGAATAGATGGTCTGGTTAATATCCCCACGGTCATCCATCTTTGTGGTGTCGGGATTAAGCAACTCTCTTCGTTCAGTACCATCCTTGCGTGCCCATTTAAGAAATACTCCTCCCAAACTATCGCCACGCCAGATATCATTTTCCTTTCCTTCGTCAGTACCCATCAAATTAGTCCCCATCACCCCAGGCAGGAAGATAACGGGGATCGCTTTGACAGGCGGCTGATGCAAAACGGCTTTAGCATTCTCTGATTTTTTTTGATTCTGTATGCCGGGCCAGTAGACCTTTCCATTGTCGTCCCATTCTGGTTTTATGTAGATCGTCGAGGGACTGCTCTCATTACCTGTCGTATTTTCTTCCGTCATGAATTCCTTCCTTTTTCCGTTCAGGAAAATAATCTTCAGAAAGACCTTCGTGACAATCAACACGGTGCTTTCCCCGAAGATATACTTCGAAATAACGCAACGCCTTATGTTTTATCCAGCAAAGAGGCGTTGAGAGAATCGATATTAATATTATTCTGCACCGCAGTGGTCCCTGAAGCGGAGGTCGCTAAACTTTGCTGCGTGCCATCCCCGCCTGTTAAACCCAGCTTCAGACCGGCCACCGGCGAGTCATCCGATAACCTTCTGACTTCAGGAGTTATGGCAAAATCAGTGTTTTCCCAGTTCTGCATTGCCTGGCTCATACTTTGCCCGCCAAACTTCTGCCACACTGCTGCCCGCTGGATAATTTTATCCGGTGCCGCACACTCCACGACACCATCAGCAATACGGATATAGCCGCCTCCGCTGGTGAGAATAATTTCCTGCTTCGCGCTGATGACCAGCCTGCCTTCGCTGCTGCTGATGCGGATATCCTTCAGCGCATCCAGCGTCATCTCATCCCCCTGCGCCTGGATCTCCACCTTCCCTTTGCCGGCAAACATTTTGATGCCCAGCTTTTGCGCAAACAGACTTACCCGCTCCCCGGCCGCCACCGTGAATCTTTTCAGTGCGCTGAAATCTGTGTGCCCGCCGCTGGTGCTGATGATGTTGTCTCCCGCCGACTGCTGCAGGCTTTTCCCCGTCACCTGCGCTATCCCTTCCGGCGCCGAGACCAGCAGCGCCGCTTTCTGTAAATCCGTCAGCGCCTCTGACAGCAGCGCCTTCTGCGTCTGCACATCTGCCAGTTCAGCCCTCGCCGCTTCTGCCGCGCTGCGTAACGCTTCAGCCAGCGACCGCGCCTGCTCCAGCTGGCTCATCGCTGCCTGCATCTCCAGCACCTGACCCTGCGCCTTCGTCTGGCCATCAGCGCTGATAAATATCCCTTTCTGCGCCCGTATCGCGCCCCAGCTGTCCGTCCTGAGCTCAAACCCCTCACCACGCTGCTGTTTTTCGCTGTCGACCAGGTGACCGAGATTCAGCTGGCTCTTGCCGCCGTACTCCGTGCTGACCTTGATATGCTCTTTCCCGCGCTCGTCATCAAGGCGGATTTTGTTGTTCGCCGGGGTACGCAGCACGTTACGTTTGTAGTTGCGGATGGTGACGTGGTCGCCGTGGGCCGAGTCGTGCAGCACGCCGGAGATGTACGGTCTGTCAGGGTTACCATCCTCAAAACCAATCGCCACTTCAGTGCCCGCCAGCAGCGGCAGGTGCAGTCCGTAGGTGTCGCCGGCATACGGGCGGGACTGGCGCACCCACAGGCTCTCGAACCCAGTCTCCCAGTTATCACGGTCAAACAGCATATTGACGCGATAGCGACCGTCTTTATCGATGTGGCCATAGGTGTCATTTTCGGTGGTGCTGGTGACGCGGGCCGGAAGTGTGCCCGCCATCACCGGGCGTGCGCCCGACTCAGGACGGAAACTAAAATCAGTGCTGTCCGGAATGCCGTCAAAATCAACCGCAAAGTCCTTATCACGGCGGGCATACGTGTGCATCGCCGTGATGACCACGCCATGCGCAAACACGTCGGCCACTTTCAGCACCTGGGCCGGAAAGAGGACCGGGCAGCTGGTGATGCCCTGCGTCCGGATCTGGCCCTTCAGGTAGCGTTCATGACGAATGCGGGCATATTTAGACCTCTCTCTTATTGAAGATACACTTATTGCTTGGTGTTTACCGGAGCTGTTCCAGTTCGATACCTGAACGTTCTTGTGATTCTGTTCCAGATATCAACCAGTTGTGAATCCGTATAGTTTTTTGTTTCCAAACCAGAATTATTCAACTCAACGGAAAATACCGGATGCCTTAAATCGGCTATATCCTCATTCCCATAAAAGGCGAATCTGTAGGCAGGAACTATTTTCTCTTTTGGTTGATAAATGTCCTGCTTACCTTTCATCAGCCACTCTTCTGCATTTATCTCCGGTAGTTTTACTGCCCCTTTCTTCAGAGTATGTGCGCCAACTCTGATGAGGGTAGCATTGATTTCATCAGACCTTTCTAAGAGCGGTTCAGATTTTCGAAGCGTATTATCACTATTAACAATAAGGCCAAAGTCATCACTGTTATATATAATGTTGATGACATCGTTCGAAATCACTCCCGAATCATTAATAATACCTTCCGGAATACAGATACCAGGCAGTGTTGGCACCTCTTCATCCTCCCTTCCCTTTAGTCTGGATAGCAGGCTTTGCATTTCCACCAACTTCTGATGCTTATCGTTTAAATCGATTTCCTTCGAACCACTATTTAAATAATCCTCTCTGTCCTTTTTATATTTTGGGTCGGACAGGTCAGTAATCTCAGTTGTTATGATGAATGCCACGCCATTACTATAAAGATGCCCTTCAAGAACTCTCCCAAAACCAGGAACACTCTCGTTTTCATTTCGATCAAAAATGACTGCATTGTCATTTATCCGATATACCTGTTTCAGATAAGGAAGGTCTTTGGGATCAGCTGCAGGACTGTTGTTTAACTCCTGTTCCCGTAAACGGATACGTTGTGCAAACGCCGGAGGATACAGCCGCTTGCTGGTAATTCTCATTTCATTAATCTTTACCTGACCCATCGCAGCGTTGTTAAATGAAACGGGCACATCAAAAAGATAGCGGCCAATGCACTGAGGTTTGGTCTGTTCAAATAGTTTATCCGTCATTTGTTTTTCCTTTGCCGTTAAAGGGGCTACCGGCCACGAACGGGTGAGTAACCAGAAAATGGTAGAGAGAATAAGGACGACAGCAAGTAAGCCCATCCATAAATGCCTTACCTGCATGAGGTAACCTCCCCGGTCATTTTTATAATCGAGCGTAGCGTGAACTTTATCGCAACGGAAAGACCGTTTTCCGTACTGGTATCCCCCACGGCATAGGCACCTTCATGATCGACTTCAGTCGCAAGCAAAGAGCGGATCCCGGAAAATCTGATACGGCCGGCTCGTACAGGTACGGTACCGTCGCCGGCGCTGCCGGAGGAGGTCAATTCAAACGTATTACCTGCTACTTGACGATACACGGGAAGTTCCAGCGGCACTCCCATAACCGGTCTGGGAGCAGGAATTTGCTGCCATATCAGATGATCGTCTGAAGGATATTTTTCACTGGCACCATAAAATGCATAGGTATTGGGATGATATTTGCCGTTTAAATTTTCTATAAATTTTTGCACATCCTTTTTTATCCTGCTCTGATAGGCCTTCCAACCCTTACCCACATCATCCAGCAGCAGCCCTTTTTCACACAGCCGCCACCAGTCACTTTCATTCAGATAAATTTCCGTGTAAGGGTCAGACTCCGGCTTATACGCTGTTTCCGTTCCGCCTTTAATTTTCAGCCAACCCGGCCCGTAGGCTTTACCCGGCAGCAGCTGCAGCGGACCGGGCGACTGGGCCAGTACTGGCATCAGGTTTGCCGCGTCAGCGCCAATTACTGCTCCGACAATATCCCGCTCTCCGGTCTTCATTCGGCGATATGCCGCCGGCGATCCCAGATCAGGCATAACGCCGTGAACGATGCCCAGAATATTGTCTCTGCCGTTCATTTGTTCTGAATAATGTCGGGCCACCAGGCCGCCCATGGAGTGGGTGACCAGAATGACTTTATTGGTGGCAAGCCTGCCGTGATAAGTGCCTAACGTCTCACTGATATATCGCTCGAGAAAGGCGGCCGAATCGGCGTTTGACTGCAGCCAGTTATAGCCAAAAACATGCACGGGAAAAAGGTAATCATAACTCCGCCTGACCTCAGACTCAGTAAGCGCATCTTCTCCTTTCTCTGCACCTAAATTTTTACCAATCAGTAACTGCCGCGGCGTTCGCCTGCTGGTGCCATTGATCAGGTTATCAATCAGAATATGACCGTCATTCAGCATGCACTGAAGCACATGGAGAGGTTCACCATAGCTTTTGTAAAGCGCACTGCCCCAGCCACGGGCAACTCTGGAGGGAAACCCTCTACCGTCAAGATCGTCGTAAAGTACCTTTCCCGTTAAATCGACTTCGGTGGTAAGAGGATCCAGCAAGGCTTTTCTTTGTTCTTTAGACTTATACAGCCATGCCAGCGCATCTGAGCCCTGAAACATGTCAGCATGCCAGACTTTTTCAGGGGATTTTATCTTTTTGAGATTCGTTCCCATGACTCCCGGCAGAAAAATAACCGGGATCACCTTTTCCGCCACCTTAGGACAGGCAACCACCAAATTGTCTTCCGCTCTGCCATTAGGCAGACTGTAGTACACTCGCCCATTTTCATCATATTCTGGTCGGCTCACGATCTCGTTTTCTGCTGCTAGAGTCATGGCTATTTTTCTCCCTCGAACCGCAGTTTGTCCGTCACCATATTAACCTGCTTCATTAAATCGCCTTTTCCATCTTCAGAGGTTGAGACGGTTTGACTCGCTGCATCCTCACCCTGAATGGCCATTTTCTGCGCTGCCAGAGCTGACCCATCGTAGGCATCAATCGCCTTAGGCGTATAAGAAAAATTCGCGTTTTCCCAGCTCTGCATTGCCTGGCTCATACTTTGCCCGCCAAACTTCTGCCACACTGCTGCCCGCTGGATAATTTTATCCGGTGCCGCACACTCCACGACACCATCAGCAATACGGATATAGCCGCCTCCGCTGGTGAGAATAATTTCCTGCTTCGCGCTGATGACCAGCCTGCCTTCGCTGCTGCTGATGCGGATATCCTTCAGCGCATCCAGCGTCATCTCATCCCCCTGCGCCTGGATCTCCACCTTCCCTTTGCCGGCAAACATTTTGATGCCCAGCTTTTGCGCAAACAGACTTACCCGCTCCCCGGCCGCCACCGTGAATCTTTTCAGTGCGCTGAAATCTGTGTGCCCGCCGCTGGTGCTGATGATGTTGTCTCCCGCCGACTGCTGCAGGCTTTTCCCCGTCACCTGCGCTATCCCTTCCGGCGCCGAGACCAGCAGCGCTGCTTTCTTTAAATCCGTCAGCGCGTCTGACAGCAGCGCCTTCTGCATCTGCACATCTGCCAGTTCAGCCCTCGCCGCCTCTGCCGCGCTGCGTAACGATTCAGCCAGTGACCGCGCCTGCTCCAGCTGGCTCATCGCTGCCTGCATCTCCAGCACCTGCCCCTGCGCCCTGGTCTGGCCGTCAGCGCTGATAAGCAGCCCTTTCTGCGCACGGATAGCACCCCAGCTGTCCGTCCTGAGCTCAAACCCCTCACCACGCTGCTGTTTTTCGCTGTCGACCAGATGCCCGAGGTTGAGCTGGCTCTTGCCGCCATACTCCGTGCTGACCTTGATGTGCTCTTTTCCACGCTCGTCATCGAGGCGGATTTTGTTGTTAGCCGGGGTGCGCAGGACGTTACGTTTGTAGTTGCGGATGGTGACGTGGTCGCCGTGCGCCGAGTCGTGCAGCACGCCGGAGATGTACGGCCGGTCCGGGTTACCATCCTCAAAACCAATCGCCACTTCAGTGCCCGCCAGCAGCGGCAGGTGCAGACCGTAGGTATCCCCTGCATACGGGCGGGACTGGCGCACCCACAGGCTCTCGAACCCGGTTTCCCAGTTATCACGGTCAAACAGCATGTTGACGCGATAGCGACCGTCTTTATCGATGTGACCATAGATGTCATTTTCGGTGGTGCTGGTGACGCGGGCCGGAAGTGTGCCCGCTATCACCGGGCGTGCCCCCGGCTCAGGACGGAAACTAAAATCAGTGCTGTCCGGAACGCCGTCAAAAGCAACCGCAAAGTCCTTATCACGGCGGGCATACGTGTGCATCGCCGTGATAACCACGCCCTGCGCATACACGTCAGCCACTTCATACCCGCCGGTGACTTTCAGTACCTGACCCGGCGAGAGCGTCGGACAGCTGGTGATGCCCTGCGCCCGGGTCTGACCATTCAGGTAGCGTTCGTGACGAAGGCGGGCATAAAAGGCTCCGGACTCCGGGGCCGGATTGCGGTCATAGATGCTGCCCGGCGTCAGGTAGTTATCCGCCCAGTGATAGGCATCACCGTACGTGGTGACATCCCCGCGGGTCGCATCCACCAGGGTGTTCATGTCCTGCGTGGCCTGACGGTAGTTGTAGTCCCGGGTGCTGACCTGCTTCTGCACCACGCTGTGATGGCATTCCATTCCCCAGACCGAATCCACGCCTTTTGAATGCTGGCCCGATGGCGGTACCGACGGCAGCGTCAGACCTTTCTCGTACCCCTGCTGGCTGTCGTAAAACTCCACCACGTCAATGTTGAGGCGCGTGTCGGTGGTGAAGCGAAACCAGATACCGACCTCACCCAGCAGGCGGGTGATAAAGTGCAGATCGTCCTCGCCGTACTGCATCACCTGCTCACGGCGCGGGTACTCTTTTGACAGCGAGAACAGAAAATCCTGACCACGCATGCCGTGACGCTCGCGCAGGATTTTTTCCACGATTTGCGGGACCGACATATCCTGGTAAATGGCGTTCTGGTGCGAACGGTCAAGCAGAGCCAGACGCGGCTGCAGCGTCAGGGCGTAGTGCGTTTCATCTTTTGAGGTGCCAAGGCGTTCAAAACCAGTCACCACCCCCTGAATCACCCGCAGCGGCTGCTGGATTTTGATGCCGTACCCCTGGTCTACCGGAGCCTGCAGCCTCAGCGAGCCGGGCTTCATCAGCATCATCTCTTTGCTGATGCCGTGGTCGCGGCTGGTGAACTCAACACGGTAGCTGAATGGTCGGCTCAGGGCTTCGTCGCCTTCAAAAGCCAGCACGTCGGGTTCGGCCTCACAGCCCTTCACCACCAGAAGGTGGTGGTTATGGCTGAATCTTAACGGAGGATTGTTGCTCATGCGTTTACTCCCTGTATCCGATCAAACTCCAGGCTGATCCCCTCCTCTTCACTCCAGCTAAGGCGTAACGACGCTGGTTTCTGCCTGGCGGCCATGTGGGTGAGTAATTGCTGGCTCAGCACCGGCAAAATTTGTTGATTTAGCAGACTATCAACGTTACGCGCCCCCGTATCCGGCAGCAGGCAGGCTGTGGTCAGCGCGTCATAGAGACTCTCGTCAATTTGCGTGGTCAGCCCGTAGTGGCGGTGCAAGCGCTTGCTGACCTGTGAGAGTTTCATTTCCACGATGGTACGCATGGCTGCTTCCGAGAGGGGGCGGTAAATCACGGTCTGGAAGCGGGCCAGCAGCGCGGGCTGGAAGTGATCGCGCAGGATCGGACGCAGCAGCTCGTGAAGATCGCCTTCGCTGGCCTCTGGCTGTTCATCGAGCAGTTGCATCAGGTGATCGCTGCCGAGATTCGAGGTCATCAGAATGACGGTGTTGCGGAAGTCGATTTCACGCCCTTCACCGTCGCGCATAAAGCCGCGATCGAAAACCTGGTAGAACAGGTTCATCACGTCGCGGTGCGCCTTTTCCACTTCATCCAGCAGCACCACGCTGTACGGACGCTTGCGCACAGCTTCGGTGAGGATACCGCCCTGGCCGTAACCCACGTAGCCCGGCGGCGAGCCTTTCAGCTGGGAAACCGTGTGCGGCTCCTGGTATTCAGAAAGGTTAATCGTAATGAGTGACTTCTCGCCGCCGTACATGACATCGGCCAGCGCAAGTGCGGTTTCGGTTTTGCCAACACCGCTCGGTCCAACAAGCAGAAACACGCCCTGCGGGCCATTCTCGGATGTGAGACCCGTTTTTGCAGCACGCAGACGCTGGGCGATGGCCTCGAGCGCCACATTCTGCCCGACCACACGTTTACCGATTTCATTTTCAAGGGTCAGCAGTTCGGTCTGCTCATCTTTCATCAGCAATGACAGCGGTACGCCTGTCCAGTCGGCAATCACGTTGGCAACCGTTCGTACATCCACGTCCACGGAAAGCAGCGGATTGCTGTGCTGAATGCCGTTCAGTTCCTGCTGCAGCATGCGCGTCTCGCTCTGACGGGAGATATCCTGGCGGCTTTCCAGCAGTTGTTCGGTAAGTTTCAGTTCCTGCCCGTACTGAGTTTCAAGCTCATCGAGAGCAACGATAAGAGCGTGCTCTTCCTGCTCAATGACGGTCAGGCGTTCACCATGGCTCTGATTGCCGACAGCAAAATCCTCCAGCAGTGCCTGCTTCTCCATTTCAAGAGAGGTAATCTGCGAGCGAATGCAGGTCAGCTGTTCCGGCACCGTGTCGAGGCACATGCGGACGCGCGCTGCGGCGGTGTCGAGCAGGTCAACCGCCTTATCCGGCAACTGGCGGCCCGTCAGATAACGACGCGAAAGAGTAACTGCCGCACGAACCGCATCGTCGGTAATATGCACATTGTGGTGTTCGGCATAGCGGGATTTCAGTCCACGGAGCATCAGGCAGGCGGTGTCATCGTCAGGCTCATCCACTTTTACCATCTGGAAACGGCGCTCCAGCGCGGCGTCGCGCTCGAAGTATTGTTTATATTCAGACCATGTGGTGGCCGCAATAGTACGCAGTTCGCCACGCGCCAGCGCCGGTTTCAGCAGGTTGGCCGCATCTGCACCACCCGCCTGGTTGCCCGCGCCGATGATAGTATGCGCTTCATCAATAAATAGCAGGACCGGGGACGGTGATTGCTGCACCGCATCGATGACGTTTTTCAGCCGCTGTTCGAACTCACCTTTCACGCCTGCACCGGCCTGCAGCAGGCCCAGGTCGAGGGTACGCAAAGTGACCGTTTTCAGAGATTCAGGCACATTACCCTCGGCAATGCGCAGCGCCAGACCTTCAACCAGTGCAGTTTTCCCCACACCCGGCTCGCCGACCAGAATCGGGTTGTTTTTGCGACGACGAGAAAGGATGTCCACCATCTGGCGGATTTCCGTGTCACGGCCAAACACAGGATCGATCTTCCCTTCCTTAGCCTTGGCGGTGACATCGAGGGTAAATTTATCCAGCGCGTTCTGCAGCGCAGGGCTCAGCTCCCCCTCTTCCATTTCCATACCAGCCGGGCGCCCGACAAACTCCACCTCACCACCGTGGCTCTGTGCCAGCTCGGCTTCGCGCTGCATTTCCGGACGTTCATCCGATTGCGCATCCAGCAAAGGTCGCAGACGCTCCAGTTGGCTCTGACCAAGCGTTAACAACGGCCACATGCCGTCACAACGCGTTAGTTTTGGTTTTTCCACCAGGGCCATCAGCAGATGGATGCTGCGAATGTGCTCTTCGCCATTGAGTGAGGCCAGTAGCCAGGCTTGCTGCATCAGAGTCTGGATATCCTCTGAGAGCTGGGGCCGATGGCGCACGGAGCGAGGTTGTCTGTCGAGCCAGCCAAGCAAATCCTGCCAGATGCCATCCATATCCCATTCATAGCGACGCGCCAGCACCGTCAGGTCACCTTCCCCCTGCTCCAGCAGCTTCAGCAGCCAGTGCTCCGGCAGGATTTCGGCATGGGCACGGGTCTGACAGAGCGAAGCTGCGCCTTCCATCGCTCGGGCACAGTAAGGATTCAGACGACGTAACAGGATGGCTGGATTTTCCATGAGATTCTCTCTTTGTCGGTTCCTGGACACGCTACCGCCCCTCGCTGTTCACCAAAGCGCATAAGGTCAGGCAGGCAGATTGTTTTTTTCTTTGCTGAGTACCCGCATCTCAGGCACTCAGCAAAAAACTGCGGACAGGAAAACCTGCCCGCATCAGGATTACGCCGTGGCGCGTTCGTTCCAGGAGTCGGAATGAATGATGTTGCCGTCTTTGTAGGTCCAGGTGATTTTTTCGTAACGCAGTTCTACGCGTTCAAGGTGGTTGTGCTTCTCTTTAGATGGATCCTTGATGTCATACATTTCAGGATTCACTTTCACTACCTTCACGTTTTCCAGTTTGGTGTTGAAGTACTCCACTTCCTGACCCGCGTCGTTGATTTTGTACCACTTGAATTCAGCGGATTTCAGGGTCTGACCGGTGGTCACCGCCTTGTACAGGTACGGGCTGGACGAGTCGATTTCCTTGGTGAACAGGAACGGGGTGTGGATACGGGTACCGGTCAGCTTGCCGGTGTTGTTGTCGGTCGGGATGTACAGGTTATGCTCCTGAGCGACAACTTCGATGCTGCCTTCACGATCCTGAACGTCAACAGACCCTTTAATGTCCGCGCCGCCGTCGTCTTTCAGCCAAAGATAAACAGGAATTGCCATGTTAATTACTCCGTTTTATTTTCTGAGACGCCATCATCCTGCGATGGCGCCATGTGTTTGCCGGGTATCTGACAGGCACTTGCCTGCGGTACCAGACTGATTTCGACACGGCGGTTAAGCGCACGCCCTTCCGGGGTGTCGTTGGTTGCGACAGGGCGGCTTTCGCCATAGCCCTGCACCGCAAAACAGCTTTCCGGCACGTCGCCGGTGTCACGCATCCAGTTGCGCACCGCTTCGGCACGTTTCAGAGACAACGTCTGGTTTAGTTGCGGATTGCCGGTGTTATCGGTATGCCCTGACACGACGATCAGCCAGCCTGGCTTCGCTTTAATGCCAACCAGTGAATTCACCAGCATTTTGGTGGAGCCCGCCTTCAGCTCGAACTTGCCGGAATCGAACAGCGACATGCTGTCCAGCCTTACTATTTTCGGAACCGGTTTTGGGGTTGGCTGCGGTTTAGGAGGCGGCGGCACATACGAACGGATCGCTACCAGAAAGGGCATCCGTAGACGTTCCCCCTGATAAAGCCCCAGACCCAGCCGGGCCGGTACGCCGTTACGTGCATAGTCATCCAGCAGCGCCGCATTCTCACGAAGGACAGCAACGGCGCTAGCCTTCGGGACATAGTCATCCATGGAGAGGCTGTCGTAACGGGCTATATCGAAGCTCACGCGATGCAGTAGTTGACGATTGTTCCAGCCACTGCTGAGCAGCGCGGCGATGGCCGCCAGGGTGAATAGACCAAGGACACAGCGCCAGGTGCGGGCCCGGGGAGTGAGTCCACTTCCCTCAGGTAGTAGCGGCAGTATGAAATCCGGTAAGGGTGAGATCACCGTACTGTCCGTCCCTACCGGTTGCCAGCCAGCCACCTGCTGCATGGCGGTATGACGCGATAACCACGCCGTCCAGGCTGATGACGCAAGGCTTCCGGCAAGAATCGGCCCCATTCCCCACAGCAGCGCTGCAGGTGCAATGGCCGGAACATCAGAATTATCATCGATGAATACCGCCTGGACATGCTGATGGAACCAGCTCATCAGGCTATTCATCAGCACCTGCTTTTGCATGACAGGCGCACCGCCAGTGGTGACCCACGCTGCAATTGAACAAGGCGCATTCGACTCACGCCAGACAGTCGACCCTTCACCCGAAATAGCGGCCTGCCAGAGCATGTCATCCGTCATCGCGCTGCCGATCTGACCATTCAGAATCAATGGCACAGAATGTCCCGTTTCTTTACGCAACTGGCTGATTTGCCAGCGCAGAGCCAGCAGACGACTTGTCAGGGCTTCGCTGTCGAGGTGTTTCTGCGGGCATACACTGATCATCACCGACAGCTGACGCCCCCAGTCCGGGCGCTGCCACAGAATCTGACGGGCAACCTGCTCCAGATCCTGATGGTCCTCAACGCGGATCCAGCATCCCTGCGTGACCATCAGTACTGGTGACTGTTGAGGCCAGGTCAGAGGCATATCGCCACAAACCAGCACCACGGGTTGCCGGTAAGAGGATTCAGGAAGGTCATCCAGAAGCAGGGTGACGTCATGCTCCGCAGGAGGTTTGGTGATATACCAGAACATGAAGATAACCCCGAGCATCGCCAGCAGAACGAGCACTGAAGCCAGCCGGGATACCGGCAGAAAAGCCAGACAGACCACGGCACTCAGCAGGGCGGCCCACAGCGCAAGAAGGCGCTGTTGTACAGGACTCATTTTATGGCTCCCGGCAGCAGGGTCAGCAGCATCTGATCGAGCCAACGATCCAGTCCCCACCAGAGCGCGGCAAGAATAATCACGCTTAGTCCAATACGTGCAGGCCATGATGCGAGCCATCCGCCCATTCCCCTCCCGGCACGGCTTTCTGCCAGAACAGGGTGGGTCTGCGGATAGCTGAACGGCGCGACATGTTCACTGAGCGCGCTGACCAGCCTCTGGCGTTCAGGATCGTTCAGCGCGCGATAGCCCCCCAGGAATCCAAGCATCATTACCCGCTGGAAGCAGGTCAGTACGGCATTGTCTGGTGCAGGTTCGCGCAGCACATCGCGCATCCTGTCACACAAAGTGTCACCGGCGTCCATCGTGCCAAGGAAGTATCCCTGCAAAGGAATGTCATACCATTGCACACAGGCATCATCCTCTACACCGCGCCCTTTGACTGCCTCATCAAGCAATGCACATTGTGCAGTGAGGATATGCTTACAGCTGGCTTCATCAAGTTCACTCGCTTTCAGCTCACGCTGAACGCGCTCCACATCAGCAATACAGCGTTCCCACAAGATCCGACCTTCGCCTTCCTGAAACTGCGGGCCATGGCGAAGGCTGATGACCTGAAGCCAGGTATCCTGCAGCAGTGCGTCAATATCAACAGACACGACAGCGCCGTGTTTATGTTCACTCATGTTCTCAATACCGCAAAGAGTTCAAGTTCAGGCTCTCCGAGCATCCCCGGGACGTAAAACATACACGTCCCACTTTGGAGCATCTCAGTCGCCAGAGGATGGGAGAGATCGAGACTGAAATACTGATTTTCCAGGCGCAGCGGAATGGCGGCTGGTACATGGCGCAATGGCATCAATGGTACGCCCACGCGGGAAGAGTTGACGATCCCCCGCACATGGTCAGGACTGCCCACCTTACACTGACGCGGGAACTGTTCCTGCAGTTGCGCTACTGGGATCGGCGAGCGCACAGAAAGATAGTAATCAGCCCCTTCGCGCAGACGCGGGTCATGCAGTCGAGCCTGCCAGAAGTGCAGCCGTGGGTCATAGTCGAGTGCCAGTGCAACCACGCGGGACGGCAGACTGGCTTCAAGCAGATCGCCCAGTAAATCAAACAGCGGCGGGAAGACATTATTCAGTTGCTCATGTTGCCAGACCGGAATAGCACTCACCTGATGCTCAAGCGAGAAGGTCAGCAGGCTGCCCGCCAGGCGGGCCAGCTCCGGGTACAGACGCTCCGGTGGGTTTTGCGGGTATCGCTGAAACTGTCCGAGCACGGGCTCGGCGCTGTTCAGCGCATTTAGCAGCCAGAACAGTGATACATCAGCCACGGCGAAGTCTGCCATACGCTCATTGCTTTCACGCCGCATTGCCATCAGACGGCACAGTCGGGCCCGCAGTTGGGTCATCAGCTGTTCCAGCTGAGTTACCAGCCAACGGCTGCCCTGGAGGGTCAACAGCGGAGGGAGAAACGTCTCATCCAGTAACCACATCCCCTGAGAGTCCTGCTGCAGGCGGGCGACCGGACAAGTCAGATAATCGCTGTTGTTCTGATGGGCAAAACGCAGCGTCAGTTCCGGTTGAATCACGGCAATCTGCCGAGTGTCTTCCCCAAAGGTATTGCGTACATCCCGCCAGCACTGACGATATCGCACCGGACGCTCGGCCACCTCATCGGGTTTCAGGCAGTTGCCGCCGTTCGCCCGCAGTAGCGGGAGCGCCAGCACCACCGTCACCTCCTGCGGTTCACTTTCAAGCGACAGTACCGGTGGCAGCGAATCAGCATTGTCAGTATCAATCAGAGTACCGTCCTGAAAACGGACATGCATATGACGGGCCTGCAGACGTCCAAGCCTGAGAGCGTCAGGCTCGAAGGTGGCATTGATCACCCCCCACGGGCAGGAAAGACCCAGCCGGGCAATACACTCGGCAGACCAGGCCGCATACGCGACCTGTTGCTGAAAATGCTGGGGAGCGACCATGATGCCCCTCCCCCATAACGGTTGTTCCGTTTTCATCGGCTTCCTGCCTGTTATTACGATTTGGCTTTCGGCATCTGGGAAACCAGCGACAGGTTGACGTCCATGCCTTCCACCTGGAAGTGCGGAATCGCATACAATTTCACGCGGAAGAAGCCCGGATTGTCTTCGATGTCTTCCACTACCACCTTCGCGTCGCGCAGCGGGTGAGAAGCCTGCAACTCGTCGCCCGGATCGGTCATTTCGGTCACCAGACTGCGGACCCACGTATTCAGCTCCAGTTCCAGCAGTCGGCGATCCTTAGTGGTACCAATGTTCTCGCGCTGAATCAGCTTCAGGTAGTGGGCGATACGCGACAGCAGGAAGATGTACGGAAGACGGGCGTTGATGCGGCTGTTCGCCGTCGCATCAGCGGTGTCATACAGCGCCGGTTTCTGAGTGGAGTTGGCCGAGAAGAAGCACGCGTAGTCGCGGTTTTTGTAGTAGGACAAAGGAATGAAGCCCAGATTCGCGAATTCGAATTCGCGGGTTTCGGGGATCATCACTTCGCTCGGGATTTTTACCTGATTGCCGGTACCGAGATCGTACAGATGGATAGGCAGGTCCTGGACCGCACCGCCAGCCTGCGGGCCACGGATTTGTACGCACCAGCCATTATTGATAAAGCTGCGCACCATGTTGGACGCGAAGGCAAACGATGCATTGGTCCACAGGTATTTGTCGTGATCCGGACCTTTGACTTCTTCGACATAGTTGAAGCTGCGAACCGGAACGGTGTCCGGGCCATACGGTAAACGTCCCAGCACGCGCGGCATGACCAGGCCGATGTAACGGGCGTCGTCCGTATCGCGGAACGATTTCCACTTGATGTACTCTGCGCGGTCAAAATAGTTACCAATATCTTTAATCGCAGCAACGTCTTCCATTGACTCCTTGAGGAAGAATTTCGGGCCTGCTGAGCCAATAAATGGCATATGTGCAGCCGCAGATACTTTTGAGATGTTGCGCAGCAGAGCGACATCCTGCGCTGAAGCATCGAACTCATAAGCGGAAATCAGCGCCGCAATCGGCTCGCCGCCTGGGGTATCATATTCATCAATGTAGGTATGTTTATACAAACCACTCTGGATGACTTCCGGGCTGTCTTCAAAGTCCTGGCGCAGCTCTTCTTTAGACATGCTCAGAAGCTCAATTTTCACGTTCTGGCGAAAATCTGTTTTATCAATCAGCGACTTCACTCCGCGCCACAGGCTCTCAACCGCCTGAAACTCGTCATGGTGCATAACGGCGTCCAGTTGGCGGCTTATCTGGTAGTCGAGCTCAGCGATATGGTGATCGATCAGGCTTTTATCCAGTTTTTCGACCTTCGCGCCTGCCTTGGTCAGGCATTCCAGAAAGACCTGCATACCTGCGGTCAGACGCTCGTCAGCGGTCGCATCCGACATCGCCTGCGCATCTTGCCAGATATCCAGCGCGCTCAGCTCAGAGACAGGGTTCAGATTGATTTTCTCAAACAGGGAGGCGTAAACCCTACCCGCAGCAGGACGTTCCAGCACCACGCTTTCAGTACCGGCAATATTATTTTGTACAGACATGAGCATTCCTTGATTAATCCGTTGAAACAGCGTGATGGTTACTATTTTCTTGATGCAAGTGCGGATAGTTCATTTCGCAGTTCAGCACTAAGGGACTGGTCCAGAAGGATTTTTTCCAGCTCTTTTCGGAAGGTCTGGTTATCCAGCAAATTGGCCTTCAGATCGCGGAGCAAATTGCGCATCGCCAGCATCGCCTTCAGCTGCGGTATCTGAGCGGCCACCTGCTCTGGCGTAAAATCTTTCATACTCTGGAAAGTCAGCTGAACATTTTCCTCACCACCATCATCAGAGAGCGTATTTTTAACGGTTAGATTAAGTTTTGGGGAGTATTCAGAAAGAACACTGTCGAAATTATTTTTCGTGATGTTAACTTTCTCACGCTCAGATATTTGAGCAGACTCTTGCCCATTGCTGAAATCACCCGCAACCAGTAATTTCAGCGGTAATTCCATTTTCTTGCCTGCCCCGCCTGTATGCAGATCAAGCTTCAGGTTAATACGTGCCTTAGGCACCTCATTCTGAAAACTGTCAGCCATCTCATCATCCCTCTTTGTTTTTGCTACGCCAAATTCACGGTATCGTTCTTGATGCGCAATATTAGAATAATGATCGACACAAAATCAAATACACAGATCTTTTATCCGCAATGAGAAATTTCTTAAGAATTTTCCACCAATATATTATTGCGGATTATCCACTCACCTCAGGGAAAGACACTGCTTTTTTCACGCAAAGTGAATATTTGTACCGTAAGAAGGATCGTAACCTGAGAGATGCTAATAAAACCATCTTATTTTGACTTGCATCACAACATGATATTAAAAAAAGATGAAGGAACGGAAACAGGTTATTGTAAGCAGATAAAGTAAAGAGGCTAATCAATTAAGAAGAGTGACGAATTGATTGATGACATGAATAATAAATAAGAATTTTCACAAAGAAAATTCTTATTTATTATTCGAAGGAAAATAAAATGTCGATGCGGGTCCGAAAATAAACACTGCTGCTCTTTTGTCGGCCCACTCCTCCTTGCGCAAAGACTTCAGTTCTCCTCTCAGGCATGAAAACTGCTCTCCTTTCTGGAGTTTATACAGTGTAAAATCAAAAACCTCCCGGATCGCCGCTTTTTTAATCAAAAACGAGTAATAGCACATATCGTATAACGGTGCTACATTACGCCGCCCGCCCAAATCAGCAGTGGCCAGGCAACGCCGCCGTAAAGTTCGGTAAAGCCTGCAACCATCACCTTGAAGAACGGTCTTATCGGCACGTCGTATCGCAAACTCTGCGCTACCTTTACAGGCTTCACATAGGTTCTACTATTTTGTCTCAATCCAAATTTCAACGCGCGTTTTTACACCCGCGTTACTGGTTTACATGGTTTGGCCTTGGCGTACTCTGGCTGCTGGTTCAACTTCCCTACCCTGTCCTGCGCTTGCTGGGGTCGAAACTGGGCAGCGCTTCCCGCGTTTTCCTGAAACGTCGCGAATCCATCGCGCGTAAAAATATTGAGCTTTGTTTTCCGCAGTACAATGCCGAAGAGCGCGAAAAACTCATCGCTGAAAACTTCAAGTCTATCGGCATGGCGCTGCTTGAAACCGGCATGGCCTGGTTCTGGCCTGATGAGCGTGTCCGCAAGTGGTTTGACGTGGAAGGACTGGATAATCTGAAACGCGCGCAGATGCAAAAACGCGGCGTGATGGTCGTCGGCGTTCACTTTATGTCGCTGGAGCTGGGAGGCCGCGTGATGGGGCTTTGTCAGCCAATGATGGCAACTTACAGACCGCACAACAGTGCTCTGATGGAGTGGGTGCAGACGCGAGGCCGCATGCGTTCCAATAAGGCGATGATCAGCCGTAATAACCTGCGCGGTATGGTCGGAGCTCTCAAGAAAGGAGAGGCTGTCTGGTTTGCCCCCGATCAGGATTATGGACGTAAAGGTAGCAGCTTTGCGCCTTTCTTTGCGGTTAAAGATGTTGCGACGACTAACGGCACCTTTGTCATTTCTCGTTTGTCAGGTGCCTCCATGCTGACCGTAACGATGGTGAGAAAAGCAGATAAATCAGGCTATCGTCTGCACATCTCTCCTGAAATGGCTAACTATCCGGAAAACGAGTGCGAAGCCGCGGCGTTTATTAATAAAGTCATCGAAACTGAAATCATGCGTGCGCCAGAGCAGTATCTGTGGATGCATCGTCGTTTTAAAACACGCCCTCTTGGCGAAGCCTCGCTCTATATTTAAGCCTTTCATTAAGGTTAGTTTCGCTAAGAAACTAACCTTTTCAATCACCTGTCATCCCGTTAAGAAATCGTCTTTCATTGCGTCGCCCAAAGTGAATTTATTGCGAAGTGAAATCAAACTGTCGCCGTTCCACGACACTCGTAAGTGACGGAAATTATTTAAAAAAATCCCTCTTGTCACCCCTCATTTTTAAGCGTACATTAGCGCCGTCTGGCAACAGGAAAGCACAGAATTCTGAGCTGGAGTGAGCGGCGTAACGGGAAAATTCTCATTTCCGTTTTGACCGGATTTCAGTTCTCTATAATCAGGTGGACTCTGTTTTTAAATGCGTACCACAAGATACGCGGAGCGATGAAACGTGAAATATTTCTTTATGGGCATGTCGGTGATTGTTTTAGTCTGGGCCGGAACCTTTGCCCTGATGATCTAGTGAAGAACATGCAGTCAAAAAAACAGGAGCCATCGGCTCCTGTTTTTTTTATGTCATGACGATGCGGGATGTTCAGCGGCGCTCTTTGAGGTCAGAAGACCGTCGGCCCGGAACATACTCTTGATGCCCCTCACCGCCTGACGAATACGATCGCTGTTTTCAATCAGGGCAAAACGCACATGGGTATCGCCATAATCACCAAAGCCAATGCCCGGTGATACGCACACCTTCGCATCCTGCAGCAGCTTTTTGGCAAACTCCAGCGATCCCATCGTCGCATAGGGCTCCGGAATCTTCGCCCAGACGTACATGGACGCTTTCGGCATTTCCACCATCCAGCCCGCTTCATGCAACCCCTTTACCAGCACGTCGCGGCGGCGCTTATACTGGGCGGCAATCTCGTGAACGCACTGCTGATCGCCTTCCAGGGCAGCGATAGCCGCGACCTGCAGCGGCGTGAAGGTACCGTAGTCGTGATAACTCTTAATGCGCGCCAGGGCACTCACCAGCGTTTTGTTACCCACCATAAAGCCAATACGCCAGCCCGCCATGTTGTAGCTTTTCGAAAGGGTGAAGAACTCTACCGCCACATCACGCGCGCCCGGGACCTGCATGATCGACGGGGCTTTCCAGCCGTCATAGACGATATCAGCATAGGCTAAATCGTGAACCACCAGCACGTCATAACGCTTGGCCAGGGCTACCACTTTCTCGAAGAAATCGAGTTCCACGCACTGCGCCGTTGGGTTCGACGGGAAACCGAGGATCATCATCTTAGGTTTCGGATAGCTTTCGCGAATCGCACGTTCCAGTTCGTTAAAGAAATCGACACCTTCCACCAGCGGCACAGAACGGACCTGCGCCCCGGCAATCACCGCGCCGTAGATGTGAATCGGGTAGCTTGGATTCGGCACCAGCACCGTGTCGCCATGATCCAGCGTGGCCAGCATTAGGTGTGCCAGCCCCTCTTTCGAGCCGATGGTGACAATCGCTTCACTTTCCGGATCGATATCAACCTGATAGCGATCCTGATACCAGCGCGAGATCGCGCGACGTAACCTGGGAATACCGCGAGAGGTTGAGTAGCCGTGCGTATCTGGGCGCTGGGCAACCGTGCAGAGCTTCTCAACGATATGCGGTGGCGTTGGGCCGTCAGGGTTACCCATGCTGAAATCGATAATATCTTCGCCGCGCCGACGCGCAGCCATTTTCAGTTCAGCAGTGATATTGAAAACATAAGGGGGGAGACGATCGATACGCGTAAAACGGCGTTCAGGACTGAATTCAGCCATAGATTCCTCAGATTAACGTTAGCGCCCGGACCGTCCGAGCGACGCTGCCACCGATGTGGCATGCTTAGAAAAATAACCTGAAAAAAATCATGCTGTCGAGAGGGAAATGAAAAAAAAGCGATCGTCTGAAAACAGGAACCCGGCTGAGCCTAAAAGCGGAAGCCTTTGTTTCGGGATCGGCTTTCTGGTAGCTGTTATTTAACAGGACGATATCAAACCAGTTACCTGAGGATGCGCCGTTAAGAAAAAAACAGGACGCATCGGTCATGGCCAGATAATCCCCTTTGAAAATTATGGTTTATCCTCATTTGATAAACCTGACGGATAGCTGGTCAATACGCGTCAGGTTTTTTATCATAGTTCTTTCCCGTTTTCCCAGGTCTACTCGTGCACGAAATATTCAATATGCTCCTGGCGGTTTTTGACCGTGCGGCATTAATGCTGATTTGCCTGTTCTTCCTCATTCGCATTCGCCTGTTTCGCGAGCTGTTGCACAAATCAGCCCACTCGCCAAAAGAGCTGCTGGCCGTTACCGCCATCTTTTCGCTGTTCGCCCTGTTCAGCACCTGGTCCGGCGTGCCGGTAGAGGGTTCGCTGGTAAACGTGCGCATTATCGCCGTCATGTCCGGCGGCATTTTGTTTGGTCCTTGGGTCGGCGTTATTACCGGCCTGATTGCCGGGACGCACCGCTACCTGATTGATATCGGTGGCGTAACGGCGGTGCCGTGCTTTATTACCAGCATTATCGCCGGGGTGCTTTCCGGCTGGATCAGCCGCAAAATCCCGAAAAAACAGCGCTGGCGCGCCGGGATCGTCGCAGGCATGGTGTGCGAAACGCTGACCATGATCCTTGTCGTCGTCTGGGCCCCCACCACCGCGCTGGGGCTGGATATCGTCTCGAAAATCGGTATTCCGATGATCCTGGGCAGCGTGTGCATCGGTTTTATCGTGCTGCTGGTGCAAAGCGTTGAAGGGGAAAAAGAGGCCAGTGCCGCCCGTCAGGCCAAGCTGGCGCTGGATATCGCCAACAAAACGCTGCCGCTCTTCCGCCACGTTAACGCGGAATCGTTGCGTCAGGTCTGCGAAATTATCCGCCACGACATCCACGCTGACGCTGTCGCCATCACCAATATTGACCACGTGCTGGCCTACGTTGGCGTCGGGGAGCACAACTATCGCGACAATGATGACACTATTAGCCCGACCACCAGACAGGCGATCAACTACGGTAAAATCATTATTAAAAACAATGACGAAGCCCACCGAACGCCGGAAATCCACTCCATGCTGGTCATCCCGCTGTGGGAGAAAGGCGTCGTGACGGGCACGCTGAAAATTTATTACTGCCACGCGCATCAGATCACCTCGACGCTGCAGGAGATGGCCATCGGCCTGTCGCAGATTATCTCCACCCAGCTTGAGGTTTCGCGGGCGGAACAGCTGCGCGAGATGGCAAATAAGGCAGAACTGCGCGCGCTGCAGAGTAAAATCAATCCCCATTTCCTGTTTAACGCGCTGAACGCTATCTCCTCGTCCATTCGCCTTAATCCGGACACCGCGCGCCAGCTGATTTTTAACCTGTCGCGCTATCTGCGCTACAACATCGAGCTGAAAGATGACGAGCAGATCGATATCAAAAAAGAGCTTTATCAGATCAAGGACTACATCGCGATTGAGCAGGCCCGCTTTGGCGACAAGCTCACGGTCATTTACGATATTGATGAAGAGGTCAACTGCGTGATCCCGAGCCTGCTTATCCAGCCGCTGGTTGAAAACGCGATTGTTCACGGTATTCAGCCCTGTAAAGGCAAAGGCGTCGTCACCATCAGCGTCACCGAAAGCGGCAACCGGGTGCGGATTGCCGTGCGCGATACCGGCCACGGAATTGATCCTAAAGTCATTGAGCGCGTGGAGTCTAACGAGATGCCGGGGAATAAAATCGGCCTGCTAAACGTGCACCACCGGGTCAAGCTGCTTTACGGCGACGGGCTGCATATTCAACGTCTTGAGCCGGGCACAGAAATTGCTTTTTACGTTCCGAATGAGCGCTCTCTCGCGCATACAACGACATCACTATTGCCCCAGGTGGAGTGACCCATGAAAGTTATCATCGTAGAAGATGAATTCCTGGCTCAGCAGGAGCTCACCTGGCTTATCAAAACCCACAGCCAGATGGAGATTGTGGGCACGTTTGATGATGGTCTGGACGTGCTGAAATTTTTGCAGCATAACCGGGTCGACGCCATTTTCCTGGATATCAATATCCCGTCGCTGGATGGCGTATTGCTGGCGCAAAACATCAATCAGTTTGCCCATAAGCCGTTTATTGTGTTCGTTACCGCCTGGAAAGAGCACGCCGTAGAGGCCTTCGAGCTGGAGGCGTTTGACTATATTCTTAAGCCTTATCAGGAGTCGCGGATTGTCAGCATGCTGCAAAAGCTGGAGGCCGCCTGGCAGCAGCAAATCGCTCCCGCCAGCCCGACGGTACGCGAAAACGACACCATAAATCTGGTTAAAGACGAGCGCATCATCGTGACCCCGGTCAACGATATCTATTACGCCGAAGCGCACGAAAAGATGACGTTTGTCTATACGCGGCGGGAATCTTACGTGATGGCGATGAATATCACCGAGTTTTGCAGCAAGCTGCCTGCGTCGCACTTTTTCCGCTGCCACCGGTCATTCTGCGTGAATTTAAACAAGATCCGCGAGATCGAACCGTGGTTTAACAACACCTACATTTTGCGTCTGAAGGATCTGGATTTTCAGGTGCCGGTAAGCCGCAGCAAGGTGAAAGAGTTTCGTCAGCTGATGCACCTGTAAAGAAAAGGCCCTCTCCTGCGGGAGAGGGCTCTGCATCACAGGATTTGACCGAGAACCTGACGCAGATGGGCTCCGGAACCCAGCAGTCCTGGGTTGTCATGCACGATCAGATAAACCGGAATGTCCTGCACGTAGCTTCTGAAACGCCCTTTATCTTCAAACCCGCCGCGGAAGCCGGAGGCTTTAAAGAACTCCAGGAAGCGCGGCACAATTCCGCCCGCGATATAAACGCCTCCGAAGGTGCCCAGCGTCAGCGCCAGGTTGCCGCCAAAGCGTCCCATAATCACGCAGAACAGCGACAGGGCACGACGGCAGTCAATGCAGCTGTCCGCCAGCGCGCGTTCGGTGACGTCTTTCGGCTGCAGGTTTTCCGGCAGACGACCGTCTGACTTCACAATCGCCCGATACAGGTTCACCAGCCCCGGCCCTGAAAGGACGCGCTCGGCGGAGACGTGGCCGATCTCCGCGCGTAACTCTTCGAGGATAATGCCCTCTTCTTCACTGTTTGGCGCAAAGTCTACGTGGCCGCCTTCACCCGGCAGGCTTACCCAGCGCTGAGCAACATGCACCAGATGCGACACGCCCAGACCGGTACCGGCCCCGTAGACCGCAATCGGCTTGCCTTCGACCGGTTCAGCGCCGCCAAACTGGATCAGATGCTCAGGCTTCAGCATCGGGATCGCCATGGACACCGCGGTGAAGTCATTGATGATTTCAAGATGCGCAAAGTCGAGGTTTTTTTTCATCTCGGCGATAGAGAATGCCCAGGTATGGTTGGTCATGGCGACCCAGTCGCCGGTTATCGGGCAGGCTATCGCGATGCAGCCGTCTTCAACGCTCACCTGATGCTCTTCCAGATAGACGCGGACAACGGCCTCAAGGCTTGGATAATCCAGTCCTGAGTAGGTTTTCGCCCGGGAAATCTCACCGCTACTAACATCGCACAATGCAAGGCGCGCGTTCGTGCCGCCCACATCACCTACCAAAGCATACTTTGTCATTCTTCTACTGCTCCGCTAAAGTCAGAATAAATCTTTGGGACACTGTAAATTCAAGGCGTGATAACAACAACGGCCATAAGGTGAATGCCCATGGATTATCGATCTTCGTCACAGAATAACTTTACCGTTTCAGCACCTTTTGCACTATTGCCATAAAGCTTAATGTGCAAAGTAACGTAATACCGTTTTGTACAAGGAAATCATCATGCTCCACCCGCGAGCCAGAACCATGCTGTTGCTGGCAATTCCGGCGCTAATTATTGGCGTGGCCTCAAGTCTGGTGCTCATTGTTGTGATGAAAGTCGCGTCGGTGCTGCAAGCCATGTTATGGACAGCGCTTCCGACAAAACTGGGCGTCAGCACTGATTCTCCTGCCTGGATCATTGTGATGCTGACGTTGACCGGTATTGCGGTAGGCCTGGTGATCCGTTTCAGTCCCGGCCATGCAGGGCCAGACCCGGCGCAGGAACCGCTGATTGGCGCCCCTGTTCCCCCTTCGGCACTGCCCGGGCTGCTCATTGCGTTGATTATCGGTCTGGCCGGCGGCGTCAGCCTGGGGCCGGAGCATCCGATTATGGCGGTGAATATTGGCCTGGCGGTTTTCCTCGGCTCACGGATTTTGCCCCGCGTCGGCGCGCTGGACTGGACCATCCTCGCCTCCGCAGGCACCATCGGTGCGCTTTTCGGCACGCCCGTCGCTGCCGCACTGATCTTTTCGCAGACGCTCAGCAGCAATAACGACGTCCCGCTGTGGGATAAGCTGTTTGCCCCGCTGATGGCCGCAGCCGCCGGGGCGTTGACGACCAGCCTGTTTTTCCATCCCCATTTTTCACTCTCCTTCCCCCACTACGGCCAAATGCAGATAGCCGATATTTTCAGCGGCGCCATCGTCGTCGCGATCGCCATCGCGCTGGGAATGGTGGCGGTATGGTGTCTTCCTCGCCTGCACCGGCTGATGCATAAACTCAAACACCCGGTGTTAGTTCTGGGGGCTGGTGGTTTGATCCTCGGTATCTTAGGGGCAATCGGCGGAACGGTGACATTGTTCAAAGGTCTGGACGAGATGCAGCAGTTGGCCTTCAGCCAGGTGTTTAGCGTGTCCGACTATCTGCTGTTTGCCGCGATCAAGCTGGGCGCGCTGGTGGTGGCGGCCGCCTGCGGTTTCCGCGGTGGACGCATCTTCCCGGCGGTCTTTGTCGGCGTAGCGCTGGGGCTGATGCTGCACGAACACGTCGATGCTGTGCCTGCGGCCATTACCGTCTCCTGCTCTATTCTGGGGCTGGTTCTGGTTGTCACGCGCGACGCGTGGCTCAGCCTGTTTATGGCTGCGGTGGTGGTACCGGATTCAACGCTTTTCCCCCTGCTATGCATCGTGATGTTGCCCGCCTGGCTCCTGCTGGCGGGCAAACCGATGATGATGGCCTGGCGAAACGACAAATAATCAGGCGCTATTGCGCGCTTCCAGCGCTTTGGTGATCGCCCCCAACAGCGGCGGGATATCCGCTTTCGGCAGCATCACCTCAATCAACGAGAGCCGCTCGTGGTGCGCCACTTTTTCAAGGACGTCCGCCAGCTGCTCCGCTTCACTGACCCGCCAGCACTGGGCCTGAGGATCAAGGCTCAGGGCCTGCGGGATTTGCGTCCAGTTCCATAGCGCAATGTCGTTATATCGCTGTTCCGGCCCGTGGATCGCTCTTTCCACCGTGTACCCTTCGTTGTTAAGGACCAGAATGATCGGGTGTTGTTTATCCCGCAGCATCGAGCCAAGCTCCTGTATGGTGAGCTGCGCCGCGCCATCTCCCGTCAGGACAATCACGCGCCGGTTCGGGCAGGCCGTTTGTGCGCCAAACGCCGCCGCCAGCGTATAGCCAATCGATCCCCACAGCGGCTGGACGATAAAATTTACGTCAGCCGGCAGACGAAGGTCGATCGCGCCGAAGGCCGAAGTGCCTTGATCCGCAAGGATGATGTCTCCCGGGCGGATAAACGTCTGCAACGTTTTCCAGAAATTCTCCTGCGTCAGCGAGCCATCCGGCTGCGGATATTCCATCGCGCTTTGAGACGACGGTACCGGCATATCGTGCACGTGCTGTTTACAGAGCTCTACCAGCGTTTCGATTGCCTGAAGCATGGGGATGCCGGTAAACCAGACGTCACCGACGCGTGAGGCATGAGGCTGAACTTCAATTGTTTGTGACGGGGTTAGCTGATGCGTGAAGCCGGCGGTCAGTGTATCGGTAAATCGCGTCCCAATGCACAGCACCGTGTCTGCCCCTTCAATCGCCTCTTTTACCGCATCGGCGCTCGCCGAACCGCTGTATGTGCCGTAAAAACCGGCGTGACGCTCGTCAAATATGCCTTTACCCATCAGCATAGTGGCGTGCGCCATCGGCACGTCCTTGACCCATTTCTGTAGGGCATGCTTCAGGCCGTGGCGCAGCACAAGGAAATCAGCCAGGAGCGCAGTACGCTTGCTCATGGTCAGCTTGTTCTCAGCGGCATCCCGAAACGCTTTCAGGCAGGCGCTATCGGCATGCGCGTGTTTGAGAGTGAGAGCGTTTACAGGAGGCGTGGCGGCTTTTTTTGCCACATTGGCAGGCAGCATCAGATAGCCGGGGCGGCGTTCCCGGAGCATGGTAGTTAATACCCGGTCAATCTCGTAACAGGCGTTTTGTTCAGTCAGAATCGCCTGTGCAACGGTGATCGGCTCGCTCATATGGTAAAAGTGACGAAACTCACCGTCGCCCAGCGTATGGTGCAGCAACTCTCCTCTTTGCTGCGACGCCGTACCCGGCGCGCCTACAATATGCAGTACCGGAACGTGCTCAGCGTAGCTGCCCGCAATGCCGTTCATGGCGCTCAACTCTCCTACACCAAATGTCGTCAGCAGCGCGGCAAAGCCCTTACATCGGGCATATCCGTCTGCGGCATAAGAGGCGTTTAACTCGTTGGCACAGCCCACCCAACAGATATCCGGGCTGTCTATCACGTGGTCGAGAAACTGCAGGTTATAGTCGCCCGGCACGCCAAACAGATGATCGGCTCCACAATCTGTAAGACGGTCCAGCAGGTAATCGGCGACGCAGTATGGGGTACGCATGAACAGGTATCCTTCTAATGTTGACCTCACCTTGAGTATTAAATAAGCGTGATGACTGTCCAGAATTGGCGATAAGAAGAGCATGGAAAGAATGCTTTACAAAAAAGGCTGCGCTATGCTGCTTTTTTTCACGTTCATGTAAACGCATACACTGATTTTTTTCTTCAGCGCCAGAGGTCATGAGAATGGGTTATCAGCCGGACAAAAATCGTTATCGGACAATGGAGTATCGTCGCTGCGGGCGAAGCGGAATCAGGTTGCCCGCCATCTCGCTTGGGCTGTGGCATAACTTTGGCGACACCACGCTTATCGAAAACAGCCGTCAACTTTTACAGCGCGCGTTCGATCTGGGCATTACGCATTTCGACCTTGCCAACAACTATGGCCCGCCGCCGGGATCGGCCGAACGTAATTTCGGCCGTATTTTGCAGGAGGATTTCCTGCCCTGGCGCGACGAGCTGATCGTCTCTACCAAAGCAGGTTATACCATGTGGGAAGGCCCTTACGGCGACTGGGGGTCACGTAAATATCTGCTGGCAAGCCTCGATCAAAGCCTGAAGCGCATGGGGCTGGAGTATGTGGATATCTTCTATCATCACCGTCCTGACCCACAAACGCCGCTGCTGGAAACCATGAAAGCGCTTGACCATGCGGTGCGCCAGGGAAAAGCCCTCTATGTCGGGTTATCCAACTACCCTGCAGAACTGGCCCGCAAGGCGATTGATATCCTTGACGATCTCGGTACCCCCTGCCTGATCGACCAGCCGAAATACTCTATGTTTGAGCGTGCGCCGGAAGAGGGGCTGCTGAACGTGCTGCAGGAAAAAGGAGTCGGCTGCATTCCCTTCTCGCCGCTAGCTGGTGGACAACTGACCAACCGCTATCTCAACGGCATTCCGGCAGACTCACGCGCGGCAAGCGGCAGTCAGTTCCTGAACCCTGACCAGATCACCGAAGAGAAGCTGGAGAAGGTAAGAAAGCTGAATGCCATGGCGGAAGAGCGCGGTCAGAAGCTGTCCCAGATGGCGCTGGCCTGGGTATTACGCCATGAGAATGTGACGTCAGTGCTGATTGGAGCAAGTAAAACGGCGCAGATTGATGATGCCGTGGGGATGCTGGAAAACCGCCTTTTCTCTGCAGAAGAACTTGTCCGTATTGACACGATCCTGACCAGCTCAAAATAGAATCAATTTTAGCAAAAAGTGCTCCCACCCAGGAATTCGGAGTTGAGGCGATGAAACGAGGCTTTACCAACTCGTAATATTGCGTTAACAGGCCCCACAAGGGCCCCGATCGTGAAGGAGAAAGAGTATGTTCAGGTCACTGATTCTTGCAGCGGTATTACTGGCTTCAGCCCCGCTGGTCGCCAATGCGGGCGAAATCACCCTGTTGCCATCAGTAAAATTACAAATTGGCGATCGTGACGACTACGGCAGATACTGGGACGGTGGCTACTGGCGCGACCGTGACTACTGGAACCGTCACTATGAGTGGCGCGGAGACCGCTGGTGGAAACATGATAACGGCAGACACCGCGGCTGGTATAAAGACAACGCATACGAGCGCGGTTACCGTGAAGGCTGGAACGACCGTGACGACCGCCGCGGCGGCTGGGGTCGCGGGAAAGGTCATGGTCACGGCCATCACCACTAATAAAAAAGGAGCCATGGAGGCTCCTTTTTTTGTTAAAGACCCAGTGCGGTTCCCACCAACAACCACAGGTTCAGCGCAACGACCACCACCACGATGGCCCACCCGGTCCGTTTCACCAGCGTTGAGTTAACCAGTTCGCCCATCAGGTTTTTGTTGCTGGTAAAGATCAGCAGCGGCACCAGCGCCAGCGCGATACCAAAGCTCAGCAGCACCTGGCTCATAACCAGAATTCGCGTAGGATCGAGCCCCATCAGAATCACGATAAATGACGGCAGCATGGTAACGGAGCGACGAACCCACAGCGGAATATGGAAGCGGACAAACCCCTGCATCACCACCTGGCCTGCCAGCGTGCCCACCACCGTAGAAGAAAGACCGGCAGCCACCAGGCTGAGACCAAATATCGTGGCGGCAGCATGGCTCAGTAAGGGCTCAAGCGTGAGATAGGCCTGGTCGAGATCGGCAATACCGGTGTGGCCGTTAAAGTGGAAAGCGGCGGCAGCGGTAGCCATCATCGCCAGATTGACAAACCCCGCGATGGTCATGGCAATCGCCACGTCCCATTTGGTAGCGGAGTAACGCTCTTTGCGCGTTCCACCATGGAGATGCTGGGTCAGCGAGGAGTGAAGGTAAATCACATGCGGCATGATGGTCGCCCCCAGTACCCCAGCGGCCAGGAACACTGCTTCCGAGGTTGGCAGGCTTGGGATTGCCATTCCTTTAGCGAGCTGCGCCAGGTTCGGCTGTGAGAAAATCAGCTCGACAATATAGGCCGCCGCGACAAACAGCAGCAGACCGCCGATAACCTTCTCCAGCGGTTTTTGACCACGACGCTGCAGCATCAGGATCAGGAAAGTGGCAATCCCGGTCAGTACCGCCCCCTGCAACAGCGACACGCCCAGAATCAGTTTAAAGCCGATCGCTGCGCCGATAAATTCAGCGAGGTCTGTGGCCATGGCGATGATTTCCGCCTGAACCCAGTAGAGCCAGACGGCCGGACGCGGATAATGGTCGCGAATTTGCTCTGCCAGGTTTTTACCCGTGGCAATCCCCAGCTTTGCAGAGAGCATCTGAATCAGCATCGCCATCAGGTTAGCCCAGACGACCACCCAAAGCAGCTTATAGCCGAAGCTGGCCCCGGCCTGAATATTGGTCGCAAAGTTACCTGGATCGATATAGCCAATGGCAGCGATGAACGCAGGTCCCATTAATGCGAACCGCAACTTGCGCGCGGCTCTGCCACTGCTACCCTCTACGCGACTGTTTGTCATTTCTGCCTCTGAAATATAGCCTTTGCTATGTTTAATGCTATCAAAATGAGAATGATTATCAAGATCATTTATGATGTTTACAGTGATTTCTCTGATAGCTTTGAACGATAGACGGGCGGGTAAGTGGGCGTTCAAACAGAAACTGAATTGCGCGCGCTTTTGTGAAGACTAGCACACAAACTTAACTTTTCACTCATTTACCTAACATAACAAAAATGTATTGTGGATCACTATTTTTGAGACTCGTCACAGGATGTAACTATAGTGTGTCCTCGATCTCGTTTTCTTTTCGCTTGTTACATAGAATGTGCACGAAAATTAAACCTGCCTCATATTTGGAGCAAATATGGACCGCGTCCTTCATTTTGTCCTGGCACTTGTTGTCGTTACTGCACTTGCATTGCTGGTCAGCACAGACCGCAAAAAGATTCGTATCCGTTATGTTGTCCAGCTGCTGGTCATTGAAGTTTTACTTGCGTGGTTCTTCCTGAACTCCAACGTAGGCCTCGGCTTCGTGAAAGGCTTCTCCGAAATGTTTGAAAAACTGCTCGGATTCGCCAATGAAGGGACCAACTTTGTCTTCGGTAAAATGAACGACGAAGGCCTGGCGTTCTTCTTCCTGAAGGTTCTCTGCCCTATCGTCTTCATCTCCGCGCTGATCGGTATTCTGCAGCACATCCGCGTTCTGCCGTTCGTTATTCGTGGAATTGGTTTCCTGTTGTCCAAAGTGAACGGCATGGGCAAGCTGGAATCCTTCAACGCAGTCAGTTCCCTGATCCTCGGTCAGTCTGAGAACTTCATCGCGTATAAAGATATTCTCGGCAAAATGTCCCGCAACCGTATGTACACCATGGCGGCAACCGCAATGTCTACCGTTTCCATGTCTATTGTGGGCGCGTATATGACCATGCTGGAGCCAAAGTATGTTGTTGCGGCGCTGGTTCTGAACATGTTCAGCACCTTTATCGTTCTGTCGCTGATCAACCCGTACCGCGTTGATGCCAGCGAAGAGAACATCCAGATGTCTAACCTGCACGAAGGCCAGAGCTTCTTCGAAATGCTGGGTGAGTACATTCTGGCCGGTTTCAAAGTGGCGATTATCGTTGCAGCCATGCTGATCGGCTTCATTGCGCTGATTTCTGCGCTGAACGCCCTGTTCGCCGCGGTGCTGGGTATCTCCTTCCAGGGAATTCTGGGCTACATCTTCTACCCGGTTGCATGGGTGATGGGTGTTCCGGCTCACGAAGCGCTGCAGGTGGGCAGTATCATGGCAACCAAACTGGTTTCTAACGAATTCGTTGCGATGATGGATCTGCAGAAAATTGCCAGCACGCTTTCTCCACGCGCGGAAGGCATTCTGTCCGTGTTCCTGGTCTCCTTCGCGAACTTCTCGTCCATCGGGATTATCGCGGGCGCGATTAAAGGTCTGAACGAAGAACAAGGCAACGTGGTTTCTCGCTTTGGCCTGAAGCTGGTTTACGGCTCTACGCTGGTGAGCGTCCTGTCTGCTTCTATCGCGGCACTGGTGCTCTAACCTTTAGCGTTAAACAAAAACCGGGAGCCTGGCTCCCGGTTTTTTTATGCCCGCAATTCTTCCAGCGGCTTGGGTTTGCCTATCAGGTAGCCCTGCAGATAATCCACGCCGAAACGAAGCAGCATCTCCCGCTGCGCCGGTGTTTCGACGTATTCCGCTACGACGCACAGCGATTTCGTCTTCGCCAGATTACACATCGACTGCACGATCATCGCATCCATATCATCAGTACAAATGTCTTTAATAAAGCAGCCGTCAATTTTAATGATGTCCGCCTGCAGGCGTCTGAGGCGCTCGTAGTTGGCGTAGCCGGTACCAAAATCATCAATGGCAATCCGGAAACCGTAATCCCGCAGCTGCTGAATATTGTGGATGCTGCAGCCTGAATTTGAGAAGGCCTGCTCTTCGGTAATCTCAATCACGACAGACTGAGGCGCAACGCCGTAGCGTTCAAAGAGCGCGCAAATCTCGGTCGCCACCTCTTTTTGCATCAGCGTGAGCGGCATCAGATTGACGGAGAAACGGGCGCCAGCCTGCGTTGAAGGGTGATCGCGCAGCCACAGCAGTAATTTCTCCATGACGCACATATCAAACCGGTGGCTGAGGTTGAACTGGGCAATCAACGGAATAAAGCGGTCAGGAGTGAAGATCTCTCCCTCGCTCTCCATACGCGCCAGAATTTCGTAGTAGCCGCTCCCGTCCGCCTTCTGGATCGGTTGCGCGTACAAATGGAACTGGCCCGCCTCCAGGGCATGCTTAATCCGCGCCAGCATCAGGACTCGCTCTGTCGTTTGCCCTGATGCCGCCTCGAGGCTATTCGTGAGCGCAAGCACGTTGTTTGTTGTTCCGCAGGATTGCTCGGCCAGCCAGCTCAGTTGCCCCAGCGTATGGTGCAACTTTTCGCCGTCTTCCACCATTCCCCAGGACGCGCCAAATTCAATATCCAGCCCGGTGTTGTTCCAGAAAATCTTACGGCTGTTCAGCCGATCAACCATATGCTGAAGGCGCTCAGCGGTTCCCGGGCCCAGTAATACCAGCACAAGCTCGCTTCCGGGGAGCTGGAAGAGCGTCTCATCTTTTTGCAGGAGAGGCTGCAGCGACGTGGCGATCGTGCGTTTGCAGTGTACCCGCATCAGGATCCCATAGTGGCGACTCAAAAATTCCAGGTTATCCATACGCAGAATGCTCACTTTTGCATCCGGGTGAATCTCAAGATAATCTTCAAGCGCACGAATATTGGGCAATCCGGTCAGCGGATCGGTGAGCGCCCTCCCCTGCCAGCCCCGCTTAAGCCACTCGCTGCGCTGGTAAATACGCGACATGTAAAGCAGGCAGATCGCGAACGAGATAAGCACGGACAGAATAAAAGAGAGCGAATGGCCCGATTCCACCCCGTTAAGGAAGTTGTAGTTGTAGGTCAACAGCAGGAGCGCAGATACAGCCCAGAGCAGAGAAATCAACGCATAGGTCAGTCGGCTTATCGCTAAGGTAAAAAGAATAAAAATCAGCGGCATCAAATAGCCCGCAATGACGGGAGATTCAAAAGGACCACATAAAATGATGAGAATGAAACTTAAAAGCACCAGCCAGGCAAAAATATATAATGAATTCTTGTGAAAAAACACGGGCTTCACGCTTCGTCGCCAGAAACTCATTGCATAACGAGGATTAATTATCATTCTTAACGGGTAATAGAACATCATGGTAAAAATCAATGCCGCACATATCAGGCTTTGTATATCCACAACGTTATAAATTACCGTTCCTTCGCCGAAAAATGTCGAAATTGTCACCGGAAAATCAAACAAATAGCCTGCCAAATACATTGACAGCTTAATCCCTATTGGCACCATAAAACCGAGCCAGAATATCCGTAATCCGATGTGCTTGTTAGGGATGCAGTAACGCCAACGCTTACCCAGCATGATACGCAGAAGGCCGCACGCCGCGAACAACGCAAAGGTCTGACAGAACAGTAATACTAAATATTGTAGCGGTGCTAAATTTACATAGAATAAATTAGTGACAGTAAAACCTAACAAAATGGGAAGAATAGCCCTGCGTCCAAATAGCAGGATTACCGCCAGCATCACGCTTAAAGGTAACCATGCTAAATAAACGTCGTGACCATTAACAATTGCGCGGGGAGAGAGATAACGGGAGACAGGTACCGCAATCAGGCATAAAGCCAGAGCAATCATAAATATCTTTACATTATTGTAAGCTTTTCTATTCATTAACCTGGGCGTTATTTTCCGAGAGAATTATTGACCGGATGGATAATAGGTTTATTAATTGCGCGAATCAAGTTCAAGTCTATTTTTAGACTGGTTAATTGATGCCGATTGAGGTGAGGTACGGGAATACCTTCTTTTTGATAACAAAATGCAGGAGACTGTGTTACAAACACATAAAAAAAACCCTCGTCTTTCGACGAGGGTTTACAATTTTGGTGGAGCTAAGCGGGATCGAACCGCTGACCTCTTGCATGCCATGCAAGCGCTCTCCCAGCTGAGCTATAGCCCCACATGTAACTTTACTGACCGCACTCTGTTGGGTTCAGAGTTTGGTGGAGCTAAGCGGGATCGAACCGCTGACCTCTTGCATGCCATGCAAGCGCTCTCCCAGCTGAGCTATAGCCCCATCGTAAAGCTGTCATGTTGACGGGCGGCATAATATGAATTCCGCCGCGGAGTGTCAACGGCAAAATCAATCCCAGCCATTCAATCGCCGAAAATTCATGCAAATGAATCACTTTGCGAGCCTGCTCGCAGTCAGGAGTTAAGCCTGTCACGTTTTCACGTAAAACGGTGCTATAAAATGAGCCGTTAATTAACCCCACTGATATTCAGGAAATTGCATGATCAAGGAACGAATGACGCCAGAAGAGTTAGCCCTCCTCACTGGCTATAGCCGCCAGACCATCAATAAATGGGTACGCAAAGAGGGTTGGATTACATCACCAAAACCAGGCGTCCAGGGCGGGAAAGCTCGCCTGGTACATGTGAACGAAAAAGTCCGTGACTTTATCCGCAGCGCACGTCGGGCAAGTGAAACGTCCGAACTGCCTGAAGGCGTCGGTCATGACAGTTCGCTTCACACGCTGCTCCTGACGCTGGCCAATGAAATGACGCCGGAAGAGCAGAAGCAGATGACATCGCTGTTATTACGGGAAGGGATTACCGGCTTGTTGCAACGTTTAGGGATACGCGATCGGGACTGATATGAAAAGATTACGCAGCAAAATGACCACGGAAGAGCTGGCGGAGAGTTTGGGCGTTGCCAGACAAACGGTTAATCGCTGGATACGCCAGCAGGGGTGGAAAACTGAAGGGCTCAACGGCGTGAAAGGCGGTCGCGCGCGGCTCATTCATGTCGATGCGCGCGTGAAGGAACATATTATGAGCCTCCCGGCGATCCGTAACCGTCAGGCGGTTTACCATCTCGCTGAGGTCACCGCGTCATACAGTGAACCCTCTTCAAACCTGTCTCCAGGCATTATTGAGACGCTGGAGAGTATGACTGCGTCAGAGCAGAAGCGTCTGGACGCGTTATTGAAACGAGAAGGCATTCACGGTTTTCTTACGCGGCTCGGTATCGCGGAAAAAGAGGCATAAAAAACGGCAGGGTAACCTGCCGTTTTTTATCTGGGGCCTAATTACTGCTGATTTTCACGTTCAGCGATAAAGTCCAGCGCCTTGTTAATGCGCGCCACGCTGCGTGACTTGCCGATCGCGTGAACCGTCACATCCAGCGCCGGAGACTGCCCCGCCCCGGTCACCGCAACGCGCAGTGGCATGCCGACTTTACCCATACCGACTTCCAGCTCGTCTGCCGTCGCCTGAATCACTTGATGCACATTCTCAGCGGTCCACTCGGTAAGGGCCGCCAGCTTGTCGCGCACCACTTCCAGCGGCTGACGCGCAACCGGACGGAGGTGTTTCTTCGCGGCGTCCGCGTCGAACTCTTCAAACTCTTCATAGAAGTAGCGGCAGCTTTCGGCAATCTCTTTCAGCGTTTTGCAGCGCTCGCCGAGGAGTTTCACCAGGTCCGCCAGCTCAGGGCCAGTGCGGGTATCAATATTTGCCTGCTCAATATGCCACTGCAGATACGTCGCCACATATTCTGGCTGCATGGTGTTAATGTAGTGATGGTTCAGCCACAGGAGCTTGTCGGTATTAAAGGCGCTCGCTGATTTGCTTACAGAACTCAGAGAGAACAGTTCGATCATCTCTTCGCGGCTGAAGATCTCCTGGTCACCGTGGGCCCAGCCCAGACGCACCAGATAGTTCAGCAGCGCTTCCGGCAGATAACCGTCGTCGCGATACTGCATAACGCTTACCGCACCGTGACGTTTAGACAGTTTTTTCCCGTCATCGCCGTTGATCATGGAAACGTGCGCATAAACTGGCACAGGGGCGTTCAGCGCCTTCAGGATGTTGATCTGACGTGGCGTATTGTTAATATGGTCTTCACCACGGACAACGTGGGTGATTTCCATATCCCAGTCGTCAACCACAACGCAGAAGTTGTAGGTTGGGGAACCGTCGGTACGACGGATGATCAGATCGTCCAGTTCCTGGTTGCTGAATTCAATTGGGCCACGGATCTGGTCGTCAAAGATCACCGATCCCTCTTGCGGGTTAGCAAAACGCACCACGCAAGGCTCATCTGCAGCATGCTCGCTATGGTCGTGTCGGCAGCGGCCGTCATAACGCGGCTTTTCACCGTTCGCCATCTGCGCTTCACGCAGTTCATCCAGACGCTCTTTAGAGCAGTAGCACTTATACGCCGTGCCCGCGACCAGCATCTCATCAATGACGGCGTTATAGCGGTCAAAGCGTTTGGTCTGGAAATAAGGACCTTCATCCCATTCCAGATTCAGCCAGTTCATCCCATCCATAATGGCTTCAATTGCTTCTGGCGTGGAGCGCTCAAGATCGGTGTCTTCAATACGCAGCACGAACTCACCTTTGTTGTGGCGTGCGAAAAGCCAGGAATAGAGAGCGGTACGTGCACCACCGACGTGCAGATAGCCTGTCGGGCTCGGCGCGAAGCGAGTTTTGATTTTCATGAAATGGCCTTACGTTATAAAGATGCCGGCAATCGGCAAATCCTGGGGAAAAAACGATGGGCAATATTCTATCACTGTGGGGGGATTCCTCAATGTTGATCCCTTTATCGTGACCGAGTTTGCGATTTTTGTTTAGAAATCATGCGCCATTGCCCGTTTCGCGATCGTTTTGTTTAATTTTACGACGAACGAATAAAAACTTTAGAAAATGCGTTGACTCATTTTCAACTCTCCCTATAATGCGACTCCACACAGCGGGGGTGATTAGCTCAGTTGGTAGAGCATCTCCTTTACACGGAGGGGGTCGGCGGTTCGAGCCCGTCATCACCCACCATCTACTTCGGTAGGCTCGCAGTGTAGATAAGAATTGAGATTGGGCGATTAGCTCAGTTGGTAGAGCATCTCCTTTACACGGAGGGGGTCGGCGGTTCGAGCCCGTCATCGCCCACCATTCTCACCTTATCGCAGCAGTTCCGAAATGGGCGATTAGCTCAGTTGGTAGAGCATCTCCTTTACACGGAGGGGGTCGGCGGTTCGAGCCCGTCATCGCCCACCATTTCGGGTCGTTAGCTCAGTTGGTAGAGCAGTTGACTTTTAATCAATTGGTCGCAGGTTCGAATCCTGCACGACCCACCAATGTAAAAAAGCGCCCTAAAGGCGCTTTTTTGCTATCTGCAGTTTGTCTACTTTCGCCTTCCAGTACACTTTTACCGCATCAATAATACTGATTATGTATAAATGTAACTGCCTGCCAGATATGGCAGTTTTGCTCAAGCTAATCCCGTTGGTGTCGATACCTCTGTTTTATAACGCGAGGAAATACTATGACGACCATTCAGGCTTCAACCCAAATGATTCAAACCAGCAGCGGTGGGAGTGGTGCTTCTGGCAGCAACGACATCGCTTCCCAGATCAGCAGTATTATTGACAAGATCAATAAGCTGACTCAGCAGCTAAAAGAACTGGCGAACAACACCGGCAGCGCTGATGAGAAGAAGAAGCAGCAGGAGCTTATTCAGACCCAGATCAAAGTGCTGCAGGCGCAGCTCGCCGCGCTGCAGCGCCAGCAGGCCGAAGAGGCCCAGAAGAAGCAGGATCTAAATCTGGGCAAGGTCGAAGGTGTGAATAACCCGTCAGACGATCATCAGATCGATATCTACATCTAATCGTCTGATGCATTAAACAGTGGGTCGCGTATTCGGGCCTCGGTTAATCGCTGTGCCTGGATGCGCACCACTTCCCAGATGGCCTGCGCCGCCCCCGAGAGTGAACGATTTTTTCGCCGCACCAGCATCAGCTTTCGCTCAACAACGGGCGTTAATCGCCTGACGGCCAGTCGACTCCCCTGCGGCAGGGGAAGCGCCAGGGCGGGCAACACGCTGATGCCAATCCCTGCTTCCACCATGGGAAACAGCGTTGCCGGGTGCCCAATCTCCTGCACGATCGTTGCCTTTACGCCCTGATTCACCAGCGCGGAATCAATCAGCGGACGGCTGCCCGAGGCATAATCCTGTAAAACCAGGTTCGCGCCGGTCAGGGACTGCCAGCTGACTTCCGGCAACGTGGCCAGCGGGTCGTCGTCACGGCAGAGCAGCAAGAATGGCTCGGAAAGTACGCTTTCGCACGCCAGGTCGCTCGCCTGGCCGGGATCGATAACAATACCAAAATCCACATCGCCCTGGCGGATGCTCTCCAGCACCCACTGCTGCGGCCTGTCATGCAGGACAAAATCAATGTCCGGGTAGCGATGATTTCCCTCGGCAATACACTGCGGGATAAGGTGCGCTGATATCGTCTGGCTGGCCGCGACGCGCACGGTCCCCGAAAGCTGCTGCCCCAGCCTCCCCACGTCTCTGAGCGTGCTGTTCAGCTCATCCAGCAATCGTTCAAGACGCAGGGCGAGCTGCTGCCCCGCTTCGGTCAGTACCACTTCACGCGTGGTGCGGTCAAGCAACTTCACCCCGGTCTGATTCTCCAGCTCTTTCACGCTGTGGCTGACCGCCGACTGGCTCAGGCCAATCGTCTCCCCTGCCCGGCTAAAGCTGCGGGCGTGGGCGACGGTGACGAAAATACGAAGCTGACGTAAGGAGTAATTCATCTGTTTCATTCATGAATGGATGCAATAAATCAATTTTATTTCTCAAATGGAAAAAAGCACAATAGCGACATCTGTTTTCAGGAGTCATTATGAAACTATTTCGTATTGTTGATCCGTTTACGCTCACCCTGGTTGTTACCGTTTTACTGGCCTCGTTCTTCCCCGCACGCGGGGGCTTTGTCCCGTTTTTTGAAGGGCTGACGACGGCCGCCATCGCGCTGCTGTTCTTTATGCACGGCGCAAAGCTCTCCCGCGAAGCGATTATTGCCGGCGGTAGCCACTGGCGGCTGCATCTCTGGGTGATGTGCAGCACGTTCATTCTGTTCCCAATCCTCGGAGTGCTGTTTGCCTGGTGGGCGCCGGTTAACGTCGACCCGGCGCTCTACACCGGTTTCCTGTATCTCTGTATTCTGCCGGCTACCGTACAGTCCGCCATTGCCTTTACCTCTCTCGCCGGAGGGAACGTTGCGGCCGCGGTCTGCTCGGCCTCGGCATCCAGCCTGCTTGGAATTTTCGTCTCCCCGCTGCTGGTGGGCCTGCTGATGAACATGCACGGCGCGGAAGGCAATCTCGAGCAGGTTGGAAAAATCTGCCTGCAGCTGCTGCTCCCGTTTGTCCTGGGACATCTATCCCGTCCATGGACCGGGGCGTTCGTGGCGAAGCACAAAAAATGGATCTCCAAAACCGACCAGTCATCGATTCTGCTGGTGGTCTATTCCGCCTTCAGCGAAGCGGTCGTGAACGGGATCTGGCATAAGGTAGGCGCAGGCTCGCTGCTGTTTATCGTGGTAGTCAGCCTCGTGCTGTTGGCGATTGTGATTGCGGTAAACGTCTTTGTGGCACGCAGGTGCGGCTTCAGCAAAGCGGATGAAATCACCATTGTCTTCTGCGGTTCGAAGAAAAGCCTGGCTAACGGTATCCCGATGGCCAATATTCTGTTCCCGACCTCGGTGATTGGGATGATGGTGCTGCCGCTGATGATTTTCCACCAGATCCAGCTGATGGTCTGCGCGGTGCTGGCGCGTCGCTACAAGCGCCAGACCGAAAAGCTGGCGCAGGAAGAGACCCGCGCCGCGAAGGCTTAAGGACGTTTCAGGGGCTGAACCAGCTGGGTCAGCCCCTCGGTTTTGATCAGTAACGTGATAGCCATCAGCTCGCCCAGTCGCCCTGCCGGGAATTCATCCTTGCGGGCAAACCACAGCAGATACTCCTCCGGCAAATCAATCAGCCTGCGGCCCTTGTATTTACCGAACGGCATCTCCGTATTGGCAATCTCAACGAGCTGTTCTTTCTCCACGTTACTCTCCTAACAGACGCATCATTTCCGCTTCGTCGATAACATCAATGCCGAGCTCCTGGGCTTTCGCCAGCTTAGAGCCCGCCGCTTCCCCGGCGATCACCAGGTCGGTTTTCTTCGACACGCTGCCCGCCACTTTGGCCCCCAGCGCCACCAGGCGCGCTTTCGCATCGTCGCGTGAAAGCTGGCTCAGGCTGCCGGTCAGGACCACCGTTTTACCGGCGAACGGGCTGTCGATCTCTTCGGCGTTAACCACCACCGGCGCGGGCCACTTGATGCCCTCTTCCAGCAGCTTGCCGATGACTTCACGGTTGCTCTCTTCGGCGAAGAAGTTAAAGACGTGCGTGGCGACTACAATGCCAACGTCAGGGACTTTCTGCAGCTCGTCGATGCTTGCCTTTTCCAGCGCCTCCAGCGTACCAAAGTACGCCGCCAGGCCCGCCGCCGTCGCCTCACCCACTTCACGAATGCCCAGCGCATACAGGAAGCGGGCAAAGGTCGTCTCTTTGGCGGCTTCCAGCGCGTTAACCACATTCTGGGCTGACTTTGGCCCCATGCGATCCAGGCCGGTCAGTTTACCTGCCGTCAGTCTGAAGAGATCCGCTGGCGTGTGGACATACTCTTTCTCAACCAGCTGATCGATAATCTTGTCGCCCATGCCGTCGACGTCCATCGCCCGACGGGAGACGAAATGTTTCAGCGATTCTTTACGCTGCGCACCACAGATTAAGCCCCCCGTACAGCGCGCCACCGCTTCACCTTCCACACGCTCAACGTCGGAGCCGCACACCGGGCAGTGGGTCGGGAAGACGATCTCGCGCGTATCGGCAGGACGTTCTGACTCCACGACGTTAACCACCTGCGGGATAACGTCGCCGGCGCGGCGAATCACCACTTTGTCACCAATACGCAAGCCCAGACGTTCTATTTCATCGGCGTTATGCAGCGTGGCGTTACTCACCAGCACGCCCGCAACCTGCACGGGCTCCAGACGGGCGACCGGGGTAATCGCCCCTGTACGACCAACCTGGAACTCCACATCGCGAACGAAGGTAATCTGCTCCTGAGCAGGGAACTTAAACGCCACCGCCCAGCGGGGCGCGCGAGCAACAAAGCCCAGCTGCTCCTGCAGCGCCAGTGAATTCACCTTGATGACGACGCCATCTATATCAAAACCGAGCGTAGGACGGTCCTCTTCCACCTTGTGGTAGAACGCCAGCACCGCTTCCGGCGAGTCGCAGAGCTGAACGCGGTTGCTCACCGGCAGGCCCCACGCTTTAAACTGCAGCAGACGTCCCAGGTGCGTATCCGGCAGCTCGCCGCCCTCCAGAATACCGACGCCGTAGCAGAAGAAAGTAAGCGGTCGCTTCGCAGTAATACGTGGGTCAAGCTGGCGCAGAGAGCCTGCCGCCGCATTACGCGGGTTAGCAAACACCTTACCGCCGGTGCGACGCGCCTCTTCGTTAATTTTCTCGAAGCCCGCCTGGGGCAGGAACACCTCGCCGCGCACTTCCAGACGCGCGGGAATGTTGTCACCCTGCAGCTTCAGCGGGATCGCGCGGATGGTACGCACGTTGGTAGTGATGTCTTCGCCCGTCGTACCGTCGCCACGCGTTGCGGCACGCACCAGCACGCCGTTTTCATAGAGAAGACTGACCGCCAGGCCATCCAGCTTGAGCTCGCAGCACCAGGTGAGGGAGTCGCTGCTTTTCAGGCGATCCTGCACGCGCTTGTTAAACGCGAGGAAGCTCTCTTCATCGAAGACGTTATCCAGCGACAGCATCGGCACCTCATGGCGCACCTGGCTGAAAGCGCCCAGCGGCTCAGCGCCGACGCGCTGGGTGGGGGAATCCGGCGTGATAAGCTCCGGATGCTGCGCCTCTAGTTCGCGCAGCTCGCGCATCAGTCGGTCATATTCGGCATCCGGGACTTCCGGCGCGTCCATAACATGATAGAGGTATTCATGATGGCGAAGCGTGGTTCGCAGTTCAGTGAGTTGTTGTTCGATTGAGTCCATATCGCACCATCAATGAGAAAAAACCCCCGACAGGCGGGGGTTAAGGAGGAGTTGAAGTAAGCGCGACTATTACGCGTTAGCTTCCTTAACTTCGCGGATGCGGTCCTGATACTCGCGCAGCTTCTGCGGGGTCATCATTCGACGCTGATCGTCGAGCACCACACCACCAACTTCGTCAGCAATGTGCTGAGCGGACTGCAGCATCAGCTTAAAGTTTTGCAGTTCGTCGCCGTAAGAAGGCACCTGCATAAAGATAGTGACGCCCGGGGTCACGAAATCACCGGTCATTTCCGGATCAAAGGTGCCAGGGTTAACCATGTTGGCCAGGCTGAACAGCGCCGGACCGCTACCGTCAGGGCTCAGATGGCGATGGAAAATGTTCATATCGCCAAACTTGAATCCTGCCTGTTGAATACTGTTGAGCAGCACGTCACCGTTGAGATGGCTGCCGTGATGCGCGGCCACGTTCATGATGATCACCGCTTCTTTACGCTGCGGTTTTTCAACAACCGGCTCTGGCTCTACAACGGGCTCAGGCTCAACGTGCGGGGCCGGAGCAGGCTGAGGCGCAGGCTGTACGTGAACAGGCTGCTGCGGTTGTTGTACCGGCTGAGCAGGCTGTTGCGGCACGGGCTGCTGCACTGGTTGCTGTTGAACCGGCTGTGGCGCTGCAGGCTGCTGATAAACAGGCTGTTGCGGCGGCTGGCGCACCGGCTCTTCCACTGGCTGCGGCGCTGGCTGGCGCGGCTGTGCAGAAGCATACGGCGGTTGATACTGGTGCTGCGAAGGACGAGGCGCTTCATGCTCCCCATGGCCTGCGCCGGGCGCAGTATTGACCCGATGAACACGAACTTCACCCACGCCGTCGTCATCGCTGCCGTCGATGTCATCTTCACTGTCATCGTCGTCACGACTGGACTTCATGCGCTTCAGTGGGCGATCGCGAAACATCGAGGAACGCTCTTTACGGCTGGTCCAGAAACCATGTACCAGTAAAGCGATTATGGCGATCGCGCCAACAATGATTAATATCAGACGCAAATCCTGCATCATTATATTCTCTGTTGTTCTAACACCTTGCCACCACGGCAAACATTTACTCACTAAGAGTATTTGCCGTTTACGTCAAGTGCAAGTGTGTGCAGAGCATTCACAGCATAAAGATGAAGGAAATCGTGCTTTTTGCTGGTTTTTCGAACATTTCCGAACTGGTCATTGCTCCGTAAGTGGATAATATAGGCGGGCAATTCCACTGGTTGTGTAAAAAGGAGTACAGCCTGGCTATGGTTTCAACATCTTCTTCCCCCCCGCGCAGCGGCGTCTGGTATTTTTCTCAGGGCTGGAAACTGGTCTCCCTGCCGGGGATTCGACGCTTCGTCATTCTGCCGCTGTTGATCAACATTATTCTGATGGGCGGCGCGTTCTGGTGGCTGTTCACAAAGCTGGAGAGCTGGATCCCGTCGCTGATGAGTTACGTGCCGGACTGCCTGCAGTGGCTTAACTACCTGCTCTGGCCGGTAGCGGTGATCTCCGTGCTGCTGGTGTTTGGGTACTTCTTTTCGACGATTGCCAACTGGATAGCCGCGCCGTTTAACGGTCTGCTGGCGGAACAGCTTGAAGCGCGGCTTACCGGTGCGACGCCGCCGGACACGGGCGTGCTGGGGATCATGAAAGACCTGCCACGCATCATGAAGCGCGAGTGGCAGAAGTTTGCCTGGTACCTGCCCCGCGCGGTCGTGCTGCTTATCCTTTATTTTGTGCCAGGCATCGGCCAGACGGTGGCGCCGGTGCTGTGGTTCCTGTTCAGCGCCTGGATGCTGGCTATTCAATACTGCGATTATCCGTTCGATAACCACAAGGTGCCGTTTAAAGAGATGCGCACCGCCCTGCGCAGCCAGAAGGTCGCCAATATGCAGTTTGGCGCGCTGACCAGCCTGTTCACCATGATTCCCTTCCTGAATCTGTTCATCATGCCCGTCGCCGTCTGCGGCGCGACGGCGATGTGGGTCGACTGCTACCGTGCTAAGCACGCGTTATGGAAATAATGCAAAAATGTGTAAAGCAGGGGTGGCTTATGCCGCCCCTTATTCCATACTGATCCCCATTATTTCCTTGCAGTATATAGATATGCGAATTCCTTACTTCCCCCTACCTGCTTAGCAGGTATGCTGGGTCGGTATCCCAATTTCATACAGTTAAGGACAGGCCATGAGTAAGATTTATGAAGACAACTCGCTGACTATCGGTCATACGCCCCTGGTTCGACTGAACCGTATCGGTAATGGACGCATTCTGGCGAAGGTCGAATCACGTAACCCGAGCTTCAGCGTAAAATGCCGTATCGGTGCAAACATGATTTGGGATGCTGAAAAACGTGGCGTACTGAAGCCTGGCGTTGAGCTGGTGGAACCGACCAGCGGTAATACCGGTATCGCTCTGGCCTATGTGGCTGCCGCGCGTGGCTACAAGCTGACGCTGACCATGCCAGAAACCATGAGCATCGAGCGTCGTAAGCTGCTCAAAGCGCTGGGCGCAAACCTGGTGCTGACCGAGGGCGCGAAGGGCATGAAGGGCGCCATTCAGAAAGCTGAAGAGATTGTGGCCAGCGATCCGGCGAAATATCTGCTGCTGCAGCAGTTCAGCAACCCGGCTAACCCGGAAATTCACGAGAAGACCACCGGTCCGGAAATCTGGGAAGATACCGACGGCCAGGTTGACGTCTTTATCTCCGGCGTGGGTACCGGCGGTACGCTGACCGGCGTGTCACGCTATATTAAAGGCACAAAAGGTAAAAAAGACCTGATCACCGTTGCCGTTGAGCCAACAGACTCACCGGTTATCACCCAGGCACTGGCGGGTGAAGAGCTTAAACCAGGCCCGCATAAAATTCAGGGTATTGGCGCAGGCTTCATTCCGGGCAACCTGGATCTGAAGCTGATCGATAAAGTGGTGACTATCACTAACGAAGAAGCCATCTCGACCGCGCGTCGCCTGATGGATGAAGAAGGCATTCTGGCGGGTATTTCTTCCGGTGCGGCCGTTGCGGCAGCGCTCAAGCTTCAGGAAGATGAAGCCTTTACCAACAAGAACATTGTGGTTATCCTTCCTTCTTCGGGCGAGCGTTACCTGAGCACCGCACTGTTTGCCGATCTGTTTACCGAAAAAGAACTGCAACAGTAGTGCCAGCATGTTAATAACGCGTAAAAAAGCACCTTTTCAGGTGCTTTTTTGTGGCCTGCTTCAAACTTTTGCCCCTCCTGGCATTGCTTCACCCCGTTGGGTCTGGTATTTAAACCAGCAATTATTTTGATGCGTGAAATTAATCGGTGAATGAAATAGCCTTGCTGAATCGATTTTATGATTTGGTTCAAGTCTTGCTTTCGCTGCATAATGTTTAATGACGATCGAAACGTCAGCGCTAACAATACAGGCTAAAGTTCAGTCGCCAGGCTAGACTTTAGTTCCACAACACTAAACCTATAAGTTGGGGAAATACAATGTTCCAGCAAGAAGTTACCATTACCGCTCCGAACGGTCTGCACACCCGCCCTGCTGCTCAGTTTGTTAAAGAAGCAAAAGGCTTCACTTCTGAAATCACTGTGACTTCCAACGGCAAAAGCGCGAGCGCAAAAAGCCTGTTCAAACTGCAGACTCTGGGCCTGACTCAGGGCACCGTTGTCACCATCTCTGCAGAAGGTGAAGACGAGCAGAAAGCAGTTGAGCATCTGGTAAAACTGATGGCTGAGCTCGAGTAAGTTTCCGGGTTCTTTTAAATATCAGTCACAAGTAAGGTAGGGTTATGATTTCAGGCATTTTAGCATCCCCGGGTATCGCTTTCGGCAAAGCACTGCTGCTGAAAGAAGACGAGATCGTCATCGACCGGAAAAAAATTTCTGCCGACAAGGTTGATCAGGAAGTTGAACGTTTTCTGAGCGGTCGTGCCAAGGCATCTGCGCAACTGGAAGCAATCAAAACTAAAGCTGGCGAAACTTTCGGTGAAGAAAAAGAAGCCATCTTCGAAGGGCACATCATGCTGCTCGAAGATGAGGAGCTGGAGCAGGAAATCATAGCCCTGATTAAAGATAAAGGCATGACGGCCGACGCGGCTGCGCATGAAGTTATCGAAGGTCAGGCAACTGCCCTGGAAGAACTGGATGATGAATACCTGAAAGAGCGTGCGGCTGACGTACGTGACATCGGTAAGCGCCTGCTGCGCAACATCCTGGGTCTGGCCATTATCGACCTGAGCGCGATTCAGGATGAAGTCATCCTGGTTGCCGCTGACCTCACCCCGTCTGAAACCGCACAGCTGAACCTGAAAAAGGTCCTCGGTTTCATCACCGACGCGGGTGGCCGTACCTCCCACACCTCTATCATGGCGCGCTCTCTGGAACTGCCTGCCATCGTGGGTACCGGTAGCGTCACCTCTCAGGTGAAAAACGGCGACTATCTGATTCTGGATGCCGTAAACAATCTGGTTTACGTCAATCCAACCAATGAAGAGATCGATAAACTGCGCGCGGTTCAGGAGCAGGTTGCGACTGAAAAAGCGGAACTCGCTAAGCTGAAAGACCTGCCAGCCATCACCCTGGACGGCCATCAGGTAGAAGTGTGCGCAAACATCGGTACCGTCCGCGACGTTGATGGCGCTGAGCGCAACGGTGCGGAAGGCGTCGGTCTCTATCGTACAGAATTCCTGTTCATGGACCGCGACGCGCTGCCAACGGAAGAAGAGCAGTTTGCTGCCTATAAAGCCGTGGCTGAAGCCTGTGGCTCTCAGGCGGTTATCGTCCGTACCATGGACATCGGTGGCGACAAAGAGCTGCCGTACATGAACTTCCCGAAAGAAGAGAACCCGTTCCTGGGCTGGCGTGCAATCCGTATCGCGATGGATCGTAAAGAGATCCTGCGTGACCAGGTTCGCGCGATCCTGCGTGCCTCTGCGTTCGGTAAACTGCGCATCATGTTCCCGATGATCATCTCTGTTGAAGAAGTGCGTGCACTGAAGAAAGAGATCGAAATCTACAAACAGGAACTGCGTGACGAAGGTAAAGCGTTTGACGAGTCAATCGAGATCGGCGTGATGGTGGAAACACCTGCGGCGGCGACCATTGCGCGTCATTTAGCCAAAGAAGTTGATTTCTTTAGTATCGGTACCAATGATTTAACGCAGTACACCCTGGCAGTTGACCGTGGTAATGATATGATTTCACATCTCTACCAGCCAATGTCACCGTCCGTACTGAACTTGATCAAGCAAGTTATTGATGCTTCTCATGCAGAAGGTAAATGGACTGGCATGTGTGGTGAGCTTGCAGGCGACGAACGTGCTACACTTCTGTTGCTGGGTATGGGTCTGGACGAATTCTCTATGAGCGCCATTTCCATCCCGCGCATTAAGAAGATTATCCGTAACACGAACTTCGAAGATGCGAAGGTGTTAGCAGAGCAGGCTCTTGCTCAACCGACAACGGACGAGTTAATGACGCTGGTTAACAAGTTCATTGAAGAAAAAACAATCTGCTAATCCACGAGATGCGGCCCAAATTACTGCTTAGGAGAAGATCATGGGTTTGTTCGATAAACTGAAATCTCTGGTTTCTGATGATAAGAAAGACTCCGGAACTATTGAGATTGTTGCTCCGCTCTCCGGCGAGATCGTCAACATCGAAGACGTGCCGGATGTAGTGTTTGCTGAGAAAATCGTTGGTGATGGCATTGCTATCAAACCAACTGGCAACAAAATGGTTGCTCCAGTTGACGGCACCATCGGTAAAATTTTTGAAACCAACCATGCGTTCTCTATCGAATCTGATAGCGGTATCGAACTGTTCGTTCACTTCGGTATCGACACCGTTGAACTGAAAGGCGAAGGCTTCAAACGTATCGCGGAAGAAGGCCAGCGTGTTAAAGTTGGCGACCCGGTAATTGAATTCGATCTGCCACTGCTGGAAGAAAAAGCCAAGTCTACCCTGACGCCGGTTGTTATCTCCAACATGGACGAAATCAAAGAACTGATCAAACTGTCTGGCAGCGTCACCGTGGGTGAAACCCCGGTTATCCGCATCAAGAAGTAATTCTTGCCGCACAGAAAAATGGCGCCTTCGGGCGCCATTTTTGTTTATGCCGGGAGGATAAGCTCGTCGTAGCCTTTCGACTGGGTATAAAGCATCACGTCGGTCACCCGATCGCCGGCCATGTGAATGGCATCAGCAACGGTTTTCCCCTCAACAATTCCGCTCACCAACTCTGAACAGAACAGGTCGCCCGTCCCTTTCAGATCGGTTTCTACGCGCGGATGCGCGCTGACGGTCACGCCTTCATTCGTCACCAGCACCACGTGGATGTTTTCCGGGTCATCGGCCACCGGTGCGCTGGTGATCGCCACCCATTTCAGGCTATCTGAGAGCAGTCCCTGCGCCGCAGCGATGGCGCTTTCCGGCGTACGGCACGGTTTGCCGCTTAACACTTCCAGCTCATAGACGTTTGGCGTAATCCCCTGCGCCAGCGGCAGCAGATGCTCCCGATACGCCTGCGGGATCTCAGGCTTCACGTACATACCGCTGTCGATATCGCCGATAACCGGGTCGACCAGCACCAGCAGGTCAGGATGCTGCACTTTGACCGCCTTCAACCACTGCGCCAGCAGGACGATCTGGCTGGCGCTGCCCATATAGCCGGTGGTGACTGCCTTAAGCTCGCGCAGGATCTCGCGCTCTTCCAGCGCCTTAAGATAACCGCTGAACCACTCGTCGGGGATCACGCCGCCGTAGAAGGTGTCATAGTGCGGCGTGTTGCTAAACAGCACCGTCGGCACGGCGGTGACGTTCAGCCTGTGGGTACGAATATTCGGTACCGCAATGCTGTTCCCCACGCTGCCGTAAACCACCTGCGACTGAACCGCGACAATATCGGTTTGCTGCGCCCGGGTGTTATCCCGGAATAAAATCATCTCCATGACGCTTAAATCCCCGCCCCCTGCGAATAACTCTCTTCGCCAAAGACGCCGGTAGACAGGTAACGATCGCCGCGATCGCAGATAATCGCCACGACAACCGCGCCAGGGTTTTCATTTGCAACGCGGATTGCCCCTGCTACAGCACCACCCGAACTGACCCCACGTAATGGTGCCGGTGGTGCCCATGCTGGAGACAAAATGGGTGATACGCCCGTCGGTCTGCTGCCAGATTTCCGGGCCGGTGGTGGTGTAGTGCGCGTACGTGTTGTCCGGGTTGTTGAACTGATCCAGCAGCTTACCTTCGCCACGCTCGGCCATCTCCAGCGCTAAGTCGCGTGCGCCTTCCATCCCCTGCTCTTTGGTCACCAGAATCAGCTCGGCCCCGTAGGCACGCATCGCGGCGCGGCGCTCCTGGCTCATGTTGTCCGGCATCAGCAGCTTCATGCGGTAGCCTTTGAGCGCCGCAATCATCGCCAGGGCGATACCGGTGTTGCCGCTGGTAGCCTCAATCAGCACGTCTCCTGGCTTAATTTCTCCGCGTTTTTCGGCCTGGACAATCATCGACAGCGCCGCACGGTCTTTTACCGATCCCGCCGGGTTATTGCCTTCGAGTTTGACCCAGATTTCGCTGCCGTTGTTCGGCCCCATGCGCTGAAGTTTGACCAGAGGAGTGTTGCCGATGGTGTGTTCGAGTGTATTCACGATTTTTGCTCAATAAAAAGCCCGGTAAGCATTACGCCACCGGGCGAAAAACATACGCATTAACCTATCAGGCTGACTCCGCCAGAGCAATATCCTCGCGCGTCTCAATACGCTCCTTCCCGTGATAAATACGGGCATGCTGCAGCCCGACAAACAGGCGCTCCCCCCGGTGCGGCGGCACGTCGTCACGCATGACCACGGTCAGCGGCTCGGTATACCAGCCCAGCGGCTGTACCACCAATTGGGTGTAGTGACCTTTAGGGCTAGCTTCCAGGACCTGCACCGGCAGCGGTGAATCCAGGCTGGTTCGGCGGCTCACGTCCACTTCCCACGGACGCAGGAACAGATCGACCGGCCCCTGATGCGCGGAGGTATAGCCCAGCGGCCAGCGATGCGCGCCAACGTGGAACTGGCCGCCGCGAATGGTGCCCTGCAGACGGTTCACTTCGCCCATAAACTCCAGCACGAAGCGGGTCGCCGGCTCGCGCCACAGCTGTTCAGGCTCGTCAACCTGCTCAATGTTGCCCTGGCTCATGACCACCACGCGATCCGCGACTTCCATCGCCTCTTCCTGGTCGTGGGTCACGAAGACGCTGGTGAATTTCAGCTCCTCATGCAGCTGACGCAGCCAGCGACGCAGCTCTTTACGCACCTGCGCATCCAGCGCGCCGAAGGGTTCATCCAGCAGCAGAATTTGCGGCTCAACGGCCAGCGCGCGCGCCAGCGCCACGCGCTGTTTCTGCCCGCCGGACAGCTGGGCCGGGAAACGATCCGCAAGGTGAGCCAGCTGCACCATCTCCAGCAGTTTTGTCACTTTCGCTTTAATGGTTGCCGCATCCGGGCGCTCGCGACGCGGCAGCACGGTCAGGCCAAACGCGATGTTGTCGAACACGGTCATGTGTCGGAACAGCGCGTAATGCTGGAACACAAAGCCTACTTTACGATCGCGGGCGTGCAGGCGGCTCACGTCGGTGCCGTGGAAGCGGATGTGCCCGCTGGTCTGATGCTCAAGCCCGGCGATAATACGCAGCAGCGTGGTTTTGCCCGAGCCGGACGGCCCCAGCAGCGCCACCATTTGTCCGGAAGGGATATCCAGCGAGATATCATTCAGCACCTGGGTGCGACCAAAAGACTTCTTAATATTGGCAATCTCAATGCTCATGATTTCCCTCCTGATGCTGACGTTTTTCCTGATTTTCTAAACGCCACTGCACCACACTCTTCAAAAACAGGGTCAAAATGGCCATCAGCGTCAGCAACGCTGCGGCAGTAAACGAGCCGATGGTGTTGTAGTCCTGCTGCAGCAGCTCAATCTGGAGCGGCAGCGACAGGGTTTCACCCCGGATGGAGCCGGAAACAACGGAAACGGCACCGAACTCGCCAATCGCGCGTGCGTTGGTCAGCACCACGCCGTAAAGCAGCGCCCAGCGGATATTCGGCAGCGTCACGCGACGGAACATTTGCCAGCCTGACGCGCCCAGCAGCACCGCAGCTTCGTCTTCGTTGCTCCCCTGGCTTAACATCACCGGCACCAGCTCGCGCACCACAAACGGACAGGTCACGAAGATGGTGACCAGAACCATGCCCGGCCAGGCGAACATGATCTGCAGGTTATGCTCATCCAGCCAGCCGCCCAGCGGACCGTTGGAGCCATAAAAGAGCAGGTACACCAGACCGGCCACCACCGGCGACACGGCAAACGGAATATCCAGCAGGGTCAGCAGCAGCTGACGCCCCGGGAAGTTAAAGCGGGTCACCAGCCAGGCCAACAGGGTACCGAACACGAGGTTCACCGGCACGGTGATCAAGGCAATCAGCACGGTCAGCCAGATGGCATGCAGCATATCCGGGTTCGCCAGGTTTTCCAGCGCGGGCATCAGGCCCTTGCTGAACGCCTGAACGAAGATATAGATCGTCGGCACGACGAGAATGAGGGCGGAAACCAGCACGCCCGCCCCAATGAGAAACCATTTGCCCCAGTTAATACGGGGTGCATCGTATCGCTTCAATTGCGTAACTTCCGCCATCAGTGACCTACCACACGTCGACCAAAGCGACTTTGCAGAGTGTTAATCGAGTACAGCAGCAGCAGCGAGGCCGCCAGGATCACCGAAGCAATCGCGCTCGCCGCCGGATAATCAAACTCCTGCAAACGGATGAAAATCATCAGCGAGGTGACTTCTGTTTTCCAGGCGATGTTCCCGGCGATAAAAATCACCGCGCCGAACTCTCCGAGGCTGCGGGTAAACGACAGCGCGACGCCCGCCATCAGCGCCGGTGACAGTTCAGGCAAAACCACCTTGCGGAAGCTCTGCCAGCGCGTGGCGCCCAGCGTTTCCGCCGCTTCTTCGTATTCCGGACCTAACTCTTCCAGCACTGGCTGCACGGTACGGACCACAAACGGGATGCTGGTAAAGGCCATCGCCACCGCGATACCGAGCCAGGTGTAGGTCACTTTGATGTCAAATTTCGCCAGCCACTCGCCGTACAGCCCGTTCACGGAGAAAAGCGACGCGAGGGTTAAGCCCGCCACCGCCGTCGGCAGCGCAAACGGCAGATCCATCAGGGCGTCAAGCAGCGTGCGGCCCGGGAAGCGATAGCGGGTTAAAATCCACGCCATCAGCAGGCCAAACACGCCGTTAAAAATGGAGGCGACAAACGCCGACAGCAGCGTCACCTTATATGCCGCCACCACCTGCGGGTTGGTGATCACGTCCCAGTACTGCGCCCAGCTCATCTGAGCAAGCTGCATCACCAGCGCGCTGAGCGGCAACAGCAGGATCAGGCAGACGAACAGCAGGCTGGTCCCGAGGCTTAAGGTAAAGCCCGGCAGCACGCGTTTAGTCGAGACTGCAAACATTACTTACGCCCCGCCGCCAGCAGTTTGTCTAACTCACCGCCGCTGGCAAAATGCGTTTTCATCACGTCAGGCCAGGAGCCGAAATGATCTTCCACGCGGAACAAATCGGTCTGCGGGAACTTATCTTTCAGCTTGTTCATTACGTCCGGGTTATTCACGCGGTAGTAGTAATCGGTAATGATGGTCTGCGCCTGCGGGCTGTACAGGTAGTTGAGATAGGCTTTTGCCGCTTTCTCGGTACCGTTCGCCTGCACGTTTTTATCCACCCACGCCACCGGGAACTCGGCCAGGATGTTAGTTTTCGGGATAACGACCTCGAAGCCCTGCGCTTCATACTGTTTGCGGATGTTATTCACTTCCGATTCAAAGCTGATCAGCACGTCGCCGAGACCGCGCTCCGCGAAGGTCGTTGTCGCCCCGCGGCCGCCGGTATCAAACACTTCGACGTTTTTCAGGAACTGGGTCATGAACTGCTCGGTTTTGGCTTTATCATTACCGTCAGCCTTGTCCGCCGCGCCCCACGCGGCTAAATAGGTGTAGCGCGCGTTACCGGAGGTTTTCGGGTTCGGGAAAATCAGCTTCACGTCGGAACGCACCAGGTCGCTCCAGTCGTGGATATTCTTCGGGTTGCCCTTACGCACCAGGAAGCCCATGGTGGAATAGAACGGGGAGCTGTTGTTCGGAAGGCGGCTCTGCCAGTCCGCCGGGATGAGCTTGCCTTTGTCGTGCAGGATCTGCACGTCAGTGACCTGGTTGTAGGTCACCACATCCGCTTTCAGGCCCTGCAAAATCGCCAGCGCCTGCTTGGACGAGCCGGCGTGGGACTGCTTGATGGTCAGCTTGTCGCCGTTATTGTCTTTTGCCCACTGCTGTTCAAACGGGGGATTAAGGGCGGCAAACAGCTCGCGGGAAACGTCATACGAACTGTTTAACAGTTCAGTCGCCTGCGCCTGGGCAACCAGCAGTAAACCTGCCAGCGCCAGAGTTCCTTTTTTCAGTACAGTAACGGCCATTGCGCACCCTTATAAATGTGATGACTATCTTATAGTCATAATATTTATAACGGGGATGAAAGGAGTAACGGTTTTATATACCGTTTGGTGATTTAGAAGCAGAAAAGGGAATAAGGGTGAGGCCTGATGCTAGCCCTCTCCCGCAGGGAGAGGGAGAAAGGACATTACAGCGCCAGCAGACGCTCAACGGACGGTGCGAAGTAGTAACCGCCGGTCACCGGTTTGGTGAAGCGCAGCATGGCGTCGCGCTTGCCGTCGGTATCGCCGAACATGCTCAGCAGCTGCTGCTCAATGTTATACAGGCGCGCGCAGTAGGCGCAGAAGTAGAGGCCGTGCGTGCCGCTTGCGGTACCGTACGGCAGGCTCTGGCGGACAATCTTCAGCCCTTTGCCGTCCTCTTTGAGGTCAACGCGGGTAAGGTGAGAGGTCACAGGGCGATCGTCACCGTCGATCTCTTCGTTGGCTTCTTTAGTGCGGCCAATCATCATCTCCTGATCGTGCACGCTCATGCGGTTAAGCTGCTTGAGGTTGTGCTCCCAGCGCTGCACGAACACGTAGCTGCCGCCCGCGTCCACGCCGTCTTTAATCACCGCCACGTCGCGACGAACCTCTTCACCCGCCGGGTTTTCCGTCCCGTCGACGAAGCCGCTCAGATCGCGCTCTTCCACCCAGCGGAAGCCGTGAACCTCTTCCTGCACCTCAATGCTGTCGCCAAAGGCCGCTACCGCCGCCTGGGCAACGGAGAAGTTCACGTCGTGACGCAGGGAGAGAATGTGGATCAGCACGTCGTACTGGGTTGCCGGAGCCAGACCTTTGCCGTAAGGGATGAAGTCTTTCAGCTCTTCCGCCCCTTCGCCACCGCTCAGCTGACGCCAGACGTTATTGCCAAAGGCGACAACGGCGCCGAGGTGCGCTTCCGGGAATTTGGCCTGGAAGGTAGCCAGCTTATCAACAAACGCTTTACTGGCCGCACGCAGGGCATCCACGTCCCCTTTAACATTGGCTTCAATCCAAATCGCCGCGCGGCAATGTTCTGGCAAAATGCCACTCTGAACCTGAGACATCGCTCCTCCTGAAATAAAGATGCCACGTCAGCGTGGCATTGATGGCGGGTATTATACCCGGATTTCAGCGAGGCGGTTTGTTCAGGCGCAAATTACTGCTGCCAGAGTATTTTGCTCACTTTCCAGCTCCTGAGCGTGTCGTCAGACGGCATCAGACCTTCCGGGCCGCTCCAGGTTCCGGTGAAGACATAGCTGATGTGCTGGCTGCCCTCAGCCTTACATTCCACCGCGACCTTGTCGTCAGACGGCAGGCTGGTGCAGTTGCCAAAGGCCTGCTTATAAAGGTCGCTGAACGGCGTACCCACCTTCACACCGCTCGCCGTCGGAATATCTTCATCCATCACGGCAATGCGGTTTACGGTGCCTTTATCGCCGTTGATCACCAGCGCCAGCTTGTCGCCCTTCAGCGCTTCGTAATAGCGAACAATATTGCCATTCTCCGTTTTCATGCCGCTGCGCAGGCGGTAATCGCCGCTGAGCGCATTCTGAATGGCGTCCTGATCCAGCGCCGTCGCGGCGGTAATTTTCCCCACGCCCTGCTCGGTCACTTCCGTTGATGAGCCAAACCAGTTCCACGGATACGCGGCGGACCAGTTAATGGAGGAGAGCGTCGAACAGCCGGTTAACGCCAGCGGGAGAGCGCATAAAAGTAAACGCAGCGATTTCATTGAAACGTCCTTACTTGTTAAATCAACGCTTGTTGGAGTGCGACATCGGCAAAAAGTGCCGGATTAATCATCGTGAGGCGCAAAACAGGCGCGAAGACGCGGGTTGGTCAGCAGCCACAGCAGGGCCACAATATCGGCAACCACCAGCGCAACGCCGGTGCCCGTCAGCGGTTCACCGTACCACCAGAGTACCGGCTGCCAGAAGAGCAGCGCAACCTGGGCGAGGATCAGCAGCCAGCGAAGCGCGCCCCAAAAACGGGGGATCGCATGCCGTCGTCCGCTGCATAAAAAAGCGACCACCGCCGGTACGCCCGGCAGCAAGCCGAGCCAGAAGGCGTCGTGATCGGGATAAAAGAGATTCAGCAATGTGTCGCCCTGCCCGCGCGACGCGGCGGCCATCACAAACAGCACCCAGGTTCGGGCCTGGAGCAGCAGAACGCACCAGAATAAAAAGGGCAGCCTGACGCGGCCCTGCGCGTCATAGTCTGCCGGATGGATCTCAGTACTCTTCATCTTCGATCAGACGCTTTCCTAAACTCAGCACGTCGGAATGCTCGTAGCCCAGACGCTCATACATGCCCAGCACCACGTCGTTATCTTCCCGCACCATGATCTGGATTTTCGGGCAGCCGCGGGCAATCAGCTTCTTCTCGAGCCGGTTCAGCAGCGCATTGGCGATGCCGCGGCCACGGTATTCGGGGTGGACGCCCAGATAATAGGCCGAGCCGCGGTGGCCGTCGTAACCGCCCATTACCGTCCCCACAACCTCGCCATTGACTTCCGCGACCAGAAACAGACTGACGTCGTGATTCACCTTACGTTCGATATCCATTTCCGGATCGTTCCACGGACGCAGCAGATCGCAGCGCTCCCAAAGGGTGATCACCTCTTCGAAATCTTCCTGGCGAAAAACGCGTATCTCCATGGTATTAACCGCCTTTTCGGGTTTAAAAACAGTGATTATGGCGCGAAGCTCGCCTTTCGCCAATAACCGGGGAAAATCTCGCCAAAATTTGGCATAATGTCACTTTGTCACGTATTGAAATGAAAAGTAAAACAATTCTCAACATGGACTGTCGTAACGGGAAACACGATACGATATAACACCAGGACCTCATTTTTTAGTATTCAGGCCGCATGAGCACATTCAAACCATTAAAAGCACTCACATCGCGTCGTCAGGTTCTCAAAGCGGGGCTGGCGGCCTTAACGTTAACGGGCATCGCAAAGCAGGCTCAGGCGAAAGACGAGAGCACGCTCAAAACCAGTAACGGACACAGCAAACCGAAAACCAAAAAGCCGGGCGCGAAGCGTCTGGTAATGCTCGACCCGGGCCACGGCGGTATTGATACCGGCGCTATCGGCAAAAACGGGTCGAAAGAAAAACACGTCGTGCTGGCAATTGCAAAAAACGTGCGCGCAATTTTACGCAGCAACGGCATTGACGCCCGTCTGACGCGCTCTGGCGACACCTTTATTCCGCTGTATGACCGCGTTGAGATCGCCCACCAGCACGGTGCGGATCTGTTTATGTCGATTCACGCCGACGGCTTTACCAACCCTTCTGCGGCCGGTGCCTCGGTGTTTGCGCTTTCCAACCGCGGGGCCAGTAGCGCCATGGCAAAATACCTTTCCGACCGCGAAAACCGGGCGGATGAAGTCGCCGGGAAGAAAGCCACCGACAAAGATCATCTGCTACAGCAGGTGCTGTTCGACCTCGTGCAGACGGATACGATTAAAAACAGCCTGACGCTCGGCTCGCATATCCTCAAGCGGATTAAGCCGGTGCACCGCCTGCACAGCAAAAGCACCGAGCAGGCGGCGTTCGTGGTCCTGAAATCACCGTCCATCCCGTCCGTGCTGGTGGAAACCTCCTTCATTACCAACCCGGAAGAGGAGCGGCTCCTCGGCACCACGGCGTTTCGTCAGAAGATCGCCAACGCTATCGCCTCCGGCATTATCAGTTACTTCAACTGGTTCGATAACCAAAAAGCGCACTCCAGGAAACGTTGATGAAACCCGATGCTCAACTGGTCAAAACCTTCCTGCTGCAGCTGCAGGATGAGATCTGCCAGAAACTGGCTGCCGCAGACGGCGGTGAATTTCAGGAAGATACCTGGCAGCGCGAGGCCGGAGGCGGCGGGCGCAGCCGCGTGCTGCGAAACGGCGGCATCTTCGAACAGGCGGGCGTGAATTTTTCCCACGTTCACGGCGACGCCATGCCCGCCTCTGCGACGGCACATCGTCCTGAACTCGCGGGCCGCAGCTTCGAAGCGATGGGCGTCTCGCTGGTGGTGCACCCGCACAACCCGTTCGTGCCCACCAGCCACGCCAACGTGCGCTTTTTCATTGCGGAAAAACCGGGCGCCGACCCGGTCTGGTGGTTCGGTGGCGGTTTCGATTTAACGCCCTACTACGGCTTCGAAGAGGATGCCGTGCACTGGCACACCACCGCGCGGGACCTTTGTCTGCCGTTTGGTGAAGACGTCTACCCGAAATTCAAAAAGTGGTGCGACGACTACTTTTACCTGAAGCACCGCGACGAGCAGCGCGGCATCGGCGGGCTGTTCTTTGACGATCTCAACACCCCTGATTTTGATACCACATTCAGCTTTATGCGAGCGGTGGGCGAAGGGTATACCGACGCCTATCTGCCGATTGTCGAGCGTCGTAAAAATACCGACTACGGCGTGCGCGAGCGCGAGTTCCAGCTTTACCGCCGCGGGCGCTACGTGGAGTTCAACCTGGTGTGGGATCGCGGGACGCTGTTCGGTCTGCAGACCGGCGGGCGCACGGAGTCGATTCTGATGTCGATGCCCCCGCTGGTGCGCTGGGAGTACTGCTACGAACCAAAAGAAGGCAGCCCGGAGGCTGCCTTGCGTGAGTTTATTCAGGTTCGGGACTGGGTGTAGCCCTTATCCCCTCTCCCTTTGGGAGAGGGTTAGGGTGAGGGTAAAAATTACAGCGGCTGCGTCTGCGCCTCAACCACCGCCAGCGCCACCATATTCACGATACGACGCACAGAGGCAATCGGCGTTAACACGTGCACCGGTTTCGCCACGCCCATCAGTACCGGCCCTACGGTCACCCCTTCAGAGCTGGAGACGCGCAGTAGGTTGTAGCTGATACGCGCCGCTTCCACGTTCGGCATAATCAGTATGTTGGCCGATCCCTTCAGCGGGCTGTCCGGCATACGCTCGTTGCGGATGCTCTCCACCAGCGCGGCATCGCCGTGCATCTCCCCGTCAATCATCAGCTCCGGCGCACGCTCGCGCACCAGCTCCAGCGTCTGACGCATTTTGCAGGCCGCCGCGGATTTAGACGAACCAAAGTTAGAGTGCGACAGCAGCGCCACCTTCGGCTCGATACCAAAGCGACGCACGGTCTCGGCGGCCATCACGGTGATCTCCGCCAGCTCGTCCGGGGTCGGATCGTCGTTAACGTAGGTGTCCGCAATAAATGTGTTGCCGCTTGGCAGCAGCAGCGCGTTCATCGCCCCGGCGGTATGGACGCCGTCGCGATAGCCGAAGATCTCCTGCACCACGCTAAAGTGCTCGTGGTAGTCGCCGATGGTGCCGCAGATCAGCGCGTCCGCCTCGCCGCGATGCACCATGATCGCGCCGATCACCGTCGTGTTGCTGATGACGGCTTTCTGCGCCTGCTCCTGGGTGATCCCCCGGCGCTTCATGATCGCGTAGTATTCGCTCCAGTACTCTTTGAAGCGCGGATCGGATTCGTTGTTAACGATCTCGAAGTCGACGCCCGGCTTAATCTGCAGGCCCAGCTTCTGGATACGCATTTCAATCACGCTCGGACGACCAATCAGGATCGGTTTCGCCAGGCCTAAGGTGATCAGCTCCTGGGTGGCGTGCAGCACGCGCGCCTCTTCCCCTTCCGCCAGCACCACGCGCTTCGCGTCGGCGCGCGCCTGGGAGAAGATCGGCTTCATGAACAGGTTAGTTTTGTAGACGAACTCGGTGAGCTTATCGACGTACGCGTCGAAATCATGAATCGGACGCGTCGCCACGCCGGAGTCCATCGCCGCTTTGGCAACGGCTGGCGCAATTTTAACAATCAGACGCGGGTCGAACGGTTTTGGAATGATGTAGTCCGGGCCGAAGCTCAGATCCTGATCGCCGTAGGCAGAGGCAACCACTTCGCTCTGCTCGGCGTGCGCCAGCTCCGCGATGGCGTGAACGGCGGCAAGCTTCATCTCTTCGTTGATCGCCGTTGCGCCAACGTCCAGCGCGCCGCGGAAGATGAACGGGAAGCAGAGCACGTTGTTGACCTGGTTCGGGTAGTCCGAACGACCGGTACAGATGATGGCGTCTTCACGCACCGCTTTCGCCAGCGGCGGCAGGATTTCCGGCTCAGGGTTCGCCAGGGCCAGGATCATTGGCGCACGCGCCATCTTCTTCACCATCTCTTGGGTCAGCACTTTCGGACCCGAGCAGCCAAGGAAGATATCCGCGCCGTCGATCACGTCGTCCAGGGTGCGTTTACCGTCGTCTTCCACCGCATACGCCGCTTTGGTTTCCGCCATGTTCGGCTCGCGGTCTTTATAGATAACGCCTTTGGAGTCGCAGACCACAATGTTGTGTTTCTGCATACCCAGCGCCACCAGCAGGTTCATACAGGCAATGGCCGCGGCGCCTGCGCCAGAGACCACCATGCGCACGTCGGAGAGATTTTTCTCTACCACGCGCAGGCCGTTCAGAATCGCGGCGGTGCTGATAATCGCGGTGCCGTGCTGGTCATCATGGAACACGGGAATGTTCATACGCTCGCGCAGCTTCTGCTCGATATAGAAACATTCCGGCGCTTTGATGTCTTCCAGGTTGATCCCGCCAAAGGTCGGCTCCAGCGCGGCCACCACGTTGATGAATTTGTCAGGATCGAGTTCATCCACCTCAATATCGAACACGTCGATGCCGGCGAATTTCTTGAACAGTACCCCCTTCCCTTCCATCACCGGCTTACCGGCCAGCGCGCCGATATTGCCCAGCCCCAGCACCGCCGTGCCGTTAGAGATCACGGCGACAAGGTTACCGCGCGCGGTGTATTTGTAGGCCGCCAGCGGGTCTTTTTCGATTTCCAGACACGGTGCAGCCACGCCCGGCGAATAGGCCAGCGCCAGATCGCGCTGGGTTGCCAGCGGCTTGGTTGGGGAGACCTGGATTTTGCCCGGGACAGGGAACTCGTGAAAATCGAGGGCACTCTGTTTCAACTGATCGTCCATCTTGTTATTCCTTTTACGTATCGGTCAGATAGTATCGCCGCAGGACAGCGCATAAACTTTGAAGGCTGCCAAACTCTCACCATCACACATTAAAAATTGTTATCAATTTATAACAGCCATGTTACCCGTCTCAAAAGCAATGCCTCCCCCGTCTGCTATGCTTTTTTGTTAAGTCCATCATGATTTTTCCAGAAGTGTGAACTAACGCACTCATCTAACTCTTTTATTTCCAAGGAGTAATCATTTATGAACCAACTAGACGGCATCAAACAATTCACCACGGTGGTGGCAGACAGCGGCGATATCGAGTCGATTCGCCACTATCAGCCGGAGGACGCGACCACTAACCCTTCGCTACTGCTCAAAGCGGCAGGGCTTGCCCATTTTAGCCATCTGATTGATGACGCTATTGCCTACGGTAAACAGCGCGGGAAAACGCAGGAGCAGCAGGTTGCCGAAGCCAGCGACAAGCTGGCGGTTAATTTTGGTGCGGAAATTCTTAAAAGCATCCCGGGCCGCGTCTCGACTGAAGTCGACGCCCGCCTCTCGTTCGATAAAGAAAAGAGCATAAATAAGGCGCGTCGCCTGGTGGAACTCTACGAGGAACAGGGGATCGATAAATCACGCATTCTGATCAAACTCGCCTCTACCTGGGAAGGCATCCGCGCGGCGGAGGTACTGGAAAAAGAGGGCATTCACTGCAACCTGACGCTGCTGTTTTCGTTTGCCCAGGCGCGCGCCTGCGCTGAAGCGGGCGTGTTCCTCGTCTCGCCATTTGTCGGGCGGATCTACGACTGGTATCAGGCGAAACAGCCGATGGATCCGTACGTGGTGGATGAGGATCCGGGCGTGAAATCGGTCCGTAATATCTACGACTACTACAAACAGCACCGCTACGAAACCATCGTCATGGGGGCCAGCTTCCGCCGTACCGAGCAGATCCTCGCCCTGGCAGGCTGCGACCGTCTGACCATCTCCCCTAACCTGCTCCAGGAGCTACAGGACAAAGAAGAAACGGTGATCCGCAAGCTGGTGCCGACCTCCACCGTTCTGCCAAAACCGAAAGCCATGACCGAAGCGGAGTTCCGCTGGGAGCACAATCAGGACGCGATGGCCGTGGAAAAACTGGCGGACGGCATCCGCCAGTTCGCCGTCGACCAGCGCAAACTTGAAGATCTTCTCGCCGCCAAACTTTAACCTTGCCACGGAGTGAACTATGTCCCGTAAAGAGCTAGCCAATGCCATTCGCGCCCTCAGCATGGATGCCGTGCAAAAAGCCAATTCCGGCCACCCCGGCGCGCCGATGGGCATGGCTGATATTGCCGAAGTGCTGTGGAACGACTTTCTGAAGCACAACCCCACTGACCCTACCTGGTACGATCGCGACCGCTTTATTCTCTCCAACGGTCACGCCTCAATGCTGCTTTACAGCCTGCTGCACCTTTCCGGCTACGATCTGCCGCTTGAGGAGCTGAAAAACTTCCGCCAGCTGCACTCCAAAACGCCGGGTCACCCGGAGATTGGCTATACGCCAGGCGTGGAGACCACTACCGGGCCGCTCGGTCAGGGACTGGCCAATGCGGTTGGACTGGCGATTGCCGAGCGTACGCTGGCGGCGCAGTTTAACCAGCCGGACCACGAGATTGTCGACCACTACACCTACGTGTTTATGGGCGACGGCTGCCTGATGGAAGGGATCTCCCATGAGGTCTGCTCCCTGGCGGGCACGCTGGGGCTCGGAAAGCTGATTGGCTTCTACGATCACAACGGCATCTCCATCGACGGGGAGACCGAAGGCTGGTTTACCGACGACACGGCAAAACGCTTTGAAGCCTACCACTGGCACGTGGTGCACGAGATCGACGGCCACGACCCTGAAGCGGTGAAAAAAGCGATTCAGGAAGCGCAGAGCGTGAAGGATAAACCGTCCCTGATTATCTGCCGCACGGTTATCGGCTTCGGCTCGCCGAACAAGGCGGGCAAAGAGGAGGCGCACGGCGCGGCGCTGGGCGAGGAAGAAGTGGCGCTGACCCGGCAGAAGCTGGGCTGGAAACATCCACCGTTTGAGATCCCGAAAGAGATCTACAGAGCCTGGGATGCCCGTGAGGCGGGCGAAAAGGCCCAGCAGTCCTGGAACGAGAAGTTTGCCGCCTACAAAAAAGCGCACCCGGATCTCGCCGCCGAGTTTTCCCGCCGCATGAGCGGCGGCCTGCCGGAGGACTGGGACGATAAAATCCAGGCGCTGATTGAAAACCTGCAGTCCAACCCGGCGAAAATCGCCACCCGCAAGGCGTCGCAAAATACCCTGAACGCAATTGGCCCTCTTCTGCCCGAACTGCTCGGCGGCTCGGCGGATCTGGCGCCCAGCAACCTGACCATCTGGTCGGGCTCAAAATCGCTGAAAGAGGACATCGGCGGGAACTACATCCACTACGGCGTGCGCGAGTTTGGGATGACCGCGATTGCCAACGGCATCGCCCATCACGGCGGGTTTGTGCCGTACACCGCCACCTTCCTGATGTTTGTCGAGTACGCCCGTAACGCGGCGCGCATGGCGGCGCTGATGAAGGCGCGGCAGATTATGGTCTATACCCACGACTCCATCGGTCTGGGGGAAGACGGGCCTACTCACCAGGCGGTGGAACAGCTGGCGAGCCTGCGCTTAACGCCAAACTTCAGCACGTGGCGTCCGTGCGATCAGGTCGAAGCGGCGGTGGGCTGGAAGCTGGCGGTAGAACGCCACAATGGCCCAACGGCATTGATTCTGTCACGCCAGAACCTGGCGCAGATTGAGCGAACCCCGGAACAGGTGAAAAACATCGCCCGCGGCGGCTACATCCTGAAGGACAGCGGCGGCAAGCCGGACGTGATCCTGATTGCGACCGGTTCAGAGGTGGAAATCACGGTGAAAGCGGCGGAGAAACTGACTGCCGAAGGACACGCGGTTCGGGTCGTATCCCTGCCCTCAACGGATATCTTTGACGCCCAAGACGAGGCGTACCGGGAATCGGTCCTGCCGTCCAGCGTCGCGGCTCGCGTGGCGGTGGAAGCCGGTATTGCCGACTACTGGTACAAGTATGTCGGGCTCAAAGGGGCGATTGTCGGCATGCGGGGCTACGGCGAATCCGCCCCTGCCGACAAGCTGTTCCCGTACTTCGGCTTTACCGTAGAAAACGTGGTGGAGAAGGCGCTGAGCGTGTTGTAGTGCTTTACCGCGTGATCCACAGCGTGGGCCAGGCATCTGGCCCGTTCCAGTTGTCGCAGCTGGGCTCCTCGGCGTAACGCACCAGGCGGAAACGCTGGCCGTCAAAACGCCAGCGCGTCTGGATCCCGCAATCGCCCAAACCGCGCCCCAGCGCGAGCGTTGTCAGCTCGCGCGTCTTTTCATCGAAGCTGGCATTCATCAACTCCATTTCGCTGCCGTCGTCTGACGGCGTAAACGGCAGGCGCAGCCTGACGCTACGTGCGGTGAACGGTTTTTTACGCGATACCAGCCACGCCAGATCGACCGTGTTATAGGCCCCCGCCTCGCAGCTGACGATCAGCAGCGCTTTATCATCGGTTAACGCGGTGACGCGCACTTCGCGACGGTTAGGATCCAGAGAGCACTGGCTGGTGTTCATCCGTCCGGTACCATAGTCCAGCAGGTCGTTCAGTTCGGCGTGGGAGAGCGGCGTCGGGGTCGGGTTAACGACCGCCACCTTTTTTAGGGCGGGAGCAGGCGGAACGCTTAACGGCGGATCGTCACCTTTCTTGATCCATGCTGTTTCGCTACCAACGCGCTTTTGCTGCGCATCAATGAACAGCAGCGCGGCTTTCAGACCGCTCAGTGAAATGACCTGCTTACCGCCGCGCAGGGTCAGGGCCTTCCCTTCCTGGATGTTTTTCAGAAAGGCGGTGATGGTGGCCGCATCGTCCGTTTTCAGATGCCAGGGCGTGAGCTGCCAGCGCTGTTTGTCCAGCTTCAGGGGAACGTTATCCAGCAGCAGCCGGGGAGCAATCTCTGGCTCTTTGACCGGGGGCGCATCAAGACCGCCAAGATCGATACGCAGCGTGGCGTCCGTTTTCGCCCCGGCACTACGGGTGAGCGTCATGACCAGACCACGGTGTTCACCGGTATTGCGTGCGAGGCAAAAATTCTGGTTATTGCAGGTTACCTGCCAGTCAGAGAAGGCTTGCTGGGCAGGTGCAGCCCGCACCTGCGGCGCGAGGAGCACACAGAACAGGTAAAACAAAAAGACGCTGTAGCGCATGAATGACACAATCCCGGAACGAAAACGCTTAACTGGGCAGTATCTTCGTGTTCCCGCCGGGGTTGCTCAATCGGATTTATCAGATATACCCGAAAAACAGGCTATATCCGTTCGAAAGTGGTCTTCATCAGCCCGGTTGTCTGTAAATACTGCAGTAATATCACCGCTTTACCATCCCTGATTTCGCCTGAACGCATCATCTCCAGCGCCCGGGTAAAGGGAAGCTCCAGCACTTCGATATCTTCATCCTCCACGCCACCGCCGCGGTGAGTGCGCTGCGCGTCGCTGTATTCCGCGATGAAGAAATGCACAATTTCCGTTACGCCGCCCGGCGACATAAACAGCTCGAAGACCTTTTTGACCTCGCCCACTTCGAAGCCGGTCTCTTCCACGGCCTCTTTGCGGATACAAACTTCCGGCTCATCATCATCGAGCAGGCCCGCGCAGGTTTCAATCAGACGTCCGTCAGGGTTGCCATTAACCCATGTCGCCACCCTGAACTGACGGATCAGCACCACGCTCTGCTTTTCACGGTTATAGAGCAGAATAGTTGCCCCGTTGCCGCGGTCGTAGACCTCGCGTTTGTGGCGGATCACCTCACCGTTGTTACGCGTAAGGTCATAGGTGATGTTACGCAGGACAAAGTAGTTTTCAGAGAGAATTTTGTCTTTGATAACGTCAATTTTCAGGGTCATACGGGCTCCACAACACAATGAGTCGTCCTATACTACGCCGTGAATCCCGCTTTGTCGCCCGCCGGATTAATGATGTTTTGGCGCGTTAACCCCAAGCCAGTCGAGTATCCCCTGCGCCGCATGACGCCCTTCCGCCATTGCGGTCACCACCAGATCCGCGCCGCGTACCGCATCGCCCCCGGCGAAGATCTGTGGGTTGGTCGTCTGGTAACGGTAGCGGCTCTCGACCGAAGCAACGATCCGCCCCCTGTCATCCGTTTCGACACCCTGCGCCTGAAGCCACGGCATGGCGTGCGGGTTAAAACCAAACGCCATGATGACCGCGTCAGCGGCCATCACGAACTCGCTGCCCGCTACCGGAACGGGCCGACGCCGTCCCTGCGCGTCCGGCTCTCCGAGCTCGGTACGCAGCATCCGGATACCGTTGACCTTTCCGTCGGGATCCAGCGTCAGCTCGACCGGCTGAACGTTAAATTCAAACGCCGCGCCCTCTTCTCTGGCGTTCTTCACCTCTTTCTTCGAGCCCGGCATATTGGCCTCATCCCGACGATAGGCGCAGGTCACCTTCGCCGCGCCGTGGCGTAACGCGGTGCGGACGCAGTCCATCGCGGTATCGCCCCCGCCAAGCACCACCACGTTTAAGCCACGGGTGTCGATGAACGGTTCGCTGGCCGTCGACCCCAGCCCCATAACGTGCCGCGTATTGCCCACCAGGAAAGGCAGCGCGTCGTAGACCCCTAGCGCGTCCTCATGCGGGATACCCGCCTTCATCGAGCGATAGGTTCCCACGCCAATAAACAGGGCGTCGTAATCGTTCTTTAACTGAGACATCGACACGTCCTGGCCCACCTCGCAGTTCAGCTCGAAGCGGATCCCCATCGCGGTAAATATCTCTCTGCGCCGCGCGAGCAGCGATTTGTCCAGCTTAAATGCCGGGATGCCAAAGGTCAGCAATCCGCCAATTTCCGGATGCCGGTCATAGACCGCCACGCTCACGCCGTGGCGCGCCAGCACGTCGGCGCACGCCAGCCCGGCAGGCCCCGCGCCGACGATCGCGACTCGTTTACCTGACGGCGTGACGGCGGACATATCCGGCCGCCAGCCCATCGCCAGCGCCCGATCGGAGATATAGCGCTCGATGTTACCGATGGTCACAGATCCCGCCTCGTCACGTATTGTGCAGGCGCCTTCGCATAATCGATCCTGCGGACAGACGCGGCCGGTAATTTCAGGTAAACAGTTGGTCTGATGAGAAAGCTCGACCGCGCCGGCGATATCCCCCGCGTTGAGGCGCTCGATCCACTGCGGAATGTGGTTATGCAGCGGGCAGGTCCATTCGCAAATGCTGTGCTCTCCGCACTTCAGGCAACGCGACGCCTCGCGGGCGGCCTGTTCGGCCCGGAACGGCAGGTAAATTTCGTTAAAATGGCCCACGCGTGCGGCGGCAGCCAGTTTGTCGGGCTCGCCGCGTGGCGGGGTTGTTTGCATCTGATGCAGTTTGGTGCGCGAAGCGTCTTCTCTGACGACCTCCGCATGCCAGGGCTGCGCTTCCAGGCTGGCCGTGCGCTGGCGGCGCGATTTCGCCAGAGTATCAAGGACAGCAGGCGTCGCCAGTGAGAGGACATCTGCCGGGCAATTTTCGATACAGGCCGGGCCGTGTGGCCGCGTCAGGCAGAGATCGCATTTATTCGCCGAGGCCTTCACGCCGCCGCTGTCGAGCGGAGTGACGATAATCTCCATCGTGCCAAACGGGCAGGCCACCACGCAGGCCTTACAGCCGATGCATTTTTGTTGATTCACCTGTACGCTGTCATCGCATTTGCTGATGGCGCCGTTCGGGCAGCTTTGCGCGCAGGGCGCGTTTTCACAGTGATGGCAGGTGACGGGGCTACTCTTCTCGCCGGTTCTCAGGACAGTAATACGGGGATGAAAATGGCGCTCGCTCAGGACGTGCTGCTCATCGTTGTGCGCCATCACGCAGGCCACTTCGCAGGCGCGACACCCGATGCACTGCTGGCTGTTAGCCATAATAAAACGATTCATAACCACACCTGTTTTTGGTTCAATAACCTTATTCTTTGTATGAATATGGTATTTACGCATCACGGCGCGATCGGGCAATGTTCAACTGCCCGGAATGCCGAATTATTTACAGTGAACCTGTAGCAGATCAATTTTATTCAGAGAGCCGTTCTGTGACCGTCAAACGACCCGTTTCCGGAAGCCTTGCCTGGGCTTTCTTTTCGATAATTGCCTTATCCGTGCTGACCAGCACCGTCGCGCTGCTGACGCTTGCCAGCAGCCAGCGTGATGCCGAAGCCATTAATATCGCGGGTTCGCTGCGCATGCAGAGCTATCGTCTGGGCTACGAGATGCAGCGCAACAGCCCTGCCCTTGTCGCGCATCGCGACAGCTGGCAACAGACGCTGAACGCGCCTGCACTGCAGAAGCTGAACCGCTGGTACGTCCCGGACGATGTAAAAGCGCGCTACCAGCAGCTGCACGTGGCGTGGCTGGAAATGGATGCGCGCATCGCCCGCGGCGACAGCGCGTGGTATCAAACCCACATTGAGGATTTTGTCGGCCGCATTGATGCCTTTGTGCTCGCCCTTCAGCACTACACCGAACATAAAATTCAGACGGTGACCCTGCTCTCGCTGGCGGGCGCTCTCGGGATCCTGCTGCTGACGCTGTTTACGCTGCGACGCATCCGTCGCCAGGTGGTATTGCCGCTTAACAATCTGGTGGCGGCCAGCGAACGGGTTGAGCGTGGCGAATTTACAACCCCGGCGCCGGACACCGCCCTGCCGAACGAGCTGGGCCAGCTCTCGCGCGCCTTCAACCACATGTCCGCCGAGCTGGCTACGCTCTACCGCTCGCTTGAAGCCTCGGTCGCAGAAAAGACGCGGCATTTGCATGAAGCCCACCAGCAGCTCGACATGCTGTTCAAATGCTCTCAGGCGCTGAATACCGGCCAGATAGACAGCCACTGCTTCCGGCATATCCTGCAGATTGTCCATGACTATACGCAGATGAATTATCTCGAACTGCGCACCAGCGACGACTGGCGGCTGTATGAAGGGACGGAGTCACATGGCATTCCTCTGCAGCACCTGCCGGTACTGATGCAGGACACCCTTTATGGCGAGCTGCGCTGGCAAAGCGAGACGGACAGCGTTCCCCTTCCGCTGATGAGAAGCGTGGCGACCATGCTCGGGCGCGGGCTGTACTTTAACCAGGCGCAAAAACATTACCAGCAGCTGCTGCTGATGGAAGAGCGCGCCACCATTGCCCGCGAGCTTCACGATTCGCTGGCGCAGGTCCTGTCGTATCTGCGCATTCAGCTTGCGCTGCTCAAACGCGCCGTGCCCGAGGAAAATACCCCGGCGCAGACCATCATCACCGACTTCTCCCGCGAGCTGAACAATGCCTGGCAGCAGCTGCGCGAGCTGCTCACCACCTTCCGCCTGACGCTGAACCACGCGAACTTACCCGCGGCGCTGCAGGAGTCCCTCGACGTCCTGCAGCGCCAGACGCAGGCGAAGCTGCATCTCGACTGCCGCCTCTCCTCGCTGGCGCTGGACGCGCAAAAGCAGGTGCATTTGCTGCAGATCGTGCGTGAGGCCGTGCTGAACGCCATTAAGCACGCGCAGGCCAGCGAGATCACCGTAAGCTGCGTGACCGCCGTGGACGGTACGCACAGCGTCAGCATTCGCGATAACGGCATCGGGATTGGCGAAGCCAGCGAGCCGCCGGGACACTATGGGCTGAACATTATGCGCGAACGCACGCAACGGCTCGGCGGGATGCTGCACTTCTCGCAGCCGCAAAACGGCGGCACGCTGGTCAGCGTGACGTTCCCGGCGCCCGCGCCGTTAACGGGTAAATAACGGTAAAGGAGGACGCGCAGGAAAAAGCGCATGATAATTTACATTATCTCCTTTATTTCTCCACGTTTGACCTGGGCCTTACCGCTAAAGTTATGCGGGCAATAAACAATAATGACGTGCAGCAAAACGAGGTCACTCTTTCATGGCGAATTTTTTCATCGATCGCCCCATTTTTGCCTGGGTGCTTGCCATCCTGTTGTGTCTTACAGGTGTCCTGGCGATTACTTCACTTCCTGTTGAGCAATACCCCGATCTGGCACCGCCTAACGTGCGCGTAACAGCAAACTACCCCGGCGCTTCCGCACAAACGCTGGAAAACACCGTGACGCAGGTTATCGAGCAGAACATGACGGGTCTGGATAACCTGATGTACATGTCCTCGCAAAGTAGCGCCACGGGTCAGGCGACGGTTACCCTGAGCTTTAAGGCGGGCACCGACCCGGACGAAGCGGTGCAGCAGGTGCAAAACCAGCTGCAGTCGGCCATGCGCAAGCTGCCCCAGGCGGTGCAGAACCAGGGCGTGACCGTGCGTAAAACCGGCGATACCAATATTTTGACCATCGCGTTTGTCTCGACGGATGGCTCGATGGATAAACAGGACATTGCGGACTACGTCGCCAGTAATATTCAGGATCCCATCAGCCGGATTAACGGTGTCGGGGATATCGACGCCTACGGCTCACAGTACTCCATGCGTATCTGGCTCGATCCCAACAAGCTCAACAGCTATCAGATGACGGCAACCGACGTGACGGATGCCATCAAGGCCCAGAACGCCCAGATTGCCGTGGGGCAACTGGGGGGAACGCCTTCCGTCGATAAGCAGGCCCTTAACGCCACCATTAATTCGCAATCCCTGCTGCAGACGCCGGACCAGTTCCGCAACATCACCCTGCGCGTGAATCAGGACGGGTCGGAAGTGCGTCTGGGCGATGTTGCCACGGTGGAAATGGGGGCCGAAAAATACGACTACCTGAGCCGCTTTAACGGCAATCAGGCCTCCGGTCTGGGGATTAAACTGGCCTCCGGCGCAAACGAAATGGCCACGGCGAAACTGGTGTTAGACCGTCTGGACGAGCTTTCACAGTATTTCCCGCACGGGCTGGAGTACAAAGTCGCCTATGAAACCACCTCCTTCGTTAAAGCGTCGATCGAGGACGTGGTGAAGACCCTACTGGAAGCCATCGCGCTGGTGTTCCTGGTGATGTACCTGTTCCTGCAAAACTTCCGCGCAACCCTGATCCCAACCATTGCCGTCCCGGTGGTGCTGCTGGGGACCTTTGCGGTGCTTTACGCGTTCGGGTACAGCATTAATACCCTGACGATGTTTGCGATGGTGCTGGCGATTGGCCTTCTGGTGGATGATGCCATCGTGGTGGTTGAAAACGTCGAGCGCATCATGAGCGAAGAAGGACTCTCTCCGCGCCAGGCGACGCGCAAGTCCATGGGGCAAATTCAGGGGGCGTTAGTTGGAATCGCGATGGTGCTGTCGGCCGTCTTTATCCCGATGGCCTTCTTTGGCGGCACAACCGGGGCGATTTACCGCCAGTTCTCGATAACCATCGTCTCGGCGATGGTGCTCTCCGTGCTGGTGGCGCTGATCCTCACTCCCGCGCTGTGCGCCACCATTCTGAAACCGCTGCACAAAGGAGAGCAGCACGGGCAAAAAGGGTTCTTCGGCTGGTTTAACCGGATGTTCAACCGCAATGCCGCGCGCTATGAATCTGCCGTCGGTGGCGTGCTCCATCGCAGCCTGCGCTGGATGATGATTTACGTTGTGCTGCTGGGCGGCATGGTCTGGCTGTTTATGCATCTCCCCACCTCGTTCCTGCCTATGGAAGACAGGGGGATGTTCACCACCTCGGTGCAGCTCCCGAGCGGCGCAACGCAGCAGCAGACGCTGAAAGTGGTCCAGAAAGTGGAGCAGTACTTCTTCACCAAAGAGAAAGATAACGTTGTGTCGGTCTTCTCTACCGTCGGCTCCGGGCCGGGTGGAAACGGGCAGAACGTCGCCCGCATGTTCGTCCGCCTGAAGGACTGGGACGAGCGCGATACCCGGACGGGCACCTCGTTTGCCATTATTGAACGCGCGACAAAAGCCTTTGCGCACATCAAAGAGGCGCGCGTCTTTGCCAGCAGCCCGCCAGCCATAAGCGGGCTGGGCAGTTCCGCCGGGTTTGATATGGAGCTCCAGGATCACGCCGGCGCGGGCCACACGGCGCTGATGGCGGCACGCGATAAGCTGTTAGCGCTGGCAGGCAACGATCCCGGCCTGACCCGCGTTCGCCATAACGGTCTGGATGACAGCCCGCAGCTCCAGGTGGATATCGATCAGCGTAAGGCGCAGGCGCTGGGCGTGTCGATCAACGATATCAACGACACCCTGCAAACGGCGTGGGGCTCGAGCTATGTGAATGACTTTATGGATCGCGGCCGCGTGAAAAAAGTGTATGTCCAGTCCGCCGCGCCGTTCCGCATGCTGCCGGATGATATAAACCGCTGGTTTGTCAGGAATAACGCTGGCGGCATGGTGCCGTTTTCTGCCTTTGCGACATCGCACTGGGAGAGCGGATCGCCACGCCTGGAGCGCTATAACGGCTATTCTGCGGTTGAAATCGTCGGGGAAGCCGCGCCGGGCGTCAGCACCGGTACCGCCATGGACACCATGGAAAAACTGGTCCAGCAGCTGCCGGCTGGTTTTGGTCTCGAGTGGACGGCCATGTCTTACCAGGAGCGTCTCTCAGGGGCGCAGGCCCCGGCCCTTTACGCGCTCTCGCTGCTGGTGGTCTTCCTCTGCCTTGCCGCACTGTATGAGAGCTGGTCGGTCCCGTTCTCGGTCATGCTGGTCGTGCCCCTTGGGGTTATCGGTGCGCTGCTCGCGACCTGGATGCGCGGCCTCGAGAACGATGTTTACTTCCAGGTGGGCCTGCTCACCGTCATTGGGCTATCGGCGAAAAACGCCATTCTGATCGTTGAGTTTGCCAACGAGATGAATGCTAAAGGCCATGAACTGATGGCCGCCACGCTGCACGCCTGCCGTCAGCGCTTACGCCCGATCCTGATGACGTCGCTGGCGTTTATTTTTGGTGTGCTGCCGATGGCAACCAGTACGGGCGCAGGCTCCAGCAGCCAGCATGCCGTCGGCACAGGGGTCATGGGCGGCATGATTTCGGCCACCATTCTGGCCATTTACTTCGTTCCGCTGTTCTTTGTGCTGGTGCGTCGCCGCTTCCCGCTAAAGGAACGTGCTGAGTAAGTGATTGAAATAAAAAAAGGCGGCTTTATCGGCCGCCTTTTTATTGTGTGATTAATTCACACTATGGTTATTTTACTTATTTTAGTGCTCTTGCAATTCTTACTGAATGTCATTTACGAAGCATGCCTTCGATAAAATCTTTCCAGTTCCCCAGTTCACGTTCAATCATAACAACCTCTCTTATTATTATGCGCATTCTACAAAAACGGACCATCATTGTGAAGACTATTTAACCAATTGCTGTGATTGTACCCCACGTCCTGCGGGGATTTATGATAAATATGAACGGAGAGGCCTCAATTTTTTGTGACGGCTAGCAATATTTTGAAATAACCCCACGGACGGGTGAGTTTTATTTTACCCGCTGAGTTTATTCGAAATTTAAACCTTATGGACATCTATGCTTAAATGATGAAAGAATATTCAGCGTACAGATGTGAGTTGAATTAAGATGAAGCGTAAATCCAGACGATTCCTCAATGTGTTATATTCTACTTAAGGATATATCTTCGAATTTACTGAACATTTAATCATCATTAGGTCAAAAGGATTCACCATGGTTGTGATGTACGGCATTAAAAATTGCGACACCATCAAAAAAGCCCGCCGCTGGCTGGAAGAAAACAACGTAGAGTACCGCTTCCACGATTACCGAGCCGACGGGCTTGATGCAGAATTTCTGCATAGCGCGATCGGCGAACTGGGGTGGGAAGCACTGCTGAACACCCGCGGTACCACCTGGCGTAAACTGGACGAATCTCTGCGCGCCAGCATCAACGACGCTGACAGCGCGGCAAAACTGATGCTCGAGATGCCGGCAATTATCAAACGCCCATTGCTCTGCGCGCCAGGGCAGCCTATGCTGCTGGGTTTCAGTGAAACCCTTTATTCCGACTTTTTTCGTTGAGGTGTAGTTTATGTCATGCCCGGTCATTGAGCTGACTCAGCAGCTTATTCGCCGTCCTTCCCTTAGCCCGGACGACGCAGGTTGTCAGGCTCTTATGATTGAACGCCTGCGTGCCATCGGTTTTACCGTTGAACGCATGGATTTTGGCGATACCCAGAACTTCTGGGCGTGGCGCGGCCAGGGCGAAACGCTGGCCTTTGCCGGGCATACTGACGTCGTTCCCGCCGGTGACGCGGATCGCTGGATTAACCCACCGTTTGAGCCGACTATCCGCGACGGTATGCTGTTTGGTCGCGGCGCGGCAGACATGAAAGGCTCTCTGGCGGCAATGGTCGTGGCGGCAGAGCGCTTTGTGGCTCAGCATCCGAACCACAAAAACCGTCTCGCGTTTTTAATCACCTCCGACGAAGAAGCCAGCGCCCATAACGGCACCGTGAAGGTCGTTGAGGCGCTGATGGCCCGTAACGAGCGTCTCGACTACTGCCTGGTCGGTGAGCCGTCCAGTACCGAAGTGGTGGGTGACGTCGTCAAAAACGGTCGTCGCGGCTCGCTGACCTGTAACCTGACCATTCACGGCGTTCAGGGGCATGTTGCTTATCCGCACCTGGCCGATAACCCGGTCCATCGCGCTGCGCCGATGCTGAGCGAGCTGGTGGGTATCGAGTGGGACAAAGGCAACGAATTCTTCCCGCCGACCAGCATGCAAATTGCGAACGTCAAGGCCGGGACCGGCAGCAATAACGTGATCCCGGGTGATTACTTCGTCCAGTTTAACTTCCGCTTCAGCACCGAACTGACCGATGAGATGATCAAGGCGCGCGTCGTCGCCCTGCTGGAAAAATACCACCTGCGCTACACCGTGGAGTGGTGGCTTTCAGGCCAGCCGTTCCTGACGCAACGTGGCAAACTGGTGGATGCGGTGGTGAACGCCATCGAGCACTATAATGAAATTAAGCCACAGCTGCTGACAACGGGTGGCACCTCAGACGGACGCTTTATTGCCCGTATGGGTGCCCAGGTTGTCGAACTGGGTCCAGTGAACGCAACCATTCATAAAATCAATGAGTGTGTCAATGCGGCAGATTTGCAACTGCTGGCCCGTATGTATCAACGTATTATGGAGCAACTCGTCGCCTGACGAACGCTCTGAGAGGAATAGCGAATGGATTGGCTTTCAAAGTACTGGTGGATTCTGGTGTTAGTTTTTCTGGTTGGCGTTTTGCTTAACGTGATTAAAGATCTTAAGCGCGTTGACCATAAAAAATTTCTCGCCAACAAACCGGATCTTCCCCCGCACCGTGATTTTAACGACAAGTGGGACGATGACGACGACTGGCCGAACAAGGACCAGAAGAAGTAATCGTTAAGTTTCCCCTCTCCCCGGGAGAGGGGGAAACCTCACATAAACTCTACAATATCATCGTTATCCGGCTTGCCGCCGCTGAGCGCTTCATCAAAGTAGTGCTTTGGTACGGTATAGCGCAAACGATCGAGCGCGAACTGCATGCTACGGTCGTCAATCGCGTGGCCCAGATCGTCCACGATATCCAGCGTCACGTCTCCCCCTTCGCGAATCAGCGCTTCCTGAGCGGCAACCGCATGCGAGAGCTCAATCACCCGGTCTTCGCCACCGTGGATCAGGTGGATCGTGGTCTGCGTGGTCGCGCTTGTCGGTAACGTCGCAAAGCGGCCGTTAAACGCTATCACCCGTGAAGCCAAACCCGGCTGCGCTTTTACGCTTTCCAGCGACATGATTGACCCCTGCGAGAAGCCAATCAGCGCGGTCGCGTCAGCACCCACGCCGCTCTGCTGCTGCCAGTAGCGGACGATGTCGATAAAGGTCGGCATGATGGCGTCAATGCGAGCCTGACGGTTCTCTTCCGTCACGCCCTGCACAGAGAACCACTGGCGTCCGTTCGGACCACATGGCTCTACGCCACCGATGCTGACAATCAATGCCTCCGGAAAAACGGGCGCAAACCAGCTGCCAATCTGCCCCATATTGACGGCATTATCACCTACGCCATGAAACAGAAGCAGTAACTGTTTAGCCGGTTTGTCAGGGCTTTGAACAACAAAATGGTCGTGTTTCATGGTGGTCTCCTTAATAGATGACCTGGATTCTACGCCTCCCGACGTGAATGACCATGCCACTTTACTGAAGAAGTCATTGAAAAAATTGCCATTGCAAAATGTCTTCTTTCAACTGCTGGCAGTGCGGATAATCAAGGCTTTCAAGCGCTTGCGCGGTTTCATTTCGCAACGTTGCCAGCAACGCTTTTCGCCCGACGTCTTCCGTTTTTCCGTCCATTTTCCCACGCAGGGCCGGAAGCGGCATGTCCACGGCTAACAACAGCCGCGTCAGCGCGGCAACCGAGGTTGAAAACGCCCGGTGTGCAAACGCAAACCCCGCCAGCTCCAGCCAGTCGTCATTATTAAGGGTAGCTTCCCAGCCGTCTTCCACGGGGATCTTTTCACCGTTCCAGGCCGATAACACCCGCGCATCGCGCTTCAGACGCTGCTGCGCCTTTTCACATAGCTGACGCCCGGCCTCGCTCTGCGGCCGCAACGCCATCGCGGTGTAGCAGCCGCTGCTGGCTTCACGATGGCTGCCCATCCGCACCAGAACAAACCCACATTGCTGCCAGAAACGCCACAGCTCATCGGTATAACCAAAGCTCACCGAAAGATAATCTTCACCGCTGGCGCCGCGAACAAGCGCCTGGCCAATCCCTTCCCGCTGACGGTGAGGATGGACGGCAATGCGGGTCACCCGTCGTCCTCTGAGCGTCGCCGCCAGCGGAGAGCCGCCGTGCGCCGCCAGAGACTGCGCCACCAGGTTACCGCGCGGACGCCGGTACCCTGCCCAAACGGCGCGGCTAAGCTCAGGTGAGAGCCCGCCCTCCTCCACCAGCCAGAGCGCCCCGGCGATAACGGGATTCGTCTCGGCAACGGAAAACTGCTGCCCGGGCGCGTCCATCATGCGGCGTAAATCGAGCGGCGAGGTGCGATAATGCGCCGCGCAGAGGAGCTCGTATACGCTCGCCGCAAGCGCCGGGCGGCTTTCCCATTCAGTCGGCGTCAAAGACGTTAAACGCACCTCCCCTTCCGGACGTCGGTCGATCAGCGTGTCGTCAAACAGCAGCGCGCTGGCGACGACCCGCTCAAGCGGGCAGCCCGCCGCCCAGCGTACCGGTGTAGATAAGCTGTAGCGCTGCAGCCCGGTAAACCGACCGCAGAATTTAAGCAGGAATCCCCGGCCCGTCCCTTCATAGCCCTGCACCGTGGTGGTCAACAGCACGCGAGGGAAACGGGCAACCAGCTTTTCCAGCAGAGGTCCGGGGATAGCAGCAGCTTCATCGACAATCAGCCAGTCAGCCTGGCGTGAAGAGGCAAGCAGCGCGTCCGGGGCCATAAAATGAAAACGATCTCCGGCAAAGCGGGCGATGATATCCGTCGCCCCCTTCGACGGCGCGGTAACCACGGCGCTGCCCGCAATGCGGTTCAGCAACATGCCCGCCAGGGCTGATTTTCCGCGCCCGCGCGCGGCGGTGACGGCCACAATGCCACCCGGCATCCCCAGCAGCACATCCAGGATCTCAGCCTGCTCGCGCTGTGGGGCGCCGCTGGCAGGCTGCCAGTCTGGCGCGTCGGGTAAAGGCGGAAGGGAAAACGCGCGGCCCTGAAGCCAGACAATCGCGTCGGGATCGGCGTCAATCGTCCGGCAGAAATGGTGGACAAAATGCGGCGTGGCTATCGCTTCGGCGCTGTCGCTCCAGCGTAGTGAATCGCTGTCAGGCAACCCGGGCCACGCGTCGAGCGGCGGAACCCGCAGCACCAGAAGGCTTCCGGCGCTAAGCGTTCCGCTCAGGGCGGCAAATGCGGCTACATCAAACCCGGCGCTGGCGTCAAAAACGGCATGCCGGAACTCGCGTCCCAGCAGGCCGCTGATGGCTTTTGAAGGATGTTCGTCAAGCCTTACCCAGTCTCCGGGCAAGGCATCACGCAGGGCCAGCGCCTGGGTTAACGTCCACTGCGCCTCACCGCTGAGCACCACCAGCCGACGATGGCCGGTGCGCTCAAGCTCGCTTATCAGCTGTTCAAACGCCAGCATTACATCGCTTTGCCGAAGGTATTACACTGCGCCGGATCGCCGCTGTCGAAGCCGCGTTTAAACCAGGTGTACCGCTGCTGTGAGGTACCGTGAGTGAAGCTGTCGGGTACGACGCGCCCCTGGCTCTGCTGCTGAAGGCGGTCGTCACCGATAGCCTGAGCGGCATTTAATGCCTCCTCAAGATCGCCCGATTCCAGCACGCCCTGCTGCTGCATGCTGTGACCCCAGACGCCCGCGAAGCAGTCGGCCTGCAGCTCCATTTTAACGGAAAGGCGGTTCACGTCAGCCTGAGACGCATTTTGCTGGAGCTGGCGCACCTTAGGCTCAATCCCCAGCAGCTTTTGCACGTGATGGCCGACTTCATGCGCGATCACGTAGCCCTGGGCAAAATCACCGTCAGCGCCAAGCTTGCGTTTCATGTCATCGTAAAAAGAGAGATCGATATAGACGGTGCCGTCTGCCGGGCAGTAGAACGGTCCCATCACAGATTGCCCGGTACCGCATCCGGTGCGGGTTGCCCCCCGGTACATCACCAGCTTCGGCTGCTGGTAGGTACGCCCCATCTTTTCGAACAGCTGACTCCAGGTGTCTTCTGTTGTGGCGAGAATAACGGAGGTAAATTTGGCCGCTTCATCTTCATTCGGGCTGATGGAGCGCTGAGAATGCTCCTGCTGTTGCAGCGGCTGACCGGTCATTAAACCAGTGAGATCGACGCCGTAATACCCCGCAACCAGCACGACAATCAGCAGGATTATCCCGCCCTTGCCGCTGGGTAACCGGAAGCCAGGTCCCCCCATTGAAGGACCGCCGCCGCCATCACCGCGTCTGTCTTCTACATTGTCACTTTCACGACGCCCTTGCCAGCGCATAACCACCTCGAACTATTCCATTTATAATAGCTATGATCGTAGGCGGTTAACGGCAAGATTACCATAGGAAACAAGGGTAAGACGCCAAAGGATGGGAACATCCTTTGGCAAGTGAGGGAGTTAGTCGAGCTTAACGCCTAAACGGTGAGCAACCGCTTCGTACGCTTCAATCAGGCCACCCAGGCTCTGACGGAAACGGTCTTTGTCCATTTTATCCAGGGTTTCTTTATCCCACAGGCGGCTACCGTCCGGTGAGAACTCATCACCCAGCACCACTTCGCCTTTGAACAGACCAAACTCCAGCTTAAAGTCGACGAGGATCAGGCCCGCGTCATCAAACAGTTTTTTCAGCACGTCGTTGGCTTTGTAGGTCAGCTCTTTCATGCGCGCCAGGTTCTCCTGGTTCACCCAGCCGAAGGTTTCGCAGTAGGATTCGTTGACCATAGGGTCGTGCATCGCGTCGTTTTTCAGGAACAGGTCGAACAGCGGTGGGTTCAGTTCGATACCTTCTTCAATGCCCAGACGCTTCACCAGGGAGCCCGCCGCGCGGTTACGAATAACGCACTCAACCGGAACCATATCCAGTTTTTTCACCAGACATTCCGTATCGGACAGCAACGCTTCCATCTGGGTCGGGATGCCCGCTTCGGCCAGTTTGGTCATAATGAAGTGGTTGAACTTGTTGTTCACCATGCCTTTACGATCGAACTGCTCAATGCGTGCGCCATCCCCTGCTGACGTATCATTGCGGAACTCGAGCACCAACAGATCCGGGTTTTCCGTGCTGTATACGGTCTTCGCTTTGCCACGATACAACTCAGCTTGCTTCTGCATCTTCATTACTCCTGGTGTGATGATTTGTGTTCAAAACTGGGGATATTATGCCACGCACACGTTTGCGTGGCACTAAAATAAAAAGGGCTGGATTCACCAGCCCTCGTATTTATTTGCTGAATGCTGCCTGGAAGACAGCGACCAGCGCATCGTTCTGCGACTGGGTCAGCGTATGACCTTTTGGATCGATAAACTGCAGACTGCTGCGGTTATCAAGGTCGCCTACCTGAATCTTGTAGTCACCGGAGGCAAGCTGAGGATCTTTCGCGCCCAGTTCCTGCCATGCGCTGTCGGAGAGCGGCTTATACGTTGCCGTCATGCTGCCGGTTGAACGCGTGCTGTCGGTCACTTTCATGCCCACTTTTTCAAGCGTCGCTGGCAGACGCTGCCAGGTCTGGTTAAACGGTGCACGCACCACCAGCATTGGCAGGCCGGTATCATCCGCACCGCTTTGCACATCGAAGGTCGCGCCGTTGCGGCTCTGCGCGGCGTTGGCGGCATCGGTAGCGGTCTTATCCAGACCTGCGGCAATGACGTTCAGCATTTCGGTGCTGTAACGCTGCAGGGACGCGGCATCCGCAACCGGTTTACCCGCCTGCTCCAGGTTCAACAGCTTAACGTTAACCGCCTGCTGGTAACCCTGTGGTTTAACGGAGACTTGATAACGACCGCGATACTGCTGGTCTTCATCCAGACGGTTCCATTCGATCCAGTCGGTGGTTAACGTCTGGCTGGCGTCATCGCGTTTATCGATGGTGTAGTTCTTCGACTGAATGACGCTGACAACCTGCGGCCACAGCGTGCTACCGCGCGCGCTCTCAACCATCAGAGACGCCGTATCACCGGTGAACTGGGTACGCGCCCCGTTGACCAGCGCCAGAGGCTGTGCTGGCGGACGAATATCAAGCGCTTTACCGACCGGGCCGCTGCCGTTGGTCACGGGAATATTATAATCGCCGTTCTGAATCGGCAGGATCATACCAGCCGGTGCGTGAAGTTCAGCAAGCGGGGTCGCATCCAGATAGGATTCATCACCGCTCACCTGGCGCTTGTAGCGCGAATCTGAACTACAGGCAGCGAGCAGCATAACAAGCGAAACACTCGCAACCTTCGCCAGGCGCGACTTCTGTACTGAATAAGCCATCAAATCTCCCTAAACTCTACAGCAAACCGGCATGCTTCAGCGCCGCCCTGACGATGTCACGACCGTGGTCGGTAATCGGTGTCATTGGCAGACGCAGCGTATCGGTTGCTACAAGCCCCAACTCCTTACATGCCCATTTCACTGGGATCGGATTGGGTTCGACAAATAATTTATTGTGCAGCGGCATCAGACGCTGATTAATGACGCGCGCTTCATCAAAGTGACCGGCTGCGGCCAGTTTGCACATTTCAGCCATATCGCGCGCCGCAACGTTTGACGTTACGGAGATCACGCCATGGCCACCGAGCTGCATAAAGTCCAGCGCGGTCGCATCATCACCACTCAACAGGATAAAGTCGTCTGAAACCAGCTCTTTGATCTGATGAACGCGGCTTAAGTTCCCTGTCGCCTCTTTAATACCGATAATATTTTTTACTTCCGAGAGACGACCAACGGTTTCCGGCAGCATATCGCAACCGGTACGGGACGGCACATTATACAGAATTTGTGGCAAGTCAGTATGTTCAGCGATGGCTTTGAAGTGCTGGAACAAACCTTCCTGAGTAGGACGGTTGTAATAAGGGGTCACCGTCAGACAGCCAACAATGCCGCTGTCGTTAAAACGTTTGGTCAGGCTGATCGCTTCTGCGGTTGCATTCGCGCCTGTGCCCGCGATAACCGGAATACGTCCGTCAGCCAGTTCCAGGGTCAGCATAACCACATCGCCGTGCTCGTCGTGGCTCAGCGTTGCGGATTCACCGGTAGTCCCTACCGAAACGATCGCCGAGGTTCCGTTGGCGACATGGTAATCAATGAGCTTCTTCATGCTTGACCGGCAGACGTTACCTTTTTCATCCATCGGTGTTACAAGCGCGACAATACTTCCCGTGAACATGAGCCATCCTCTGTGCGAACAAGAGCCTCAATGTTACGTTTGGAACTGTAATAAAAGCAAGCGACCTGAGGCTCTCAGGCGGTTGTATGCATGTTTTTTTTATGCTTTCCTTAGGAAGACTTAACCATGCAAAGGAAGAACAGGTTTGACAACCTCATCACAACATTACCTGGTTATCACTGCGCTGGGTGCCGACAGGCCGGGTATCGTGAACACCATCACCCGTCACGTAAGCAGCTGCGGCTGTAATATCGAAGACAGCCGTCTGGCGATGCTTGGCGAAGAGTTCACATTTATTATGTTGCTTTCCGGGACATGGAACGCCATTACGTTGATTGAATCGACCCTGCCGCTGAAGGGGGCCGAACTGGATTTGCTGATTGTCATGAAGCGCACCACTGCGCGTCCGCGTCCGGCACTGCCTTCTACCGTCTGGGTGCAGGTTGAAGTGCCTGATTCACCGCATCTGATTGAGCGTTTCACCGCGCTTTTTGACAATCATCAGATGAATATTGCCGAACTGGTTTCCCGTACGCAGACAAGCGATGACCATGGTCTTCCGGTGCTGTTTATTCAAATTACCGCGCACAGCCCTGCCTCACAGGATGCGTCAAATATCGAGCAAGCGTTCAAAGCCCTCTGTACAGAATTAAACGCGCAGGGCAGTATAAGCGTCGTCAATTATTCGCAGCACGAACAGGATGGAGTTGAGTAATGAACCCACTGAAAGCCGGTGACATCGCACCGAAATTTAGCTTACCGGATCAAGACGGCGAGCAAGTAAATTTGACCGACTTCCAGGGACAGCGTGTTCTGGTCTATTTCTACCCGAAAGCCATGACCCCCGGCTGCACCGTACAGGCCTGCGGCTTACGCGACAACATGGACGAGTTGAAAAAAGTCGGCGTGGAAGTGCTGGGTATCAGCACGGATAAACCAGAAAAGCTGTCACGATTTGCTGAAAAAGAGCTACTGAACTTCACGCTGCTTTCCGATGAAGATCATCAGGTGTGCGAGCAGTTCGGCGTCTGGGGCGAAAAGACGTTTATGGGTAAAACCTACGACGGTATTCACCGCATCAGCTTCCTGATTGACGCTGACGGTAAAGTTGAACATGTGTTTGACGACTTCAAAACCAGCAACCACCACGACGTGGTGTTGAACTGGCTGAAAGCAAGCGCCTGATAAACAGCAAAACGGCAACCCAGGTTGCCGTTTTTCGTGTTTTCCCCAGAAGGTCGGAGTGAGGGCATCAGGCCTCACAAAACCTACTTCTCTTCCACCGCCGGCACATCCGGCCACGCGTGGACCACGGCTTTGATCAGCGTCGCCAGCGGAATCGCAAAGAACACGCCCCAGAATCCCCACAGCCCGCCGAAAATCACAACCGATAAGATAATCACCAGCGGATGCAGGTTCACCGCTTCAGAGAACAGCACCGGTACCAGCAGGTTACCGTCCAGGCCCTGAATAATCAGGTACACCGCAAAGCAGCTCCAGAACTCTGTCCCCAGCCCAAACTGGAACAGCGCGACGCCAACAACAGGAATGGTCACCACAAACGCGCCGATGTAGGGGATCAAAACCGAAAATCCGACCAGCACCGCCAGCAGCAGCGAGTAGTTCAGGCCGAAAATCAGGAAGCCAATCCAGGTAGCTACCCCCACGACAATCATCTCCAGCACCTTGCCGCGAATGTAGTTGGTGATCTGCTGGTTCATCTCTTCCCAGACCTGCCCTGCCAGCCCGCGGTTGCGCGGCAGAATACGGCGCACGGCGTTGAGCATCTGATCTTTATCTTTCACCAGGAAGAAGACCATCAGCGGCACGAGCACAAGGTAAACCGCCAGCGTGAGCAGCCCGACCAGCGAGGCCAGAGAGTACTTCACCACCGAATCGCCCATCGTCATGATGCGGGCGCGCATATTTTCGGCCATCGCGTCAATAATCCCGGCATCCATCAGGGCCGGGTAACGGCGCGGCAGCGTGGCGGCAAAATCAGAGAGTTTATTCAACATGCCGGGCATATCGCGGATCAGGTTAATGCCCTGCTGCCAGGCGACCGGCATCACCACAAAGGCCATCAACAGCAGGATGCCGACAAACAGCACCAGCACAATGCTGGTCGCCCAGCGGCGGGAACAGCCGATATGCTCCAGGCGCGCCGTCGGCCACTCCAGCAGGTACGCCAGCACGATCGCCACCAGCAGGGGAGCGAGCAGGCCGCTGAAGAAGAACAGAATACCGAACCCGGCAACCAGAATAACCAACAAAGCAATGGCTTCCGGGTCGCTGAACCGACGCCGGTACCACTGCATTAACATTTCGAGCATACAACCCTTCCCTGAATCGAATGGCGGGAGTGAGACGGTGAATTGTATCTAACTGTCACAAAAAAGACTTTCGCTTTTTGTATCCCGATCGTAATCCGCAAAAGCCTGATGAATGGGATTTTCTTCATGCTGTAACACGGCTACACTCGCAGAGCAGCAGAGATGAACGTTATGCCGGTTCATCGGTCAAATTAGCACATCCAACATACAGGACAGTGGTTATGTTCAGGCAGTTGAGAAAAACACTGGTTGCAACGCTGATTGCCGCGGTGACGGTCGGTCAGGTGTTGCCCGCTTTTGCTGACTCGTCCGATTCATTGCCGGACATGGGCACCACAGCAGGAAGCACGCTCTCTATTGGGCAAGAGATGCAAATGGGGGATTACTATGTTCGCCAGCTGCGCGGCAGCGCCCCGCTGATCAACGACCCTTTGCTGGTACAGTACATCAACGGGCTGGGAATGCGTCTGGTGGCGCACGCCGACTCGGTAAAAACGCCCTTCCATTTCTATTTAATCAATAATGACGAAATCAACGCCTTCGCCTTCTTTGGCGGTAACGTGGTGCTGCATTCGGCATTATTCCGTTACTCTGACAACGAAAGCCAGCTGGCCTCGGTGATGGCGCACGAAATTTCGCACGTTACCCAGCGCCACCTGGCGCGAGCGATGGAAGACCAGAAACGTAACGCCCCCCTCACCTGGGTGGGCGCGCTGGGCTCTATTCTGCTGGCGATGGCCAGCCCGCAGGCCGGGATGGCGGCTCTGACCGGTACGCTGGCGGGAACGCGCCAGGGGATGATCAGCTTTACCCAGCAAAACGAACAGGAAGCGGACCGCATCGGGATTCAGGTGCTGCAGCGTTCGGGCTTTGACCCGCAGGCCATGCCGAGTTTCCTGGAAAAACTGCTCGATCAGGCGCGTTACTCTTCCCGTCCGCCGGAAATTCTGCTCACTCACCCGCTGCCGGAAAGCCGACTGTCGGACGCGCGTAACCGTGCCAACCAGATGCGTCCGGTGGTGGTCCAGTCTTCGCAGGATTTCTACATGGCGAAAGTGAGAACGCTTGGAATGTACAATTCCGGGCGTAACCAGCTCACCAGCGACCTGCTGGATACCCTGGCGAAAGGCAACGTGCGTGAGAAAAACGCCGCGCAGTATGGTCAGGCGCTCCAGGCGATGGAAGCCAGCAAATACGACGAGGCGCGTAAAGCGCTGCAACCGCTCCTGGCCGCCGACCCGAACAACCCGTGGTATCTCGATCTCTCGACGGATATCGATCTGGGGCAGAAGAAAACGGCCGATGCGATTAACCGTCTGAAAGGGGCGAAAGACGTCCGTACCAACCCGGTGCTGCAGCTTAACCTGGCGAACGCTTACTTACAGGGCGGCCAGCCTGGCGAAGCGGCGACCATTCTGAACCGCTACACCTTTAATAATAAAGACGATCAAAACGGCTGGGATCTGCTCGCTCAGGCGCAAGCGCAGCTTGGCAATCGCGATCAGGAGCTGGCGGCGCGTGCCGAAGGTTTTGCCCTGGTGGGCCGTCTCGATCAGGCGATTTCCGCGCTCAGCAGCGCCAGCTCGCAGGTCAAGCTCGGCAGCCTACAGCAGGCCCGTTACGACGCGCGTATCGATCAGCTGCGCGGCCTGCAGCAGCGCTTTAAGCCGTACGAGAAGATGTAATAAAGGAGAATTCACGTCATGACAGACGCCGTAAAAATTTATCACAACCCTCGCTGCTCCAAGAGCCGCGACACCCTGAGCCTGCTGAAGTCTAACGGCGTTGAGCCGGAAGTGGTGCTGTACCTCGACACCCCACCTGACGCGCAAACCCTCCGCCAGCTGCTGCACATGCTGGGAATGGGCAGTGCAAGAGAGCTGATGCGCCAGAAAGAAGATCTGTATAAGTCGCTTAACCTGGATGACAGCCGTCTCACCGAGGCTGAGCTGATCCAGGCGATGGTTGAAAATCCAAAGCTGATTGAGCGCCCGATTGTGGTGGCGAACGGCCAGGCGCGCATTGGACGCCCGCCGGAAGACGTGCTCGAGATCCTCTAGTCCTTATGCCGCAGCGCTTCCAGAAAGGCCTGCGGCGTACTCTCTCCCAGCTTTTTCTGCGCTTTTCCGCGGTTGTAAAATTCGCACAGCTGGATCAACAGCTCGCCTGCCGGTTCGCTGTTCAGACGTGGGATGATTTCACATAGCGGCAGATCAACCTGAACGGTGCGGTACTGCTGCGGATGCACCGTTACGGTGGTATTACGCTCCTCAAGCTTCACCTCAAAACCAAAAGTCTCAACAGATTGAATATCAGCCGGACAGGCTTCCAGCGCGTCGTTCGCCCAGCGGGCCAGCAGCTGCGGAGAAATGCCCGCGTACAGCCGGGCGTAGCACCAGCCACTCACGGGTTCACGCGCCCACAGCAGATACTGTTCTCCGCCATCGTCCATATGCAGCGACAGAGGCTGATGATGTAAAAGGAGTTTTTGCGGCACGATACCTGCCTTCAGCGCCTTTTTTCCCCGCAACGTCGCGCCCTTCTGCTTTATCGAAGCCGGTTTGAGGTAGCGGTTCAGGGTCGCGCGGGACACGGCGATCCCGAATCCGCTATTGACCATCTGCAGCAGTTCGTCCAGCGGGGCGCCCGTGATATCCCGCAGGGCATTGACCAGCGCAACTTGTTCCTGTCTCAATGCTTTGTGTATCACTTTTGGCGTCGTGTGGTTATCCGAAACCTGGTCGCGGTTGCGCCAGCGCCTGACGGTAGTGACCGAAATGCCCAGCTCGGTAGCCAGCTCCCTGTCGCTTTTATCTGACTGCTGAAGATAGCGACGGATGCGCGGCGTCGTGGTGGCATTAGCATGCAGTTTAATTTCCATCGCAGGATCCTCAGAACCAATCTTATGAGATTTATACTACACCAGCGATTGCTTTGTGACCGATTTCACCTTTCGCTCGCCGCGCTTCACTGATAATCCTAAGACATAACACAAACAACACCCCTCAATCTTGTACGGAGTTCACAATGAACAATGTTCTGGGATTTCTTGAAGCAAAACTGATGCCGCTGGCGGCCAAAACGGCCCAGCAGCGTCATCTCGGGGCCATTCGCGGCGCTTACGTGTCCTTCATGCCGTTTATCATCGTCGGCTCTATTCTGCTGGTGATTTCGTCGTTCCCGAATCAAGCCTACCAGCAGTTTATGTCTCAGGCCTTTGGTGAGAGCTGGAGCGCCATTATTGAAATCCCCTTCAACGCGGTGTTCTCCACCATGTCGCTGTTCATCAGCTTCCTGGTCGCCTTCCGCCTGGCGGAACACTACGGTGAAGACCGCATCTCCTGCGGTATCCTGGCGCTGGTCGCCTTTCTCATCCTGACGCCTTTTATCAAAGTGGCGGAAAACGGCGGTATTACCGTCATTCCGGTGGAGTGGATTGGCAGCAAAGGGCTGTTCGTAGCGATGATTGGTTCCCTGCTGTGGACGGAGCTGTTCTGCTGGCTCAAGCGCAAAAAACTGGTGATCAAAATGCCGGACGGCGTGCCTCCGGCGGTGCAGGAGTCGTTCGCCGCGCTGATCCCGGCCCTGCTGGTGATGATTCTGGTGCTGGGTATCCGCATCGTGTTTGAAAACACCCACTACAACACCATCCACCAGTTTATTTACGAAGTGGTTGCCACGCCGGTGCGCCACTACGGCACCTCTTACTTTGGCGCGCTGATGACGGTATTCAGTATCACCATTCTGTGGTCAGTGGGCATTAACTCCGGCTCGATGATCAACGGCATCATTCGCCCGCTGTGGATGGAGAACCAGACCGACAACATCGCCGCGATTCAGGCAGGCACGACGCCGCCGCACATTATCACTGAACAGTTTTTTGACATGATCTGGATGGGCGGCGCGGGGGCCACGCTGTCGCTGGTGATTGCGATGCTGATTTTCGCCCGCAGCAAAAACATGCGTGAAGTGGCGCGCCTCGGCGCCGGAGCGTCGGTGTTTAACATCAACGAACCGATCCTGTTTGGCCTGCCGGTGATCATGAACCCGATCATGCTTATCCCGTTCAACCTGGTGCCGCTGGTGCTGGTCACCGTGCAGTATGCGGCGATGAAGATTGGCGCGGTTGCCGTCACCACCGGGGTGTTTATTCCCTGGACGCTGCCGCCGGTCATCAGCGGTTTTATCGTCACCGGACACCTGAGCGGCAGCGTCATGCAGCTTATCAATCTGCTGATTGGCGCCATGCTGTACCTGCCTTTTATGCGTATCGTGGACAAACAGTACCGCGCGGCGGAAATGGCCACCGTTACGCAAACCGACACCACCCTTGCAAAACAGGAGTAAAGCATGTGGGGAATTATCGCGACCTGGAGAATGGCGCTTGAAGGCGTTACGGAGTCTGCGTCTGCGCTGGCTGCGGGTAAACCAGTCTCTGCAGCGGTGGTGGATGCCGTCGCCGCCGTCGAAGACTTTCCGTTTTATAAATCCGTCGGCTACGGCGGGCTGCCCACCGAAAATGGCGAAGTGGAGCTGGACGCCGCCTACATGGACGGCGATACGCTGGCGTTTGGCGCCGTGGGCAACCTGGTGGATATCGCCAACCCGGTGCGCGTGGCGCAGGCGCTTAGCCGCCAGCGCTACAACAGCCTGCTGGTCGGCCAGGGCGCGCGGGAATGGGCGCTGAGCCAGGGCTTTGCCGACAAAACTATGCTCACCGAGCGCGCCATGCAGCACTACCGCAAACGCTGCCGCGAGACGCTGGATAAGGGCTTAAGCCCTTACGACGGGCATGACACCGTCGGCGTTATCGGCCTCGATAAACAGGGGTCAATGAGCGTCGCCACCTCCACCAGCGGCCTGTTCATGAAAAAGCGCGGCCGACTCGGGGATTCGCCGATTATTGGTTCCGGCTTTTACTGCGACAGTGAAACCGGCGCTGCCACCGCAACGGGCGTCGGTGAAGATCTGATGAAAGGGTGCACCAGCTACGAAATTGTCCGCCGCATGGCGCAGGGTATGACGCCGCAGCAGGCGGCGGATTCGATGGTGTTCGAGCTGGAAGATAAGCTGATGTCGCGCTTTGGCCGCGCGGGCGATCTCTCCGTGGTGTGCATGAACAACAGGGGCGAATTCGGGGCCGCCACCAACATCAAAACCTTCTCGTTTGTGGTGGCGACAGCTCGCCAGCCCCTCACCGTTTTTCGTACCGAACGCCTGCGGGAGAAAACGCATTATCACCCGGTAGACGATGCGTGGATGCAGGCCTATGCCGCGCGGATCCGCGCGCCGATTGAGGAGTCATGATGATTACGTATCAGTTTATCAGTGCGCTTTCCGACGCGGCTCCGCAAAGCCATTTGATTGCGGCCGCCTCCTGTACGTACCTACCCGAAACGGCGCTTGTCGCGGAAATGCGCGAGTCTGCCAGCATCGCTGATACCCGCTTTGGCTGCGCCCCGTTTGCCCGGATCACCCTGCTGCCGGATGCCCTCTGGCTGGACAGCCTGACCGAAGGATTGCTTACGGCGCTGCGCCCGCTGCTGGCCTCGCCCGCCAGTCCCGAGCTGATACTGGACGTTACCGATATCGACGATGTGGTGCTGGCGCAGGTGCTGCGCTTTCTCTTTAATCAGGCGCACAGGCTGAGCGACCTGAAGCTGAAGCAAACGGATGAATCGGCGGTGCGCCTTACGCACATTACCGCCCTCTGCCTGCCGGAACAGCAGGCAAAACTGGAGGGGATCTTCCGCCAGCAGCAGGCCATCGCCCACGGCATGGTCGCGGCGCGACGTCTGGCGGATATCCCGTCTGATCGCTGCACGCCGCAGTTTGTGGTGGAACAGGCGCAAAGGCTCTGTGCCGCCTTCCCCGCCCTGCGCTGCGAAGTGCTGAACGAAAAGGCTATTGCTGAGCAGGGTCTGGGGCTGCTGCACGCCGTTGGCAAAGGGGCGACCTGTCCGCCGCGCCTGCTGGCTCTTCATTATGACGGTGTCAACGACGGCCCGGTGCGCTGCTATGTGGGTAAAGGCATTACCTTCGATACCGGCGGCCTGTGGCTGAAGGAAGGCGCGGGCATGTACACCATGAAATACGACATGTGCGGTGCGGCTAACGTGCTGGGCCTGATGCTGACCGTCGCAGAGCTGGCGCTGCCCGTACGCATCATGGGCGTGCTGGCGCTGGCGGAAAACGCCATTGGCCCGGACGCCATGCAGCCCGGCACGGTGGCGACGGCCTGCAATGGCACCACGGTTGAAATCAACAATACCGATGCCGAAGGCCGACTGGTGCTGGCGGATGCCATCGCCTGGGCCAGCCAGCGCCATCCGCAGGCGCGCTATATTATTGATATGGCGACATTAACCGGTGCGGTCGTTAAGGCGCTGGGGTATGAGCTGAGCGGGCTGATGACGCAGGATGAACCGCTGCGCGCGGCGCTGACGCTGGCGGGTAAGCAGAGCGGCGATGAAGTGTGGTCCCTGCCGCTGGACGCGCGGCTGAAAAAACAGACCGACAGCGCCATTGCCGATCTGTGCAACACGCCGACCAACAATGCGGCGATCAGCGCCTCGGCGGCGTGGCTGCTGCACCACTTCTGCCCACCGACCATTCCGTGGGCGCATCTGGATATCAGCGGTACGGCGCTGTGGCGAGAGAGCGGCAGGAGCGTGGCATCGGGAAGACCAATTCCACTTTTGGTTGAACACCTGATGGGAGATCTTTAGCCGCCACCCGGCACAACTACAGCTTGAGAATATCTTTCACAAACGGAATGGTCAGCTTGCGCTGGGCGGTAATGGAGGCGCGATCGAGCTGATCGAGCGTGTCAAACAGCGTGCGCATTTCGCGATCCAGACGCTTGAGCAGGAAACGCCCCACGTCCTCCGGCAGCTCAAACCCGCGCTGCTTTGCGCGCAGCTGTAACGCCTGAAGCTTATCTTCATCCGACAGCGGCTGGAGCTTGTAGATTTGCCCCCAGTCCAGACGAGACGCCAGGTCCGGCAGCCCCAGATTGAGCTGACGCGGTGGACGATCGCCGGTGATCAGCAGTCGGGTTTTACCCGATTCCAGAATGCGGTTGTAGAGGTTAAAGATCGCCATTTCCCACGGCTCGTCCCCCGCCACGCATTCGATATTATCGATGCAGACCAGCGAGAGATGTTCCATTCCCTCCAGCACCTCAGGTACGAACCAGGTGCGTTTATCCAGCGGCACGTAGCCTACCGCATCACCGCGCGCCGAAAGCTCCGCGCAGGCGGCATGCAGCAGATGGCTGCGCCCCGCGCCTTCGCGTGACCAGATATAGATGTATCCGCTGTGATCCTGGCGCAGCACGTTTTGCAGTGCAGCCAGTAAAGAGGGGTTATCACCCGGCCAGAAACTCGCAAAAGTTTCGTCGTCAGGGAGATAGAGTGGCAGAGAGAGCTGTGCCGGTCCGTTCAGAAATACCTCAACCAGAGATCCTACGTAAAATCGGAATGGAGTTTAACACGGAACCTGCAAGGAGAGAACCGGGCGATCCCTCGCCCGGTAATACGATCAATGTGACGCTTTTTCGCTTTCGTCCGCGTCCAGAATTTCTTCTTCCGGGCGAATGACCGAGATCAGCTTGAAGATCAGGCTCAGGCCCACGCCGACGATGGTCGCCAGCGCCATGCCCTTCAGCTCGGCCGCACCAATGTGCACCTTCGCACCGCTCACGCCGATGATCAGGATAACGGAGGTCAGGATCAGGTTTTGCGCCTTGCTGTAATCCACTTTGGATTCAATCAGCACGCGAATACCGGAGGCGCCGATCACGCCGTACAGCAGCAGAGAAACGCCGCCCATTACCGGCACCGGAATGATCTGAATCGCTGCCGCCAGTTTACCGACGCAGGAGAGCAGAATGGCGATAATCGCCGCGCCGCCGATAACCCAGGTACTGTAGACGCGGGTAATCGCCATCACGCCGATGTTCTCGCCGTAGGTGGTGTTTGGCGTCGAGCCGAAGAAACCGGAAATGATGGTGGAGAAACCGTTCGCAAACATGGAGCGGTGCAGGCCCGGGTCGCGGATTAAATCGCGCTTAACGATGTTCGCCGTCACCACCAGGTGGCCGACGTGCTCCGCAATCACTACCAGCGCCGCAGGCAGAATGGTGAAAATAGCAAACCATTCGAAGCGCGGCGTGTAGAAGGTTGGCAGGGCGAACCAGTGCGCCTGAGCGATCGGAGTGGTGTCCACCACGCCCATCGCGAAGGAGAGCGCATAGCCCGCCAGCACGCCGATCAGGATCGGGATAATCGCCATAAAGCCGCGGAACAGCACGGAGCCAAACACCGTCACGCCCAGCGTTACCAGCGAGATGATAATGGTTTTGGAATCCGGTGACTGACCGTCAGCAGGCAGCAGGCCGGCCATATTCGCCGCCACACCCGCCAGCTCCAGACCGATAACCGCAACGATGGCGCCCATCGCCGCAGGCGGGAACATCACGTCCAGCCAGCCGGTACCGGCTTTCTTCACAATGAAGGACACCACGCAGAACAGGACGCCACACATGATAAAGCCGCCCAGCGCGACTTCATAACCCAGCGGCAGCAGCAGTAACACCGGCGAGATAAAGGCGAAACTCGACCCGAGATACGCCGGGATTTTGCCTTTACAGATAAAGAGGTACAGCAGCGTACCGATGCCGTTGAACAGCAGCACGGTGGCCGGGTTAATGTGGAACAGGATTGGCACCAGCACGGTTGCGCCAAACATGGCGAACAGGTGCTGCAAACTAAGCGGGATAGTCTGTAAAAGCGGCGGTCTTTCACTCACCCCGATAGCACGGCGCGTCATAGTGTTTTCCTCTGTGTAGTATTGTTGGTGTTTTATTCAAAAAAAAGCCGACTATCAAAGTCGGCTTATTTATCGTTATTTGATTATTTCGTACCAAAGATCTTATCGCCGGCATCGCCGAGCCCCGGGATGATGTACCCGTGCTCGTTCAGGCCCTGGTCGATAGAGGCGGTATACAGCTCAACGTCCGGGTGCGCTTTTTCCAGCGCCGCGATCCCTTCCGGAGCGGCAACCAGTACCAGCACCTTAATGCTGTTACAGCCCGCGTTTTTCAGCAGGTCGATGGTGGCGATCATTGAGCCGCCGGTCGCGAGCATTGGGTCAACCACCAGCGCCATGCGCTCGTCGATGTTAGACACCAGCTTCTGGAAGTAAGGAACCGGCTCGAGGGTCTCTTCGTTACGGTAGATACCCACCACGCTGATACGCGCGCTTGGCACGTGCTCCAGCACGCCTTCCATCATACCGAGACCGGCACGCAGGATTGGCACCACGGTAATTTTCTTACCTTTGATCTGCTCAACCTGCACCGGGCCGTTCCAGCCTTCGATGGTGACTTTTTCGGTTTCCAGATCAGAGGTCGCTTCGTAGGTCAGCAGGCTGCCGACTTCAGATGCCAGTTCGCGAAAACGCTTCGTGCTGATGTCATGCTCACGCATCAGGCCCAACTTGTGTTTAACGAGTGGGTGTTTCACTTCCACAATCTTCATTCTCTTTCTCCTCTGAGGTGGCGTCCGCAAAAAAATCGCGGGATTATACCGCTTTTTTCAGATTAGGCCATACCCATGTTGCTTGACAGGGATCAAGCAAAGACAAAAAAACCGGAGACTGGGCTCCGGCTTAATTGCGGGGTTCTGCCGGGCGGCGCTTAGAGCTGCTCTCCGTTGCTGGCAATCACCTGCTTATACCAGTCGAACGATTTCTTCTTACTGCGGTTCAGCGTGCCGTTGCCTTCATTATCTTTATCGACAAAGATAAAGCCGTAGCGTTTTTTCATTTCGCCCGTTCCGGCAGACACCAGGTCGATGCAGCCCCACGGAGTGTAGCCCATCAGGTCTACGCCATCTTCCTCCACCGCTTTTTTCATCTCGCTGATGTGGGCAGCCAGATAATCAATACGGTACTGATCGTTAACCGTGCCGTCGCTCTCCTGTACGTCGATCGCGCCAAAGCCGTTCTCAACGATAAACAGCGGCAGCTGGTAGTGATCCCAGAACCAGTTCAGGGAGTAGCGCAGCCCGACCGGGTCAATCTGCCAGCCCCAGTCGGATTTCTGCACGTACGGGTTGGAGACCAGGCTTTTGCTTTCGTCGTAATCCAGCTGCGGGTTGTCCGCCGTCGCCTTGGTGGCGAAGGACATATAGTAGCTGAAGCCGATGTAATCGACGCAGCCCTGCGTCAGCGCGGCTTTATCTTCTTCGGTAATATCCAGCGCGAAGCCGCGACGTTCGAAGTAGTTGAGCAGGTGCTGCGGGTACTTGCCGCGCACGTGCACGTCGGTGAACCAGTAGCGGCGGTGCATGGCGTTCATCGCCATCATCATATCGTCCGGCGCGCAGGTCAGCGGGTAGATAGGACACATGGCAATCATGCAGCCAATCTGCAGCGATGGGTTAATCTCGCGCCCCGCCTTCACCGCCAGGGCGCTGGCCACGAGCTCGTAGTGCGCCGCCTGGAACATCACCGGTTCACGGTCTTCACCCGGCGCGTACTTCAGCCCGGAGTTCGTGAATGGCGCAAAGTCTTCGTGGAAGTTAGCCTGGTTGTTGATCTCGTTGAAGGTCATCCAGTACTTCACCTTATGCTGGTAGCGCTGGAACACCACTTTTGCAAAACGAACGAAGAAGTCGATCAGCTTACGGTTGCGCCAGCCGCCGTATTCAGTGACCAGATGGAAAGGCATCTCGAAGTGAGAAAGAGTGATCACCGGTTCGATGCCGTACTTCAGGCATTCGTCGAACAGATCGTCATAGAATTTCAGGCCAGCCTCGTTAGGCTCAAGCTCGTCGCCTTTCGGGAAGATCCGCGTCCAGGCAATAGAGGTGCGGAAGCATTTGAACCCCATCTCGGCAAAGAGTTTGATGTCTTCTTTATAGCGGTGGTAGAAATCGATGGCTTCATGGTTAGGGTAATTTTTCCCGTCCAGCACGCCGTTGGTGATTTCACGCGGCACGCCGTGCGCCCCCGCGGTCATGACGTCGGCGACGCTCACGCCCTTGCCGCCCTCTTTCCAGCCGCCTTCCAGCTGGTGCGCCGCAACGGCCCCGCCCCACAGAAAATCTGCTTTAAATCCTGACATTCGCTTTCCCTCATTCTGCGTTATTTTCTGCAAAAACAATTACAGAAACCGGTTTCAGTTCGATGATGTGCAAAGGGCATAGCTGTTGCAAGCAGTTCTCAGAAACCGGTTTCATTTTCGTGAACAGAGTCAAGTTTGGCTGCATTCACAAGGTACGCAGAAAAAAAGATCCCTACGTCCAGAATAGGCTCGCAAACGTTTGCCTGGACTGTTAGAATTGCGCCGATTTTTCTTACTAGCTATGCAATCGCGTGGGGATTTAAGCCGTGACCAACAAAACTTCTCTCAGCTACAAAGATGCCGGTGTTGATATTGACGCAGGTAATTCGCTGGTTGACCGAATCAAAGGTGTGGTGAAAAAAACCCGCCGCCCGGAAGTGATGGGTGGTCTGGGTGGATTCGGCGCACTGTGCGCGCTGCCGCAAAAATATCGTGAACCTGTTCTGGTCTCGGGAACTGACGGTGTAGGCACCAAACTGCGCCTGGCGATGGATTTAAAACGTCACGACACGATCGGTATCGATCTGGTCGCGATGTGCGTGAATGACCTGGTAGTACAGGGCGCAGAGCCGCTGTTCTTCCTCGATTACTACGCAACCGGCAAACTGGACGTGGATACCGCTGCCAGCGTGATTAACGGTATCGCCGAAGGCTGTCTGCAGTCCGGCTGTGCGCTGGTCGGTGGTGAAACCGCAGAAATGCCGGGCATGTATCACGGCGAAGATTATGACGTCGCGGGCTTCTGCGTCGGCGTAGTAGAAAAATCAGAAATTATCGACGGCAGCAAAGTGGCCGATGGCGATGTGCTGATCGCGCTGGCTTCCAGCGGCCCGCACTCCAACGGCTACTCCCTGGTGCGTAAAATCCTCGAAGTGAGCGGTTGTGATCCGCTGACTACCGAGCTTGACGGTAAACCGCTGGCTGACCATCTGCTGGCGCCGACCCGCATCTACGTGAAAAACGTGCTTGAGCTTATCGAGAACGTCGAGGTTCACGCTATCGCTCACCTGACCGGCGGCGGCTTCTGGGAAAACATCCCGCGCGTCCTGCCGGACAACACCCAGGCGGTGATCGACGAATCCTCATGGCAGTGGCCAGCCGTGTTTAACTGGCTGCAGACCGCGGGTAACGTGAGCTCTCACGAAATGTACCGCACCTTTAACTGCGGCGTGGGCATGGTTATCGCCCTGCCGGCAAGCGAAGCGGATAAAGCGGTTAAGCTGCTGACTGAAAAAGGTGAAAACGCGTGGAAAATCGGTACGATTAAAGCTTCCGATTCCGAACAGCGCGTGGTCATTGAATGAAAAACATCGTGGTGCTCATTTCCGGCAACGGAAGCAATTTGCAGGCCATCATAGACGCCTGCAAACAGAAGAAAATCAATGGCACCATTCGGGCAGTTTTCAGCAACAAGGCCGACGCGTTCGGCCTTGAGCGCGCGCGGGAAGCGAACATTCCCGCGCACGCGCTGGAGGCCAGCCAGTTCGCCGGGCGTGAAGCCTTTGACCGCGAGCTGGTTCAGGAGATTGATGCCTACGCGCCGGACGTGGTCGTGCTGGCGGGCTATATGCGTATTCTAAGCCCGGCCTTCGTCGAACACTTCGCCGGACGTCTGCTGAATATCCACCCTTCCCTGCTGCCGAAATATCCCGGCCTGCACACCCATCGTCAGGTTCTGGAAAACGGCGATGAGGAGCACGGCACCTCCGTGCATTTCGTTACCGACGAGCTGGACGGCGGCCCGGTGATCCTGCAGGCCAAAGTTCCGGTCTTTGACGGCGACAGCGAAGAAGACGTGACCGAACGCGTGCAGACCCAGGAACACGCCATTTACCCGCTGGTGGTCAGCTGGTTTGTCGACGGGCGTCTCGAGATGCGCGACGGCGCAGCCTGGCTGGACGGCGTGAAGTTACCCCCGCAGGGTTATGCGGCCGAAGAGTAGTTTGCTATGTCGGGTGGCGCTGCTGCGCTTACCCGACCTGTTCATTGCATTACCCGATATTCCCTTCTCCAACCTTCTAAAATCCCCAACAAAAAAAATAACTGTCATACTTTTCTGGCACTGTTGGACATATCGTGGAAATGCTCGCCATAATAAGGACGAGACGGATTTACCACGTCCTGTGATTGAACTGGAGTGTGAGCTGTAATGGGTCAGGAAAAGTTATATATCGAGAAAGAGCTAAGCTGGTTAGCATTCAACGAACGTGTACTCCAGGAAGCGGCAGACAAAAGTAACCCGCTGATCGAGCGCATGCGTTTTTTGGGCATTTATTCCAACAACCTGGATGAGTTCTACAAGGTTCGCTTTGCCGAGCTGAAAAGACGCATCATCATCAGTGAAGAACAGGGCTTAAACTCGCACTCGCGGCATTTGCTGGGTAAAATCCAGTCCCGCGTGCTGAAAGCCGATCAGGAATTTGACGGCCTGTATAACGAACTGCTGCTGGAGATGGCGCGCAATCAAATCTTCCTCATTAACGAACGTCAGCTTTCCGTTAACCAACAAAACTGGCTGCGCCACTACTTCAAACACTATCTGCGCCAGCACATTACCCCGATTCTGATCAACCGCGAAACCGATCTGGTTCAGTTCCTGAAAGATGATTACACCTACCTGGCGGTGGAAATTATTCGCGGTGAATCCATCCGTTACGCGCTGCTGGAGATCCCGTCCGACAAGGTGCCGCGCTTTGTGAACCTGCCGCCGGAAACCCCGCGCAGACGCAAGCCGATGATCCTGCTGGACAACATCCTGCGCTACTGTCTGGACGACATCTTCAAAGGCTTCTTCGATTACGATGCGTTAAACGCCTACTCGATGAAGATGACCCGTGACGCCGAATATGACCTGGTGCACGAGATGGAAGCCAGCCTGATGGAGCTGATGTCCTCCAGCCTGAAACAGCGCCTGACGGCCGAACCGGTTCGCTTTGTCTATCAGCGCGATATGCCGGACGCCATGGTGGAGATGCTGCGCGAGAAACTGACCATTTCGCGCTATGACTCCATCGTGCCGGGTGGTCGCTACCACAACTTTAAAGACTTTATTGGCTTCCCGAACGTCGGCAAAGCCAATCTGGTCAATAAACCGCTGCCGCGCCTGCGCCATCTGTGGTTCGATAAATTCCGCAATGGATTTGACGCCATTCGCGAACGTGACGTGCTGCTCTACTATCCGTACCACACGTTTGAGCACGTGCTGGAACTGCTGCGTCAGGCCTCGTTCGACCCGAGCGTGCTGGCGATTAAAATCAATATTTACCGCGTGGCAAAAGATTCCCGCATCATCGATGCGATGATCCACGCGGCGCACAACGCCAAAAAGGTCACCGTGGTGGTTGAGCTGCAGGCGCGCTTCGACGAAGAGGCCAACATTCACTGGGCGCGCCGTCTGACGGAAGCCGGTGTACACGTCATCTTCTCCGCGCCGGGGCTGAAAATTCACGCCAAGCTGTTCCTGATCTCCCGTAAAGAGGGAGACGATGTGGTGCGTTATGCCCACATCGGTACCGGGAACTTTAACGAGAAAACGGCGCGAATTTATACCGACTACTCGCTCTTAACCGCCGACGCCCGCATCACTAACGAAGTGCGCCGGGTCTTTAACTTTATCGAAAACCCGTACCGTCCGGTGAGCTTTGACTATCTGCTGGTCTCGCCGCAGAACTCGCGCCGCCTGCTGTACGATATGATCGATAAAGAGATCGCCAATGCCCAGAAAGGGCTGTCGTCCGGCATCACGCTGAAGCTTAACAACCTTGTCGACAAAGGGCTTGTGGACAGGCTGTATGCAGCGTCCAGCTCAGGCGTGCCGGTTAACCTGCTGATCCGCGGCATGTGCTCGCTGATCCCAGAACTGGAAGGCATCAGCGACAATATTCGCGTGATCAGCATTGTTGACCGTTACCTGGAACACGATCGGATCTATATTTTTGATAATGCGGGTGATAAACAGGTCTATCTCTCTTCGGCAGACTGGATGACGCGCAATATTGACTACCGTATTGAAGTCGCGGCACCGCTGCTGGATCCGCGTCTGAAGCAGCAGATCCTCGACATCATCGAGATTCTGTTCAGCGATACCGTGAAAGCACGCTATATCGACAAAGAACTCAGTAACCGCTATGTACCGCGCGGCAACCGCCGCAAAGTGCGGTCGCAACTGGCGATTTACGACTATATCAAATCACTCGAGCAACCCGATTAACCTATGCCGATAAATGATAAGACCCCACGCCCGCAGGAATTCGCCGCGGTCGACCTTGGCTCTAACAGTTTCCACATGGTCATCGCCCGTGAGGTGGATGGCGCGCTGCAGATCATCGGTCGTCTGAAGCAGCGCGTACACCTGGCGGATGGTCTTGATGAACGCAGCATGCTCAGCGAAGAGGCGATGGAGCGCGGGTTAAACTGCCTGTCGCTGTTTGCTGAACGCCTGCAGGGCTTCTCTCCCTCAAGCGTGTGCATCGTGGGCACCCACACCCTGCGCCAGGCCCTGAATGCCCCGGAGTTCCTCAAGCGGGCCGAAAAGGTGATCCCCTACCCGATTGAGATCATCTCCGGCAACGAAGAAGCGCGTCTGATTTTCATGGGCGTTGAGCACACCCAGCCGGAAAAAGGGCGCAAGCTGGTTATCGATATCGGCGGTGGCTCAACGGAGCTGGTGATCGGCGAAGACTTTGAGCCGCGCCTGGTGGAAAGCCGCCGTATGGGCTGCGTCAGCTTCGCGCAGATGTATTTCCCGGGCGGCACCATCACCCGCGAGAACTTCCAGCGCGCGCGTATGGCGGCCGTCCAGAAGCTGGAAAACCTGGCCTGGCAGTACCGTATTCAGGGCTGGAACGTGGCGCTGGGCGCGTCGGGCACCATCAAGGCGGCGCATGAAGTGCTGCTGGCGATGGGTGAAAAAGACGGGTTTATCACGCCCGAACGCCTGACGTTGCTGACCGAAGAGGTGCTGAAGCATAAAAGTTTTGACGCCTTAAGCCTGCCGGGTCTTTCCGACGAGCGTAAAGCGGTATTCGTGCCGGGGCTGGCTATTCTCTGCGGCGTGTTTGATGCCCTCGCCATAAAAGAGCTGCGTCTGTCGGACGGCGCGCTGCGTGAAGGCGTGCTGTATGAGATGGAAGGCCGCTTCCGCCATCAGGATATTCGCAGCCGCACCGCGCAAAGTCTCGCCAACCAGTACAACATCGACCGTGAACAGGCGAAGCGCGTGCTGGACACCACGGTGCAGATGTACGAACAGTGGCAGGAGCAGAATCCGAAGCTCGCGCACCCGCAGCTTGCCGCGCTGTTGAAATGGGCCGCGATGCTGCACGAGGTGGGGCTGAACATCAACCACAGCGGGATGCACCGCCATTCGGCCTACATTCTGCAAAACAGCGATCTGCCTGGCTTCAACCAGGAGCAGCAAACCATGATGGCGACCCTGGTGCGTTATCACCGCAAGGCCATCAAGCTCGACGACCTGCCGCGCTTTACGCTGTTCAAGAAAAAACAGTTCCTGCCGCTTATTCAGTTGCTGCGTCTGGGCGTGCTGCTCAATAACCAGCGTCAGGCGACAACGACGCCGCCAACGTTAAAACTGAAAACAGACGACCATCACTGGACGCTGAGCTTCCCGCACGACTGGTTCAGCCAGAACGCGCTGGTCCTGCTGGATCTGGAAAAAGAGCAGCAGTACTGGGAAGCCGTCACCGGCTGGCTGCTCAAAATTGAAGAAGAGAGCGCCGACGTCGCCGCGTAACGGATCAGGCGTCCGCGGTGGACGCCTCTGCTTCCAGCAGTGACTCAAGCGGTGCCGGCCTGCCAACCAGATAACCCTGCACATAATCGATGCCTAGCGCCTGAACCGCGCTACGTATCTCTTCGCTTTCGACATACTCCGCCACCACCAGCATTTTCTTCATGCGCGCAAGATGGCAGATAGACGCAACAATCTGATAATCCAGGCTGTTGTTGACGATATTTCGGATAAAGCTGCCGTCAATCTTGAGAATATCCGCGTCCACGCTTTTCAGCCGCGCATAGCTCGCATAGCCGGTGCCAAAATCATCAATCGCAATACGTACCCCCATTTTCTGCAGCTGCCGGAGGATGTAGAGCCCCTGCTCCGCATTGCAAAAAGTGCTGCACTCCGTCACTTCAAAGATCAGCTGCCACGGCTCAATGGCGTATTTCGCCAGCAGGCGACTCACCTCAAGCGGAAACTGCACCCGACACACGGTCGACGGGGCAAGATTAATGGCAAAGCGCTGGCCGGGCAGTCTTTCGCGATGCGCGGCGAGAAAGCGCAGGGTGTGCTCCAGCACCCACAAATCTACCCGCGAGGAGAGGCCAAACTCCTGCGCGACGGGCAGGAACTGGTCGGGGGAAATCAATAGCCCGTTGATATCCGGCATCCGGAGCAGGACCTCGTGATAGCAATCGCCACGCATGCCGCGAACGGGTTGAACCAGCAGGGTGAATTCGTCGTTATCCAGCGCCTTTTGCAGGCGGCTCATCATTGCGACTTTATTCTTAAGGTTGCGCTGCAAATGGACGGCCCCACGCTGCTGAAGATTTTCCGGATGGTTGGAGGAGAGCGACAGATCGGCGACCACGCCCAGCTCGCCCAGCACCAGATAAAGATGGTTAACCGGGGACCGGACATAGCAATAGCTCACGCCCACCTGCGGCTGCAGCGGCATGCCGTCCCAGACAAAGCGGAACTGCTTGATATGCTCGTCCAGGGCTTCAATACGCTGCTGGTGCGATTCCGCGTTAAGCCGTACCGCCAGGTCATACCCGGTCAGGTGATAGACCAGCTCATTGGGCTGGAGAATGCCATTCACCCACTGCGCCAGCTGCTGCTTGTACTGAATCCGCAGCAACACACCGTAATTTCGGCCGAGAATTTCCAGCTCCGGAATGCGCAGCAGGCAGAGCGCCGACCACGGGTTTTTCGCCAGATCGCGCGACAGCGCCCGCAGGTTAGGCATATGGACGACCGGGTCGAGCAGCGCCAGCCTGCGGGAGCGTTTGTTCGCCGCGCGCTGCCGGGTCGCCAGCATCGACATATAAATCACCACGAACGAGAAGACCAGGTAACTGGAAGAGGTGATCGCCAGCTGAATGTCATACCCCGGGTTCACCGGGATATAGCGGTAAAAATAGTGAATAGATACCAGCAGTATCGGCGTCCAGATAAGCGAAATCAGCTTATAGCCAAAACGCATCGCGCCCCAGAGCATCACCGGCATCAGCAGGGAAAGGGTGTAGTTGGTGGTGAAAATGGAGCTGTTCTCATTCATCGGAATCAGCAGCAGCGAAAGCAGTCCGCCAAGCGCTATAGCCCACACCAACAACTCAACGACCGTCACCTTTTTGTCTATCCCGGAACGGATCTGCGAGAGAAGGCTTTTGAGATAGCGCGGATGACGAAGCAGGCGGATCAGCAGATAGCTCAGCGGCACGCCCGTCAGACCGCTGACCAGCAGCGTCTGATAGTTGATAAGCGTGCGAACATTAAGGGGGTTTAATCCCGCAAGGCTCTGACGGCTCTCATACACGCCTAAATACACCGCAAACTGAAACAGCACCAGAAACAGCGTCGCGGGGCAGAATACCTGCCAGAAGATGCGCTGCGCCATCAGCCGCACGTCGCCGTACGCGGTCATATTCCGTCTGGGCGCAAATACCCGGTAGCCACCCCAGCTCAGCACTAATGGAACGACAAAATGGAGGATCCCCGCGAAGGTTTCAAACATCCCGACCGACGGGTAATAGCGGATAAACAGCGACAATACGATCCCGGGCAGCGCTTCCAGGCCAAAAAACATCATCAGCGAAAGCAAAAATGAGAGGGGTAAATAATAGAGTGCCGCAATGCCGTCGCCCAGCTGTGTGAAGGTATTCGCGATACTCAGCACGGGAAGTAAAACCACAGGCAAAATAAGCGGTAATGCCCACCAGCGGTTTTCATTTTTTTTCAGGAAAGCCAGAATGTTCATAGATGCCCGGTTAAACCCCTTTCGCTCCAGAGGGAAAATAAAGACAGGCATCCAACCTGACGTACGCGCCGCCCGGCAGCGTGCGGGCGAACTGTGTGGAGGAAGGATTTTAAATATAAGGGCCGGGAAGCCGTTGACTTAAATCAAACTATTTTACGCAAATATCTGTTTGCGGCGTTTTTTTGAAATCATTTTCTTCATATTATCAATGTGGTAAATGCCTTAACTAATTTCAATAACACTAATTAATGTAAACATTGACGGTTATTTACACACAGCAGAATTGACCCCGTCTTCCCGCTGTGCCTTAATATCCTTGTCGCCCAAAAGGGCTTATCCAGGAAAAACAGAGTGAGTCAGGTCACGCGTATGCGAAAACGACATCAATTTAATACCCGAATGACCCGCATCATACTGCTCATCAGCTTCCTGTTTTTCTTTGGCCGCTTCGTTTACTCTTCAATTGGCGCCTGGTACCACCATCAGGACAAAACCCAGTCGCAGCAATCCAGCCTGACCGTCGACACCGCCGATCGCTAAACAGCCGAAGGATGTTGCACGAGCCGAATAATGGCCGCGATCCCTTTGCTGAGGATTTTATCCTGCCGCATTACCACCGCCAGCTGCCGCTGCAGCATGGGCGTAAGCGACATCACGCGTAGCCCTTCGCGATCGACATCCTTTTCGACCGCCATTCGCGGCACAATACTGTAGCCCAGTCCCGCGCGAACCATGCGTTTGATCGCCTCGATGCTGCCAAGCTGCATCACCGGTGCGATCGCTAATCCATTAGCCGCAAACCAGCCATCGATCAGCGCCCGGGTACCGCTGCCTGATTCAAAGGCAATCAGCGGCTGAGCGTGCAGCGCCTCCGGGGTAAAGTCCCTGAAAGCATCCTGCTGCTCACGCGACGCGATAAAAACAAACTCTTCGTCCATTACCGGCATGACGTCCAGCGATCTGCCACTTACCGGCAGCGTCACCAGTCCCATATCGAGCCGGTTCTCTTCGATGGCCCTGACGATATCGAGCGTGTTGCCCGTCGTCACCCCCACCCTCAGGAGCGGATAGTCGCGCCGCAACTTCTCCAGCAGCGGCGGCAGAAGATGGATGCAGGCCGTTGCCCCCGTGCCAAGCGTAATGGTGCCGCTCACATCGTGGCTGAATGCGCTCACGGACCGGATGGCGTCATCCACCGCCAGTTGAATACGCTCTCCGTGCGCCAGCAACGCCTGCCCGGCAGCCGTCGCCTTAATCCCCCGCCCGGTACGCTCCACCAGCCGCGTTTGCAGAAACTGCTCCAGCTGGCGTATTTGCAGGCTGACGGCGGGCTGGGAGATACCCAGCGCATCCGCTGCCGCTGAAAAACTGCCGCGCTGGATCACCAGACGGAACGTGGCGAGATAGCCCAGATTAAGCGTTGTCATTCAAAGTTTCTCTTATACCGCGCATAAGGTTGCTGCCCTGCCAGCACAATAGCGCGCGAGTTATGCTCAGGACAACTGCATAACGGAATGAAAACTAATGGAAACACCCGCCCTGCCACGCCGCCTCGCCCTCACGGCGGGATGTCATCAGCTCATCAACTGGGGGATCTCGTTTTATATGCCCGGCACCTTTGCGCTGGCGATTTCAGCCGACCGGGGATGGTCATCACCGCAGATTTACCTCGGTCTGACGCTGGCGATGCTGGTGATGGCGGCGATTTCTCCATTTGTCGCCCGCCTGCTGGCACGCTTTGGCGGTCAGAAGGTGGTAATGAGCGGCACGTTGCTGATCGCCGCAAGCTGCGCGGGGATGGCGTACAGCCAGACGCTTTTTGGCTGGTACTGCGCCTGGCTTATCGGCGGCACAGGGATGCGCCTGTCGCTGTACGATGCGCTGTTCGCCGCGCTGGTAAACCTCTACGGGCAGCAGGCGCGAAGAACGATCTCACGCGTCACGCTGGCGGGCGGGCTGGCCTCCGCGGTTTTCTGGCCGCTGGGCGATGCTCTGCTTCAGGTCATGAGCTGGCAGGAGGCGCTGCGCGTCTACGCTCTCTTCGGCCTGCTGAGCGCGATGCTGATTCGAACGCTTCCCCGACAGCGGCTGACGGTGACGACAAGGGTCGCCGCGCCGCCGCGGGACAACGAGCGGCGTAACGGCTGGCTTTATGCCGCCTTCATTGCCCTCATCACCTTTGTCTCTAACGGCACGTCCACCCATCTGCCGGAGTTTATTGCCCACTTCGGCCTGCCGGTCGCCATCGGGATGCTGTGGGGGATCGGCCAGACGGGCGCTCGTTCTGTGGAGGTGCTGGCGGGCGCTCGCTTAACGCCGTTCAGGCTGACCCTTTTCACCGCCCTCGCCATGCCGCTCTGCTTTCTTCTGGGGATGAGCAGCGCCCTGTTTGCGTGGTGTGCGGCCGGGTTTGTGCTGGGCTATGGCGCCATCAACGGGCTGGTCACCATCGTAAAAGCCACCCTGCCGCTGGAGCTGTTTAGTACCGAAAGCTATGCCCGCCGCACGGGCATGCTGCTTATCCCCGGCCAGCTGATGGCGGCAGCCTCACCGTTCGCCTATGCGTGGCTGAATAAAACGCTGGGGATAGCGGGTGCAATGTGGATATCAACGGGCCTGACGCTGGTGATTGCCGGGCTGGCGATAGCGATTGTGCGCCGTCCACGCAGGCAAACTGTATCGCACTGTATCCAGAGCGCCACGCTGACAAACGGGTACAAAACCCCGCCTCCGGCAAATATCTCCGATACATAAAAATGGTTTTCTTTCCCTGTCGCCATTCAGAACCGATGAGGAGAGAACCCATGATTCATCGCTATGCACTTATCCCCCTGCTTGTCCTGGCCTCTGTAGCCCATGCCCAGGCCACACCGCTGGACAACCTGAGCGCCGCGGACGTGAACGGCCCCGCAGCCGTTGCGCCGCTGGAACACCCGCAGCCGCCTGCCAGGCTGATCGTCGATCCCCCGCTTGCCGGGCCGCTGAGCAAAGGCGCGGTGTTTATACAGTATCGGGCCGAAAACCTGCGCATCGAGCCGGTATTCGGCCCCGACGCGCTCAAGGTCACCCCGCGCATCGGGCACATTCACGTGGTGGTGGATGACGCGCCATGGCACTGGGCTGACGCCAGCGGAGAACCGGTGATCCTGGTAGGGCTGCCCGCCGGTAAACACAAGGTGACGATAATTCTGGCCGACCCGACGCATAAGCCGCTCGACCACAAAACCGTTGAATTCACCGTCCCGCCCCATGCGGCGGTCCACCATTTTTAAGGAGTCTGAAGATGAAAGCACTGTCTGTAGTCACGGCAGGCCTGCTGGCACTTTCCGCCAGCGCCTTTGCGCAGAGTAATACCAGCGTCGTGCTGGTGCACGGCGCGTTTGCCGACGGCAGCAGCTGGAATAAGGTAATTACCCTTTTGCAGAAGCAGCACGCAGAAGTCATTGCCGTCCAGCTTCCGCTCACGTCGCTTAAGGATGACGTTGCGGCCACGCGGCGGGCCATCGCCCGCGCCGAGGGTGACGTGGTGCTGGTAGGCCACTCCTGGGGCGGCACCGTGATTAGCGAGGCGGGCAACGATGCGCGGGTAAAATCGCTGGTGTACGTGGCGGCGTTCGCGCCGAACTCCGGCCAGTCGACGGCGGATCTGGCAGGAAGCTTCCCTGCCCCGCCGGGCAGCGCGGGCATTGCTAAATCGGCGGACGGCTATTTATACCTGCCAGCGGACGCCGTCAGGAAGGATTTCGCGCCTGACGCGAAACCGGTAGAACAACAGACCATTGCGGCCACGCAGGGGCCAATTAAGGCCGAGGCGTTTGGTGAAAAGGTTGCCCACGCGGCGTGGCATGACAAACCTAGCTGGTATGTGGTCAGCAAGAATGACCGAATGATCAACCCCGATCTTGAACGGGCGATGGCGAAGACGATCCATGCGAAAACCGCCGAGGTGGCGGCAAGCCACGTGTCTATGGTCAGCCAGCCGGAGGCTATCGCCCGGACGATTGCGCAGGCGGTTGAAGCAAAGTAGTATTTTTGCGGACTTTATGCCGGGTAAGCACGGCGCCACCCGGCAAAAAAGACCGCTTCAGCGCTCCCTGTTCGCGGGATAATCCCGATTAATCCACGCGTGGTCCTCTTCCCAGGTAAACATCCATTTACGCACCGGACCGGCCATCACGTTGAGGTAGTAGCTGTCATACCCGGCCATCGTCGCCACCGGGTGGTAGCCCTTAGGCACCATCACCACGTCACGGTTATAAACCGCCATACACTCATCCAGCGTTCTGTCGTCGGTATAGACGCGCTGCATGCAGAACCCCTGCTCCGGGTTGAGGCGATGGTAGTAGGTCTCCTCCAGATAGGTCTCCTGAGGCGGGTTATCCGTGTCGTGCTTGTGGCTCGGGTACGAGCTGGTGCAGCCTTCACTGGTCCACACCTCCACCACCAGCAGGCTGTCGGCGGGCTTATCTTCCGGCAAAATATTATGCACGTAGCGCTGGTTATGACATTTGCCGCGCGCTTCACCGTCGATATCCTGCGGGGCAATCAGCCGCGTCGGATAGGTGCCTTTGCCCGGCGCGGCGCAGACCGCCAGCTCCAGCGTCGTCAGCGCCTTCACCTGCACCGACTCCTGCGGGGTGACGTAAACCGCCCACGGCTTGATGCGCTCGAAGGGGCTCATCCGCTCGCCGATGTCGTTAAACTGTGCGGAAGGCGTGCGGATGGAGGCGCGTCCGGCGACCAGCACCAGACAGCGCTCTTCGCTAACGGCGGGCAGCGTCAGCGTCTGCCCCTCCTGCAGCTCATACGCCTCAAAGCCGACGTAGCCCCACCCTGCGCTTTCCGGCGTAACGGACTGGGTGCGCCCCTCCGCGTTCGGCTGTTGCCAGCCTGATAACAGACGTGACATGTTCCCTCCTCAAATCAGTCCGGCGTCGCGCGCCAGGCGGCTCAGGTTGTTATACCCCAGACGGGCGTAGGTCAGCGGATGGGCAATCGCCGGATCCTGCTCGGCCTCGACCACCAGCCAGCCGTGATAATCCTGCGCCTTCAGCAACCGCATAATCGGCGGGTAATCGACGCAGCCGTCGCCCGGCACGGTGAACACGCCGCTCAGCACCGCATCGAGGAAGCTGGTTTTGCGGTTTTTGACGTCCGCCAGCACGTCGGCGCGCACGTCTTTGCAGTGAACGTGATTGATGCGCGACGCCCAGCGCTGCGCCACCGCCAGAGGATCGGCCCCGGCAAAGGTCAGATGGCCGGTATCCAGCAGCAGTCCGACCGCTTCCCCGGTGTGAGTCATCAGATTGTCCACGTCCTCGGCAGACTCAATCACCGTGCCCATATGGTGATGGTAGGCAATCTGCACGCCCTGCTGCTGCGTATAGCGGGCAAATTCGGTGAGCTTCTCGCCGTACTCCTTCCAGCGTTCCTGCGGGAAGCGCGGGCGCAGATGCACCGGGGTCTGCTGCTCGCCGTGAATGCAGCCGCTCACTTCCGCAAACACCAGCACCTTCGCCCCCAGCTCGCGCAGCAGCGTCAGGTGGGACTGCACGGCGGCGATCTCCTCCTCCACGCTGCGCTCCAGCAGGCGGCCGGAGTACCAGCCGGAGACCAGCTGCAGGTCGTGACGCTGCAGGATTGGGCCAAGCAGGCGCGCTTCGCGCGGGAATTTATTGCCCAGCTCGAAGCCGGCAAAACCGGCCTCTTTACCTTCGCTCAGACAGGTCTCCAGCGACGTCTCCGCGCCGAGAGAAGGCAGATCGTCGTTCGTCCACGTCAGCGGGTTAATGCCTAATTGCACACTCATTGTCGTCTCCATTATGCGTGTCCGCGCTCGCGCCACCAGGCGATAAGCTGCAGGTAGTTGTCCCGGATGCGCGCCACCAGCTGCGCATCGTCAATATCGTGCTTCAGCCACGCGCGGGAGGCATCGCCAAACAGCGTGCGCCCCACGGCGAAGCCTTTTACTACCGTCTGCCCCGCTGCGGCTTTGAAGTCCGCGCGCAGCTGTTCCGCCGGGGCGTCCAGGCCGAGGATCACCACCCCTCGGCAGTGCGGGTCCCGGCGTTCGATAATCTCGCTCAGCGCCGTCCAGCCGTCGGCGGAGAGCGGCGGCAGCTTCCACCAGTCCGGGTAAATGCCCAGGTTGTAGAAGCGGGATATAGCGCGCAGGTAGAGCTCGTCGCTGCGCGGCATGGTCGCGGGCAGGATCACCTCAAGCAGCAGCTCGTGCCCGGACCGGCAGCAGGCGTGGTACACCTCGGCTATTTTCTGCTCCTGCTCCAGGCGCAGGCCGTGGGCATCTTCCGGGTGGAAGAAGACCAGGCACTTCACCACGTGCTCCTGCGGCCAGCTGATAAGCTGGGTACCGATGTTGCCGTGCTCCATCTCCAGCGGCCTAGAGCCCGGCAGCTCAATGGGACGACCAATCCACCACCCTTCCCCGGTGATGGCGTTCAGCGCGTCCTGACCAAAGGTGCCGTCGCACAGCAGGCCGGCTTTGCCCTCCAGCCCGGCGCGGCTCGCCGCCTCGCGGCTGGCCTGCAGGATCAGCTGCTTCAGCACGGGAATGCGCTTAAGCGACGCGCCGCACTGCAATGCCATGTCCTCAAGCTGGCTGCGGTGGTCGAAGGCCATCACGCACAGCTCCGGCCATTCGCGGCGGCGGGTGGTCACCCGGTGGAGGTGGTTAAGACGCGGGTCAAGGTCCGGGCGCGGCACGTTCGCGGCGCGGGAGAGATAGTCATCCAGCTCGATTTTGCTCGGCATCGCCGGGGCGCAGCCGTGGCGCGAAACCACCAGCGCGCCGCAGGCGTTGGCGTAGCGGCACGCCTGCTCCCAGCCTTCGTCGTTCAGGTAGCCGCGCAGCAGGCCGGACATAAACGCGTCCCCCGCCCCGAGGACGTTCAGCACCTCCACGCGCACGCCGGTCACCGTCAGGCCGTCGTCCAGCCGCGACGGAATGGCGTCGGTATAGACCGAGCAGCCGAGCGCGCCGNGCTCGATTTTGCTCGGCATCGCCGGGGCGCAGCCGTGGCGCGAAACCACCAGCGCGCCGCAGGCGTTGGCGTAGCGGCACGCCTGCTCCCAGCCTTCGTCGTTCAGGTAGCCGCGCAGCAGGCCGGACATAAACGCGTCCCCCGCCCCGAGGACGTTCAGCACCTCCACGCGCACGCCGGTCACCGTCAGGCCGTCGTCCAGCCGCGACGGAATGGCGTCGGTATAGACCGAGCAGCCGAGCGCGCCGCGTTTGCAGACCAGCGTTGCTTCACTGACGGCGCGCACCTGCTCCAGCGCCTGCAGGGTATCCGTTCTGCCGCCCGCAATGTGAAACTCCTCCTCGGTGCCGACAATGACGTCGAAGAGGTGCAGCACCTCCTGCAGCTCGCGGGTGACCTTATCGGCGGCGATAAAGCGCGTTTCACCGTCGCCTAAGGCGGTGAGCCCCCACAGCACCGGACGATAGTCGATGTCCAGCACCGTGCGCACGCCGTGACGGCGGGCATAGCCCAGCGCCGTCAGCNCGGCGCGCACCTGCTCCAGCGCCTGCAGGGTATCCGTTCTGCCGCCCGCAATGTGAAACTCCTCCTCGGTGCCGACAATGACGTCGAAGAGGTGCAGCACCTCCTGCAGCTCGCGGGTGACCTTATCGGCGGCGATAAAGCGCGTTTCACCGTCGCCTAAGGCGGTGAGCCCCCACAGCACCGGACGATAGTCGATGTCCAGCACCGTGCGCACGCCGTGACGGCGGGCATAGCCCAGCGCCGTCAGCACCGCCTCGCGGGTTTGCGGATGAGAAAGATGAGTCCCGGTGATGGCAAGACAACGTGCGGAGGCAATGTAGCTTTCGTCCACATCGCTGGCGGTAATCGCCATGTCCGCGCAGTTATCGCGATAAAAAATCAGTGGAAAGGTGTCCCGGTCTTTAATGCCGAGCAGCACCAGCGCCGTGAGGCGTTGTTTATCGGTAATCAGATGGCTGGTATCGCAGCCCACCTGGTTGAGCTCTTCCCGCAGGAAGCGGCCCATATGTTCATCGCCGACGCGCGCCAGCATCGACGAACGTAAACCCTGGCGCGCGGTGCCGTACGCCACGTTACCCGACGACCCGCCGAGGTATTTGGCGAAGCTCGACACATCCTCCAGACGGGCACCAATCTGCTGACTGTAGAGGTCTACCGCCACGCGGCCCATGCATATCACATCAAACTGCTTTTCCACGTTGATACCTCATCAGACAATGTCGTTCACGTTCAGCCAGCGGCCTTCCCGGTGCGAGAGCGCAATCGCGTCCAGCACGCGCGACACCTTCCAGCCCTCTTCGAAGTCCGGCCACATCGGCGCGTCGGCGGCAATCCCGTCCACCAGGTCGCGCACCTCCACCGTTTTTTGATCGTTAAAGCCAATCCCGTGGCCCGCGCCCATGCAGAACGCGGCGTAGTCCGGATGCGCCGGGCCGACGAGCAGCGTGCGGAACCCCTGACGGTTCACCGGATCGTCATGCAAATAGAGCTTCAGCTCGGCCATGCGCTCCTGGGTGAAGCTGATGGCACCTTTCGTCCCGGTGATGACGTACGACAGCCCCATCTTGCGGCCGCAGGCAACGCGGGAGGTTTCAATCACGCCCTGCGCCCCGCCCGCGAAGCGCACCATCGCGTGGGCCTGATCCTCGTTTTCGACGGCAATCATCTCAGACGATCCGGCCTTCGCCGGACGTTCCGGGACCACAATCTTCAGGTCGCCGCAGACCTGCTCAATCTCCCCGACCAGGTACTGGGCCATATTGACGATATGAGCCGCGAGGTCGCCCAGCGCCCCCAGCCCGGCGGTCTCTTTGAAGCAGTGCCAGTGAACAGGCGAGAGCGGGTCGGCCATATAATCTTCGTTGTGGGTGCCGTAGAAGTGGATCACCTCGCCAATCTCGCCGCGCGCGATAATCTCCTTCGCCAGCTGCGCCGTCGGGTTTTTCATGTAGTTGAACCCCACCAGCGTTTTCACCCCGGCCCGCTTCGCCGCGTCTACCATCTCGCGCGCGTCGTGGGCGTTCAGCGCCAGCGGCTTCTCCGAGTAGACGTGCTTGCCGTGGCGGATCGCCTCCAGCGCCATCTCTTTATGCAGGTGGTTCGGCGAGCAAATATCCACCACGTCAATGGCCGGGTCGGCCACCAGCGCCCGCCAGTCCCCGGTGGAGCGGTTGAAGCCAAACGCCCGCGCGCGCTCTGCCGCCAGCTCCGGCGTGACTTCCGCCACCATCTCGCGCACCAGCCTGCCGCGCAGGTTGAACACCGTCGGGGCCTGGGCATAGGCGATAGCGTGCGCCTTGCCGATATAACCGGTGCCAATTAATCCAATACGAACCTCTTTCATCGTGATCCTCACAGTGCGCCGCGACGGCTTTTGGCATAGGTATCGAATGCCACCGCCAGAACGATAATTAATCCGGTGATAATCTGCTGGTAGTAGGCCGAGACGTTCATCAGCACCAGGCCGTTAATCAGAATCCCCATGATGATGGAGCCGATAATGGTGCCGCCGATGCGCCCGTAGCCGCCCATCAGCGAGGTGCCGCCGATCACCACCGAGGCGATGACGCGCAGCTCAAAGGAGATCCCGGCCACCGCCTCGGCGCTCCCCAGACGCGCGCTCAGAATGAAGCCCGCCAGCCCGGCCAGACAGCCGATCAGCACGTAGACGCTAACCAGCACGCGCTTCACGTTCACCCCCGCCAGGCGAGCCGCCTCCGGGTTACCGCCGATGGCGTAGACGAAGCGGCCCCAGCGGGTTTTATGCAGCGCCAGATAGCCGCCGAGGGCGATGATGGCGAAGATCCAGATCGGAATGGAGATGCCGAGCAGCTCCCCGCGCCCCCACCAGCGGTAGCCAGGGTCGAAACCGGCGATCGGCGCGCCGTCGTTGATCACCAGCGTCAGGCCGCGCCAGATGGTCATCCCGCCGAGGGTCACGATGAACGGCGGCAGGCGCAGGCGGGTCACGCCCAGACCGTGCAGGAAGCCAATCGCCGTGCCCATCGCCAGACAAATCCCCAGACCAATCAGCCAGCTCATGCCCCCCCAGGCGTTCGGATCGACGGTGGTGAAGTTGTCGCCCTTAATGACGTACGCCGCGGTCATGGCGCACACCGCCAGAATGGAGCCCACGGAGAGGTCAATCCCGGCGGTCAGAATAACGAAGGTCATCCCCACGGCCATGATCCCGTAGATGGAGACTTCGGTTAGGATGTTGAAAATATTGCGTTCAGAGAAAAAGTTGCTGTTCTGCGACTGGAAGAAGATCAGCAGCAGGATCATGAAAATCAGCACCCCGAAGCGCTCGAAGAAGGCGATGGGATCGATGCGTCCGGCGCGTTTGGCCGGGGCCTGCGTTTTAGAAATCATCTGCGTCATGAGAAACTCCGTTATGCCGCGTTCAGGGCGTTGTGGTTGATGGCCATCATCGTCATCAGCCGTTCTTCGTTAGCGTCGTCGCCGTGGATCTCGCCGGTCACCCGGCCTTCGCTGAGGGTGATGATCCGGTCGGACACCGCCATCACCTCAGGCAGATCGGAGGAGATCACGATCACCGCCACGCCCTTTTTCGCCATGTCAAACAGCACCTGGTGCACTTCCGATTTGGTCCCCACGTCGATGCCGCGCGTCGGCTCATCGACGATCAGCACCCGCGGGTTGAGCGCCATGCAGCGCGCGAGGATCACCTTTTGCTGGTTGCCGCCGGAGAGCTTGCGCACCTCCTGCGCGCTGTCGACCATTTTGATCTGCAGCGCCTTGCGGTAGGACTCAATCAGGTCGTCCTCCTTGCGGGTGTTTACGAACCAGCGCCACTGCAGCAGCGAGGAGAGGCAGGAGAGCGACAGGTTGTCGCGAATCGACAGCCCCAGCACCGCCCCCTCTTTTTTGCGGTCTTCCGGTACCAGCGCCACGCCCTGATCGAGGGCATAGAGCGGGTCGCGCGGCTGGTACGGCACGCCGTCCAGCTCAAAGCTCCCGGCGGTAAAGGCGTCTGCGCCAAACAGGCAGCGCGCCACTTCGGTACGTCCCGCGCCCACCAGCCCGGCAATGCCCAGAACTTCCCCGGCGTGGACGTGGAAGCTGATGTCGTGCAGGGCGATGCCGTGCGGATCCAGCGGCGGCTTTTCGCGGCTCAGCCCCTTCACCGCCAGGCGGACGGGCTTGTCTTCATGATGGGTTTCGCTGGCGGGGCGACGGTTAAAGGCCACGTCGCGCCCGACCATCAGGCGAATCAACTGCTCGACGTTGGTCTCCGCCACCGCGCCGGTGCCGGTAAAGCGGCCGTCCTGGAAAACGGTGAAGCGATCGCAGAGCTGGAAAACTTCATGCAGACGGTGGGTAACGTAAATAATGCTCACGCCGCGGTTTTTAAGCTCCCGCACCACGCGGTGCAGGCTTTCCACCTCGCTGTCGCTCAGCGCGGCGGAGGGTTCGTCCATGATGATCAGGCGGGCGTTGAGGGTCAGCGCCCGGGCGATCTCCACCATCTGCTGCTGGGCGACGCTCAGGCGGGCGACCGGCGTGGTCGGCGCAACGTTCAGTTGCAGGTAATCGAGAATGACCTGCGCCTCCTGGTTGACCGCCCTTTCGTCGACGATCAGGTTCCGTTTACGCGGCTCGCGTCCGAGAAACATGTTTTCCGCGACGGTCATGTTGGGCAGCAGGTTGAACTCCTGATAGATGGTGATAATGCCCTTGTTCTGCCGTTCCACCGGGGAGTCGTCCACCGGCAGCGTTTCGCCGTTGAACCAGATCTCCCCGCGCGTTTGCGGCTGCGCGCCCGCGAGCGCCTTCAGCAGCGTGGATTTTCCCGCTCCGTTTTCCCCCAGCAGGGCGTGGATCTCCCCCGCGCCGACGGTCAGCTGGGCGCTGCTCAGCGCCCAGACGCCGGAAAAGCTTTTTGCCAGGTCGGTCACTTTCAGTAAGGGTTGCGACATCGGTCTGCTCCTCCTCATGTTGAGCCGCCGGAGGCGGCTCGGGACATATCAGTTACCGGCCTCACCGATACGCTCAGCCTGCTGCAGGTTCTCTTTGGTGATCAGCGTCGGCGGGTAGTCGGCCCCGGTAATGGCTTTCTTCTCGCGCACGTTGGCCACCAGCTGGCTCATCGCCGTCTGCACCGCAAAGCCCGGACGCTGATCCGCCGTTACCGCCAGCCAGCCGTCGCGCACGCGGGCCAGCGCTTCCGGCACCGCATCAAACCCGGTCACGAGGATTTCGCCCGGCTTCACGCCCTGGCTCTGCAGGGCTTCAATCGCCCCCAGCGCCATGTCGTCGTTGGCGGAGAGGATTACCTGCGGACGTTTCGGCAGCGAAGGCAGAACGCTTTCAACGATGCGCATCCCTTCAGAACGCATCCAGTTGCCGGTCTGATCGGCGACGATCTTGTACTTATCCCCGCCCGCCTTCAGGCTGTCGCGGATCCCTTTGGTGCGTTCAATATTGGAAGAGGAGCCCGGCTGGCCGGTGAGGAGAATGATCTCCGCGCCGTTGGGGAATTTGGTTTTGACGAAATCGCCAATCGCCTGGCCGCCCTTGTAGTTGTTGGCGCCAAAGTGCGGCACTTTCTTCTGGCTGTCGACGGAGCGGTCAAGGGTGACCACCGGCAGCTTCGCATCCTGAATTTCATCCACCGCGCTGGAGACCGCGTTGACGTCGTTCGGGGAGACGATAAAGCCCTGCGCCCCGCGGGTGATGGCGTTTTCCAGGTCAGCTACCTGCTTCGGCGAGCTGCCCTGCCCGTCCAGCACCTGAAGCTTCACGCCCATCTCTTTTGCGGCTTTCACCGCCGTGCGCTGCATGTGAACTTCAAACGGCATGGCCAGGTTTGGCGTACTGAAGACGATTTGCTCGTTTTCGGCGAGGGCGGCCCCGGACGTCATGGCGATGAGGGCGGCTACGATCAGTTTTTTCATTATTATGTCTCTCTGTGTAGGGTTGTTGTGTTTAGAGGACGATCTCGCGCTGGCTGCGCAGTGACTCCAGCGCTTTATCCGCGAGGTACAGCGCACGTTCACCATCATCGCCGCTGCAGTCAGGCACCGCTTCCCCGCGCAGGACCGCGACAAAGTGTTCCCATTCCGCGGCGTAAGCGGATTTGTAGCGCTGCAGGAAGAAATGTTCCGGCAGCGCGCTGGTGCAGCCCTGTTTGCCGTAGTGCTGCACCTGGTTTTCCAGAATGTTGCCCGCGCACAGCAGCCCTTCGGAGCCGTGCAGCTCCAGGCGCTGGTCGTAGCCGTAAGATGAACGGCGGCTGTTGACGATGGTCGCCATCGCGCCGGAGGCATATTTCAGAACGATAAACGCGGTATCGATATCCCCCGCCTCGCCAATCGCCGGATCCACCAGGTTGCTGCCCTGGGCATACACCGACACCGGCTCTTCGCCCATGATGAAGCGCGCCATGTCAAAGTCGTGAATGGTCATATCGCGGAACATGCCGCCGGAGACGCGCACGTACTCAGCAGGCGGGGGAGACGGGTCGCGGGAGATGATGAGCAGCGATTCCGGTTTGCCGATGCGCCCGGCCTGCGCGTCGGTTTTCACGCGGCGGAACTGCGGGTCAAAGCGGCGGTTAAAGCCGATAAACAGCGGCACGTCGTACTCTTTGACCACCTTCAGGCAGTCGCGCACGCGGGCGAGGTCGAGATGTACCGGCTTTTCGCAGAAGATGGCCTTGCCGTGGCGGGCGGCCATTTCAATCAGATCCGCGTGGGTATCGGTCGCGGAGGCGATCAGCACGGCGTGAACGTTAGGGTCGGTCATCGCTTCTTCCAGGCTCTGCTGGCGGGCCTGATACTGCGTGGCGAGGCGGGTGGCAAATTCCTGATTCGGGTCAACCACGGACCAGAGCGTGGTCGCGCCGTGGCTGGCGATGTTAGCTGCATGTACCTGGCCAATTCGGCCAGCGCCCAGTAAAGCAATGTTAAACATAACGGCTCCCGGTGTTGGTGAATGCTGTGAACTAACGACCCTATAAATAAAACATTTATTTCATTTTTATAAATAGTGAAAATTATGTTTTTGAGTGCGGGTTAACACTTTTGAGATGAATGAGATAAATTTTGTTATCAATCTCACAACATGGCGGTAGGGATGCCCCCGCCATTACAAAGGGGCGAGGGAGAAAAAACCACACCGATCCGTCCCCTCTCCCGGTGGGAGAGGGTTAGGGGGAGGGGAAAAAGAAAAATGAAATGAAAATTTCGTTAAAACGGAAAAACTCAATACTGGCGGGCTTTTTTCACCTGCGCCTGGGTTTGCTCAGCGGCCTCACGCACGGCAGACGACGCCGCCACCTGCGCATCACCGGTTCGCCACCACGAGGCGTAATCGTGGGTCATGGTCTTCGGCAGCACCTTGATGTCCAGCAGCGTCGGGCCGGGATGCGCCCGCGACGCCTCAAGCGCCGCCAGCAGGCTTTGCTCATCGTTCACCCGCCACGCGCGGCAGCCGTAGCTCTCCGCGTTTTGCGCGAAGTCGACCTTCACCAGCGGACCGTCAAGCCGTCCGGTTTTCGGGTTGCGGTGGCGGTTTTCCGTGCCAAAGCTGCCCATACCGTGCCCCATCTGCAGGTTGTTAATGCAGCCGAAGCTGGCGTTATCAAACAGCAGAACGGTGACCTTAATGCCCTCCTGAACGGCGGTTTGCAGCTCGGAGTGCAGCATCATGTAGGAGCCATCCCCCACCATGGCGTACACCGGCAGTTCGGGTCTGGCGAGCTTCGCGCCGAGGGCCGCCGCAATCTCGTAGCCCATGCAGGAGTAGCCGTACTCCAGGTGATAGCTGTCCGGCGTCTTGACCTGCCAGAGACGCTGTAAATCGCCCGGCAGCGAACCGGCCGCGCCCACCACGATGGCGTTATCTTCAACATGCTGGTTGATCAGCCCCAGCACCCGCGTCTGGGTCAGGTGGGTGTTGAGCGCCTCGCCGTATTCCGCCAGCTGCGCATCCAGGTGCCCCGCCACTTCGGGCGCGTCGTCCGGACGCCACTGGCGATCCCACAGGCGGCGGCACTCGTCGCGCCACGCGGATTTCGCATCGGCGATCGCCTCTCCCCAGCCGCTGCGGTAATCCCCGAGCGCGTGGGTCAATGCCTGGAGCCCGGTTTGGGCATCGGCAATCAGCGCGGTGGCGTCCAGCTTCAGGGCGTCAAACTCGGCCACGTTCAGCAGCAGGAATTCGACGTCCGGATGGGAAAAGAGCGCCTTGGAGCCGGTGGTAAAGTCGGTCAGGCGCGTGCCGATGCCAATCACTAAATCGGCCTGCGGCGCGAGCTGGTTGGCGGCCATTCCGCCCGTCACGCCCAGGCCACCCAGGTTAAGTGGGTGGTCACTTACCAGCGCCCCCTTTCCGGCCTGGGTTTCGGCAAACGGCAGCCGCAGCGTCTCGACAAATTCGCGAAACGCCTCATGCGCGCCGGAATAGCGCACGCCGCCGCCGCACACCACCAGCGGACGACGCTTGCGGGCAATCAGCGCCCGCGCCTGCGCCAGACGCTGCGGATCGGGCGGACGGCGTTCGATGTGGTGCACGCGACGCGCGAAGAAGCTCAGCGGGTAGTCCCAGGCCTCTCCCTGCACGTCCTGCGGCAGGCAGATGGTCACCGCTCCGGTATCTGCGGGGTCAGTAAGCGTTCGCATCGCGCTTAACATGGCGCTCATCAGCTGCTCGGGGCGGTTGATGCGGTCCCAGTAGCGGGAGACCGGACGGAAGCAGTCGTTGGTGCTGATGCTGAGGTCGTGATACTGCTCGATCTGCTGCAGCACCGGGTCCGGCTGGCGGCTGGCGTAGATATCGCCCGGCAGCAGCAGCAGCGGGATGCGGTTCGCCGTGGCGGTGGCCGCCGCCGTGACCATATTGGCGGCACCCGGCCCGACGGAGGAGGTGACGGCAAAAATGCGCTGACGGCGGTGCTGTTTGGCGAATCCCGTCGCCATATGGGCAATGCCCTGCTCGTTGCAGCCCTGCATGATCTGCAGATGGCCCGGGTCCTGCTCCAGCGCCTGGCCGATACCCAGCACGTTGCCGTGCCCAAAGATGGTGGCCACGCCCTCCACGAAGGGCGTTTCGTTGCCATCCACGCTGACGTACTGTTGATTAAGGAACCGGACCAGCGCCTGGGCCATGGTCATACGTTCGGTTTGCATAAAACCTCCTGTCAGCCCAGCGTTGGCATAGAGAACGCAGCGCCTGTCTCCTGCTGCATTTCCGGCCAGCGCGCGGTGATGGTTTTCATTCGGGTGTAGAAGCGCACGCCGTCGTTGCCGTGCACGTTGAGCGCACCAAAGATGGAACGCTTCCAGCCGCCGAAGCTGTGGAACGCCATCGGCACCGGGATCGGCACGTTGACCCCCACCATGCCCGCCTGCACCTCTTCGCAGAATCGGCGCGCGCAGCCGCCGTCGCGGGTGAAGATCGCCGAGCCATTACCATATTCATGGCGGTTAATCAGATCCACCGCGCTGGCGTAATCTGCTACGCGCACCACAGAAAGCACGGGGCCAAAAATCTCTTCTTTATAGATGGTCATTTCAGGAGTGACGTTATCGAACAGCGTCGGGCCGACGAAGTAGCCCTGCTCGTGGCCCTTCACGCTGAAGCCGCGACCGTCCACGCGAAGTTTCGCTCCCTGCGCTTCCCCGCTGTCGATGTAGCCCAGCACCTTGCTGCGGTGCGCGGAGGAGATGAGCGGCCCCATTTCGTTTTCCGGCGACTGGTCCAGGCCCGGCCCGACGCGCAGCGCGGCAATCTGTTTTTCCAGCCGGGCGCAGAGGTCATCGGCGGTTTTATCCCCCACCGCCAGCACCACCGAGAGCGCCATGCAGCGTTCCCCCGCCGCGCCGTAGGCCGCGCCCATGATGGCGTTGGTCGCCATCTCCATGTCGGCGTCCGGCATCAGGATGCAGTGGTTTTTCGCACCGCCCAGCGCCTGACAGCGCTTGCCGTGGGCGGACGCGGTCTGGTAAATGTATTCCGCAATCGGCGTGGAGCCGACAAAGCTCACCGCCTGCACGCGCGGGTCGGTCAGGATCACGTCAACGGACTCTTTATCGCCCTGCACCACGTTGAAGACGCCGTCCGGCAGGCCGGCCTCTTTCAGCAGCTGCGCCAGCGCGAGCGCCAGAGAAGGATCCTTTTCCGACGGCTTCAGCACGAAGGTGTTGCCGGTCGCCAGCGCAATCGGGAACATCCACATCGGCACCATCGCCGGGAAGTTAAACGGGGTGATCCCGGCGCAGACGCCGAGCGGCTGCATCAGCGAGTGGCTGTCGACGCCGGTCCCGACGTTCGCCGAGTGTTCACCCTTTTGCAGATGAGGGATGCCGCAGGCAAACTCCACCACTTCCAGGCCGCGGGTCAGTTCGCCCACCGCGTCGGAGAAGACCTTGCCGTGCTCTTCGCTGATGAGGCGGGCCAGGCGATCCATGTTCTCTTCCAGCAGCGCCTTGAAGCGGAACATCACGCGCGCGCGCTTAAGCGGAGCATGGCGCGCCCACGCCGGAAATGCCTGCTGCGCGGCGGCAATCGCCTGCTCCGTTTCCTGTGCCGTACTCATCACCACCTGGCGGATCTGCTCGCCGGTGGCCGGGTTGAAGATCGCCTGAACGCGCTGGCCTGAACCGGTGACACATTCGCCGTGAATAAAATTCGCTACCGTCTCCATCCTTAACCTCTCGCTGTTGATACGTGACTGTTACCTGAATACCGTGTACCGAACACTATATATGAAACAAATATTCCATTTTAAGTTGAAATAAAATAAATGATGATTATTGTGATCACGGATGGATTTTTATGTTAACAGCCAACAACACTGACGCAGCGTGCGCTATTAAGGAATTTCGGGCGAGGAAATGACTGAAGTTTCTGTTTCATTTTTGCTGCCAGATGGATGGCCGACATTTAAAAGACGCGGTTTTGCGTTTAGAATCATAAGACTGTATTTGGGGGATAAGATGACGACAGCAACCAGCCTGAACGAACTGCAGCAGCAAATCCGCGATCGCTACGATAGCCTGAGCAAGAGGCTGCAGCAGGTTTCCCGCTACGTGCTGGACAACACCAACAGCGTGGCCTTCGATACGGTTGCCGTCATTGCCGAGCGCGCCGACGTGCCGCCGTCGACGCTGATCCGCTTTGCCAACGCCTTTGACTTCACCGGCTTCAACGAAATGAAACAGCTGTTTCGCATGAATCTGGTGGAGGAGACCGCCAGCTACAGCGACCGCGCCCGGATGTTCCGCGAGATGGAGAGCGAGGCCGTGCCGGAAACGCCGCTCGATATCCTGCAGGAGTTCGCCCGCTCGAACGCCCAGGCGCTCCAGCAGCTGGCCGCCCGCGCCGAGCCGGAAATGCTGGAGCGCGCGGTACAGCTGCTGGCAGATGCCGACACCATCTACATCGCCGGGCTGCGCCGCTCCTTCAGCGTCGCGGCCTACCTTACCTACGCCCTGAGCCATCTGGAATGCCGCCCTATCCTGCTCGACGGTATGGGCGGGATGCTGCGCGAGCAGATCAGCCGCATTAAGGCGCGCGACATTGTGGTGTCGATAAGCTTCTCGCCGTACGCGGAAGAGACGGTGATGGTCAGCGAAACCGCCGCCAGCGTTGGCGCGCGGCAAATTGTGATTACGGACAGCCAGATAAGCCCCCTGGCGACGTTCAGCGATCTCTGCTTTGTGGTGAAAGAGGCGCAGGTTGATGCGTTTCGGTCTCAGTCGGCAACGCTGTGTCTGGTGCAGTCGCTGGTGGTGGCGCTGGCGTATCGGTTGGGAGAGGGGAAGTAAGGCAATAAAAAACCCCCTGCACAGGCAGAGGGTTTGGTTGTTAATTCAGCGGGAAATTATTCCCACTCAATCGTAGCCGGTGGCTTACCGCTGATGTCATATACGACTCTCGATATCCCATTGACTTCATTGATTATTCTGTTAGACACGCGGCCTAAGAAGTCATACGGCAGGTGCGCCCAGTGCGCGGTCATAAAGTCGATGGTTTCCACCGCACGCAGGGAAACAACCCAGTCGTACTTGCGGCCATCGCCCATCACGCCGACGGAGCGAACCGGCAGGAACACGGTGAACGCCTGGCTTACCTTGTTGTACAGGTCAGCTTTGTGCAGCTCTTCGATGAAGATCGCGTCCGCGCGACGCAGCAGGTCGCAGTACTCTTTCTTCACTTCGCCCAGCACGCGCACGCCCAGACCCGGACCCGGGAACGGGTGACGGTAGAGCATGTCGTACGGCAGACCCAGTTCCAGACCGATCTTACGCACTTCGTCTTTGAACAGCTCGCGCAGCGGTTCAACCAGGCCCATCTTCATCTCTTTCGGCAGGCCGCCCACGTTGTGGTGAGATTTGATGACGTGTGCTTTACCGGTTGCAGAGGCCGCGGATTCGATCACGTCAGGGTAGATGGTGCCCTGCGCCAGCCACTTCACGTCTTCCAGCTTCAGCGCTTCTTCGTCGAACACTTCCACGAACACGCGGCCGATGATCTTACGTTTCGCTTCCGGATCGTTCTCGCCCTTCAGCGCGTCCAGGAAGCGCTGCTCGCCTTCCACGTGAACGATGTTCAGACCGAAGTGGTCGCCAAACATGTCCATGACCTGCTGGGCTTCGTTCAGACGCAGCAGACCGTTGTCCACGAAGACGCAGGTCAGGTTTTTGCCGATGGCGCGGTGCAGCAGCATCGCGGTCACGGAGGAGTCCACGCCGCCGGAGAGGCCGAGGATCACTTTGTCATCGCCAACCTGCTGGCGGATACGCTCAACGGCGTCGTCGATGATTTTTGCCGGGGTCCACAGGGCTTCACACTGGCAAATGTCACGCACGAAGCGCTCCAGCATGCGCATACCCTGACGGGTGTGAGTCACTTCCGGGTGGAACTGCACGCCGTAGAAGCGTTTTTCTTCGTTCGCCATGATGGCAAACGGGCAGCTTTCGGTGCTGGCAACGGTCACGAAGTCAGACGGGATGGCGGTCACTTTGTCGCCGTGGCTCATCCACACGTCCAGCAGCGGTTTGCCGTCTGCGGTCAGGGAGTCTTCGATACCGCGCACCAGCGCGCTGTCGGTGACGACTTCTACCTGTGCGTAGCCAAACTCACGCTCGTTAGAGCCTTCTACGTGGCCGCCCAACTGCATTGCCATGGTCTGCATGCCGTAGCAAACGCCGAATACCGGCACGCCAGCTTCGAACACGTACTGCGGCGCGCGCGGGCTGTTCTCTTCGGTGGTACTTTCCGGGCCGCCGGACAGGATGATGCCGCTTGGATTGAATTCGCGAATCTGTGCTTCCGTGACATCCCACGCCCACAGCTCACAGTAAACGCCCAGTTCACGTACGCGACGCGCCACCAGCTGAGTGTACTGAGAACCGAAGTCCAGGATGAGAATGCGATGTTTATGAATGTTTTCCGTCATTGACGCTAATTCCGAGGCAAGTGAAACAAAAACAGAGCGCCCGGCAGAAGCCGGGCGCGGAAACTTATCAGGAGCCCAGACGGTAGTTCGGGGACTCTTTGGTGATCGTCACGTCGTGAACGTGGCTCTCCTGGATACCCGCACCGCTGATGCGTACGAATTCCGCTTTAGTACGCAGCAGGTCGATGGTACCACAGCCGGTCAGACCCATACAGGAGCGCAGGCCGCCCATCTGCTGGTGAATGATCTCCTTCAAACGGCCTTTATAGGCAACGCGACCTTCGATACCTTCCGGTACCAGTTTGTCTGCGGCGTTATCGGTCTGGAAGTAACGGTCAGAGGAGCCTTTGGACATCGCGCCCAGGGAGCCCATGCCGCGGTAAGATTTGTAAGAACGACCCTGGTAGAGTTCGATTTCGCCCGGGGATTCTTCGGTACCGGCCAGCATGGAGCCTACCATTACGGCAGCTGCGCCCGCGGCGATCGCTTTGGCGATGTCGCCAGAGAAGCGGATACCGCCGTCAGCGATAACCGGAATACCGGTCCCTTCCAGGGCTTCAACCGCGTCAGATACCGCGGTGATCTGCGGAACGCCCACGCCGGTGACGATACGCGTGGTACAGATGGAGCCAGGGCCGATACCCACTTTCACCGCGCTGCAGCCAGCGTCAGCCAGCGCGCGAGCGCCTGCGCCAGTGGCCACGTTACCGCCGATGATCTGCAGGTCAGGGTATTTGGCACGGGTATCACGAATACGCTGCAGAACGCCTTCGGAGTGGCCGTGAGAGGAGTCAATCAGCAGGACGTCAACGCCCGCAGCGACCAGCGCGTCAACGCGCTCTTCGTTACCGGCACCTGCGCCAACCGCCGCGCCGACGCGCAGACGGCCATGCTCGTCTTTACAGGCGTTAGGCTTACGTTCTGCTTTCTGGAAATCTTTAACGGTGATCATGCCGCGCAGGTGGAAGCTGCTGTCAACAACCAGCGCTTTTTCAACGCGTTTTTCGTGCATTTTTGCCAGCACCACGTCGCGGGTTTCACCTTCGCGAACGGTGACCAGACGCTCTTTTGGCGTCATGTACACGCTGACAGGCTGGTTCAGGTCAGTCACGAAACGCACGTCACGACCGGTGATGATGCCCACCAGTTCGTTCTCTTCGGTCACCACCGGGTAACCGGCGAAACCGTTACGTTCGGTCAGGGCTTTCACTTCATGCAGCGTGGTGGTTGGCAGAACGGTCTGTGGGTCAGACACGATGCCGGATTCATGTTTCTTCACGCGGCGAACTTCTTCCGCCTGACGTTCGATAGACATGTTTTTGTGAATAAAGCCAATGCCACCTTCCTGTGCCAGGGCGATAGCCAGGCGCGCTTCAGTCACGGTGTCCATTGCCGCAGAGAGCATAGGAATGTTCAGGCGAATGGTTTTCGTCAACTGCGTGCTGAGATCGGCAGTATTCGGCAGAACAGTGGAGTGAGCGGGAACGAGGAGGACGTCGTCAAACGTCAGTGCTTCTTTAGCGATACGTAGCATGGGCAATATCTCTGACCTGGGTGGTTAAATATTGCCGTGGCATTATACAGAGCGTAACCGATTGCATCTACACTTTTTTATAAAAAAGCTTGCGATTGCCTCTCAGCAGGTTACTATCGACTGAATAACTTGCTGATTTAGAATTTGATCCCGCTCACATGTTATCCTCTCAATCCCCCTCAATTTATACCGTCAGCCGCCTGAATCAGACGGTGCGTTTGCTGCTTGAGCAGGAAATGGGGCAGGTCTGGATCAGCGGTGAGATCTCTAACTTCACGCAGCCGTCCTCCGGTCACTGGTACTTTACCTTAAAAGACGACACCGCCCAGGTGCGCTGCGCGATGTTCCGCAACAGCAACCGCCGCGTGACGTTCCGCCCTCAGCACGGCCAGCAGGTTCTGGTTCGCGCCAATATCACCCTGTATGAGCCGCGCGGCGATTATCAAATCATCGTCGAGAGCATGCAGCCTGCGGGCGAAGGCCTGCTGCAGCAGAAGTATGAACAGTTAAAAGCCCGGCTCTCTGCCGAGGGGCTGTTCGACCAGCAGTACAAAAAACCGCTGCCCTCCCCCGCCCACTGCGTTGGGGTCATCACCTCGAAAACCGGTGCGGCACTGCACGATATTTTGCACGTGCTGAAGCGTCGCGATCCTTCCCTGCCCGTCATCATCTATCCGACCGCCGTTCAGGGTGACGATGCACCGGGACAGATAGTTCGCGCCATTGAGCTGGCGAACGCCCGTCAGGAGTGCGACGTATTAATCGTCGGGCGCGGCGGCGGCTCGCTGGAAGACCTGTGGAGCTTTAACGACGAGCGCGTGGCGCGGGCAATCTTTGCCAGCCTTATCCCCGTGGTGAGCGCCGTCGGCCACGAAACTGACGTAACGATAGCCGATTTTGTCGCGGATCTGCGCGCGCCTACGCCGTCCGCGGCGGCGGAAGTGGTCAGCCGCAACCAGCTGGAGCTGCTGCGTCAGATTCAGAACGGCCAGCAGCGTCTTGAGATGGCGATGGACTACTTCCTTGCCAACCGTACCCGCCGCTTTACCCAGCTTCATCATCGTCTTCAGCAGCAGCACCCGCAGCTGCGTCTGGCGCGTCAGCAGACCGTGCTGGAGCGCCTGCGTCAGCGCATGAATTTCGCGCTGGATAGTCAGCTTAAGCGCGCGGTATCGCGCCAGCAGCGCGTGACGCAGCGCCTGAACCAGCAGAACCCGCAGCCGAAAATTTATCGCGCGCAAACGCGGATCCAGCAGTTGGAGTATCGTCTGGCGGAAACTATCCGGGCGCGACTGAGCACCACCCGCGAACGTTTCGGCAATGCGGTGACCCACCTTGAAGCCGTCAGCCCCCTCTCCACGCTGGCGCGCGGCTATAGCGTGACGACGGCGACGGACGGCAAAGTGCTGAAACAAACTAAACAGGTAAATACCGGCGATGTGCTGACGACGCGTCTTTCCGACGGCTGGGTAGAAAGCGAAGTGAAATCAATTAAACCGGTGAAAAAGACGCGTCAGCGTAAAACCGGATAATTCTTCGCCGGTTACTTACTATACTGCTGCTATTCCCTTTTTTAATAAGGAGAGCAGCATGCCCCATCTTCATAGCGTTATTCCCCCTTATATTCTTCGTCGTATTATCGAAAGCGGTTCCGAGCCGCAGCAGCGCTGTGCCCGTCAGACATTAACCCACGTCCAGACGCTGATGGCCCACATGCCGGGCAAACCCGCCGCGCCGCACGTGAATAAAGCCGGGCAGCTGGAGCGCGATATTTACGACGCGAAGCAAACCCAGGAGCTGCCGGGTAAGCAGGTGCGTTACGAAGGCCAGCCGTCGAACGGCGATGTGGCGGTGGATGAAGCTTATAATTATTTAGGTATTACCCATGACTTCTTCTGGAAAGAATATCAGCGTGATTCGCTCGATAATAAAGGACTTATTTTGACCGGCACCGTTCACTATGGCCGGGAATATCAGAACGCCTTCTGGAACGGTCAGCAGATGGTATTTGGCGACGGCGACGGGGAAATATTTAACCGCTTTACCATCGCCATCGACGTGGTGGCGCACGAGCTGAGCCACGGTGTGACCGAGACCGAAGCCGGGCTTATCTATTTTGAGCAGTCGGGCGCGCTGAACGAGTCTCTGTCGGACGTGTTTGGCTCGCTGGTCAAACAGTACCATCTGAAGCAAACCGCCGATAAAGCAGACTGGCTCATTGGTGAAGGGCTGCTGGCGAAAGGGATTAACGGCAAAGGGCTGCGCTCAATGTCTGAACCCGGCACCGCCTATGACGATCCCCTGCTCGGCAAAGACCCGCAGCCTGCGCACATGAAAGATTTCATTAAAACGCGCGAGGATAACGGCGGCGTGCATCTGAACTCCGGCATCCCCAACCGGGCATTTTATCTGGCCGCGACGGCGATCGGCGGCTACGCCTGGGAAAAAGCAGGTTATGCCTGGTACGACACGGTTTGCGATCGCAATCTGGCGCAGGATGCGGATTTTGAGGCCTTCGCAAAATTGACGATCGCGCACGGAGAGAAACGCTCCGGCGGTGACGCTGGTGCGGCCATTAAACAAGCCTGGGAACAGGTGGGAGTGTTGTAAATGCAGGTTCCGGAACTGACGGATGACGCCGTGGTTGAGCTGGCCCGGGAAGGCGGCGTCGCTTTTATCCCCAGGCTGAGCGGACAGCGCACCATCGCGCTCTCCTCGCTCAATGAAGCCCAGCGCCAGCGACTGGTGAGCATCCTGGAGCAGGCTTTTCCACGCGGTCAGCCGCCGGGGCAAGCCTCTTCACCCGGCAGCGGCGACCAGCGCTATTTCCGCATCCAGATTATCTGGACCGGGCAAAATCAGGCGCACTACGCCGATATCATCGTGCTGGTACCCGAGCAGGAAGCGCCCGAGTCGCTGGTCGAGCTGTGGAAGAAAGGCGAAGGCTGCGTCTGCGATTAACCTTCGGCCCGAACAAATTCCACGCGTTTTTTAGAGATTAAACCGTGGCCGTTCTGGCAGAAATAGTCCACCGCACCGCAGGCTTTTAATACCTGGAGTGGCTGATGGCACTCCGGGCAGCGGGCTTCAAGCGCAATATCTTTATTACAGCTGTCGCAGTGCGCTACGCCGTTCTGGGGCTCCAGCGGTGCATGGCATTCCGGGCAGGTAATCGGCATATTCTCTCCTGTTGGGTTTTCCGGGGCAGGATAACTGCCCCGGTAGGCTGAACATTATCAGGCTTCAGCTGCCGGTTTAGTCTGCGCATTTTCCAGCATGCGGCGCACCGGAACAATAAGGACGATCAGTACCGCGGCACAGATCAGCAGCGCGATGGAGCAGCGCGCGAAGAGATCCGGCAGCATATCCAGCTGATCGGCCTTCACGTGGCCGCCGATCAGGCCCGCCGCCAGGTTACCCAGCGCGCTGGCGCAGAACCACAGCCCCATCATCTGGCCGCGCATTCTTTCCGGCGCAAGCAGCGTCATGGTCGCCAGGCCAATCGGACTCAGGCACAGTTCGCCGAGCGTCAGCATCAGGATGCTGCCCACCAGCCAGAACGGCGACACGCCCGTTCCACCGCTGCTCAGCACGTTCTGTGCCGCCAGCATCATCAGGCCAAAGCCTGCCGCCGCGCACAAAATACCAATAACGAACTTGGTGATGCTGCTCGGACGAATGTTCATGCTCGCAAGCTTCGGCCATGCCCAGCTAAACACCGGTGCCAGCAGGATGATGAACAGGGCGTTAATTGACTGGAACCACACCGCCGGGATTTCAAAATCGCCGATCATGCGGTTAGTGTAGTCGTTGGCAAACAGGTTGAACGAGGTTGGCTTCTGTTCGAACGCGGACCAGAAGAACGCCGCGGAGATCAGCAGAATAAAGCAGACCAGCAGTCTGGCGCGCTCTTTACGGTTCAGCCCCGCAAAGACAAACAGATAAATAAAGTAGAGGGCAACGGATGCAGCAATCACATAGACCAGCACGCTGGCTACCGCGACCGGGTTAATCACAATCACGCCCTGCGCAATCAGCGTCACGATCGTTGCCACGCCTGCCGCCAGCGCCAGCAGCCAAACGCCCACGCCGTTACGCTTCACCACCGGGCTGTTCCAGGTGGAGTCGAGGCCGACTTCGCCGTCATAGCGTTTCATCGCCGGAACGGCAAACACGCGGAAGATAATCAGCGCCACCAGCATCCCGATGCCGCCAATACCAAAGCCCCAGTGCCAGCCGTGGGTTTTAATCAGCCAGCCGGAAATCAGCGGCGCGATGAACGAGCCCATATTGATGCCCATATAGAACAGCGAGAAACCGCCGTCACGACGCGCGTCGCCTTTTTTGTACAGGGTACCGACCATCACCGAGATACAGGTTTTGAACAGTCCGGAGCCAAGCACGATAAACATCAGGCCGATAAAGAACAGGTTGTTCCCCATCACAGCCGAGAGCGCAATCGACAGGTGGCCGAGCGCAATCAGGATCGAACCGTACCAGACGGCTCTCTGCTGGCCGAGCCAGTTATCCGCCAGCCACCCACCCGGCAGCGCGGCCAGGTACATGGTACCGGCGAAAATGCCGACAATCGCCGAGGCGTTTTCACGCGCCAGGCCCATCCCGCCGTCATAGACGGTGGCGGCCATAAACAGGATCAGTAACGGACGAATGCCGTAAAACGAGAAACGCTCCCACATCTCGGTGAAGAACAGGGAACCGAGCGGATACGGATGGCCGAAGAACGTTCGGCTCTCTTTTTGATTAACAGTGGATTGCATAATTCTCCCGAAAGGTATGTCGTCGTGCTTGTAAACACCAGCAGGTACGCCGGCCAGTTACGTATCTGGCCGATTTTTTACATGCGGCGAAAAGTTAGTTAACCATTTGATAACCAGGCGCTAGTTTTGTCTAGTACCGGACCCTGGACTTTAAGATGAAAATTCGACGATTGTCTACTTTCTTAGATTTAAACATGGTTAAAAGTGAATAGTGATTGACTTCACACAGAGAAAACTGGCGGTATGGTTAGGTGAAAAAAGCCCGCGATAAACGCGGGCTTTCGTGAAGCAGGTAAAGCTTATTTGCTTTTCTTAATGTGCTTAATCAGGCGCTTACGCTTACGCATCTGGTTTGGCGTCAGGGTGTTGCGCTTGTTGGCAAACGGGTTTTCCCCTTCCTTGAACTGGATACGGATAGGCGTGCCCATCACGTCCAGCGATTTACGGAAGTAGTTCATCAGGTAGCGCTTGTAGGAATCCGGCAGGTCTTTCACCTGGTTGCCGTGAATTACTACGATTGGCGGGTTGTAACCACCGGCGTGAGCATATTTCAGCTTCACGCGACGGCCGCGCACCAGCGGCGGCTGATGGTCTTCTGCAGCCATATTCATGATGCGGGTCAGCATGGCGGTGCTCTGACGACGGGTTGAGCTGTCGTACGCTTCACGCACGGATTCGAACAGGTTACCCACTCCGCTGCCGTGCAGCGCAGAGATGAAGTGCACGCGGGCAAAGTCGATAAAGCCCAGACGGAAGTCGAGGGTCTCTTTCACCTGCTCGCGCACTTCATTGCTCAGGCCATCCCACTTGTTGACCACGATAACCAGTGAGCGCCCACTATTGAGGATAAAGCCGAGCAGAGAGAGATCCTGATCGGAGATACCTTCGCGCGCGTCGATGACCAGCAGCACGACGTTGGCATCTTCGATCGCCTGCAGGGTTTTGATAACGGAGAATTTTTCCACCACATCGGTGATTTTCCCGCGCTTACGCACCCCGGCGGTGTCGATGAGGACATACTCACGCTCATCGCGCTGCATCGGGATGTAGATGCTGTCGCGGGTGGTGCCCGGCATGTCGTAAACGACCACGCGCTCTTCACCCAGAATACGGTTAGTAAGCGTAGACTTACCTACGTTTGGACGACCCACGATGGCCAGCTTGATCGGCAGATCCTGCGGGTTGAAGTCGTCTTCAGGCTCTTCTTCGCCCTCTTCTCCGTCTTCGAACTGCGCCCAGTATTCAGCGTCTTCGTCTACTTCTTCCGGCGGGTTTACTTCGTCAACCCACGGCAGCAGAACGGTTTCCAGCAGGCTGGTGACGCCACGGCCATGCGATGCCGCAATCGGGTAGATTTCACCCAGGCCCAGAGACCAGAAATCCGCGACGGCCTGATCGGCATCGATGCCGTCAGTTTTGTTCGCCACCAGGAAGGTCGGCTTTTCGCGTGAACGCAGATGCTTGGCAATAGCGGAGTCAGCCGGCATCAGGCCAGCGCGCGCATCCACCATAAACAGCACCACATCCGCTTCTTCAATCGCCAGCAGCGACTGTTCCGCCATGCGGGTTTCAACGCCGTCTTCTGTGCCGTCAATACCACCGGTATCAATACAGATGAACTCGCGTCCTTCCACCTCTGCACGACCGTACTTACGGTCACGCGTCAGCCCCGGGAAATCCGCAACCAGCGCATCACGGGTGCGTGTTAAACGGTTAAAAAGAGTGGATTTTCCAACGTTAGGGCGCCCGACAAGCGCGACCACAGGTACCATGTTTGAAGCCTCATAAAATTCAAAATAACGTCGCTTTCGCGGCGTTTTTAAAAATGTCAAAACGGCTCCTGAGTGAACAGGAGCCGTTTAGTATACTACAACCGCCGGGTAATTAACGCGTGATCGCGTACAGCGTGCCGTCTTTTGCCTGAATCAGCAGTTTGCCGTCGGCCACAACCGGATCGGTCAGGAAACCAGAGCTGTCGACTTTTTGCTGTGCAACAAAGCGGCCGTTATCCGGATCGATCCAGTGCATATACCCTTCGCTGTCGCCAACCACCAGGCTACCGTTGTACAGTGCCGGAGCAGTCAGCAGACGGTGCATCAGATCGCTTTGCGTCCACAGCGTCACGCCGCCTTCGGTGCTCAGAGCCAGCAGACGGTCGTTCTGATCGACCATATAGATGCGGTTGCCCTCAACGATGAAATCGTTCACAGAGCCCAGCTCACGCTTCCACATGATCTGGCCGCTGCGCAGATCCAGCGCGGTCAGGTTGCCGTTATAGGCCAGCGCGTAAACCACACCGTTAACGATGACCGGCGTTGTGTCTACGTCGCTCAGACGGTCAATTTCCGTTGAGCCAGTGGCCTGAGAGATACGCTGCTGCCAGATCATCTGGCCCTGCTGCATCAGCACTGCGCTCACGCGACCGTTGTCACCGCCCACAATGGCAGCACCAAATGCGGTAGCCGGCGCGGATTCGCCGCGCAGAGAGAGCGCAGGCATATCCAGGTTAACGGTCCATTTCACCAGACCGTCAGCTTCGTTCAGCGCCTGCAGCTGGCCGTTGCTGGTATGAATCAGCACCAGGCCGTCGCTTACTACCGGACGAGACAGGGATTCACCCGCTACGGTTGTTTGCCAGGCAATGGAGCCGTCGCTGCTGTTCAGCGCATAAACCTGCGCTTTTTCGCTGCCCACATAGACATGACCACCGGCAACGGTCAGACCGCCAGACAGCAGTGCAGGTTTACGGGAGAACCAGCCGTCTTTTTCCGCCAGGTTAACGGACCATACTTCTTTCCCGTCATCGGCGTTCACCGCTTTCACGGTACCTTTGCGGTCAGCGGCATAGACAACGCTGTCTGCATACGCCGGATGAAGGTTGGAATAGAAATCACCAATCCCATTGCCCACGGAGACATCCCACGCGGTGGATGGGGTAAACTGGTTTTCAACCGTCGGCAGTGGGGACATTTTCACAACGTCTTCTTCGCCACTGAACAGTGAACAACCACTCAATAACGTAACAGAAAGCAGTCCTGGCAGAAGTAATTTACGCAATTGCATCGGGTCCCTCTCAGACGGACAAATTATTTATTTTCATCTGCATCATTTCGCTCAGCGCAGGTGAAGCGTTGCTCTCTACGCCAGCTTGCCACGCTTTACGCGCACCCGCTTTGTCACCTTTGCTCAGCAGTGCTTCACCGCGCAGATCGGCAACGATGGCAGCAAAACCTTCGCCTTTGATGGTATCGAGCGTTTTCAGCGCATCGTCAGCTTTTTTCTGCTGAACCTGAATACGTGCCAGGCGCAGATTGATCACCGCTTTCAGGTTCTCATCGCTGGCAGCAGCAAGGCTCTGCGAGAGCTGAGCAGCGGCTTTATCCAGTTCGTTCTTATCAACGTACTGCTGAGCCACTTCCAGCGCAGCCAGTGCACCGTAGGTGTTTTTGTTGTCAGCCGCAAATTTTTCTGCCGCCGTCAGCGTTTGAGGCTGATCGGCACGAATTGCGCTCACGGTATTTTCATAGGACAGAGACGCGCCGCGCGCGGAATCTGCCTGATGATTGTTCCAGTAACGCCAGCCCACCAGCGCACCGATACCTAAAATAACCCCAACAACCAGCGCTTTGCCGTTTTCAACAAAGAAGCGCTTAATCGCGTCGACCTGATCGTGTTCGTTCTCGTAAATTTCCACGCAGTCCTTCTCCTTAGCCCAATAGAGTGCGCAAGTGCGCCGCAACGCCGTCCTGCGTTACCGTTGTCTGCTCACCAGAGCGCAGGTCCTTCACCACCACTTCGCGGTTAGCCACTTCGGACTCGCCCAGCACCAGTGCAATACTTGCGCCCCACTTATCGGCACGAGCAAACTGTTTTTTGAAGTTGCCGCCGCCATGGTTGGTCATCAGCTTAACGCCCGGCAGCGCATCGCGCACGCGTTCGGCAAGCTGCATCGCCGCAGACTGCGTTTCCGCGCCTGAAGCCACCAGGTATATATCGACAACGGAATCTGCTTTAAATTCCGGATTAACTGCCTGAACCAGCAAAACAAGTCGCTCAAGGCCCATCGCGAAGCCAACAGCAGGGGCTGCACGACCGCCAAGCTGCTCAACCAGACCGTCATAACGGCCGCCCGCACATACGGTGCCCTGAGAACCGAGGCTGGTGGTCACCCACTCAAACACAGTACGGTTGTAGTAGTCCAGACCGCGCACCAGGCGCTGATTCACGGTATAGGCGATGCCTGCCGCTTCAAGCAGCTTGCACAGGCCCGCGAAGTGTTCGCGAGATTCTTCATCCAGGTAGTCACCCAGCGCAGGCGCATCGTTCAGCAGTGCCTGAACATCCGCGTTTTTGGAATCCAGAACGCGTAGCGGGTTACTGTACATGCGACGTTTGCAGTCTTCGTCCAGCTTATCTTTATGCTGTTCCAGGAACGCCACCAGCGCATCGCGGTAGTTAGCGCGTGCTTCCAGAGAACCGATAGAGTTCAGCTCAAGAGAAACGTGATCGGCAATACCGAGGGCGCGCCACCAGCGGGCGGTCAGCATAATCAGTTCAGCGTCGATGTCCGGGCCCTGCAGGCCAAAGACTTCCACACCCAGTTGATTGAACTGACGATAACGACCTTTCTGAGGACGTTCGTGGCGGAACATCGGGCCGATATACCACAGGCGCTGCTCCTGATTGTACAGAAGACCATGTTCGATGCCGGCGCGTACGCAGCCCGCCGTACCTTCCGGACGCAGGGTCAGGCTGTCGCCGTTGCGGTCCTCAAAGGTGTACATCTCTTTTTCAACCACATCGGTGACTTCACCGATCGCGCGTTTGAATAACGGGGTCTGCTCTACAATCGGCAAACGGATTTCGCTGTAACCGTAGCTGCCGAGCACCTGCTTCAGTGTGCCTTCAATGCGCTGCCAGATGGCGGTTTCGCCAGGCAGATAATCGTTCATGCCGCGGATGGCTTGAATGTTTTTTGCCACGTTTATTCTCTTTCTATATACAAAAAAAACCCAAAGAATGGGTTCAATCATACATGGGAAGCGGCACGCTTCCCATCACGTTATTTTTCAACCTGCTGAACGCTGATACGCTGTGTTTCGTCCATCATGGCGGCTTTGGCGCGGATACGGGCTTCAAGCTGGTCGATCATGTCGCTATTATCCAGACGATCTTTACGAACGCCATCTTCATAGAGACCACTTTTCTTGTTACCGCCGGTCACGCCCAGAGTTGACACCAGTGCTTCACCCGGACCGTTTACCACGCAGCCGATGATGGAGACGTCCATCGGGGTGATAATGTCTTCCAGACGCTGCTCCAGGGCATTCACCGTGCCGATCACATCAAACTCCTGACGCGAGCAGGTTGGGCAGGCAATGAAGTTGATCCCACGCGCGCGAATGCGCAGTGACTTCAGGATATCGAAACCGACTTTGATCTCTTCGACCGGATCGGCCGCCAGCGAGACGCGCAGGGTATCACCGATCCCTTCAGAGAGCAGCAGCCCAAGACCAATAGCGGATTTTACAGAGCCGCTGCGCAGGCCGCCTGCTTCGGTGATCCCGAGGTGCAGAGGCTGGTCGATCTGTTTTGCCAGCAGACGATAAGACTCTACCGCCAGGAACACGTCGGACGCTTTTACGCTGACTTTGAACTGGTCAAAGTTAAGACGATCCAGATGATCCACATGGCGCATCGCGGATTCGAGCAGCGCCTGTGGCGTCGGCTCGCCGTATTTTTCCTGCAGGTCTTTTTCCAGGGAACCGGCATTAACGCCGATACGGATTGGAATATTTTTATCGCGGGCGCAGTCCACGACCATGCGGATACGCTCTTCGTTACCGATGTTGCCCGGGTTAATGCGCAGGCAATCGACGCCGTATTCGGCCACTTTCAGTGCGATGCGGTAATCGAAGTGGATATCAGCCACCAGCGGAACGCTGACCTGCTGTTTGATCAGTTTGAACGCCTCAGCGGCATCCATGGTCGGGACGGAGACGCGCACAATGTCCGCGCCTACACGTTCTAATGCTTTGATTTGATTGACCGTCGCTTCTACATCGGTAGTGCGCGTGTTGGTCATCGACTGAACGGCGATAGGTGCCCCATCGCCGATTGGCACATTCCCAACGTAAATCCGTTTCGATTTTCTACGTTGAATCGGAGCCTGGTTATGCATGAAAAATCTCCCGCGTTGCCCGTCTGTTACTGTGCTGCTGATTGTTCGGCATTAACGGTAAGACGTGCAACCTGGTTAGTTCTGATAAAGCGGCTCAGGTCGACAGGTTTTCCTTGATACTGGATCTGTACCGCTGCCGGAGCGCCGATTTTAAGTTTATAGGGAGCCTGGCCGGTTAGGTTTAACGTACCATCTTTACGCTGCAGGCCGCTGAACAGTTTTTTACCTGTCGCGTCAGTCACTTCCAGCCAGCAGTCGGCGCTGAAGTTCATCACCAGTGCGTTGGGATCGGCTGCTGTCGCTGTACCCGCCGGGCTGGTTGGCAGAGCCGCTGCGCTATTGTCTGCAGGCTGAGTAGCCGCAGGCGCGTTCGCCGCAGTATCAACATTAGCCTGAGAAGGGGCAACAACCGCGTTTTGATCCTGAGCCTGCGGCGCAGCGGTGTTAGCCGTTGCTGCCGGAGCCTGTGCTGCATCGGTCGCCGACGCGTCTGGCGCTGCGGTCTGTGGCTCGCTTGAGGACGCTGCGCCGTCGGTATTCAGCGGCACGCTCTGACCGTTCTCACTTCCGGCCTGGTTGAGTTCGGCGGAGGATTGATCGGCCATAGTGGTAATCTCTTCCTGCTGGGCCTTGTGGTTTTGCCACCACCATGCGCCGGTCAAACCGATCACCACAAACAGCACCAGCCAGGTAAAGCTCATCAGCCAGCCATCGCGTTTTTTACGACGTTTCCCCAGGGAGAAGGTCTGCATCGGCGCAACTTTTGCTGCACGGACCGGTGCCTGCTTCTCCATTATTGGCAGTAATTCGTTTTCGGGGATATGGACCAGTTTTGCGTAAGAGCGGATATAACCGCGCAAGAACGTTGAAGCCAGATCGGCAGGTGCCTTATCTTCTTCAATATCGCGAACCGTGGAAACCTTCAGGCACAAGCGTTCCGCAACGGCTTGCTGGCTGAGTCCGAGTTGTTCACGGGCGTTGCGAAGACGAACGCCAGTGGAGAGTGCTTCATGTTGGTCGTGAGTGGCTTCAGTATTCATTCGCTACAACTACTGGTACGTGAAAAATAAGGGTTCAGGTGCCGGTGAGTCACAATGCCACCCGCACCGCGAAACTTCTGGTCAGTTAACCTTGAACAGAGAGTATAAGACTGTCAGCCCGGAGATGACAGTACAGCCCTGCCCGTACGGCTAAACTGTTGTTACGTCGTTACATACTGCCCGAAAGTCGGATGAAACGCACCGTAATTATTGTTCAGTCATCACGAATCTGACTGATTATTCAGTAAGAGTATGCTTCACGGCGCAGATAATGCGCCGTGAGTGAATAATAATCAAACAGCTTTAACCGCGATCGTCTCGCCCTGCATGCGTTTACGCAGGGTACGCTTGGTGCGGTCAATAACATCACCTGCCAGCTGTCCGCATGCTGCATCAATGTCATCACCACGGGTTTTACGCACGATGGTGGTGAAACCATACTCCATCAGCACCTTGGAGAAACGGTCGATACGGCTGTTCGAGCTACGGCCATACGGCGCGCCCGGGAACGGGTTCCACGGGATCAGGTTGATTTTGCATGGCGTATCTTTCAGCAGTTCAGCCAGCTGATGCGCATGCTCGGTGCCGTCGTTGACGTGGTCAAGCATCACGTACTCGATGGTCACGCGGCCCTGGTTGGCGTTGGATTTCTCCAGATAGCGACGCACCGCAGCGAGGAAGGTTTCGATATTGTACTTTTTGTTGATCGGCACAATTTCGTCACGAATTTCATCGTTTGGTGCGTGCAGGGAGATCGCCAGCGCAACGTCAATCATGTCGCCGAGCTTGTCCAGCGCAGGCACAACGCCAGAGGTAGACAGCGTGACGCGACGCTTGGACAGACCAAAGCCGAAGTCATCCAGCATGATTTCCATCGCCGGAACGACGTTGGTCAGGTTTAGCAGCGGCTCACCCATCCCCATCATCACCACGTTAGTGATAGGACGCGTGCCGGTTACTTTTGCCGCGCCGACGATTTTCGCGGCACGCCAGACCTGGCCGATAATTTCTGACACCCGCAGGTTACGGTTAAAGCCTTGCTGCGCGGTAGAGCAGAATTTGCACTCCAGCGCACAGCCTACCTGAGAGGAGACACACAGCGTGGCGCGGTCCTCTTCCGGGATATAGACGGTCTCAACGCGCTGATCGCCTACCGCAATCGCCCATTTGATGGTGCCATCTGCGGATCGCTGCTCTTCCACCACTTCCGGTGCGCGGATTTCAGCCACTTCTTTGAGCTTGTTGCGCAGGACCTTGTTGATGTCAGTCATGTCATCAAAATTGTCGCTGCAGTAATGGTACATCCACTTCATGACCTGATCGGCACGAAACGGCTTTTCGCCCATCTCTTTAAAGAACTCGCGCATCTGCTGACGGTTCAGATCCAGCAGGTTGATTTTTCCATTTTTATTGGGAACCGCAGGAATGGCGACTTCGGAGGTATTCACTAATTCAGACATAATATTTTCCGGCCTCGTTGTTACACGTTATGGCCCATGGAGGGTTGAATAGAAACGCCCCGGAAAGCGGTCTGCTCGTCCGGGGCGTTGCATTGTACAAAGTCTGGCGCAGGGATGCCACGTCTGGACGCGGCATTTACGAAAATAATGTGTAAACGAAACCGTTAAATTAACGGGTGCGTGGACACACTTCGCCTTCTGCGAAGAAGAAAGCGATTTCGCGTGCAGCAGATTCAACAGAGTCAGAACCGTGGGTGCCGTTCTCGGTGAAGCTGTCAGCGTAGTCAGCGCGCAGAGTACCAGCCAGCGCGTTGTCCGGGTTGGTTGCGCCCAGCAGGTCACGGTGACGCTGTACTGCGTTTTCGCCTTCCAGCACGGATACCACGATTGGACCGGAAGTCATGAACTCAACCAGGCCGTCAAAGAATGGGCGACCTTCGTGCTCAGCGTAGAAACCGCGAGCCTGCTCAACGGTCAGGTGCAGCATTTTGGTGCCAACAATTTTGAACCCCGCAGATTCAAAGCGAGCGAAGATGCTGCCAATAACGTTTTTTGCCACCGCGTTTGGTTTGATGATGGAAAAAGTACGTTCAATAGCCATGATAACCTCTGTCAATGTTCTGTTGTTTTGCATACCTGAGTATGGTGTGGCGCGGATTATAATGAGCAATAGCGCCATTGCCTATGGATTCAGGTAACATTTTTTTAAAATAAGACGAGTTTTAGCAACAGCTCACATCTGAAAGCTATTTTCAGGTCACTGCAGCGTAAAATTCACCGTCGCGACTTGACCGGTCTCATCCATAACGAGTAACTGATAATCGCCCGATTTATCAAGCTGTAATGTGTAAACTCTTCCCTTCACATTCAGCGGTTCACCGTTCAAAAACCACCAGCGCTCACCGCTATTGCCGGTCGCCTGAAGCGGCAGCGAAACGCGGGATTCACCCGGCAGACGTTTAATAACGGCCCCTTCACGCACGCCTGTCAGAATGAGGGGCGCAGGTGCGTCCTGCGACAGCGGAGGACAGGTGGTTGATGAAGGAGGGACCCTTACCGCGCGACGCTCGGTCGCCGGCAGCCACGGCTCCAGCGGCAGCGGCCAGACATCCAGGACTTTTTCAGTTGCATCAGGGCAATCTGCCGCCACGCGTTTGCCGGTTTTATCCAGCCAAACCGGAAAACGAATGCCGCGTATCCCTTCCTGTTCGGGCAATAGCAGCGTGGGCGGTTCACTCCCTTCCAGCAGCCAGGTCGACAGGCGACGTCGACAGTTTTCACTGCCTTCCGGCAGCGACTGGCCGCCCGGCCAGCAGATCACGCCCCGCCCGACGCTTGCCGGACGCGGATCGCGCGGCAGACGGGCTTCGTCTACCGTTGAGCGCGACTGAAGCAGGTTATTGACCTGGTTTAACAGCGGAACCGCACTGGCAAACCCAAACTGTCCCGCCACGGGCGTGCCGTCCGGTCGTCCGGTCCAGATGCCTATCACATAACGGGCATTCAGACCGATGGCCCAGGCATCACGGTAGCCGTAGCTGGTACCGGTTTTCCACGCCAGCGGCGCAACCTGCGGTAGCGCATTATCCGGCAGCGGCTGCGCCTCATTGGCCAGAATACGGCGAATAATCCACGCCGAGCCGGGTGATAACAGCGGACGTTCAGTCAGCGGATCGCCCGGCTGCAGGCGTAGCCTCCCCGCCTTACCGTGTCGGGCAAAAGCACTGTAGGCTGCAGCGATATCTGCCAGCCGCGCGCCTGCCCCGCCGAGGATCAGGGACAGATTCGGCTGCGCCCCCGCGGGCAGGATCAGCGGCAAGCCTGCGTTGCTCAGCATCCCGGCAAACCGTTTTGGCCCGTAGGCTTCCAGTACCTGTACCGCGGGCAGGTTGAGGGAGCGCACCAGCGCTTCACTCATGCTGACCGGTCCGTGGAACCCGCTGTCAAAATTTCCGGGCCGATAGTCACCGGTTTTTCTGGGAACGTCCTGAAGCAGCGAGGCGGGATGGATCAGGCCATCATCAAGCGCCATACCGTAAATAAAGGGCTTTAACACCGATCCCGGGGATCGGATCGCATTGACCATATCCACGTGGCTGAAACGCGTGTCATCGTTGATATCCACCGATCCCACCCAGCCGCGCACTTTCATATCGGTGTGATCCACGACGATCATCGCCAGCGAGCTGCGTGCCGGCAGGCGGGATTTCCAGTTTATCGCCAGCTCTTCCAGCTGCCGCTGCAGTCCGGCATCCAGCGTGGTGACAATTTTTGCGTCGCGACTTTTGCCGAGCATCATCCGCGCAAAGAGCGGCGCCAGCTGCGGCATCTGTCGGGGCGCCAGCCATACCGATTCTTCCCGCGATTCTTTGACCTGCTTTGCGGACCAGACCCCCTGCGTCGCCATGCGGTCGAGCACTTTATTGCGCGCCGCTTCGGCCCGTTCAGGCCAGCGATCCGGGCGTAAACGACTCGGTGCCTGCGGCAGCACCGCCAGCAGAGCCGCGTCGGAATAGCTGAGTTGCGACGGCGGTTTGCCGAGATAGGTCCAGCTTGCCGCCCCGACGCCCTGCAGCGTGCCGCCAAACGGCGCGCGGTTGAGATAAAGCGTGAGAATTTCGCGTTTGGAAAGATGCCACTCCAGCTGCATCGCCCGCCAGAGTTGACGAACTTTGCCGCCGAAGGTGCGCGGATGCGGATCCAGCAGTCGCGCGACCTGCATGGTGAGCGTGCTTCCGCCAGAGACGACCTTGCCAGAACTGAGATCCTGCCAGGCGGCGCGCAGGACAGAAAGCGGGTTTACGCCGGGGTGATCCCAGAACCAGCGATCTTCGTACTGGATGAGCGCCTCAAGATAACGGGGAGAGACCTCTTCGATCGTCACCGGATAGCGCCAGATCCCTTCGCTATCGGCAAAACGCCAGAGCGGCGTGCCCTTCTCATCCACCACCACCCGGGCGGGGTTAACCTCTTTCAGAGGCAACGGCCACAGGCGGTCGGCAACGATAATCAGCCCCCATAAAACGAGAAGCGCTCCCGCCAGCCATAGCCAGCGGGAGCGTGTCAGACGTGCCATTCGCATTTTACGGAACAACAATCAGCGGGCCGCTGGCCGCCCCCGTTGCCCGCCACTGTGGAACGTACATAGACTCCACCATCGGAACTGGCACCTGGTAGGTTCCCGGCGTCACGGCGCGGGCCAGATAGACCAGCGTGACCGGCTGGCCTTCATTTACCGGTACGGCAGCCACAAAGCGGTCGTCGCGGAATTCCATATGCTGAATGTCCGCCTGCTGCATCTGGCTGAGCAGGTTCTGTACCTCACTGCCGCTGTCCTGCAGGCTGGCGCTGCTGCTCGCCAGATTCTGGTTTTCCAGCTCCAGACCCGCAGGGAGGAGATCCACCACCAGCGCGTCCGGCACGTTCTGGCTGGCTTTAACTTCCAGCCAGACCAGCACCAGTTCACCGCTCTTCAGCGAAGAGAGCGATTTACTGCTGCCGTCGGTTGCCAGGATATGACGTTCCACCTGCAGCACGTTCGAGCTCGGCTGAGGGGCATATTCCGGATAACCGGTGCTGTCCAGGCGTACCCATAGCGGTGTTGTCCCGGTGTTGGTCACCTGTAGCGCGCCAAGCTGGTCGCCGCTCACGTTTTGTACCAGCGACTTATCGCCGCCTGATGCGGTCTCAGACAGAGACGTTTTTGCCTGCCACGCACCGGACAGGGTTTGCAGCGAACGTCCTGCCAGGAACAGCGCATTGCTCTCCTGCGTTGACAGCCAGCGCTGGCTGAAGGCCTGTTCAGACAGGGCATTCAGCAGCGTATTTTGCGCATCCGGCAGCAGCTTGTACTCCTCCAGAAGAGAGAGCATCAGCGCGTTATCGCGAAGCTGGCTACCGTAATCGGCCATCCAGGTTTTGCTGTCGTTGCGCGGCGTTTTGAGCGCCAGATCCAGCGCCTGCTGGCTGCGCGGGGCGTCGCCCATCAGTTTGAGCGCCATGCCCAGCTGCATCAGCGGCAGACCGGACGCCGCCTGAGCGTGACGATCCCAGATTTCACGCAGCGCGCCCAGCGGCGCTTTTTGCTGACGTGCCAGCACCAGCGCGGCATAGGCCTGCACGGCGAACTTGCTGGCCTGCGTATCGTCGCTGTAGCGAATAGACATCATGCCCGGGTCCTGCAGGTAGCGCAGCAACCGGCTATTGGCATTATTCACCGCATCGGCAGGCACGCTGTAGCCCTGCTCGCCCGCACGGATCAGGAAGTCGGTCACGTAGGCCGTCAGCCAGTACTCTTCCGGACCGTTTTTATCCCACAGCGCGAACCCGCCGTCTTCACGCTGCATCTGCAGCAGACGGGAAATACCGATATCAATGGCGGCACGGCGTTTATCGTCCGTATCACCTTTGATGCCAAGCGCCGTAAGCTGCGCCGCGTTGGTGTAGAGCGACGGGAACAGACCGCTGGTGGTCTGCTCCAGACAGCCATACGGATATGCCTGCAGTTCGCGAATATAGCGCGCCAGGTTAAGCGGTGGTTTGCCGCTCAGCAGCAGTTGCCCCTGCAGGGTAGCAGGAGAGAAACCGTTACTGTGCTGCGCCGGTGCGGTCCAGGACTCGCCGGGGTTCAGCATGGCACCGGTATTCACCGTCTGCGCCGGGAACGCCGGACGCACGCCGATTTTCCAGCTCTTCTGCTGCGGTGCAAAGGTCTCGTCCGGGAGCTGCAGGCCGGTCACCTGAGCGGTCACCTCGCCATCACCATAACCCTCCAGCGCACGCACCGGAATAAACAGGGTGCTGCGTGCGCCAGGAGACAGCTGAATCGGCTGCGGCTGCCCGCCTTCCAGCGACAGTTTTCCTGTCGCGGTCAGGGCAACGTTCAGCGTTTGCGGCTGGTCGGTGAGGTTGGTGATATCCAGCGTCAGCCGCGAGGTATCCCCGCTTGCCAGGAAGCGCGGCGTATTAAGCTCGGCAATGACCGGCGCGGCCACCACAACCTTGCTTTCACTGCTGCCGAAATCGTCCTCCGTCCAGGCCTGCGCCATCAGACGCAGCTCACCGTTGAAGTCTCCTATGGGCAGCGTAACCGTGCCTTCTCCGTTGGCATCCAGCGTAACCGGCTGTGCCTGCTGGGCAATAATGGTGACGTGGTTTACCGGCGGTTTACCGCCGCGCTTCAGCTCATCACCGTCACCACCAAAACGCAGCGCGGCCAAGCGGCCCTGCCCTTCAATGACCTGGCCGTAAATATCGTAGATATCCGCGCCGTAGCGCTTCTGACCAATGAAAGCCTGCCACGGATCCGGCGTAACGTAATCGGTAATATTCAACACGCCGCTGTCTACCGCCGAGACCAGGACGTTCACTTTCTGCGGCACCGCACCTTCTTTCACGCTGGCTTTCACCTTCACTGAGAGCGTCTGGTTTGGACGCATTTTCTGCGGGTTATCAAGCGCAATGTTCAGGCGGCGATTTTCATCGCCCATCGGCAGATGCAGCAGGCCGACCGCGCGTTTCGGCGTGGCGGATTTGGATTTATCCCCAGGACGTACCACTAGCGTGCTGAGATAAAGATCGTGACGTTTCCAGGCTTTGTCGACCGGGATAGCGAGATCAAGCCCGTTTGCCGGTACGTCGATCTCTTTCCACCACAGCGGCCCTTCGCTGGACTCAATCATCGCATAGCCCTTGCCTGCTGCCGGCGCGGCAATGTGCAGGTTGATGGTATCGCCTGGCTGATAGGCTGGCTTATCCAGCTTCAGCGTCACGCGGTCAGGACGTGCAGCCCCGGTGCCGTCGCTGTTATCCTGCCAGCTGTAGCCTGCCCAGAAGCGCACGCTGCTGACCATCTCATCAGGTGCTTTAACTTCCAGACGATAAGAGCCCCACTCCACCGGGAAGGTGACTTTACCCGTCTCGTCGGCCTTGAGCGTCAGCTCCTGCTCGCCTTCAATCAGATCTTTTTGATCGAACTGAGACTGCCAGCCTTCGCTCTCAGACCAGTTCCAGAAGTAGTCACGGCGCTCGCGGATCAGGCGAACCTGTAAACCGGACACTGCCTTTTTCGCTCCGCTGGCATCGGCGTAAACGATGTCGAAGCTGGCATTGCCGTTCTCGTCAACAATCGGCTGGTTGACGGTGGTATCGGTGCGGTAGTCGTAAACGGCTTTACTGGCGAACTGAGGGCGGATACCCGGCAGCTCAGCCGCCGGCCAGATTGCCTGCTCAGCGCGACGCGTCACCGGACGACCGCCGGATTCCAGCAGGCTGGCCTGCAGGATCAGCTGCAGCGGAGAATGCACCTCTTTCCACTGGCTTTCGGTAGAAACCTGCCCACGCCCCTGCTCATCAAGCGTAAGCTGAACTTCATCCAGACTGCGGCTCAGGTTCTCCTCGGCGATATCGCCAAACTGGAAGCCCGGCAGCGCAGCCACCGCGTCACGCAGCGGACGCAGGAAAAGCTGGCCCTGCAGAGAATTACCGTTGGCCGGTGCGCCATACAGGTAATAACCCACCACGTTAAAGTCGACGTTATCCTGCGGTGAAACCGGCGTTTTTTGTCCGCTCAGGTTGAGCGCCATGCGCTCTGGCATGAAGTCTTCGACGTGGAAGTCCCACAGGCGCTGCAGGTTATCGCCCGTGTTGGCGCGGATATGCCACATGCCGGTCTGCGCCCCGCTGTCCAGCGGATAGTTAAAGCGATAGAGTCCGTTCTCTGGCTTGACGACAATCGTACGCGCGACCTGTCCATCCGGGCGCAGCACGTCAAGCTTCACGGGCTGATCCGGAAGTGGCTTACCGTCACTGTCGCGCAGTAAGCCGTTGAGGACCACCGTTTCACCCGGGCGGTAGAGATCGCGTGGGCCAAACATAAAGAATTGCTTACTGTAGCCAGGGCTACCGGCAATATCGAACTCTGCCAGATCCAGCGCAGGAAGCTTGAGGTCAAGCAGCGTGGTCTGACCGTCTTTACTGGCCAGAATCAGCGCGGCCTCTTTGTCGGTCTCAAGCTTAGCGTGGCCATCGCCGTCGCTCTTCGCCTCGGCAAGGGTCTGCCCTTTATCGTTCAGCAGCGTGACGGTCACGCCGGACTGCGCCGCACCGTTTTCCAGACTCTGGGTGAAAATATCCAGGCGGTTATGGTAACGGTGAGCGGACAGGCCAATATCGCTTAAGGTAAAGAGCGTTGCGGCGTTGCTGTAGTTGTAGTGCCCGGCCTGGTTCATGACCGCGATATAAACGCCAGACTGCTGGAGCGGTTTAATATCCTTCAGGGGCAACAGCAATTTTTCGCGCGTATTGCGCGCCGGATTAAGGTCGAATCGACCGGTGTAAACCAGCTCCGCCATCTTCAGCAGGTTATCGGATTCCCAGTTGGTCAGCGAGTTACGGTACTCCCACTGGCTGACAAGGGAGGCCAGCGATTCCGGCTTCACGCGGTAAAAGTTGACATCAACATTGTTGACGTTGAGCGCCATCACCGGCAGACCTTCCACCACTTTGCCCGGCAGCAGCGAGCCGCGGCTGGCAAAACCAACGGTGGGTTCAATGTCCCGGGTGGTCAGGGCTTTTTCATAATCAATGCCAAACGTCGCCTTGTTCAGCGCCTGCAGGTCACGTTCAACGGTGACGACCAGGTTACGGTTAGGTTCCAGGTGGCGCAGTCGAAGCTCTTTCAGGTTAGGCGCAAGTTCCCACGCCCCGTCAACCTTGCCGCTTTTCTTATCCACGACATGCACCGTTTTGGCGAAATCCTGATCGGGATTCAGCGGAACAGAAAAGGTCAGCACCAGCGTGGCGGCACCGTCGAGCTGGACTTCCGAGGTATCCAGCAGGGTCAGCGCTTTTCCCTGACTCTGGGCGGCAAGCTTAGCCAACGTTTCAGCATTGGGCTTTTCTGCAGCTTTCGGTGTTGATGCTGTGGATGCCGCGGGAGCCGCAGCCTGAGATTTATCGTCGCTGTTATCACAGCCGACAAGCGTAAACGTGGTAAGCAGCGCGAGAGAGATCGCGGCTAAGCGAAACGGTTTCATCCTGTGTCCCTGGCCTGAGGGGGCCTGTTGGTCGTCGTCCGGATAAGTATTATCCGCAAGTTTCGTTAATTCAAAAAGGCCAATTTTAAAATGTGGAAAGCGCCTCGCAGAACGGCATCACGTCGCTACACCGTGATGGAACCGCGATCACAGCACATAACGTCACATGTTACCTTTTACGTCATTTGTTTTTAAAACAAGAAGATAGCTGGCTAAGCTCGCCCGAAGGCTGCTAGTTTTATGACCATGACGCACCCCGAGTGCGCGGTTCAAAAAGAGAGAAAGCCATGAAACGAGCCGTGAACGCCCTACAAAATTTCGGAAAATCATTGTATGGACCGGTCCTTATCTTACCGATCGTCGGTCTGTTTATCGCCTTTGGTAACGTTCTGGGTAACGGTAATCTCGCTGAATACCTGCCGTTTCTGGGCCATCCGCTGATTCAGCATCTTGGTCAGCTTATCGTGAAATCTGCCGTGTCGGTGCTGGTCAACCTGGCGCTGGTGTTTGCCGTCGGGATCCCGATTGGTCTGGCGACGCGTGATAAAGGCTATGCCGCGCTGATTGGTCTGGTGACCTTTGTGGTGTTCATCAACGCCATGAACGTCACGCTGCAGCTGCAGGGCGCGCTGGCGCCAGCGGCCCAAATGAAAGCGGCCGGGCAGACCATGGTACTGGGCGTACAGGTGCTGGAGATGGGCGTTTTTGCCGGGATCCTGACCGGGGCGCTCTCCGGCTATCTGTACAACAAATACTCCGGCGTACAGTTTAACGGCGCGATGGCGATTTACTCTGGCCACTGTTTTGTCGCCATCGTCATGCTTCCCGTCTCCATGCTGCTCGGCGTGGTGATGAGTGAACTATGGCCCTTTGCCCAGCACGGTATTAGTGCCCTGGCGCTGGCCATCAAAGGCTCCGGGCCGCTTGGCGTGGCAATCTACGGTTTCCTGGAACGTATTCTGGTCCCCACCGGCCTGCACCATCTGGTTTATACGCCGTTCCTCTATACCGAGCTGGGCGGCACGCAGGAGGTGTGCGGCACAACCTATCAGGGCGCGCGCAATATCTACTTCGCCGAAATGGCTTGTCGGGAGGTGAAGCAGCTCAGCAGCACCGTGGTGTGGGATGCGCGCGGCATCAGCAAGATGTTCGGCCTGCCTGCCGCAGCCCTGGCGATGTACATGACCGCAAAGCCGGAGCGTAAAGCCATTGCGAAAGCCATTCTGATCCCGGCGGCGCTGACCTCTCTGCTGGTCGGCGTGACCGAGCCGATTGAGTTCTCCTTCCTGTTCGTCGCTCCGCTGCTGTTCGTGGTGCACGCGGTGCTGACCGGCATCGGCATGATGCTGTTCTCGCTGCTGGGCGTTCACGCCATCGGTGCCAACGGGATTATCGACTTCATCCTCTACAACCTGCCGCTCGGCACGGAGAAGTCCAACTGGCCGGTGTACATCGTGGTCGGGCTGATCATGTTCGCTCTCTACTTCGTGGTGTTCCGCTTCCTGATCCTGCGCTTCAACATGAAAACGCCGGGCCGTGAGGATGAAGATCAAGAGACGCGCCTCTACAGCAAGCAGGAGTACCAGGCGAAGGGCAATAACGACGGGCTGGGTGAATCCATCGTGGTGGGACTCGGCGGTCGGGAAAACATTGAAGTGGTGGACAACTGCTACACCCGCTTACGCGTCACTGTGAAGGATGTCGCCATTATCGACGAGCCGCGGCTGAAGGCGACCGGCGCGAAAGGGATTATCAAACAAGGTAACAACGTTCAGGTGGTCTACGGGCTGCACGTCAAAAAAATGCGAGAAGCCGTTGAGACGTTTCTCTGAAAGGAGCTAAAGATGTTTACACCCCCATTCATTCTGTCGATTGCCGGCGGCGGCAGCACCTACACGCCGGGTATTGTGAAAAGCCTGATGGTGCGCCTGCAGGATTTCCCGCTGGCCGAAATCCGCCTTTATGACATCGACGAGGCGCGCCAGAACACCATTGCGCCGGTCGTCGAAAAGGTCATCCGCGACCACAGCCAGAGCATCAAGTTCACCGTTACCAGCGACCCTGAAGTGGCCTTCAGCGGCGCGCATTTCGTCTTCGCCCAGATGCGCGTCGGCCAGTATAAGATGCGCGAGCAGGATGAGAAGATCCCGCTGCGTCACGGGGTGGTCGGCCAGGAAACCTGCGGACCCGGCGGGCTGGCCTACGGCCTGCGCACGATCCTGCCGATGGTTGAGCTTATCGATCTGGTGGATCGCTACGCGCACGAAAAAGCCTGGATCGTGAACTACTCCAACCCGGCGGCGATCGTTGCGGAGGGCGTGCGCCGGCTGCGTCCGGATGCGCGGGTGCTGAACATCTGCGATATGCCTGTCGCCGCCATGCGCAATATGGGGGCGATTCTGGGGGTCGATCGCCGCAGGCTGGAGGTGGACTACTTCGGCCTGAACCACTTCGGCTGGTTTACCCGAGTACTGGTGGACGGCGAAGACAAGCTTCCCGAGCTGCGTAAGCATATCGCGACGTTTGGCCTGCTGACGGAAGATGCGGCCAAAACCGATCCGCAGCATTCCGATCCATCATGGGTAAAAACCTGGCGCAACATTAAGCCAATCATGGACCATTTCCCGGAGTATCTGCCGAACCCGTATCTGCAGTACTACCTGATGCCGAACCAGATTGTGGAACACCAGAACCCGGACTATACCCGCGCCAATGAAGTGATGGACGGGCGCGAGAAAAAGCTGTTCGCCGCTGCCGAAGAATATAAGCGCACCGGGATCCTGCCTGATGCCTTCCACGTGGGCGTCCACGGCGAGTTTATCGTTGATGTCGCCTGCTCGCTGGCCTTTAACCTGCACAGCCGCCATCTGGTGATGGTGGAAAACCGCGGGGCGATTACCAACCTGCCTTACGATGCGGTGGTGGAGGTTCCCGCTTATATCACCTCCGAGGGTCCGGAACCGATTCGCGTCGGTCAGGTGCCGCTGTTCCATCAAACCCTTTTGCAGCAGCAGCTCGCATCTGAACAGCTGCTGGTAGAGGCGACTATCGAAGGCAGCTATGAGAAAGCCCTGCAGGCGTTTACCCTCAACCGCACCGTGCCGACCATGGAACACGCGAAGGCGATTCTGGATGAAATGATTGAGGCCAACAGCGACTACTGGCCAGCGCTGCAAAAAGCCTGGCAAGACGGCGAACCGGTGAAAAAATAGGGGCTTGCTCGCGAGTTGAACGTGGTTTGCTTGTCGGTGTCAGAAAAAACACCGACAATCCTTTTTTACGGAAAAGAATGGAGGCAACCCATGTCCACCTCATATTTTGTCGCCGCCGACTGGCTGATTGAGCACGGTGACGATCCGGAAGTTCAGATTATTGACGCGCGTATGGCCCCGGCTGGGCAGGAACACCTTCGCGATATGGTCGCGGAATACCGTGCCGGGCACCTGCCTGGCGCGGTATTTTTTGATATTGAAACCCTCTCCGATCACAACTCTCCCCTGCCGCACATGCTGCCGCGCCCGGAAGCATTTTCCGTGGCGATGCGCGAGCTGGGCGTCAGCAAAGACAAACACCTCGTTGTCTATGATGAAGGTAACCTCTTCTCCGCGCCGCGCGCGTGGTGGATGCTGAAAAACTTCGGCGTGGAAAAAGTGTCGATTCTTGCCGGCGGGCTGGCGGGCTGGAAGCGCGACGAGCTGCCGCTTCAGCAGGGTGACGTAACGCTGCCGGAAGGTGAATTCGACGCGACCTTTGACACCCACGTGGTAAAACGCCTGACCGACGTGCTGGTCGTGAGCCATGAAAAAACGGCGCAAATCGTCGATGCCCGTCCAGCGCCTCGCTTCAATGCCGAAGCGGACGAACCGCGTCCGGGGCTGAAGCGCGGACATATTCCGGGCGCGCTGAACGTGCCGTGGGGCGATCTGGTGTTTGAGGGCGAGCTGAAAACCACCGACGAGCTGCGCGCCATTTTTGACCGTGCCGGCGTTGATTTACACCGTCCAATTATTGCCAGCTGCGGCTCCGGCGTCACGGCCTGCGTGGTGATCCTGGCGCTCGCCACGCTCGGCGCGAACGACGTCACGCTATACGACGGCGCCTGGAGCGAATGGGGCGCGCGTGACGACCTGCCGGTTGAACCGGCGAAATAATGGATAATCGCCTGGCCACGCTGTTAACGCGCGGAGCGTCACTGACCCGCGCGGAGTATCGCGTCCTCGCTCACCTCACGGAGCATCCGCTGCTGGTGGGCAACATCACGGTACGCGAGCTGGCGCAGGCGACGTTTGTTTCTACCGCCACCATCATGCGGCTGTGCCAGAAGCTGGGGTTCAGCGGCTTTAGCGAGTTTATCTGGCACTGCAAGCAGCTGCTCTCCGACACGCCGCATATTGCCGCTCAGGGGCAGTCGCTTCCTGAACTCCCGGCGCTGTTTAACCAGTTTATCGCCAACTATCAGCACACCTTCCAGTGGGTCACGCAGGAAAAACGCCAGCAGTTTGCCGACCTGCTGCGCCAGAAAGAGAGCTTCTTTCTCTACGGGGCCGGGTTTTCCTATCTCTTTGCGGAGTACCTGACCAAGAAGCTGCAGGTGCTGGGCAAAACGGCGTTTATCTCCGGGCCGGGGGACAGCCGGAATATTTTCCTCAGCAATGCCGCCCGCTATCAGGTGTTTATTGCCGTCTCACGCAGCGGCGAAACGGAGCAGGTGCTGGATAAAGCGCGGATTGCCAAAAACGTTGGCATGACGATCGTCGCGTTTACCCGCGCCTCGGCCAATACGCTGGCGGGGATGGCGGACGTGCACTTCGCCCTCTATGACGAAGCGGTACACTTCGCCGCCGAAGCCGCGGGGGTGACGTCGTTTGAGTCGAATCTGGTGCTGCTGATGGATTTACTGCTGCTGGAAGCAACGGGGTGATATTCACCCCGCCGTAATCAGATGATGCGGTTGGTTTTGAGATCGCGCAGGAAGCCGCCCCAGCGACGCTCGTAGAACGGGGTGATGTGCTCGGTAATAAAGTGGCTGATGCCCTTCTCGCCGTTCTTCACCTGGCAGATATCAATCGGCTCATCGCCCGGCAGCGTGTCGGTCGCCACGCTACCCGCGGCCTGAATGATGTCGTCGATATCGCCGTCCGCCTCAATACCAATCAGCAGAACCGGATGCTCGTCCGCACGCTCTTTAATGGAGCAGAGAAACGCGCGTCTAACCGGTTTCAGGGTTTTGAACAGCGTCGTCAGGGAATCAATCATCTGCGCGGGCGGCTCGGCCACTTCAGACAGCAGCAGCGTTTCGCCCCCTTCCAGCACTTCCTGGGTGCTGAGCGGGTTGCCCTCTTCACCTATCAGATGGCTGATTTCACGCGGCGTAAACTCTTTCCCGGTCGGCAGCTTCGCGTTAAGGAACAGCGTCTGGCCCAGCGTCATTTCAAACAGGGTACGCACCGGCATCACTACGAACGCCTGTTCGTCTTCTACCGCTTCCTGCAGGGCTTCCAGCGAGGTAAAGAACGGGATCACCGAACTGCCGTCGTCTTTCTCCCAGTGCAGCAGATCCAGCGCGCTATCTTCGACAACCTGCTCACCTTCCGCCGCGGTGCCCGGCACCCAGACGGTGGATTCCAGCAGCGTGCGGAAAAATGCCGGACGGTGGGCGGGCTCGGTCGCCGCCTGCTCCAGCAGAGTTTCTAATTCGTTTTTGGTTTCGGACATAACAATTCCAGATGATGCATTTCCCCCTCTCCCCCTGGGAGAGGGGGAGAGGGCAATAACGATTACTCCGCCGTCAGCAGGTTCGCCACGGTACGCACGCCCAGACCGGTCGCGCCCGCGGACCACTGCTCAACTGCCGCTTTACGGTACGTTGCGGAACAGTCGATGTGCAGCCAGCCTTCGTGGTAGTTCTCAACGAAGTGGGACAGGAAGCCTGCCGCCGTGCTTGCACCCGCCGGGTACGCCGCGCTCGCGGTGTTGTTCAGCTCGGCAAAGTTGGACGGCAGCTGGCTGCGGTGGAACTCGGCCAGCGGCAGACGCCAGAACGGCTCGTTTTCCGCAGCGGCGCTTGCCAGCAGGCGAGCGGCCAGCTTGTCGTCGAAGCTGAACAGCGCGTGGTAGTCGTTACCCAGGGCGGTTTTTGCCGCGCCGGTCAGGGTCGCCATGTCGATAATTAGCTCTGGCTTCTGGGCAGACGCGTCGATCAGGCCATCGGCCAGCACCAGACGGCCTTCGGCGTCGGTGTTCATCACTTCGACGTTTTTGCCGTTGCGGTAGCGAATGATGTCGCCCAGCTTGAAGGCGTTACCGCTCACCATGTTGTCCGCGCAGCACAGATACAGCTTCACGCGCTTGTTCAGACCGCGGGTAATGGCGAACGCCAGCGCGCCGGTGATGGTTGCCGCGCCGCCCATGTCGGACTTCATGGAGTCCATGAACGCGCTCTGCTTCAGGCTGTAGCCGCCGGTGTCGAAGGTGATGCCTTTCCCGACCAGGCAGGCAAAGACCGGCGCCGCTTTATCGCCGGTTGGGTTGTAATCCAGAGCCAGCAGGACCGGAGGGCGCTCGGAACCACGGCCCACGGTGTGGATGCCCATGTAATTCTGCTCGCGCAGGTCTTCACCTTTGGTAATGCGATAGGACATCTTGTCGCCGGCCACGCCGCACAGCAGGTCAACCGCGCGCTGCGCCAGCTGCTCCGGACCAAGCTCTTCCGCCGGGGCGTTGATGGTGTCGCGCACCCAGTCGATGATTTGCAGGCGGCTTTCCAGCTCTTTCTGACCGGCTTCGTCGAGGTTCGCCCACTCAATTTTGCGGGTGCCTTTCGGCCCTTTGTAGCCTGCCCAGAATGCCCAGCTGCGGTCGGTGTCCCAGCCTTCGCCTTCCAGGGAGACATGCTTAATGCCCAGGCCGTCAATTTTACGCGCGGCGCGCTGGATCAGACCCAAATCGTCGTTGCCCGTCAGGTGCAGGGTTATGCCGTCATTGTTGATGCTGTAGCTGGCTTTCTCGCCCCAGCGCGCGTCGGCGGGCTGCGTCGAGAGCGTAATCTTCATCGCTTCGGTCATTTTATTTTTCCTTATTAGCAACTAGCAAACGGGCCGCCTGAAGGCAGCCCGTTATGTTATTTATTCTGCTTCATCTAACCAGACTAACAGAATCGCCTCCAGAATTTTTTCATTGGATGCGTTTGGATCGTCGTCGAAATCCTCTAAATCGCAGATCCACTGATGCATGTCGGTGAATCGTACGGTCTTCGGATCGAGATCCGGGTTCGCGTCGTAGAGCGCTTCGCCGATTTCACGGCTGTCTGTCCACTTCAGTCCCATATCAATGCTCGCGTGCGTGGTTGATGGTGTAGCGTGGGAATTCCACGACCAGATCTTCATCGGTTACCGCCGCCTGACAGCTCAGGCGGCTGTCAGGCTCCAGACCCCATGCTTTATCCAGCATGTCGTCTTCGTCTTCGGTGCTCTCAGCGAGAGAATCAAAACCTTCACGCACGATGCAGTGGCAGGTGGTGCAGGCACAGGATTTTTCACAGGCGTGTTCCACTTCGATACCTGCACGCAGGGCAACATCGAGAATGGTTTCACCGGTCTTCGCTTCCAGAACAGCGCCATCCGGACAGAGGTCCGCATGAGGCAAAATAACAATCTTTGGCATATTAAACCTCGTCCACGGACTGGCCTTTCAGCGCGACGCGGACAGATTTGTCCATGCGGCGAGCAGCAAAGTCCTGGGTTTGTTTATCAACGTTTTTAATGGCTTCTTCTATTGCGTCAGCGTCATTGCCTTCTGCTACTGCGCTTAAATGCGCGGCAGCGTCGTCAATCACCTGGCGCTCAGCGGCGCTTAACAGCGCGGCATCGGCAGCGAGCGCGCCATTCAGGCTCTCCAGCACGCGGGCGGCTTCAACTTTTTGTTCAGCCAGCATACGCGCCTTCACATCCTGCTCGGCGTAGCTCATTGAGTCCTGAATCATGGAGGCGATTTCGCCATCGGTCAGGCCGTAGGACGGCTTCACCTGGATGGACGATTCCACGCCGGTGGATTTTTCCATCGCCGTGACGCTCAGCAGACCGTCCGCATCCACCTGGAAGGTGACGCGAATATGCGCCCCACCCGCAGGCAGCGCCGGAATGCCGCGCAGCGCAAAGCGCGCCAGAGAGCGGCAGTCCTGCACCAGCTCGCGTTCGCCCTGCATTACGTGGATGGACATCGCGGTCTGGCCGTCTTTGAAGGTCGTGAACTCCTGCGCGCGCGCCACCGGAATGGTGGTGTTACGCGGGATCACTTTCTCCACCAGGCCGCCCATGGTTTCTAAACCCAGCGACAGCGGGATGACGTCCAGCAGCAGCATTTCGCTGTCCGGCTTGTTGCCGACCAGAATATCGGCCTGGACTGCGGCGCCCACGGCAACCACTTTGTCCGGGTCGATGGAGGTCAGCGGCGTGCGGCCAAAGAATTCGCCCACGCGCTCGCGCACCAGCGGCACGCGGGTCGACCCGCCCACCATGACCACTTCCAGCACCTCGTTCGCCTCAACGCCCGCATCTTTCAATGCGCGACGGCAGGCCAGCAGGGTGCGCTTCACCAGCGGGGCAATCAGATCGCTGAACTGGTCGCGGGTGATCTCACCCTGCCAGCCCGCAACGTTTACGGTAACCGTCTGCGCATCGCTCAGGGCGATTTTGGCGTCAATCGCCGCATCCAGCAGTTCACGCTGGACGCGCGCATCGCTGCGATCGCTGATGCCCGCCTGCTCGCGAATGTAGTCCGCCAGCAGATGGTCGAAGTCATCGCCACCCAGCGCGGAATCCCCGCCGGTCGCCAGCACTTCAAACACCCCACGGCTCAGGCGCAGGATCGAGATATCAAAGGTACCGCCGCCGAGGTCGTAAACCGCAATGACCCCTTCCTGACCGGAGTCGAGGCCGTAGGCAATCGCCGCCGCCGTCGGTTCGTTCAGCAGGCGCAGCACGTGCAGGCCCGCCAGACGCGCGGCGTCTTTGGTGCCCTGACGCTGTGCATCGTCAAAATAGGCCGGAACGGTGATGACTACGCCGTCCAGATCGCCGCCGAGCGTCGCCGTCGCGCGCGCCGCCAGCGCTTTGAGGATGTCGGAGGAAACGCGAATCGGGTTCAGCAGACCGGCCGCGGTCGCAATCATCGGCAGGCCGTTTTCACTGGCCTGCAGCTGATACGGCAGATGCGGATAGCGGGTCTGAATATCGGTCAGCGAGCGGCCCATCATGCGCTTCACGGAGCTGATGGTGTTGGCCGGATCGCGCGCGGCGTTGGCGCGGGCGTCATAGCCGACCGCGTGCCCCTGCTGCTGGTAGTGGACCACGGAAGGCAGCAGATGGCGGCCCTGCTCGTCAGCCAGCGTTTCCGCCTGGCCGCTGCGCACGGTCGCCACGAGGGAATTGGTGGTGCCCAGATCGATACCCACCGCCAGACGACGCTGGTGCGGTGCGGCACTTAAGCCAGGCTCACTAATTTGTAATAAGGCCATAATTGCTTCCGAAATTAAAAATCGAGCAGCTTTTCTTCGAGTTGTTCAGCACTGCTTCGCAGTTTATCGAGAAAACGGAGTTTGCGCACAGTGTCTGCCGCCACGTCCCAGGTCTCGTTGTTCAGTTGCTCCACCATCTGCTGATGGCGGGTATCGAACATGCCCTTCACGCGCGTAATAAAGCTTTCCAGACGCGCTTCGTCTTTGGCCTGTTCAATCTCATCCAGCTCTTCGCGAAGCTCCAGCTGTTCCATCAGAAACGCCGTGTCACGCACGGTGTGCTGTTCGCTCGCCAGATCGAAACCGTGGAGCAAGAGCAGATATTCAGCGCGCGCCAGCGGATGGCGCAGCGTCTGCCAGGCCTGGTTGATGGTGGCAGAGTGGGAAACCGCAGCCAGCTGTTCTGCCTGAGTACCACTCGCGAATTTATCCGGATGGTACTGACGCTGAAGATCCTGAAAACGGATTGTCAGCGCCTGGAGATCAATCGGGTATTGAGCGGGTAGTCCGAAGAGAGTGAAGTAATCCATAACAATCTCAGGGGTAGCCTGTTAGAACAAACCCCACGCGCAGCAGGTAAGCCACGGTGGGGTTTCGGATGACGCGCGGTTAAACGTGGAAGCTTTCGCCGCAACCACACTCGTCTTTGACGTTCGGGTTCGTGAACTTGAACCCTTCGTTCAGGCCTTCTTTAACGAAGTCCAGCTGAGTGCCGTTGAGGAATTGCAGGCTTTTGCCATCGACCACCACCTTCACGCCCTTGTCTTCGAACACGGTATCATCAGACGCCGGTTCATCAACAAACTCCAGTACGTAAGCCATACCAGAACAGCCGGAGGTACGTACGCCCAGTCGCAGGCCAAAGCCTTTACCACGGTTCGCCAGAAAAGAGCTTACTCGCGCGGCAGCGCTGTCGCTAAGGGTAATCGACATACTCAAACCTCAATTATTTTGCTTCACGTTTGCTTTTATAGTCCGCAATAGCGGCTTTGATCGCGTCTTCTGCCAGAATTGAGCAGTGAATTTTCACCGGTGGCAGTTCGAGTTCTTCAGCAATATCCGTGTTCTTGATTGCCTGTGCTTCGTCCAGAGACTTGCCCTTCACCCATTCGGTCACCAGGGAGCTGGACGCGATAGCAGAACCGCAGCCGTAGGTCTTGAAACGCGCGTCTTCAATGATACCTTCATTGTTGACTTTGATCTGCAACTTCATCACGTCGCCACACGCCGGTGCGCCAACCATGCCGCTACCAACAGATTCGTCGCTGTTGTCAAATGAGCCAACGTTGCGCGGGTTCTCGTAATGATCGATGACTTTTTCGCTGTATGCCATGATTGAATTCTCCTTATGTACCGATTAGTGATGTGACCATTCAATGCTGTTCAGATCCACGCCCTGCTTGAACATTTCCCACAGTGGAGAAAGGTCGCGCAGACGGCCGATGGAGTTGCGAACCAGCTTGATGGTGTAGTCAATCTCTTCTTCGGTAGTGAAACGACCTAAAGAGAAACGGATAGAGCTGTGTGCCAGCTCGTCGGTCATGCCCAGCGCGCGCAGCACGTAGGATGGCTCCAGGCTTGCAGACGTACAGGCAGAACCGGAAGAAACGGCCAGGTCTTTCAGCGCCATGATCAGCGATTCGCCTTCAACATAGTTGAAGCTGACGTTGAGGATGTTCGGTGCGCCCTGCTCGAGATCGCCGTTCAGATACACTTCTTCCATATCTTTCACGCCGTCCCACAGACGGTTACGCAGCGTGCGCAGGCGTGCCATCTCGGTTTCCATCTCTTCTTTCGCAATGCGGTACGCTTCGCCCATGCCCACGATCTGGTGAACAGGCAGCGTGCCGGAACGCATACCGCGCTCGTGACCGCCGCCGTGCATCTGTGCTTCGATGCGGATACGTGGCTTACGACGAACGTACAGCGCGCCGATCCCTTTCGGGCCATAAATTTTGTGGCCGGAGAAGGACATCAGGTCCACTTTCAGCTGGCTCAGGTCGATAGGCAGTTTGCCCACGCTCTGGGTCGCGTCCACGTGGTAGATGATACCGCGCGCGCGGCACATTTCGCCGATGGTCGCGATGTCCTGAACGACGCCGATTTCGTTGTTAACGTGCATGATAGAAACCAGAATGGTGTCATCACGCATGGCCGCTTCGAGCTCTTTCAGGTCGATGATCCCGTTGCTCTGTGGCGCCAGGTAAGTCACTTCGTACCCTTCACGCTCCAGCTGGCGGCAGGTATCCAGCACGGCTTTGTGTTCGGTTTTGCTGGTGATGATGTGCTTGCCTTTTTTCTGATAAAAGTTGGCTGCACCTTTGATCGCCAGGTTGTCGGATTCGGTCGCACCGGAGGTGAATACAATCTCACGCGGGTCGGCACCCACCAGGTCAGCAATCTGATTACGGGCGATATCAACCGCCTCTTCAGCATGCCAGCCAAAACGGTGTGAACGGGAAGCTGGGTTACCAAAGTTTCCGTCCAGGGTCAGACACTGCATCATTTTCTCGGCAACACGCGGGTCCACCGGCGTGGTTGCGGAGTAATCGAGATAAATCGGTAATTTCATTGCTCTTTAAACTCCGTACATCGCTTCAATGCAAGGAATCAGGCAACCGGCTGGATGTACGACCGAGTACGCGGGGCGTGACCGCCCCGGCCTGATTCTGAAATCTTTATCGTTTTATTACGCGCGCAGTTTGACGTCGATAGCGTCCTGCGCGCGGGTGCTGCGTTGGGAATCCTGACCGTGCTGACGACCTGAGACATCCAGAACTTCCTGGTTATTCACCAGCTCACCGAGGGTGATGTTGTTCAGGAAGCCGGTCAAACGGTCGCTCAGATCGCGCCACAGCGCGTGGGTCAGGCACTTATCGCCGCCCTGGCAGCCGCCTTTACCCTGGCAACGGGTCGCGTCAACGGATTCGTCAACTGCGCTAATCACTTCACCAACTGCAATACTGCCCGCGTCTTTACCCAGCAAATAACCGCCGCCTGGGCCACGAACGCTGGAAACAAGTCCATTTTTACGCAGTCTGGAGAATAGCTGTTCCAGGTAAGAGAGGGAGATCCCTTGTCGTTCAGAAATATCAGCCAACGGAACCGGGCCCGCTTCGGAGTTGAGCGCAACGTCCAGCATCGCGGTCACGGCATAACGCCCTTTAGATGTCAGTCTCATGTCTTACTTAACCTCAAACTCGCCCCTGCCCGGGGTTTTTTATTGTAAAATGGGGGTATTGCATAGCAGGGCCAAGTCTGACATTCCTGACTAAAATGGTCAACTATTTACTTGACTGTTTTAGTCAGGTATTTAACGTTCCGTGCCTTCATAACCCAGGTGCGGCCTGATGTCCTCACCCCAGCCCTCTCCCACGAGGAGAGGGGGAAATCGACACTACTCTTTATTCTTCTGCTCAATCGACGCCAGGATCCCGCGCAGGATGTTCAGCTCCTGGCTTTCCGGGCGCGCGCGGGTAAACATGCGGCGCAGCTTGTTCATCACCTGGCCCGGGTGGCCTTCACGAATAAAGCCGGTTGAGAGCAGCGTCTGCTCCAGGTGACCGTAGAAGCGCTCAAGATCGTCCACCAGCGGGTAGGCCGTTTCTTCTTTAGGCTCTGCCTGTTTCTCCTGCGTCGCCAGCCACGCCATTCGCACCTCATAGGCGATAACCTGCACCGCCATCGCCAGGTTCAGCGAGCTGTATTCCGGGTTCGCCGCGATGGCGACGTGATAGTGGCACTTCTGCAGCTCGTCGTTGGTCAGGCCAACGCGCTCGCGGCCAAACACCAGCGCAACCGGAGCCTGTTCCGCTTCTGAGACGCTTTTCAGGCCGCATTCGCGCGGATCCAGCATCGGCCACGGCAGCGTGCGTGAACGCGCGCTCGTGCCAACAACGAGGCTGCAGCCGGCCAGCGCTTCGTCAAGGGTATCGACGATCTGGGCGTTGCCGATCACGTCGCTGGCACCTGCCGCCAGGGCGATAGCCTGCGAGTCAGGTTTCACCAGCGGGTTAACCAGCCACAGGTTCGTTAAGCCCATGGTTTTCATAGCGCGGGCAACGGAGCCCATGTTGCCGGTGTGCGATGTTTCGACCAGCACGATTCGAATGTTTTGCAGCATAATTTTTAATGTCTGAATTCAGCGTCTGAAGAATATTCCGGCATATTATCATAAACGGGAGACATAATCCGATCCCACTGCTATACTCTGCGCCGATTTTCCTGTTCTTTAACATCCAGTGAGAGAGACCGATGCATCCGATGCTGACCATCGCCGTGCGCGCAGCGCGCAAGGCGGGTAATGTAATTGCCAAACACTACGAAACGCCAGACTCCGTAGAAACCAGCCAGAAAGGCAGCAATGATTTCGTGACTAACGTCGATAAAGCCGCAGAAGCGATTATTATCGAAACGATCCGCAAATCTTACCCGCAGCACACCATCATCACCGAAGAAAGCGGTGAACATGAAGGTACCGATCAGGATGTTCAATGGGTTATCGATCCACTGGATGGCACCACCAACTTCGTCAAACGCCTGCCACACTTCTCTGTGTCTATCGCTGTACGCATTAAAGGCCGTACTGAAGTCGCCGTTGTTTACGATCCAATGCGTAACGAACTGTTCACCGCGACCCGCGGTCAGGGTGCACAGCTGAACGGCTACCGTCTGCGCTGCAGCAACGCACGCGATCTGGACGGCACCATTCTGGCGACCGGTTTCCCGTTCAAGGCGAAACAGCACGCGACCACTTATATGAATATCCTGGGCAAACTGTTCACCGAATGCGCGGACTTCCGCCGCACCGGCTCTGCCGCACTGGATCTGGCCTATGTAGCAACAGGCCGCGTTGACGGTTACTTCGAGCTGTCGCTGAAGCCGTGGGACTTTGCTGCGGGCGAGCTGATCGCACGTGAAGCAGGCGCCATCGTGTGTGATTTCACCGGCGGCCATAACTATATGTCTACCGGCAACGTCGTTGCGGGTAACCCACGCGTTGTTAAAGCCATGCTGGCAAACATGCGTGATGAACTGAGCGATGCGCTGAAGCGTTAATCCCGGTCATTCCCTCTCCCCGTGGGAGAGGGGATCCCAACTAAAACGGCCGCAATCCTCTTCCCACCGGTACCGCGCTCATCCACATCGTCACCGCCGCCACCAGCAGAATCACCCCGCCCGCCAGCGCAAGCGTTGTCCACCCTACCTGTCGCCACAGCACCGGCGTTTTATTGCCGCTCAGTTTGACCGCCAGCTGACGGAAGCTGTGAACCAGCAGCGCTAAAGACGAAATGGTGAGAGACGTCCCTGCCGCCATCGCCAGCGCGGAGAGCATTCCCCAGCCAAACACGCCTATCACCTTGCTGAACAGCAGCACCATGATTGCCCCCGAACATGGGCGCATGCCCATCGAGAGAACAATCATCAGCCGCGCACGCCAGTCGTCACCGCTCTGCAATTGTTCCTGCGTGGGCAAATGCTGATGCCCGCAGCCGCAGCTTTCATCATGAACGTGGTGCGGCGTAAAGGTTTTGAATTTCGGTTTTCGCAGCAGCGCGCGCAGCTTTTTCAGCGCCCGCCAGCAGAGGATCAGCCCCAGCACGCCTACCAGCGCGTAGCTGCCCTTCTCCAGCCAGAAACTGCTCATGTGCAGCTGGCGCGCGGGAAGCTGCAACAGCGAAAGCACGACCACGACGAGCGCAATCGCCACGCTGCCCTGAAGCAGCGAGGAGGCCAGCGTCAGGCCGATGCTCGATTTCAGCTTCGACGGATGGGTGGCGAGCCAGGTCGTTATCACGATTTTGCCGTGCCCCGGCCCCAGCGCGTGCAGAACGCCATAGATAAAGCTGAATGCCAGCAGGGAACCACCCGCTTTGGTCGGGTTCTCCGCCACCGCCTTCAGCAGACCGCTCATCTGCTGGTTGACCTCACGCTGCCAGATAATGCTTTTCATCATGACCTGCGGCCAGGCCTGCCATAGCCAGAGCGAACCGCAAACGGCTAGCACAAGAAAGAGCGCCAGTGGCCAGAGGTGCAGCCAGCGGCGAGGTTTTCGAACCGGAGAGGAGATCACTGACATTGTAACGTCACCTCCTGCGCGAACTGTTTACCCAACTCCATGTCCTCAGGTGGGGCATCTTCTTTATCAAGCGAGACCGCAAAGTTCAGCGTCTCCTCGCTGGGCTTCGGGGTGTGTACGCCAATTTTGCAGTTTTTTTGCAGAGCGTCCGGCAGCCGTACGTCTCCGTCTTTGTCATAGCGCATGTCGACATAGTAAGTAGGGTCAAAGGTGGAAAAACGGTACGTTTGCCCGGCCAGCGGCTGCGGATGCGCCAGCGGAAGCACAAACGTCAGCACAGCCTGATGCCCGTCACGCGTCATCCCGTATTCCGTTGGCCGGTTCAGAAATTTGACCTTCTGCCCGTTGTGCCAGAATTCCGTGAAGTAGTGCTGGCCGAGCACGTAGGCCATCACTTCCGCCGCCAGCTTTTTCCAGATTTCATCGCCAGGCTTCGCGTTTCCCGCATCATAGAGCAGATCGGCCGAGGTGATTTCATCCATCGTCCAGCGCATCTTCAGGCCGCTCAGCTGCGTGCCGTCGGTAACCAGCTCCGTCTGGAGGTCAATAAAACTGTGAGGGTGTGCGCTGGCGGTGAAGCTGATAACCGCCAAAAATAACGCCATCGCACTTTGTTTAACTGTTTGCATCAATTCCTCACGTCAAAAATTCTGTGATGTTCCCCAGCAATCCTGAGTGAAAGGCCTGCCAGCGCGCTTTTCAGCGCTCATCCTTTAGCTATTCTTATCAAACATTCACACTGGATACCCGACAGATGATGACGACGCTTGAAATTCCATCTGTGCTTTCCAGTTCGCAGCGCCGCTGCCAGGTGCTTTTGATGCTTTACCTGCCCGATGCTACCGTCACCGCACAGAGCATTATCGCTACCAACGGCGTGGACGACGCGATGGCACGGCAAGATATAGCCGAGACGCGCGATGAAATCCAGCGCTATCACCGGCTGGACATCGTTACGCACCACGACGGCAGCTACCGGATTGAAGGCACAGCCCTGAATCAGCGTTTATGCCTGCTGCACTGGCTGCGCCGGGCGCTGCGGCTTTGCCCGCAGTTTGTCTCGCACCAGTTTACCCCCGCATTAAAAACCGCGCTTAAACAACACGGCATTGCGCGGCCGCTTTACGATGATGCGAACCTGCGGGCGCTGATCGGCTTCTGCTCCCGCAAGCTGCAGCGCCAGTTTGAATGCCGCGACGTCCAGTTTTTACAGCTCTATTTGCAATACTGTCTCATTCAGCATCAGCTCGGAAATACGCCACAGTTTTCTCACGTGCAGCGCAGCTGGACCCAGTCGAGAGGGGAGTATTTTACGGCCCAGGAGATCGTACGTCACTGGAAACGGCGCGTCCCGCAGGGTGCGCACGGGGATGAACAGCTGTTTCTGGCGCTGCTGTTTATGATGCTCCGCACGCCCGATCCGGTGCTTGATAAGCACCAGCAGGATCAGCGTCTGCGCCGGGCCATTGTGCGCATGGTCGCCCGTTTTCGCTCGCAGACCGGGATGAACTTCAGCGATGAGCAAGGGCTGACCGATCAGCTGTATATCCATCTGGCTCAGGCGCTGGACCGCTCGCTGTTTGAAATCGGCATCGACAATAGCCTGCCGGAGGAGATCCATCGTCTCTATCCCCGGCTGTTACGCACCACAAAGGAAGCGCTGTTCGAGCTGGAAGCGGAGTTTGGGCTGCGTTTTTCTGATGAAGAGATGAGCCTGGTGGCGGTGATTTTCGGTGCCTGGCTGATGCAGGAGACCGATCTGCACGAAAAACAGGTGATCCTGCTGACGGGAGACGATAAAGCCAGCGAGGATCTGATTGAACAGCAGCTTCGCGAGCTGACGCTGCTGCCGCTTAATATTCGCTATCTAACGCTGCAGGCTTTCCAGAAAGAGGGGGCACCGCGCGAGGCCGCGCTGGTTATCACCCCCTACCCTACTGCCCTGCCGCTGTTCTCGCCGCCGCTGATCCATGCCGTTGAGACATTAAACGCGCAACAGCAAGAACATATACGCGCCATGCTGGAATCATAGCGACGCGCGGGCGGCCACTTTAGGGCGAACAACGATGGCGGGTAAGGCGACCAGCGCCATCACCCAGAAAACCCCATGCCCCAGGTGCTGATAGAGGAATCCGGCAAACACCGTCATGATCGCGATACTGCCTCCCATCGCCACTGCCGAATAGACGGCCTGCAGGCGAATAACGTCTCCGCCCTCGCGCGCTGCGATATAGCGCATCGCCGCCAGATGACACACGGTAAAGGTGCCGCAGTGAAGAATTTGCGCCACGATCAGCCACGGCAGATCGGTCGTCCAGCCCATAATCCCCCAGCGCGCCACGCCGCACACGGCGGAAAGCAGCAGCAGGTCTCGTGCGCCAAATCGACGGAACAATTTCTTGCTCAGGGCGAAAATGATGACTTCGGCCACCACGCCCAGCGACCACAGATAGCCCACGGCGGAAGCAGAATATCCCGCCCCCTGCCAGTAGATGGCGCTGAAGCCATAGTACGCCGCATGCGCCCCCTGAAGCAGGCAGACACATGCCAGAAAACGCCAGCTCTGGGCCACCAGGCTCCGCCAAGCGGGCCAGCCTGCGCTCTCCTGATGGCGGCTCTCCCCTTGCGGCATCACCGACGGTCGCAGCAGCATGCCAAGCAGCATCGAGGCAATACCGATACTCAGCAGGGCGAGAATGGCGCGGTAATCGTAAAGGCTGACCAGTTTCCCCACCAGCGCCGAGCCAATCACAAAGGCAATTGAGCCCCACAGGCGCACGCGGCCATAGTCCATGGTGATCTGCTTTTGCCAGGTGTTCGCCAGGGCATCCGTCAGCGGTACCAGCGGTGAGAAGAAAAGGTTAAAGCCGACCATCACCACCATCAGCCAGGCAAACTGGTGGCTGACCCAGAAGCAGGCAACAAAGACCAGGGTCAGCAGCGCAAGAATGCGCACGGCCTTGATCAGTAAGGAGGGATCGCTGACGCGCGGAGCAATCAGCAGGCTGCCAAGGAAACGCGCCACCAGCCCGGCCCCGAGCAGGACACCGATGGTCTCGGGCGTCAGGCCGATACCCTTAAGCCAGACGCTCCAGAAAGGCAGAAAAATGCCGTAGCTAAAGAAATAGGTGAAATAACTGAGCGCCAGCCAGCGCGTGGAATGCAAGACCATGAATCCCTCCCGAAATCGAGGCCATAGTCTGGCGAGAATATAAAAATTAAGCAAGTCGATAGCCTGCTATAAATTAACGAGATTTTAACATTTCGTGCAGTCGTCTGGCTTATGGCGGGGAATGAAAATATGTATTACGTTTAAATTACTCCACTTGCAGAGGTTTTTCTGCCATGAACTCATTACGTTATTTCGATTTCGGTCAGTCACGTCACCTTTTGCTGTTGATTGCGCGCATCGCGCTTGTCGTGCTGTTTATCATCTTTGGCTATCCAAAACTGACGGGGTTTAGCGGCACCGTACAATATATGACCTCGCTGGGTACGCCGATGCCCATGCTGGCGGCTATTATTGCGGTGGTGATGGAAGTGCCTGCCGCTATCCTGATCGTCCTGGGCTTTTTCACCCGTCCTCTCGCCGTATTGTTTGTATTCTATACGCTGGGCACGGCGATTATCGGTCACCATTACTGGGATATGACCGGTGATGCGGTCGTACCGAATATGATTAATTTCTACAAGAACATCAGTATTGCTGGCGCCTTTATTTTGCTGGCGATTGTCGGACCTGGCGCCATCTCCCTGGACCGGCGTTAAGCCATAAAAAAAGGCCGCATACGCGGCCTTTTTTATTTCTGCGAAGCAGAAGAATTATGCGTATACCGGGAAGCGTGCGCAGATATCCAGAACTTTACCTTTGACGCGCTCGATAACCGCTTCGTCATTGATGTTGTCCAGAACGTCACACATCCAGCCAGCCAGCTCTTTCACTTCCGCTTCTTTAAAGCCGCGACGAGTTACGGCCGGAGAACCGATACGGATACCGGAGGTCACGAACGGGCTCTTCGGATCGTTTGGCACGCTGTTTTTGTTCACGGTGATGTTGGCGCGGCCCAGGGCAGCGTCAGCTTCTTTACCGGTCAGGTTCTTATCAACCAGATCCAGCAGGAACAGATGGTTTTCAGTACCGCCGGATACCACTTTGTAGCCACGGTTCAGGAACACTTCCACCATCGCTTTGGCGTTCTTAGCAACCTGCTGCTGATAAACCTTGAACTCTGGCTCCATCGCTTCTTTCAGCGCAACGGCTNTTAGCCGCGATAACGTGCATCAGCGGGCCGCCCTGCGCGCTTGGGAATACAGCGGAGTTCAGTTTTTTGTACAGCTCTTCGTCACCGCCTTTCGCCAGGATCAGGCCACCGCGTGGACCCGCCAGGGTTTTGTGGGTGGTGGTGGTCACAACGTGAGCGTGTGGAACCGGGTTCGGGTAAACGCCAGCGGCAATCAGGCCCGCAACGTGCGCCATGTCGACGAACAGGTAAGCACCGATGCTGTCCGCGATTTCACGCATTTTTGCCCAGTCAACGATACCGGAGTAAGCAGAGAAGCCACCGATGATCATCTTCGGTTTGTGCTCTTTAGCCTGCTTCGCCATGTCTTCGTAGTCAATTTTACCGGACTCATCAATACCGTAAGGGATGATGTTGTACAGTTTGCCGGAGAAGTTAACCGGGGAGCCGTGAGTCAGGTGGCCGCCCTGCGCCAGGTTCATACCCAGAACGGTATCGCCCGGTTGCAGCAGCGCGGTGTAGACCGCGAAGTTAGCCTGAGAGCCAGAGTGCGGCTGCACGTTTGCGTAGTCAGCGCCAAAGAGTTCTTTCGCACGGTCGATAGCCAACTGCTCAACGATATCAACGTACTCGCAACCGCCGTAATAGCGCTTGCCCGGGTAACCTTCAGCGTATTTGTTGGTCAGCTGAGAACCCTGCGCCTGCATAACGCGAGGGCTGGTGTAGTTTTCGGAGGCGATCAGTTCGATGTGCTCTTCCTGACGTACTTTTTCCTGCTCCATAGCCTGCCACAGTTCGGCATCATAATCGGCAATGTTCATTTCACGCTTTAACATCCGCATCTCCTGACTCAGCTAACAAGTAAATTTTGGCCTGAAAAGGCAGTCCAGTTGGACAACGGGCAACAGTATAACTGATTAGTTCTGTGATAACAGGTCTTGACAAACGATTTTACGCAAACGTTTTCCTGCGCGCCACGCAAGGGTTTGAGGAATAAAGCTCTCCTCCTTTTCAGCGGATTTCTTTTCAGGTTTGTGATGCATATTTTTCATCTTGCAAAGAACCATTTACAACGCAGGGGTATTTTTTATAAGATGCATTTAAAATACATCATTAAAGTCACATCAGAAGGATGCGCTCATGCTCGACGCTCAAACCATCGCTACCGTTAAAGCCACCATCCCCCTGCTGGTGGAAACCGGCCCTAAACTCACCGCCCATTTTTACGATCGCATGTTCACGCATAACCCGGAGCTCAAAGAAATTTTCAACATGAGCAACCAGCGTAACGGCGATCAGCGCGAAGCGCTTTTCAACGCCATCGCGGCCTACGCCAGCAATATTGAAAACCTGGCGGCACTGCTGCCCGCGGTGGAAAAAATCGCGCAGAAGCACACCAGCTTCCAGATCCAGCCCGAGCAGTACAACATTGTGGGTGGCCACCTGCTGGCAACGCTGGACGAGATGTTCAGCCCGGGCCAGGAGGTGCTGGACGCGTGGGGGAAAGCCTACGGCGTGCTGGCAAACGTGTTTATCAACCGCGAAGCGCAGATCTATAGCGAAAATGCCAGCAAGAACGGCGGCTGGGAAGGCACGCGCGCCTTCCGCATCGTTGAGAAAACGCCGCGCAGCGCGCTGATTACCAGCTTTGAATTTGAGCCGTTGGACGGACAGCCGGTTGCCGATTACCAGCCGGGCCAGTATCTGGGCGTGTGGCTGAAGCCTGAAGGTTTCCCGCATCAGGAGATCCGCCAGTATTCTCTTACCCGCAAGCCAAACGGTAAAGGCTACCGCATTGCGGTGAAGCGCGAGGACGGCGGCCAGGTCTCCAGCTGGCTGCACAACGAAGCTAACGTGGGCGACGTGGTCCATCTGGCCGCGCCGGCGGGCGATTTCTTCATGGCCGTTGAAGCGAATACCCTGGTTACGCTGATCTCTGCGGGCGTCGGCCAAACGCCAATGCTGGCGATGCTCGATACGCTGGCGAAAACCAACCACGGTGCGCAGGTCAACTGGTTCCACGCTGCGGAAAACGGTGACGTGCACGCCTTTGCGGATGAAGTGAACACGCTCGGGGCTTCCCTGCCGCGCTTCACCGCGCACACCTGGTATCGCCTGCCGACGGAAGCAGACCGCACAGCTGCCCGCTTTGACAGTGAGGGTCTGATGAATCTGAGCCAGCGTGAAGGCCTGTTCAGCGCACCGGATATGCAGTTCTACGTCTGTGGACCGGTGGCGTTTATGCAGTACGCCGCGAAGCAGCTGGTGGAGCTGGGCGTGAACAAAGACAACATTCACTACGAATGTTTCGGGCCGCATAAGGTGCTGTAATGCAAAAAGCCCCTCGTTCGAGGGGCTTTTTTTTTCGCCGGATGGCGGCTGCGCCTTTCCCGGCTACAAAACTTTTGGGAATGTTAAATCGCGGCGTCGTCTTCTTCGCCGGTACGGATACGGATCACGCGCGCCACGTCAAAGACGAAGATTTTACCGTCGCCAATTTTGCCCGTCTGCGCGGTGCGGATAATGGTATCCACGCAGGTATCGACGATATCGTCGCTGACCACAATTTCAATTTTTACTTTCGGCAGAAAGTCGACCATGTACTCTGCGCCACGGTAAAGCTCGGTGTGGCCTTTCTGACGACCAAAACCTTTCACTTCCGTCACGGTCATCCCGGTGATGCCGACTTCCGCCAGCGCTTCACGCACGTCATCCAGTTTGAAAGGTTTAATAATCGCATCAATCTTTTTCATGGTGGGTCCTTAAACTCTTGCCTGTAAGCTGCCTCGTAATCGATTGCTCACAGTATCATACGGCATTACTCTTTAAAATCGTTTGCTTCCAGCTCGTGGCGCGACAGCAGCTTGTAGAACTCGGTGCGGTTGCGTCCGGCCATGCGCGCCGCGTGGGTCACGTTGCCTTTGGTGATCTGCAATAGCTTGCGCAGATAGTTCAGCTCGAACTGATTCCGCGCTTCCGCAAACGTCGGCAGCGCCGTGTTTTCTCCTTCCAGCGCCTGCTCTACAAGCGCATCGCTGATTACCGGTGAGGAGGTCAGCGCCACGCACTGCTCAATCACGTTCACCAGCTGGCGCACGTTACCCGGCCAGCCTGCGGCCATCAGCCGCTTCATCGCGTCGGTGGAAAACGCGCGCACAAACGGTTTATGACGATCGGCCGCCTGGCGCAGAAGATGATTCGCCAGCAGCGGAATGTCTTCCGCGCGCTCCGCCAGCGCAGGGATCTTCAGATTCACCACGTTCAGACGGTAGTAGAGATCTTCGCGAAACTCGTTGCGGGCCATCACTTTTGGCAAGTCGCGGTGGGTGGCGGAAATAATGCGCACGTTAATATCGATATCGCGGTTGCTGCCCAGCGGGCGAACTTTTCGCTCCTGCAATACGCGCAGCAGTTTGACCTGCAGCGGCGCGGGCATGTCGCCAATCTCGTCCAGGAACAGCGTGCCGCCTTCCGCCGCCTGGAACAGCCCTTCCCGACTGCTCACCGCGCCGGTGAATGCGCCGCGGGCATGACCAAACAGTTCAGATTCGAGAAGCTGTTCCGGAAGCGCGCCGCAGTTAATGGCGATAAAGGCATTTTTACTGCGCGGGCTGGCGTTATGGATCGCCTGGGCCAGGATCTCTTTCCCGGTTCCGCTCTGGCCGTTGATGAGCACGCTGACGTCGGACTGCGCCACCATCCGGGCCTGTTCAAGGAGACGCAGCATAATGGGGCTGCGGGTGACGATGGACTCCCGCCACGCTTCATCCCCCGCCGGGGCGGCATGTTCCAGCGCGCTGTCGATAGCCTTATACAGCGCGTCTTTGTCCACCGGCTTGGTCAGGAAGCTGAAGACCCCCTGCTGCGTCGCGGCAACCGCATCCGGGATCGACCCGTGCGCCGTCAGAATGATCACGGGCATACCCGGCTGCTGCCTCTGGATCTCCGCGAACAGCTGCAGGCCATCCATTTCGTCCATCCGCAGGTCGCTTATCACCAGATCGATTTTCTCGCGGGTGAGGATCTTCAGCCCCTCCAGCCCGCTTTCGGCGGTCACGACGCTGTAGCCTTCACTCACCAGACGCATCCCCAGCAGCTTTAACAGCCCGGGATCGTCATCCACCAGTAAAAGATGGGCAGGTTTACGGCTCGTCATGCTTCACGTCCTCTTGTTTCGGCGTATCGCTGTCCGGTGCCGCGGATGAACTCCCCGGCTGATATTTACGCGACGAGAGCTGCCTTTCGATATCGGTCAGGTTTTCCAGCTTACGCGTCGTGGTATCCAGCTGCGTACGTAAATGTTGCTGCTGTTGCCGCAGCGTATCAAGCTCGCTGTCGGTTGACTGCTGCAGCTTGCTGTAGCGGGAACGCTCTTCAGACAGCTGAAGTTGTAATGTCTGCCCATCGCGCCAGAGCTGGTATACCGGGCGTACCTGCACGGGAAGATTGACCACAAACGTGTCCAGCCGGGTGACATTGACGCGGCGTTCAACGGGGGTGATTTTCGCATCTGCAAGTAAAATCCCACGCTTGAACGCATCCTGCCAGGTGTCGTCATCCAGCATCGCGGCCTTCGAGCGGGCGTCTACCGGCGCCAGACGCTGGGCGCAGTCTATTCCTCGCAGCCAGAAGAGCGGGTTGCTTTCAACGTCATGTCCTGACAGGTTCCAGATGTCGTCACAGCGGGTTGAGAGGAAATCGGCCAGCTGGTTATCGGGCCATTTATCTTCCTGTTTATCGCTAATGGCACTTTGTGGCGCATGGGAAACACACCCTGCCAGAAATAAACAGGGCAGGCTCAGGCTAAGCGTTTTGCTGGAAAACACCGCGCGTACGGCGCGGAAAAAGACGTGTGACATACTCACCAGACATAGATTCATTTTATTGATTTTTCCGGCTCACGGGCAGTTCGATACGGAAGCAAACATCTGAACGTTCGTCCGCGGCAATGTTTAGCTCACCCTGCATGCGTCGTATGCAGTCCCGGGCGATGCTCAAGCCCAGACCGCTTCCTTTGACCGCGCCTTTCCGCTGATGACTTCCCTGGAAAAAGGGTTCGAAGATCATGGTTTTTTCGTCATCGGGGATCGGGGTGCCGGTGTTTGCGACGTCAATAAACACCCGTGAACCATTCGTATTACTCCGGATATAAATGTTACCGGATTCAGTACCATAGTGCACCGCATTGGAGTAAAGATTATCCAGAACGCTCATCAGCAGCATGGGTTCAGCCAGGCACGCAGGCGCATTCAGCTCGACGCCGGTATGCATCATTTTAGCTCTTGCTGGCAAGCTGTGGGCGGAGATCACCATATCCACCAGCGGCTCAATCTCTACGTTTTCCAGTACGACCGCCCCGTCAGCCAGCTTGCGGTTGTAATCCAGCAGTTGCTCAATCAGCTTTTGCAGATTGCGGCTGCTGTTATCCAGGATCTCGACAATTTCTTTCTGTTCTGGCGTAAGGGACCCGGCCACTTCGTCCGCCAGCAGCTCCGTCCCTTCGCGCATGCTGGCCAGCGGCGTTTTAAGCTCATGAGAGATATGGCGCAGGAACTGATGGCGCTGTGATTCGAGCCACGCCAGGCGCTCGGACAGCCAGATAATGCGCTGGCCTACGGATCGCAGCTCGCGAGGACCTTTAAAGGCGACCGTATCCCCGAGCGATCTTCCCTCCCCCAGGCGGTTGATCATCCGCTGAATGCCCTTCACCGGGCCGATGATCATACGGGTAAAGAGCAGAACCAGCCCGAGACTCACCAGGAACAGCACCAGCGCCTGCCAGCCGAAGAACTGGCCGCGCTCGGCAATCTCCTGCTGGAGCTGCTGGCCGCGAGAGAAAATCACCGCGCGCGTAGACTGCACCATCTCGGTGTTGGCGCTGGCAAAAGCTTCGAGGCGCGCGGCGGCAACGGCATCCGGGCCGCTGTTGCTGCACTGCAGCTGCGCGAGATCGTTTAAATCCTGACGTAATGCCTGATAGAGCTTGTCGTCAGGTAAGACCCCCGCGTGAGCGTCCAGCATTTCGCTGTAGCGTTTACGCTGACTCTGATAAACCTTTTCCAGCGTCCGATCGTCAAGCACGCAATACTGACGATAGCTACGCTCCATCTCCAGTGCGGCGTTGGTCATCGCTTCACTGCGTCTGGCGTCGATGAGCGTCGTGCGGTTGGTCAAAGCCGCCTGCGCGCTCAGCGCGTTCAGGCTTTGCCACGCCTGCCAGGCAAGGATCAGCAGCGGCAGCAGGATCAGCAGGAAGGCCATCATGACGAGCTGCCGCAGGGAGCGGGGGAAAACGGGCCAGCGTTTCAACGCATTACTCTCTTAATGGGGGTTTACGCAGAGCGTAACTGAGTCTGCCCTTCAGATACAACAAAGCCGGGTAAAAACCCGGCTTTGTCATGGAATGAGGCGGTGCCTAACTCGACGTTTCGCCCTGGCCTGATAAAGCATCGCTATGATCAGTAGTTGGACGGCAGGCACCTTTTTGTGCGTCATTCGAAGTTTATGTAGCGCGTCCCGAAGGGGCTGACATAAGAAGGTGAATGAGCCACTGGTTAATATTATGCAACACCCGTGCCAGAATGCAAAATAAAATATTAACATATTGAAATATATAGTTTTTACTCGTTTAACGCGTTAATTATCGGTTGAATGATTTTCAGGCTAAGTGTCGCTATTAAGCAACACCTTAACGGGAACCTTTACTGCCACATATAAATCAATTACTTAAGTGTCGCCTTTTGGAGACAGCCATATTGCGGGTCTGTCGCGTAATTGCGACATAAATAAAAAGCCCGGTGAAGCTTTCGCTTACCGGGCCTGGAAGGGGGTAGGGCTAAAACTTAACCCAGCTGCTTACGCGCGTTGCGGAAGATACGCATCCACGGGCTATCCTCTCCCCAGTTTTCCGGGTGCCAGGAGTTGCTCACGGTACGGAACACGCGTTCCGGGTGCGGCATCATGATGGTCGCGCGACCGCTTTCGCTGGTCACCGCCGTAATACCGTTGGCGGAGCCGTTCGGGTTAGCCGGGTAGGTTTCTGTCACCTTACCGAAGTTATCGACAAAGCGCAGCGCCACCAGGCCTTTGCTTTCCAGCTGAGCCAGATGCGCAGCGTCACGCACTTCTACCTGACCTTCGCCGTGGGAAACGGCGATTGGCATCTGAGAACCGACCATCCCCTGCAGCAGCAGAGACGGGCTTTGGGTCACTTCCACCAGGCTGAAGCGCGCCTCGAAGCGGTCTGACTGGTTACGCACAAAGCGCGGCCAGGCTTCGCTGCCCGGTATCAGCTCACGCAGGTTAGACATCATCTGGCAGCCGTTACACACGCCCAGCGCCAGGGTCTGCGGACGGTGGAAGAAGGTTTCGAACTCGTCGCGCACGCGGCTGTTGAACAGGATGGACTTCGCCCAGCCTTCGCCCGCACCCAGCACGTCGCCGTAGGAGAAGCCGCCGCAGGCCACCAGCGCCTGGAAATCTTCCAGACCGGTACGCCCGGCCAGCAGGTCGCTCATGTGAACGTCGATAGCGTCAAAGCCCGCGCGGTGGAAGGCAGCCGCCATCTCAACGTGGGAGTTAACGCCCTGCTCGCGCAGCACGGCCACTTTTGGACGCGCGCCGGTCGCAATGTACGGCGCAGCGATGTCTTCGTTAATGTCGAAGGAGAGCTTCACGTTCAGGCCTGGATCCTGGTCATTCGCTTTCGCGTTATGCTCCTGATCGGCACATTCCGGGTTATCACGCAGGCGCTGCATCTGCCAGGTGGTTTCCGCCCACCACATGCGCAGCGTGGTGCGGCTTTCGCTGAACACGGCGTGACCGTCCGCTTCAATGACGAAGCGGTCGCCCTGAACGGCTTTACCCAGATAGTGCACGCAGTCTGCCAGACCGTGCTTCGCCAGAATCGCTTCAACCGCGTCGCGATCCGCCGCGCGCACCTGAATCACGGCGCCCAGCTCTTCGTTGAACAGCGCCGCCAGACGGTCTTCGCCAAGCGTTGCAATGTCGGCTTCCACACCACAGTGGCCGGTGAAGGCCATCTCTGCCAGAGTCACCAACAGGCCGCCGTCGGAACGGTCGTGGTAGGCCAGCAGCTTACGCTGCGCCACCAGCGCCTGAATCGCGTCGTAGAAGCCTTTCAACTGGGCAACGTCGCGCACGTCGGCTGGCTTGTCGCCGAGCTGGCGGTAAACCTGCGCCAGCGCGGTGGCACCCAGCGCGTCGTGGCCTTTACCCAGGTCAATCAGCAGCAGGGCGTTGTCTTCGGTCGCAAGCTGCGGCGTAACGGTGTGGCGCACGTCTTCCACGCGGGCAAACGCGGTGATCACCAGCGACAGCGGAGAGGTCATCTCGCGCTGCTCGCTGCCTTCCTGCCAGCGGGTTTTCATCGACATGGAGTCTTTGCCCACCGGAATGGTCAGGCCGAGGGCAGGACACAGCTCCTCGCCCACCGCTTTTACGGCTTCATACAGGCCAGCATCTTCACCAGGGTGGCCGGCAGCGGCCATCCAGTTGGCGGAAAGCTTGATACGTTTGATATCGCCAATCTGCGTCGCGGCGATGTTGGTCAGCGCTTCACCGACTGCCAGACGGGCAGAAGCAGCGAAGTCCAGCAGCGCCACCGGGGTGCGTTCGCCGAGAGCCATCGCTTCGCCGTAGTAGCTGTCGAGGCTCGCGGTGGTCACGGCGCAGTTAGCGACCGGGATTTGCCACGGGCCGACCATCTGGTCGCGTGAAACCATACCGGTCACGGTGCGGTCGCCGATGGTCACCAGGAAGGTTTTCTCTGCCACTGCAGGCAGGTGCAGCACGCGGTTGACCGCTTCTGCCACGGTGATGCCCTGACGATCCAGCGCTTTGCCCGTCGCTTTACGGGTGGTTACGTCGCGGGTCATCTTCGGCGTTTTACCGAGCAGCACGTCGAGCGGCAGATCGATCGGCTGGTTGTCAAAGTGGGTGTCGCTTAAGGAAAGGTGCTGCTCTTCGGTCGCTTCACCGATGACGGCATACGGCGCGCGCTCGCGGCGGCACAGCTTGTCAAACAGCGGCAGCTGATCGGCGGCAACCGCCAGCACGTAGCGCTCCTGGGATTCGTTACACCAGATTTCCAGCGGGCTCATGCCCGGCTCATCGCTCAGGATGTCGCGCAGGTTGAAGCGTCCGCCGCGGCCGCCGTCGCTCACCAGCTCCGGCATGGCGTTGGACAGACCGCCCGCGCCCACGTCGTGGATGAAGAGGATCGGGTTGGCGTCACCCAGCTGCCAGCAGCGGTCGATCACTTCCTGGCAGCGGCGCTCCATCTCAGGGTTGTCACGCTGCACGGAGGCGAAATCGAGATCCGCATCAGACTGGCCGGAGGCCATAGAAGAGGCTGCGCCGCCGCCCAGACCGATGTTCATCGCCGGGCCGCCCAGTACGATCAGCTTCGCGCCGACGACGATCTCGCCTTTCTGCACGTGATCGGCACGGATGTTGCCGATCCCGCCCGCCAGCATGATCGGTTTGTGATAGCCACGCAGCTCTTCGCCGTTGTGGCTGTCCACTTTCTCTTCATAGGTACGGAAGTAACCGTTCAGCGCCGGACGACCAAATTCGTTGTTAAACGCCGCGCCGCCCAGCGGGCCTTCGGTCATGATATCCAGCGCGGTCACAATGCGCTCTGGCTTGCCGAAATCTTCTTCCCACGGCTGTTCAAAGCCCGGGATACGCAGGTTGGAGACGGAGAAACCGACCAGACCCGCTTTTGGTTTAGCGCCACGGCCGGTCGCCCCTTCGTCACGGATTTCACCGCCGGAGCCGGTCGCCGCACCCGGCCACGGGGAGATCGCGGTCGGGTGGTTGTGGGTTTCCACTTTCATCAGGATATGCGCGGGCTCCTGATGGAAGTCATAGCGCCCTGCTTCGCGATCGGCGAAGAAGCGGCCCACCTCGGAACCTTCCATTACCGCGGCGTTGTCTTTATAGGCAGACAGCACGTGGTCAGGGGTTTGCTCCATGGTGTTTTTGATCATTTTGAACAGCGACTTCGGCTGCTGTTCGCCGTCAATAATCCAGTCGGCGTTGAAAATCTTGTGGCGGCAGTGCTCAGAGTTAGCCTGCGCGAACATGTAGAGTTCGATGTCGTTCGGGTTACGGTTGAGCTTAACAAACGCATCCTGCAGGTAGTCGATTTCGTCTTCTGCCAGCGCCAGGCCGAGACGCAGGTTGGCGTCAATCAACGCCTGACGGCCCTGCCCCAGCAGGTCTACGCTCTGTACCGGCGCAGGCTGATGGTGGGAGAACAGCTTCTGCGCGTCGTCGAGAGAGGCAAATACGCTCTCCATCATGCGGTCATGCAGTTCAGCCGCAACCGCCTGCCACTGCGCGTCGCTCAGGGTAGAGGCTTCCACGTAGTACGCCACGCCGCGTTCCAGACGGTTAATCTGGCTCAGGCCACAGTTGTGGGCGATGTCGGTGGCTTTGGAAGACCAGGGGGAGATGGTGCCCGGACGAGGCGTCGCAAGGATCAGTTTGCCGGTTGGCGTATGGCTGCTCAGGCTTGGGCCATACTTGAGCAGGCGTTCCAGCTGTACGCGCTCCTCTGCATTGAGGGGGGCATTCAGGTCAGCAAAATGGACATACTCAGCGTAAATATTGCTTACCGGAAGGTCGGCCGCCTGAAAACGTGCCAGCAGTTTAGTGATACGGAAGGCAGACAGTGCAGGCGAACCACGCAGAATTTCCATCATAAGTCTCTCGTCTTCGAAGCGCCGGGGCGCTTACAGTGTGCGCAAGGGGGGAAAACGGGCGTCATTATAGAGAATCCTGAGCGCCGACGAAACCGTTTGCGTCGAAATAAAATTTTAACAATAGATGTGACCTGTCTCTCTAATTGGTTGCCAAGTGGCGCAAGTTTACGCAAAATGCCGCTCATTCAATGGCAAACCTTATGATTAACATGGCTACAGCAGACTGAGGCAACCGGCGTCGCAGAGAATTAACTAATTGAAAAAATTAAAGATTAATTATCTGCTCATCGGCATTGTAACGTTGCTGCTGGCAGTGGCCCTCTGGCCTTCCATCCCCTGGTTCGGCAAAGCCGAAAACCGTATCGCCGCCATTCAGGAGCGGGGGGAATTGCGCGTCAGTACCCTCAACTCCCCGCTGATTTACAGCGACATCAACGGCAAAATCATTGGCCTGGATTATGAACTGGCACAACAGTTCGCCGATTATCTTGGCGTGAAGCTCAAAATCACCGTCCGCCAGAATATCAACCAGCTGTTTGACGATCTCGATAACGACGATGCCGATATGCTTGCTGCCGGGCTGGTGTATAACAGCGAGCGCAGCAAGAACTACCAGCCTGGCCCGACCTACTACTCCGTTTCGCAGCAGCTAGTCTACCGCGTCGGGAGCCTGCGCCCGCGCTCGCTGGCTTCAATTAACGATCGGCAGCTGACGATTGCGCCCGGCCACGTGGTGATTGACGATCTGCGGGAGCTTAAGGAAAAGAAATATCCCGACCTGAGCTGGACGGTAGATCCGAAACTCGGCACGACGGAGCTGCTGGAGCAGGTAAAAGATCAGAAGGTGCCCTACACCATCGCCGATTCGGTCGCGATCAGCCTGTTCCAGCGGGTGCATCCTGAAATCGCCGTGGCGCTGGACGTCACCGACGAGCAGCCCGTGACCTGGTTTAGCCAGCTTGATGACGATCAGACCTTCTCTGCCGCGATGCTTGATTTCTTCAACACCATCAATGAAGACGGTACCCTGGCACGTCTCGAGGAGAAGTACCTCGGGCACGGCGATGACTTTGACTACGTTGACACCCGCAGCTTCCTGCGCGCGGTAGACAGCGTCCTGCCGGACCTGCAGCCGCTGTTCGAAAAATACGCCCAGGAGATTGACTGGAAACTGCTGGCGGCTATTTCGTATCAGGAATCCCACTGGGATACCCAGGCCACGTCGCCCACGGGCGTACGTGGTTTGATGATGTTAACCAAAAATACCGCGCTGAGCCTGGGCGTGAACGATCGTACCGACGCCGAACAGAGCATCAGCGGCGGCGCGCGCTACCTGCAGGATATGATGGCTAAAGTACCGGAAACGGTGCCGGAAGAAGAGCGGATCTGGTTTGCGCTGGCGGCCTACAATATGGGCTACGCGCATATGCTTGATGCGCGAGCGTTGACGGCCAAAACGAAAGGTAACCCGGACAGCTGGTCAGACGTGAAGCAGCGGCTGCCGCTGCTGAGCCAGAAGCCATGGTATAACAAGCTGACATACGGCTACGCGCGCGGACATGAAGCCTACGCCTACGTGGAAAATATCCGTAAATATCAGATTAGCCTGGTCGGGTATCTGCTGGAGAAAGAGAAAGAGGCGACGGAGGCCAAACGGCTGGCTCAAAGCTACCCGGTCGTGGCGCCGGACGAGCTTAATCGTCCGACAGCTTCAGTTCTGCCTTTTGCTGCTTTTTCTGCTGACGGCGCATTCGAAAGAAATCGCTTAATAGCCCCGAACACTCTGGTGCAAGCACCCCACCGATAGTCTTCACCTGGTGGTTCATGCCCGGGTGACCCAGCACGTCCATCAGCGAACCGGCCGCACCGGTTTTTTCATCCCGCGCCCCGAAAACCAGAGTCCCGATCCGGCTGTGGACCATCGCCCCGGAGCACATCACGCACGGCTCCAGCGTCACATACAGCGTGGTATCAAGCAGACGATAGTTTTGCAGCACCAGCCCTCCCTGACGAAGCGCCATGATTTCGGCATGCGCAGTAGGATCGTGGCGACCAATAGGACGGTTCCACCCTTCGCCAATCACCTGGTTGTTATGAACCAGCACCGCGCCCACGGGCACTTCGCCCTCGTCCCATGCGCGTTGAGCCAGCGTCAGCGCATGGCGCATCCAGTATTCATGATTGTGTTCAGGGTTGGACAAAGGCTGATACTCCAGTCGAAAAGCGGGCGGCATTATACACGCCCGTTTTAGAGAAGACTATTCGAGTTGCTGAAGTTCGCCTGATGGCGTGACGCGCCAGCGGTGCTGGCAAAAATAGAGCAGCGGGTTGTCCTGCTTGCTGTCGCTGTAGCCGCTGTACAGGCGCAGCGGCGTACCGATGCGTTTCTCCAGCTGGACCACTTTTTCATGCCCCAGGCAGCGCAGGGTCAGCACCCAGCCGCCGTAACCGCGGGCAATTTGCGTGGCGATAAGATTCACGCGCGGAAGCCAGGGGGTATCAAAGTAGACCTGCTCCACAAGCGTCTGCGGGGAGCCTGTAATCAGCCAGATGTCGGCATCGTTCGCGTCGAGGTAGCTGGTCAGGCGCGCCTGTACAACAGGAAAGGCGGCAACGTGACCGCGAAACCAGTGCGCAAAATCCTTTTCGAGCTGCTTGAGCCGCGCTTCGCTGTGCCCAAACGTACATCCCCACAGCAGCAGACTCATCGGCCATCGCGCCGCCCGGCCTTTCACCAGCAGCGCGATCCCGATAACCGGTAAGAGCGGCAGCACGAGCAGCGCATTCAAAGGCTGACGCCGCAACAGGTAACGCATAAACGTTCCAAACATATCCTGCTGATGCAGCGTTCCATCCAGATCGAAAAAGACAACGCGACGCGCGTGATTTGCCAAACCTTACTCCTCTGGGTCGTTGAATCCTAATAGCCAGGTAAAAAGGAACCCGGCGATCACCGCTACTAAATAGCCTAACAGATAGAGCATGACTTTTCCGGTCACGATGGTTAATGCCAGCGGTAAACCGGAAAGCCCAAAGTTGATAACGGTAGCGACTTTCCAGTAGCTGATCAGCGCCCCGCCTACCGCACCGCCCAGACACGCGGCGAGGAACGGTTTACCCAGCGGCAGCGTAACGCCGAAAATCAGCGGCTCGCCAATACCGAGCAGGCCAACCGGGAGTGCGCCTTTTATCATTTTTTTCAGACGCGCGTTGCGGGTTTTCATCAGTACGGCAATCGCCGCGCCGACCTGCCCCACGCCCGCCATCGACAGGATAGGCAGCAGCGCGTTGTAGCCGTGAGCCTGCACCAGCTCGACGTGGATGGGAACCAGCCCCTGATGTAGCCCCGTCAGCACTAACGGCAGGAAGGTACCGGAAAGCACAGCGCCCACTAACAGGCCGCCGCGGTCAATAGCCAGAGACGCACCGTGAGCGATGGCTTCAGAGATCCACCCGCCTAACGGCTGGAGGGCCACAATCGCTACGCTACCGGTAATCAGCGTGGTCAGCAGCGGGTTGAGAATCAGCTCGATCGACCCGGGCAAAACCGCGCGCAGCCTTTTCTCGATCCAGCACATCAGGATGACCACCAGCAGCACGGCGATCACCCCACCGCGCCCGGGCTGGAGCGCCTCACCAAACAGCGTGATCTGCGCCAGCTGCGGGCTGGACAAGATGCCCGCCATAACCCCGCCCATCGCCAGCGATCCACCAAACACCTTCGCGGTATTCACCCCGACGAGAATGTTCATGATGGCGAACACAGCGCTGCCGAAGATCCCCAGAATCCCCAGCAGGTTCGGATACTGCGTGGCGAAATCCCCCACAATATCCGGTCGCTTGAGGATATTGATGATCCCGGTGATCAGGCCTGAGGCAATAAACGCCGGGATCAGCGGAATAAAGACGTTTGCCAGCTGACGCAGCGCATCGCTCATGGGGGCTTTATATTTGGCCTTCGCCTGCGCCCTGGTGCGTTCCGCATCGTTAATCGACGCGCTCGCGTTAACGCCCATCAGCGCGCGCATGGCATCGACAACCTGCGCCGCTTTCCCTGGCCCGACGATCAGCTGATGCTGCTGCCCCTGTTTCACGTAGCCGCTGACGCCGGAAAGCGCCTTCAGACGCTGCACGTCGAGCTGGTCGTCGTTATGCACCTCGACGCGCACGCGCGTCATGCAGTTTTCGAGACGCTGAATATTTTTTTCCCCACCAATCCCCTGCAGGATATCGCTGGCGAGCGCTGCTGTTTTGTCCATAGACGCCTCTGTTAGTTTTCTAATGCTGCCCGTAAGAAGCCGCTATGCGCATCGAGTTTGGCTCTCGCGGCCGCCGCATCCAGCCCGCTCAGGATCATCAAAATGGCCGGTTTAACATCGTGATCGGTCTGCTTGAGTACCGCTTCAGCCTCTTCACGGCCTGCCCCCGTCGCCTCCATCACCATGCGGCAGGCTCTGTCCACCAGCTTGACGTTGGTGGCCTGCATATCCACCATCAGGTTCTGATACACCTTGCCGAACTTCACCATCGCGCCGGTGGAGATCATATTGAGCACCAGCTTTTGCGCGGTCCCGGATTTAAGGCGCGTGGAGCCGGTGAGCGCTTCCGGCCCGACAACCGGAGAGATAGCGATAGCGGCCACCTGCGCAATCGGTGAGCCAGGGTTACAGGAGATGGCCACCGTCGTGCAGCCGGTCCGGTTGGCATATTCCAGCCCGCCAATGACGTACGGGGTGCGCCCGGATGCCGCCAGCCCAACCACCAGATCCTTCGCGGTCAGATTCAGATCCTTCAGGTCATCCTCGCCCAGCTGTGCATTGTCTTCCGCTCCTTCAACGGCTTTCAGCAGCGCGCCGGGTCCACCGGCAATCAGTCCAACGACCAGACCGTGCGGAACCCCAAAGGTTGGCGGGCATTCTGACGCATCCAGCACCCCAAGACGCCCGCTGGTGCCCGCCCCCATGTAGATAATACGGCCGCCGGCCTTGAGGGCTTCCGCCGCCGCATCGACCGCTTTCGCCACCTCGGGTAATGTCTCTTTCACTGCCTGCGCGACCAGCGTATCCTGTTGATTAAAGCGGTTAACCAGCTCCAGGGTGGAGAGCGCATCCAGATCCATGGTTTGCGGGTTACGCGTTTCAGAAACAAGTGAGCCAAGATTCATTTTTGTACCTCAAGAATTTTTAATTCATAATAATCACACTATAATGGAATATAAAATTCATTCAGGCGAGCAAAATTCGTATTTGCGCAGATAATCACATTTTCGCCAGGAGACCCTATGAACTGTTTAATTCGCATCCGCCAGCGCTACGCAGGCTTTGCCCAAAGCGACAAGAAGCTGGCGGATTTTCTGCTTTCTCAACCCGACCATGCACGCCATCTCAGCTCGCAGCAGCTGGCGAGTGAAGCCGGCGTGAGCCAGTCCAGCGTGGTGAAGTTTGCCCAGAAGATTGGCTTTAAGGGGTTCCCCGCCCTCAAGCTGGCGATCAGCGAAGCGCTGGTGAGCAACCCCAACCCGCAGTCCATGCCGGTGCATAATCAGATCCGCGGCGATGACCCGATGCGGCTGGTTGGCGAAAAGCTCATCAAAGAGAACGTGGCGGCTATGCACGCGACGCTCGATGTAAACACCGAAGAGAAGCTGCTGGAGAGCGTGGCGATGCTGCGCGGCGCGCGGAGGATCATTCTGACCGGTATCGGTGCGTCCGGACTTGTGGCGCGTAACTTTGGCTGGAAGCTGACGAAAATTGGGCTTAACGCCATCGTCGAGCAGGATATGCACGCCCTGCTGGCGACCGTACAGGCGATGGATCCTGACGATCTGCTGCTGGCCATCTCCTACTCCGGCGAGCGCCGTGAAATCAATATGGCGACCGATGAAGCGCTGCGCGTCGGCGGTAAAATTCTGGCGATCACCGGTTTTACCCCGAATGCCCTGCAGCAGCGGGCAACGCGCTGTTTATATACCATTGCCGAAGAGCAGGCCACGCGCAGCGCGGCTATCTCGTCCACCAGCGCGCAAATGATGCTGACGGACCTGCTGTTTATGGCGCTGGTGCAGCAGGATCTGGAGCGCGCGCCCGAGCGCATTCGTCACAGCGAAGAACTGGTAAAGAAACTGGTTTGACGCGTATAATGCCCGCCCAGTTTGTGTTGTTTCTGAGAATTTCCTGATGGCGCTGTTAATTACCAAAAAATGCATTAATTGCGATATGTGCGAGCCCGAATGCCCGAACCAGGCGATTTCGATGGGCGACAGCATCTATGAGATTAACAGCGACCGCTGCACGGAATGCAACCGTTGCGCTGGCATAGTGGCGTTCATCTGCGATCGTCACGTGCATGTGATTCACCCCTAGCTTTTCCGCCAGCTTTTGCGCTTCTCCCCACAGACGCAGGCTCGGTTTGCCCAGCTCATCGTTAAACACTTCGAACTGGTTAAACGCCAGGCCGTTACGAATGCCGGTCCCGAAGGCTTTGGCTGCCGCCTCTTTTACCGCAAAGCGCTTTGCCAGAAAGCGCACCGGCTGCTGATGCGCTTCCCAGATGGCCCACTCGTTATCGCTCAGCACGCGTCTTGCGAGGCGATCGCCGCTACGGGCGATCACCGCTTCAATACGGGCTATTTCAACGATATCGGTGCCTAAGCCCAGAATGGCCATTACTGACGCGCTTCCTGCATCAGGCGTTTCATTTCTGAAACCGCCTCTTTCAGGCCGCTCATCACCGCACGGCCAATGATGGCGTGGCCGATGTTCAGCTCGTGCATTTCCGGCAGGGCGGCAATGGCCTTCACGTTGTGGTAGGTCAGGCCGTGACCGGCGTTAACCTTAAGTCCCAGGCTTGAGGCATACGTGGCCGCTTTGGCAATGCGATCCAGCTCTTTCGCCTGTTCGGCGTCATTTTTGGCATCGGCATAGCAGCCGGTGTGGATTTCGATATACGGCGCGCCCACGTCGGCCGCCGCTTTAATCTGGGCGAAATCGGCGTCGATAAACAGAGAAACCAGGATACCGGCATCCGCCAGGCGCTTGCAGGCATCGCGCATTTTGTCGAGCTGACCGGCCACATCCAGACCGCCTTCGGTCGTGACCTCCTGGCGTTTTTCCGGCACCAGGCAGCAGAAATGCGGCTGGGTCTCGCAGGCAATGGCCAGCATCTCTTCGGTGACCGCCATCTCCAGATTCATACGGGTGTCCAGCGTCTGACGCAGAATGCGCACGTCGCGATCGGTGATATGGCGACGGTCTTCGCGCAGGTGAACGGTAATGCCGTCGGCGCCAGCCTGTTCAGCGATAAACGCTGCCTGAACCGGATCGGGATACGCCGTGCCGCGCGCATTACGCAGCGTGGCGATGTGGTCGATGTTGACGCCTAACAGTAATTCAGCCATGACAATCCTCGGTTTTCTTTTCGATTCTGTGGTCTAACGTTTCGGCACAAACTGCCTGAATAATTCGCGGCTCTTTAAGGGCTTGCCGCCAAGATACGGCTTGAGGGCAATCCGGGTAAAGCGTTTTGCTGCGCGCAGGGTATCTTGATCGGGAAACTCGCGCTCATACAGCGCCCGGAGCTGGCGCCCGGTAAAGGTGCTGTTGTCGATCACGATACTGGCAATGAAGCCTTTTTCTTCACGGTAGCGGTAGGTCATGGTGTCTTCTACCTCATCCCCGCTGCCCGCGCAGTGCAGAAAATCTACGCCGTATCCGAGGTGGCCCAGCAGCGCCAGTTCAAAACGACGCAAGGCGGGTTCGGGCGTGCCGGATGCGCCAGCCAGCGCCTGGATACAGTGCAGATAATCGAAGAAAAGTTCAGAGAAGCGGGTCTCATGCTCAAGAACCCGTGAGATGAGTTCGTTGACATACAGACCGCTGTAGAGCGTGATGCCGGAAAGAGGAAGCGCCAGAGAGACGGCTTCGGCACTGCGCAAGGTTTTCACTTCCCCTCGCCCACCGAAGCGTACCAGCAGCGGCGTGAAAGGCTGTAGGGCACCTTTCAGGTTAGAACGTTTGGAACGTGCGCCTTTCGCAACGAGGCGCACGCGGCCCGACTCTTCCGTGAAGACGTCCAGCATGAGGCTGGTTTCGCTCCAGGGACGACTATGCAGGACAAAGGCGCGCTGCCATCCATCCATATGCTCGTCGTCTTAAGTTACTGGTCTTCGCCGTAACCGAGGCTGCGCAGAGCACGCTCATCATCGGCCCAGCCAGATTTCACTTTCACCCACAGTTCAAGGTGAACCGGCGCTTCGAACATCTCCATCATGTCCTTACGGGCTTCAATGCCGATGGTTTTGATCTTGGCCCCTTTGTTGCCGATCACCATCTTCTTCTGCCCTTCGCGCTCAACGAGGATCAGGCCGTTAATGTCGTAGCCACCGCGCTCGTTGCTCTGGAAACGCTCGATCTCCACCGTCACAGAGTACGGCAGTTCAGCACCCAGGAAACGCATCAGCTTTTCACGGATGATTTCAGACGCCATAAAGCGCTGAGAGCGATCGGTGATGTAGTCTTCCGGGAAGTGGTGAATCGCTTCCGGCAGATGCTTACGCACGATGCCCGCGATGGTGTCCACGTTCAGGCCGGTCTCAGCGGACAGCGGAACGATGTCGAGGAAGTTCATCTGGCTACCAAGCCACTGCAGATGCGGCAGCAGGTCGGCCTTTTCCTGCACGTTATCAACTTTGTTGACCGCGAGGATGACCGGCGTTTTGCCGTCACGCAGCTTGTTCAGCACCATCTCGTCGTCCGGCGTCCAGCGGGTGCCTTCCACAACGAAAATCACCAGCTCTACGTCGCCAATCGAGCTGCTCGCCGCCTTGTTCATCAGGCGGTTGATGGCACGCTTCTCTTCCATGTGCAGGCCCGGGGTATCGACGTAGATCGCCTGATACGCGCCTTCAGTATGGATGCCGACGATGCGGTGACGCGTGGTCTGCGCCTTACGCGAGGTGATGGAAATCTTCTGCCCAAGCAGATTATTCAGCAGGGTGGATTTGCCAACGTTCGGACGTCCGACGATGGCAATAAATCCGCAATAGGTTTTATCTTCGCTCATTCCAGCTCCAGCATTTTTAACGCCTGTTCGGCGGCAGCCTGTTCAGCCTTACGACGGCTTGAACCTGTGCCTACCACCGGTTCACTCAGGCCACTGACCTGGCAATGGATGGTAAATTCCTGATCGTGCGCTTCGCCACGCACCTGCACCACCAGATAAGACGGCAGCGGCAGATGACGACCCTGCAAATATTCCTGCAGACGCGTTTTCGGATCTTTTTGTTTATCGCCCGGGCTGATTTCGTCCAGACGGGTCTGATACCAGTTCAGGATCAGCTTTTCTACGGTCTGGATATCGCTGTCCAGGAACACACCACCAATTAATGCTTCGACCGTATCGGCAAGAATAGATTCACGACGGAAGCCGCCGCTTTTCAGTTCACCCGGCCCAAGACGCAGACATTCGCCCAGCTCAAACTCGCGCGCGATTTCCGCAAGGGTATTACCCCGAACCAGCGTGGCACGCATGCGGCTCATATCCCCTTCATCCACACGCGGGAAACGGTGATAAAGCGCATTCGCAATCACGAAACTTAAAATAGAGTCGCCTAAAAACTCGAGACGCTCATTATGTTTGCTGCTGGCACTGCGGTGGGTTAATGCCTGTTGCAACAACTCCTGATGATGAAAAGTGTAGCCCAGCTTCCGTTGAAGCCGATTAATTACGATGGGGTTCATGCGATACCAATAAATGAATGCGTCAAAAATGCAGCACACGAAACCGACCTGAGAAAACCAACGCGGTTTCGTGTGCCGTGGCACCCTTGCAGGGCCAACCTTAAACTTCGGGGGAATATTCTATACACAACGACAGGGGATGTCGTTAGTTCGAAGAGATTTATCGTGGAAATAATTCACGTAGCCGCTAATTAAAGCGGCTACGCGTTCATTTATTGAGAATTAATGGATTCCGCCAATACGATTCAGGCGTACACCGGTCGGCCATTCGCCTTCCTGCTTCTCAAAACTCATCCAGATGGCGGTGGCTTTGCCGACCAGATTCGCTTCCGGCACAAAGCCCCAGTAACGGCTGTCCGCAGAGTTATCGCGGTTGTCACCCATCATGAAGTAATGTCCTGGCGGTACAATCCAGCTCGCCAGCTGCTGGCCCGGCTGGCGATAGTACATACCCAGCTGATCCTGCGCGATTGGCACGGTGAGAATTCGGTGCGTCACATCGCCCAGCGTCTCTTTGCGCTCAACCAGACGGATGCCGTCCTCTTTGGTTTCACCTTTCGGTACCTGGAAGAACCCGCTGGTCGCTTCGCCACCGTTACGACGGGCAAAGGTCTGCACAAAATCACTTGGCTCAACGTTTGAGTAAGTGATTGGCAGCGCGTTTTCACATGCGGTACCGGAGCTGCAACCCGGCTGAACGGTAACTTCTTTCGCAACCGGATCGTAAGTGACTTTATCACCCGGCAGACCTACCGCACGCTTGATGTAGTCCAGGCGCGGATCTTCCGGATATTTGAACACCACGATGTCGCCACGTTTCGGATGACCGGTTTCGATCAGCGTTTTCTGGTAGATAGGATCTTTAATGCCGTAGGCAAACTTCTCAACCAGAATAAAATCACCAATCAGCAGCGTTGGCATCATTGAACCTGATGGAATTTGGAACGGCTCGTAAATAAACGAACGTACCACCAGCACAATCGCCAGCACCGGAAATACCGAAGCGCCCGTTTCCAGCCAGCCCGGTTTCGGGCCGACTTTCTTCAGGGTTTTCGCGTCAATCCCATCACCAGTGGCTGCCTGAGCGGCAGCCTGACGTTCACGACGTTTTGGGGCGAAGATAAACTTATCCAGACACCACAACAGACCTGTCACCAGGGTAGCAATGACCAGGATCAGGGCAAACATGTTCGCCATGCCAACTCCTTAGGGTTATTTGCCGTCTTTACCAACATGAAGGATGGCAAGGAATGCTTCCTGCGGCAGCTCGACGTTACCGACCTGCTTCATACGCTTCTTACCTTCTTTCTGCTTCTGGAGCAGCTTTTTCTTACGGCTGACGTCACCGCCATAGCACTTCGCCAGAACGTTTTTACGCAGCTGTTTCACGGTTGAACGCGCGATAATGTGGTTGCCAATCGCCGCCTGAATCGCGATATCGAACTGCTGACGTGGGATCAGATCTTTCATTTTCTCAACCAGCTCGCGGCCACGGTACGGCGCATTGTCGTTGTGGGTGATCAGCGCCAGCGCATCCACACGCTCGCCGTTGATCAGCACGTCCACACGCACCATGTTGGAGGCCTGGAAGCGTTTGAAGTTGTAATCCAGTGACGCATAGCCACGGGAGGTCGACTTCAGACGGTCGAAGAAGTCGAGTACCACTTCCGCCATCGGGATCTCATAGGTCAGCGCCACCTGGTTACCGTGGTAAACCATGTTGGTCTGCACGCCACGCTTCTCAATACACAGCGTAATTACGTTACCCAGGAATTCCTGCGGCAGCAGCATGTGACACTCTGCGATAGGCTCACGCAGCTCCTGAATGTTGTTCAGCGGCGGCAGCTTGGACGGGCTATCGACGTAGATCACTTCTTTCGAGGTGGTTTCAACTTCATAAACTACGGTCGGCGCCGTGGTGATCAGATCCAGATCGTATTCACGCTCCAGACGCTCCTGAATGATCTCCATGTGCAGCAGACCGAGGAAACCACAGCGGAAGCCGAAGCCCAGCGCCGTTGAGCTTTCTGGCTCATAGAACAGGGAGGCATCGTTCAGGCTCAGTTTACCGAGCGCGTCACGGAAGTTTTCGTAGTCGTCAGAGCTGACCGGGAACAGACCGGCGTAAACCTGCGGTTTCACCTTTTTAAAGCCTGGCAGCGCTTTATCTGCCGGGTTACGGGCGCCGGTCAGGGTATCGCCCACCGGCGCGCCGAGGATGTCTTTAATGGCGCAGACCAGCCAGCCTACCTCGCCGCATCTCAGCTCGGTACGGTCAACCTGTTTTGGCGTGAAGATGCCCAGACGGTCGGCGTTGTAGACCTGTCCGGTACTCATTACCTTAATTTTTTCGCCTTTACGCATGGTGCCGTTTTTAATACGCACCAGAGAGACAACGCCCAGATAGTTATCGAACCACGAGTCGATAATAAGCGCCTGCAGCGGGCCATCCGGATCGCCTTCCGGGGCTGGAATGTCACGTACCAGGCGTTCCAGCACGTCGGTCACGCCCACACCGGTTTTCGCGGAGCAGCGCACGGCATCGGTCGCGTCAATGCCGACAATATCTTCAATCTCTTCCGCTACGCGTTCAGGATCGGCGGCTGGCAGGTCGATCTTGTTCAGAACCGGCACAACTTCGAGATCCATTTCCATCGCGGTGTAGCAGTTTGCCAGGGTTTGGGCTTCAACGCCCTGCCCGGCATCCACCACCAGCAGCGCACCTTCACAGGCCGCGAGCGAGCGTGAAACCTCATAGGAGAAGTCAACGTGGCCTGGGGTGTCGATAAAGTTCAGTTGATAGGTTTCACCATCAGCCGCTTTGTAATCAAGCGTAACGCTCTGCGCCTTGATGGTGATACCGCGTTCGCGTTCCAGGTCCATGGAGTCCAGAACCTGGGCTTCCATTTCACGATCAGACAGGCCACCGCAAATCTGGATAATACGGTCAGACAGCGTCGACTTACCGTGGTCAATGTGAGCAATGATCGAAAAGTTACGTATGTTCTTCATATAGTTAAATAATTATGCCTTACGAATTCCTGGAGGCCGCTGTTCTTAGCCTGACGTTTTTCAGTGCGAAAACGCAGCATTCTACACTACATCCTCGCTACCTGGAAATGCACTTAGAAGCACGTATAACGTGAAGAAAGGCCGTTTTCTGTTTTAGGGTGTAAAAAATGATAAAGCCCGATGGATCACCGGGCCTCTGAAGAGAGCGTTTCAACACGAAGCTGGTCTGGTGCCAGCCCAACGCTGAGAATGACAGGCTGCCACTCCTCCCGCGCGGCAAGCGTCGGAGATAGCCCTTTGGCAAGCCAGAATCCCCCCACGCCACCCAATGCGGCACCGCACATAGCGGCCACATCGGTACCAAACAGCATCTGAAACAGGCCACCCATGATAAACAGGCCGACCAGCGGAGAGAGATACACCAGCATAGCGGAGCTGAGCAGGCTGCCTTCCGCGATGCCCAGTTCCACCTTCTGCCCCGCCATCAGCGGCTGTTCGCTTGGCACAGAAATCGTGTGCGATGTTTGTGGCCCGAGCTTATTCAGCACGCGGCTGCCACAGCCGGCACGGGATGCGCAGCTATTACACGAGGCTTTAACATCGCAGCTCACCAGCGCAATGCCGTTCTGCCAGGAAACAACCGTCGCCCACTCTTTGATCATTGTGCAGCCCTGAATTTAATGCTGTCGGAGATGCGCTTCGCCGTCTGCGGAGGGAGTTCTCCCACAATGGTGATCTCTGCGTTATCGCGTACCGTTGTACTCACCGTACGGCGCCCGGTACGCAGCATTTGTTCGGCGCTGTTTGCCGTTGCGCGATTGATATTCACCGAGAAGCTGAACAAACCATCCGAATAGAGACGCGATTCCACCGGCGTTTCAATGGTTGGCAGCTGACGACGGCTGCTGGACACTTCGCTAAACCCTTGCGGGATCCAGGCAGGTACCCAGTTGAAATTAACGGAATCCCCGGCAGGAACAGAAAGCAGCGGCGGCAGGCTGGCCTTAGCCAGATTCTGCATGCTGTTGCCAACCTGATTATTCACGCTGAAGGAGATAACCCGGAACTGTTCCAGCGTTTCACCGTCACGATCGAGCAGGTCTACACGCATCGGGAGTTTGGTTTCGGCATCAATCCAGACGATATAGCTGTAGCGCGTTCCGTCCCGGGCAACAACGCGAATGACCTCACACAGTCTGTCCGCGATGCGTGTGCGCCCCACCGAAATAAAATCATAGTAAGGGGCAAGCCGTTTGAAGTCGGTATAAATGAGTGACGGCAGAGAATCAACGATATAATCGCCATTCAGCGTGAAAGGCTCCAGACCCGGCTCGAAATAGCTGATTTCGTTGCCACGCTGAACCACTTCCCGACGCGGGCCATCCATCTGTAAAAGCTGGGCGAGCGGCTGGTTATCAAGACGGGCATGACGATAGCGTAACGACTCGACGCCCTGCTTATTGATGCTGATAAATGCCAACTCATAATTGAGTGACTGGCTGGCCAGATTCATTTGCTGCAACAACGCCCCGGATGAAACATCAGCCGAGGCGTTGGCAGAGAAGAACAGGCTACCCGCCATCAGAGACATGGCGAACCAAAGTTGCTTCATTACTGCGATTGCGTTCCTAAAGTTTGGTTTCCGGGCACCTGCACAGCAGCTTGCTGTGTCTGCGCCTGCTCAAACTGAAGCTGTTCAGAGTGCAGACGACGCTGCAACTCGTAATCCTGCAACATCGCATTAATGCGACGGCGCTGCTCCTGAACCTGCTGTTGCTGGCCGCCGCTGGCGGATGCATCAGCCGGTACACCCAGACTTACCGGGCTGGCTTTGCCCATCATCGGCAGTGTGTTAAACACTGGCGCTTCTGGCTGCTGATTAGTTTCAGACTGAGTATTATAGTGCTGGACGCCAACAATAACTGCAAGCGATACGCATGCAGCCACACCCATTTGGGTAAGCTGGCTGGCCCACGGGCGCACCTTTTGCCAGAATGGCATTTTCTGCCACTGGTGAGGCGCGGGTTGAGCTTCAGGAATCAGCGGAGTGGTCTGATGAACAGGCTCATTCTCAATCGCCGCCATGACGCGGGCTGAGATATCGAAATGGAGAACCTCGCTGGTGTCACCGCGAAGGGTGTCACGGATGAGATGGTAACTCTCCCAGGTCTCTTGCATTTCGGGTGAATGAGACAGCTCGTTGAGCATCTCATTATCTACCGTTTCACCATCCATTAAAGCGGAAAGTTTTTCTTTCTGCATGCCTAATACCTTTTCCAGTATCCCGCTATCGTCAACGCCTGATAAGCGGTTGAACTTTATTATCAATAGCTTCTCGCGCACGGAAAATTCGTGAACGTACCGTGCCGACCGGACAATCCATGATAGCGGCTATCTCTTCATAGCTCAGACCATCCAGCTCCCGTAACGTAATTGCCATGCGTAAATCTTCCGGGAGCGACTCGATCGTGCGAAAAACGATTTGTCTCAGTTCTTCTGACAACATTAAGTTCTCAGGGTTCGAAATTTCTTTCAATGCGCCGCCACTTTCGAAGTTTTCGGCGTCTATTGCGTCCACATCACTTGAAGGCGGACGACGACCCTGAGCGACCAGATAATTCTTTGCCGTATTGACCGCAATACGGTACAGCCAGGTATAAAAAGCACTATCTCCCCGGAAAGAATCCAGCGCGCGATAGGCCTTAATAAAAGACTCTTGCACCACATCAGGCACATCGCCTGACGGTACATAGCGGGAAACCAGGCTCGCCACCTTATGCTGGTAGCGGACCACCAGTAGGTTAAAGGCTTTCTGATCTCCCTTCTGGACCCGTTCAACCAGGACCTGGTCCGTTAACTGCTCGCTCATCCGAGGTAATGTCTCCCCAAACCTAAATTCCACGCGTTATCGAAACGCCACTCTAAAAATACCGCACTTTGAGCAAGCACCGAATTAGAGTGTCTGATCTTCAATAAGTTCCGTAACGCCTTTGTTTTTGTTCATCGCGCCGCAGACTGTTCATTTTCTCTCATTATAAGTCTGTTCACGATACGCACCACTTTCTGACAAGAAACATCTTTTTCCCGCCAGAAGAGTAACGCAACACAGGCTTTATTTCACCACAAAATCTGACGCTAACGATCTGCTTCGCAAAATAATTTCACTCATTTACCCTCCGTTTACCTCCGCTTACGCGTTTAGCCATTGCGACAGCCTCTAAAAAAATACGTGCGATAAATCGCATTCAGGTGCTATTCTGACCCAACACTGTTTAGTAAATTAAACAACAATCATGAACACAACATCTGAACTCCATTGTGATGTACTGATCATCGGCAGCGGCGCTGCCGGTCTCTCTCTGGCGCTGCGCCTGGCCGAGCATCAAAACGTTATCGTTCTGAGTAAAGGACCGATAAGTGAAGGTTCCACGTTTTATGCCCAGGGCGGCATTGCCGCCGTGTTTGATGAGACAGACAGCATTGCTTCCCACGTCGAAGATACGCTCATTGCCGGGGCCGGGATCGTGGATGCACACGCCGCAGAGTTTGTCGCCAGCAATGCCCGTCACTGCGTTCAGTGGCTCATCGACCAGGGCGTCTTATTCGATACTCAGGTTCAACCGAACGGTGAAGAGAGCTACCACCTGACTCGCGAAGGTGGCCATAGCCACCGCCGCATCCTGCACGCAGCGGATGCCACCGGAAAAGAAGTGGAAACCACGCTGGTCAGCAAAGCGCTGAACCATCCTAATATTCGGGTTCTCGAGCGAAGCAATGCCGTTGACCTGATTATCTCTGACAAGATTGGCCTGCCCGGGACGCGTCGCGTGGTGGGCGCCTGGGTCTGGAACCGAAATAAAGAGAAGGTGGAAACCTGTCAGGCAAAGGCTGTAGTCCTGGCGACGGGCGGCGCCTCTAAAGTGTATCAGTACACCACGAACCCGGACATTGCCTCCGGAGACGGTATCGCTATGGCCTGGCGCGCAGGCTGCCGGGTGGCGAATCTCGAGTTTAATCAGTTTCACCCCACCGCCCTGTTCCACCCTCAGGCGCGCAACTTCCTGCTGACGGAAGCCCTGCGCGGTGAAGGCGCTTATCTGAAACGCCCTGATGGCTCCCGCTTTATGCCCGACTTTGACGCCCGGGGCGAACTGGCCCCGCGCGATATCGTTGCTCGCGCCATCGACCATGAAATGAAGCGTCTTGGCGTGGACTGCATGTATCTCGATATCAGCCATAAGCCAGCAGAGTTCATTCGCCAGCATTTCCCGATGATTTATGAAAAGCTGCTCAATCTTGGCATTGATTTAACGCGCGATCCGGTGCCCATTGTGCCAGCGGCACACTATACCTGCGGTGGTGTGATGGTTGACGATCATGGACGTACTGACGTAGACGGTCTGTATGCTATCGGTGAGGTCAGCTATACCGGACTTCACGGCGCGAACCGTATGGCCTCTAACTCGCTGCTTGAGTGTCTGGTGTACGGCTGGTCGGCGGCGGAAGACATCACCAGGCGCATGCCTTACGCCCGCGAGACAGAGCAGCTGCCTGCCTGGGATGAAAGCCGCGTGGATAACCCGGACGAGCTGGTTGTGATCCAGCACAACTGGCATGAGCTACGGCTGTTTATGTGGGACTACGTGGGGATTGTGCGCACCACGAAACGCCTGGAACGCGCCTTGCGCCGCATCACCATGCTGCAGCAGGAAATTGATGAGTATTATGCCAATTTCCGCGTATCCAATAACCTGCTGGAGCTGCGCAATCTGGTGCAGGTTGCCGAGCTGATTGTTCGCTGCGCGATGATGCGTAAAGAGAGCCGCGGGCTGCACTATACCCTGGACTACCCGGATCAGCTTGCTGAGTCCGGCCCGTCGATACTCGCCCCGCAGGTTTACATAAACAGATAAAACGCCTGGGTCAGGGCAGTGTAATCTTCGGAATAACGCTGGTCTGGCCCACGGATCACCATCCGGTCATTAAAGCATTCACCCTCTTTTGGCGAGAGCGCCAACAGCACGCGGTGCGGCAGTCGTCCTTCCGTATCCGAAATATCGGTACGCAGACGTAACGTCCAGCCGATCTCCTGCGCGATGCCGATAAACGTGTTGCCGGTACTCTCGGGCAGGACCACGCAGAAAAAACCTTCTTCGGAGATGAGTTCTGCCGCGCTGGTGAGCAGCGCTTTATGATCGAGGGAGCCGGTATAACGCGCCTGTTCACGCTCGGGCGTCCCGCACTCAACGCCGGGCTCGTAGTAGGGAGGGTTGCTGACGATCAAATCGTAACGTGCGGTTTGTTCAGGCGCCCAGGCGAGCACATCTGCGCAGTCCACTTTCATGCGGGCAGCCCAGGGGGATTCGGCCATATTGTCACTCGCCTGCTCTGCGGCCTGCGCGTCCAGTTCGACGGCATCAATGATGACATGTTCTTCCGTACGCTGCGCCAGCATCAACGCCACCAGCCCGCTGCCGGTACCGATATCAAGAATACGCTTAACACCTGCGACAGGCGCCCACGCTCCCAGTAAAATACCGTCTGTACCGACCTTCATGGCACAGCGATCGTGGGCGACAAAAAATTGTTTAAAGGTAAAACCATCGCGGCGCAGCTGCGCTTTGAGTTGAGACATGTCAGGACAACCTTCTAAGTGAAACTGGAGTAGCATAGGGGAAAGCGAAGTGGCCGAAAAGCGATATCCATACAAACAGATGAAGATTACAGCCGTAACGTCTATAATCAGCGCCCCACACAGAGGTAGAACATGACTGTAACGACTTTTTCCGAACTTGAACTCGATGAAAGCCTGCTCAATGCACTTGAGAGCAAAGGCTTTACACGCCCGACCGCCATTCAGGCAGCGGCCATTCCGCCTGCGCTTGAGGGCCGCGATGTGCTCGGTTCTGCGCCAACCGGCACGGGGAAGACAGCAGCCTATTTGCTGCCTGTGTTGCAGCATCTGCTCGACTTTCCGCGTAAAAAATCTGGCCCGCCGCGTATTTTGATCCTGACGCCTACGCGCGAACTGGCAATGCAGGTTGCCGATCACGCGCGTGAACTCGCGGCAAATACTCATCTGGATATCGCCACCATCACCGGCGGCGTTGCGTATATGAACCACGCCGAAGTGTTCAGCGAAAACCAGGACATCGTCGTTGCAACGACGGGCCGCCTGCTGCAGTACATTAAAGAAGAGAACTTCGACTGCCGCGCGGTTGAAACGCTGATCCTCGACGAGGCCGACCGCATGCTGGACATGGGCTTCGCACAGGATATCGAGCACATTGCAGGAGAAACGCGCTGGCGTAACCAGACGATGCTGTTCTCTGCCACCCTCGAAGGGGAAGCGATCAAAGACTTCGCAGAGCGTCTGCTGGAAGATCCGGTGGAAGTGTCGGCGACGCCGTCCACCCGTGAGCGTAAGAAGATCCACCAGTGGTACTACCGCGCGGACAACCTCGAGCACAAGGTCGAATTGCTGAAACACCTGCTGAAGCAGGAAGATGCGCTGCGCACAATCGTATTTGTGCGCAAGCGCGAGCGCGTGCACGAGCTGGCTGAAATGCTGCGTAACGCCGGGATCAACAACTGCTATCTTGAAGGCGAGATGGCGCAGATCAAGCGTACCGAAGGCATCAAGCGCCTGACCGATGGCCGCGTTAACGTACTGGTTGCGACAGACGTAGCCGCTCGCGGAATCGACATCCCGGACGTCAGCCACGTCATTAACTTCGATATGCCGCGCAGCGGAGATACATACCTGCACCGTATTGGCCGTACCGGCCGCGCGGGCCGCAAAGGGATTGCGATTTCACTGGTCGAAGCGCATGACTACCTGCTGCTGCAGAGGATTGGCCGCTATGTTGATGAGCCGCTGAAAGCGCGCGTTATTGACGAACTCCGCCCGACCACGCGTGCGCCGAGTGAAAAGATGACGGGTAAACCGTCCAAGAAAGCGCTCGCAAAACGTGCGGAGAGAAAAGAGAAAGAAAAAGAGAAACCGCGCGTGAAGCAGCGCCACCGCGATACCAAAAACATTGGTAAGCGCCGTAAGCCAAGCTCTGCCGCACCAGAGACGAAAACTGAAGAGTAAAAAAAGCCGGGGAAATCCCCGGCTTTTTTATTCCCCCCTGCTGAAGCCGTTACAGGCTTTCAGTAAAGGTACGAGCGATAACGTCGCGCTGCTGTTCTGGAGTCAGTGAGTTAAAGCGAACCGCATAGCCGGACACGCGGATAGTCAGCTGTGGGTATTTTTCTGGGTGCTCAACGGCATCCATCAGCGTTTCGCGGCGCAGCACGTTAACGTTCAGGTGCTGACCCCCTTCCACGCGCACTTCCGGTTTCACTTCCATTGGAATTTCACGGTATTCGATTTCGCCCAGTTTGTTCACCGGCACGATTTCATCTTCAGCAAAACCCGCTTTCGCAACGACGCAGCGCGCTTCGTTCTTCTCGCTGTCCAGCAGCCAGAAAGAATTGAGCAGATCGTCATTTGCAGCTTTAGTAATCTGGATACCTGTAATCATGTGTTGCCTCCCTAGGCTACATTAACTGATGCTGGCCTTTCGCGGCCAATTGGTAAAACCATTGTTTCTTGTGTGTATATATAACATTCACACCTCGGTGATTTATTGATTTAAATCAACAAAAACACCAACCACATAAAGAGTGTGGTTTGAATTTATTGTTTCAGATCAATTTCACAGTCTTACCAATTAAACTCACTCTGTATCTTTTCAAAATAAATTTAGCCACTTAGCACGTATTTCAGCACGTAATTTTGCTCACCGGGGCTAAACAGGTAAGCTAGTCACAGATTGAGATTCGCAGGAGAGCGAGATGACGACACCTTTAACCTGGCATGACGTGCTGGCAGAAGAAAAGCAGCAGCCTTATTTTATCAATACGCTCAGCACCGTTGCCGCTGAGCGTCAGTCCGGACAAACGATTTACCCGCCGCAGAAAGACGTGTTCAACGCCTTTCGCTACACCGAACTGAGCGATGTGAAAGTGGTCATTCTGGGTCAGGATCCCTATCACGGCCCCGGGCAGGCGCATGGGCTGGCGTTTTCCGTTCGTCCGGGTGTGGCTATCCCCCCTTCTCTGCTCAACATGTATAAAGAGCTTGAAGCAACCGTGCCCGGTTTTACCCGGCCAAACCACGGTTACCTGGAAAGCTGGGCGCGCCAGGGCGTGCTGTTACTGAATACGGTGCTTACCGTACGGGCGGGTCAGGCGCACTCGCACGCCAGTCTGGGCTGGGAGACGTTTACCGATAAAGTCATCAGCCTTATCAACGAGCATCGTGAAGGGGTGGTGTTTTTACTTTGGGGTTCTCACGCGCAGAAGAAAGGGGCGATTATCGATCGTCAGCGTCATCACGTGCTCAAGGCACCGCACCCGTCACCGCTGTCTGCGCATCGCGGTTTCTTTGGCAGTAATCATTTTGTTCTGGCGAATGAATGGCTGGAAAAAAGTGGCGAAAAGCCGATTGACTGGATGCCTGTATTACCGGCAGAGAGCGAGTAGTTTGAGTTTGTATGCCCGGCTCACCGGGCATACAAAAAGCAAAATGGCTTATGCCTTATTCTGACGCCACCATTCGGCCAGCAGTACGCCGGTCGCAACGGATACGTTCAGACTTTCCACATTGCCTGTTCCGTCGATAGAGACGCTCAGATCCGCACTGGAGAGCGCCGCGTCAGACAGACCATCACGTTCCTGACCTAATACCAGCACCATTTTGCGCGGCAGCGTCGCTTTAAACAGCGGCGTACCGGCATGGCTCGAGGTGGTCACGATGGAATAACCCGCTTTACGGAACTGCTCGAGGGCGTCCAGAACGCTGTCGCCGGTGATCGGCTGTACGTGCTCGGCTCCGCCTTCCGCAGTACGGATCGCTGCGCCGGATTCCAGCAGCGCGGCATCCTGCAACAGCACGCCTTTCACGCCAAAGTGCGCGCAGCTGCGCATCATTGCGCCCAGATTGTGCGGGTTGCCCACATCTTCCAGCGCCAGCACGCAGTCATCGGCATCCGCCTGGCTGACCCACTGCTGCACGGTGGTGCCGTTACGCTTTTTGATCAGGAAGCAGACGCCGCCGTGGTGTTCAGTACCGGACGCTTTGGTCAGCTCCGCATCATCCACCACGTGGTAGGCTTTACGGTTCGCGGCCATCCAGCGCAGCGCTTCTTTAAAGCGCGGGGTCACGCTCTGGATAAACCAGGCGCGGACGATACATTCAGGACGGCTCTGGAACAGCGCCTGGCAGGCGTTCTCGCCATACACGCGGGTCTCTTCCGCACGCTGACGGCGCAGTACTTCCGGGTCGATAAAGCTTTTACCGCTGATACCGCCGTGATCGGCCTTTTCTGGCGTTTCGTCGCCAGGGGCACGAGAAACGGTGCGCCACGGGGAGGCGTTATCACGTGAGAAATCATCACGCGGACGATCGTCGCGTGGACGGTCACTGCGTGGGCGGTCGGAACGCGGACGATCATCGCGTTTGCGATCGTCACGTTTGCGGTCATCACCGCGGTTATTTCTGTCATCGCGGGCGGGGCGACGGCCACCGTCTGCACGAGAAGACGCCGGACGCCCGCCACCTTTTCCGGTACGCGGATTTTGGGTGCGTTTATCAGAGTCATCATCACTGCGGACATACATCACTTTGACCTTGCCGCTTTTGTTTTTCATTTCGTCGTTCATGCTTTTCTCCACCAGCGCTGCGCGAAGCGCGCAGATTACCCGATGTGCCAGCGCATAGCCATAATTTCGTACAAAAGCCTGTGACTATTGTTCTCATTGAATAAAACGCATTGTTGTTTCAAACAGGCTCATTGATAATATGTAACATATTAGAAACATTATCGGCGTTGTGCCGCTGTCCCACGGCTCTATCAGAGGTTAGTTATGAATACCGTATGTGCCAACTGTCAGGCTCTTAACCGCATTCCGGACGATCGGATTGAAGATGGTGCGAAATGCGGACGCTGCGGCCATGAATTGTTTGATGGCGAGGTCATTAACGCGACGGGTGCTACGCTGGACAAACTCCTTAAGGACGATCTTCCTGTCGTGATCGATTTCTGGGCGCCATGGTGCGGCCCATGCCGTAGCTTCGCGCCGATCTTCGAAGATGTGGCCGAAGAGCGTAGCGGAAAAATGCGGTTCGTTAAGGTCAATACCGAAGCCGAACCCGAACTGAGCGCACGTTTTCGTATTCGCAGCATCCCGACCATTATGATTTTCAAAAATGGCGAAGCGATCGATATGCTCAACGGTGCGGTTCCAAAAGCGCCTTTTGAAAGCTGGTTAAACGAGTCGCTGTAACATTCACGGGGCACGTCTTGTGCCCCGCTCCCGCCTCTGCGAAAATAGCGTTTTTCCTGCATTTCGCTCATGACTGATAACGCTGTCCTTAAATTACGCGCCGAACGCCTTGCGCGCGCCACACGACCGTTCCTCGCCCGAGGCAACCGTATTCGCCGCTGTCAGCGCTGCCTGCTGCCGCTGAAGGTTTGTCTGTGCGAGACGCTCGCTCCGAGTACGGCGGAAAGCCGTTTTTGTCTGGTCATGTTCGATACCGAGCCGATGAAACCCAGCAATACGGGGCGTCTTATCGCTGATATTCTGCCGGATACCTCCGCGTTTCAATGGTCCCGTACGGAGCCGCCTCAGGCCCTGCTCGATTTAGTGGCCAGCCCCGACTATCAGCCTATGGTCGTTTTCCCCGCGTCTTATGCAGGCGCGGAGCGCCAGGTTCTTTCAGCGCCGCCATCCGGTAAACCCCCTCTGTTTATCATGCTGGACGGCACCTGGACCGAAGCGCGAAAAATGTTTCGCAAAAGCCCCTATCTCGACGCGCTGCCGGTCATTTCGGTCGATCTTTCCCGCGTCTCCGCCTACCGCCTGCGTGAAGCGCATGCTGACGGGCAATACTGCACCGCCGAAGTGGCGATTGCGCTTCTGGATTTAGCGGGAGATACCGTTGCGGCTGGCGCCCTGGGCAACCATTTCTCATGCTTCCGGGAGCGCTATCTGGCGGGAAAAACCGTTCATAAGGGCAGCGTCACAGCGCCCGAGCCAGAAAGCGTTTAAAATCATCAGGTCGCTTGCATTCACAGGAGGCCTCCATGAGCCAGCGAGGGTTAGAAGCGCTACTTCGTCCTAAATCCATTGCCGTCATCGGCGCATCAATGAAACCGGATCGTGCTGGCTATCTGATGATGCGCAATCTGCTGGCCGGGGGATTTAATGGTCCCGTCATGCCCGTCACGCCGTCTTATAAAGCCGTTCAGGGAGTGCTTGCATGGCCTGATGTACAAAGCCTGCCTTTCGTGCCGGATCTTGCCGTACTTTGTACAAACGCGAAGCGTAACCTGGAACTGCTGGAATCACTCGGCAAGAAAGGGTGTAAAACCTGCATTATTCTCTCGTCTCCGCCTGAACAGAAAGCCGAGCTTCTGGCCTGCGCCAGCCGCTATCAAATGCGCATTCTTGGGCCAAACAGTCTGGGCCTTCTCGCCCCCTGGCAGGGGCTGAATGCCAGTTTCTCTCCGGTTCCGATCCGCAAAGGCAAACTGGCGTTTATCTCGCAGTCGGCTGCGGTATCGAACACCATCCTCGACTGGGCGCAGCAGCGTGAAATGGGATTCTCCTACTTCATTGCCCTGGGCGACAGTCTGGATATCGACGTTGATGAGCTACTGGATTTTCTGGCACGTGACGGCAAAACCAGCGCGATCCTGCTTTATCTTGAGCACCTCAGCGACGCGCGTCGTTTTGTCTCGGCTTCGCGAAGCGCGTCGCGCAATAAGCCGATCCTGGTGATCAAAAGCGGACGAAGCCCTGCGGCACAGCGTCTACTCCATTCGCATTCCGGTATGGATCCCGCCTGGGACGCCGCCATTCAGCGCGCGGGGTTGCTGCGGGTACAGGATACGCACGAGCTTTTTTCCGCCGTTGAGACGTTAAGCCATATGCGCCCGTTGCGCGGTGAGAAGCTAATGATTGTCAGTAACGGTGCGGCCCCTGCAGCGCTCGCGCTGGACGAGCTGTGGCGGCGCTTCGGCAAGCTGGCAACGCTGAGTGAAGAGACGCTGCAGCGCCTGAGAGAAGCGCTTCCGACCAGCGTGACGCCCGGCAATCCGCTTGATTTGCGCGATGACGCCAGCAGCGACCACTATATCAGGGCTATCTCCATTTTGCTGGATAGCCAGGATTTCGATGCGCTGATGATTATCCACTCCCCCAGCGCGGTCGCGCCGGGTAGTGAAAGCGCGCGCGCGCTTATTGACGCCGTGCGCAACCATCCACGCGGTAAATACGTTACCCTGCTCACCAACTGGTGCGGTGAGTTTTCGTCTCAGGAGGCGCGGCGCTTGTTCAGCGAGGCCGGGCTGCCAACCTACCGCACGCCGGAAGGCACCATCACCGCGTTTATGCATATGGTGGAATATCGCCGCAACCAGAAACAGCTGCGTGAGACGCCGGCTTTGCCGGGGAATCTGACGGCGAACACCGTCGACGTTCACCGGCTGTTGCAGCAGGCCATTGAAGAAGGCGCAACCTCGCTTGATACGCATGAGGTCCAGCCCATTCTGGGCAGCTACGGGATGCAAACCCTGCCGACCTGGATCGCCAGCGACAGCGCAGAGGCCGTTCATATAGCCGAACAGATTGGCTATCCGGTTGCCCTGAAGCTACGTTCCCCGGATATCCCGCATAAGTCTGATGTTCAGGGGGTTATGTTATACCTGCGTACGGCAACAGAGGTGCAGCAGGCAACTGATGCTATTTTCGACCGGGTCAAAATGGCCTGGCCGCAGGCAAGGATCCACGGATTGCTGGTGCAAAGCATGGCCAACCGCGCAGGGGCTCAGGAATTACGGGTGGTGGTCGAACACGATCCCGTCTTCGGCCCGCTCATCATGCTGGGGGAAGGTGGCGTTGAGTGGCGCCCGGAGGAGCAGGCTGTGGTCGCTTTACCGCCGCTGAACATGAACCTGGCGCGCTATCTGATCATCCAGGCGATTAAAAGTAAAAAGATCCGTGGCCGGAGTGCGCTGCGCCCGCTTGATATTGCCGGGTTAAGTCAGTTCCTGGTGCAGGTGTCTAACCTGATTGTGGATTGTGCCGAAATCCAGCGGCTGGACATTCATCCGCTGCTCGCCTCGGGCAATGAGTTTACGGCGCTGGACGTGACCCTGGATATCGCGCCATTCGAAGGAGACCCAGAGAGCCGTCTGGCGATCCGCCCGTATCCCCTGCAGCTGGAGGAGTGGGTTGAGATGAAGAATGGAGAACGCGCCTTGTTCCGCCCTATTCTGCCGGAAGATGAGCCTCAGCTGCGGGCCTTTATCTCTCTGGTCACGAAAGAGGATCTTTATTATCGCTATTTTAGCGAAATCAACGAATTTACCCACGATGATTTAGCCAATATGACCCAGATCGACTACGATCGAGAAATGGCGTTTGTTGCCGTTCGTCGCGCCGCTAAGGGTGATGAGATCCTCGGCGTCACGCGTGCGATTTCTGACCCGGATAACGTTGATGCGGAGTTTGCGGTGCTGGTGCGCTCCGATCTTAAAGGCCTGGGTCTGGGAAGACGGCTGCTGGAAAAACTCATCAGCTATACGCGAGATCACGGATTGTTACGCCTCAATGGCATTACTATGCCTAACAATCGCGGTATGGTGACCCTGGCGCGAAAACTTGGGTTTGACGTTGATATTCAGCTGGACGAAGGTATTGTGGCCTTGTCCCTCAGTCTGACATCAGCAGATAAACGCGAGTAAGCTACTGGAAATGTTACCCACTTTGGACGGGACTGGTGGTATCATTGTCCGCTTATGTTGTTTGCATGGTACAGACAACCCTTCAATGAACAGAGAAGAAACGCACTGTGATGTTGTCAAAATTTAAGCGTAATAAACATCAACAACACCTTGCTCAACTACCGAAGATTTCTCAGTCAGTTGATGATGTAGAGTTCTTTTACGCTCCCGCTCATTTTCGGGAGACGCTTCTGGAAAAGATTGCCAGCGCCACGCGACGCATTTGCATTGTAGCGCTCTATCTTGAACAGGATGAAGGCGGGCGCGCGATCCTAAACGCGCTCTATGAAGCCAAACGTCAGCGTCCGGAACTTGATGTTCGCGTACTGGTAGACTGGCATCGCGCTCAGCGTGGCCGTATCGGCGCTGCCGCCTCAAACACCAATGCTGACTGGTATTGCCGTGCGGCGCAGGAAAATCCTGGCGTTGATGTGCCTGTTTATGGCGTCCCGGTAAATACCCGTGAAGCGCTCGGCGTCCTTCATTTCAAGGGATTCATCATTGATGACAGCGTGCTGTACAGCGGCGCAAGTCTGAACGATGTTTACCTTCATCAGCTCGATAAATATCGCTACGACCGCTACCATCTGATCCGTAATCCGCAGATGGCCGATATCATGTTTAACTGGGTTGATAAAAATCTGGTCTATGGCCGCGGTGTTAATCGCCTTGACGATCCCGAACGTCCGAAAAGCCCGGAAATCAAAAACGATGTTCGCGCCTTCCGCCAGGAGCTGCGTGATGCGGTCTATCATTTCCAGGGCGATGCGAATAACGAAGAGCTATCCGTTACCCCGCTGGTAGGGCTCGGCAAATCAAGCCAGCTGAACAAAACGATCTTCCATCTGATGCCGTGCGCGGAGCAGAAACTCACCATCTGTACGCCGTACTTCAACCTTCCTGCCGTGCTGGTGCGTAATATTATTCAGCTGCTGCGCGACGGTAAAAAAGTGGAAATCATCGTTGGTGATAAAACCGCAAACGACTTCTTCATTCCTGAAGATCAGCCGTTCAAAATCATCGGTGCGCTGCCTTATCTGTATGAGATTAACCTGCGCCGTTTCCTGAGCCGTTTACAGTATTACGTCAACACTGACCAGCTGGTAGTACGCCTCTGGAAAGACGAAGACAATAGTTACCATCTTAAAGGCATGTGGGTCGACGATGAGTGGATGCTGCTGACCGGTAACAACCTCAACCCACGCGCGTGGCGACTGGATCTGGAAAACGCTATCCTGATCCATGACCCGCAGCATGAGTTAGCCGCACAGCGTGAACGTGAGCTGGAGCTGATTCGCACGCATACTACTGTGGTGAATCATTACCGCGAATTGCAGAGCATTGCCGATTACCCGGTGAAAGTCCGCAAGCTTATCCGCCGCTTACGTCGTATCCGTATCGACCGACTTATCAGCCGTATTCTGTAATGTCCAGGCCCTGCCACCCGCAGGGCTTTTTTATGGAGCCGTTGATGCGTATTCCTCTGTTACTTAGCGTCCTCTTTCTCAGTGGCTGTAGCCATATGGCTAACGATAACTGGTCCGGACAGGATAAAGCCCAGCATTTCCTCGCTTCCGCGATGTTGTCCGCAGCCGGTAATGAATATGCGCAGTATCAGGGATACAGCCGGGATCGTAGCGCGGCGATAGGGTTGATGTTCTCAGTCAGTCTTGGAGCATCAAAAGAACTGTGGGATAGCCGCCCCGCAGGGAGCGGCTGGAGCTGGAAAGATTTCGCCTGGGATGTCGCCGGCGCAACGACCGGCTATGCCGTGTGGCAGATGGCGCGCTATTAAAGTCGAATGCCTTTCCCTTTGCGATGCAGCATCAGGGAAACAACAAAAGCCAGTGCGCCCATTATCGTTACGTACCAGAAGAATGTCGTTTCACTTCCCCATGATTTAAGCGACAACGCAACGTACTCCGCCGATCCGCCAAACAACGCATTAGCTACCGCATAAGAGAGCCCGACCCCTAAAGCGCGTACCTGCGCCGGGAACATTTCAGCTTTCAGTATTCCGCTAATAGAGGTATAGAAACTGACAATCACCATCGCCAGCATCAGCAGCGCAAACGCCGCATACGGCGAAGTCACATGCTGAAGGGCCGACAGAATAGGTACGGTACATAACGCCGACAGGCCGCCAAAAATCAGCATCGACGTACGTCGACCGATTTTATCCGAGAGCGCACCGATAATAGGTTGTATGAGCATAAAGACAAACAGCGCCACGGTCATGACTACGCTGGCAACGTTTGCGTGCATGCCGGTGGTGTTCACCAGGTACTTCTGCATATAGGTCGTGAACGTGTAGAAACTGAGAGAGCCACCCGCAGTAAAGCCCAGCACCATAAGGAAAGCTTTGCGGTTACGCCATAACCCTTTGAATGTTCCAGCCTCCTTCAGCGTTCTGACTTCCTTCTGAGAGGTTTCATCTAACTGACGGCGTAGCCAAAGTGCGACAACCGCCAGTACTGCGCCCATCGCGAAAGGAATTCGCCATCCCCAGGCATGAAGTTGTTCGTCCGTCAGAATTTGCTGCAGGATCACCACCACAAGAATGGCCAGCAGTTGACCACCAATCAGCGTGACGTACTGGAATGAGGCGTAAAAACCTTTACGGCCTTCCAGTGCAATCTCACTCATGTAGGTCGCACTGGTACCGTATTCACCCCCCACCGATAATCCCTGAAATAAGCGGGCCAGTAACAGTAGCGCCGGTGCCCAGGTGCCAATCGATTCATATCCCGGTAAGCAAGCGATCACCAGAGAACCAAAGCACATCATGCACACCGAGATCAGCATAGAAGCCTTACGGCCGCGACGATCCGCAATGCGGCCGAACAGCCAGCCCCCAATGGGTCGCATTAAAAACCCTGCAGCAAAAACCCCCGCTGTTTGTAGCAGCTGCGTTGTGGTGTTGCCGGATGGGAAAAAAATATGTGCGAAGTAGAGTGAACAGAATGAGTAGACGTAAAAGTCGAACCATTCAACCAGATTCCCTGAAGAGGCGCTGACGATTGCCCATACCCTTCTTCGGGTATCACTGTTAGCCAGCGTCCCGTTTGATGTAATGCTTTCTGTCATTGTGATTATGCTCCTGCCATAAACAGCGGCGTATTGAGCCAGGAGACTCAATTACCTCGTAAATGAAATGTTATAATTTTGTTATAAATGACATTGCGACAGGGATCACACATTCCATTAGCAGGATAAGGGATTAAGAGAAAGGCCAGAGAGGTTAAGCGCAAAGCAAAAAACCCCGCACCTTACGGTACGGGGTTCTTCTAATTGATGCCTGGCAGTTCCCTACTCTCACATGGGGAGACCCCACACTACCATCGGCGCTACGGCGTTTCACTTCTGAGTTCGGCATGGGGTCAGGTGGGACCACCGCGCTAAAGCCGCCAGGCAAATTCTGTTAATCTGTATCAGGCTGAAATTTGATTGTCTGTCTCTTCGCCAAAACACCTTCGGCGTTGTAAGGTTAAGCCTCACGGTTCATTAGTATCGGTTAGCTCAACGCATCGCTGCGCTTA